>JBQDCW010000003.1:0-116937 GCA_052092145.1 Sphingobacterium sp. | reverse complement strand
GGGCTTTGTCGTGTACATTGACCTAGCTAACCTGTATTTGATATACTATTTACTAACCAATAAACCGCACTACATATGACGAGTGTACTATGGAAGTTTCAGTCCTTGCTGATTTTCTCACTTATCTCAATGAGCTATACGCATGGTCGACCGAGCAGCTTGGTGTTTCAAGTGGAACAAGATACCACAAATGCGCAACCCGATACAGCCAGCGTACAAGACACAAGTATGCTAGTCGATAGCGTTCGTGAAATGGGGCCTTTATATGAAATAGATTTACCTAAATACAATGATCTGCGCACGATGCGATCCAGCGGCATGATCACGGGTAATAGTCTACAACAACACATTAAAGGCGAACTCCCAGGTGTTTTTGTTTCAGAATCCAACGGCGAGCCGGGCAGCAATATTCAGATGTTTGTTCGCGGAGCGAGTAAACCCATTCTATCCAATCGAGACATCTACAGCACGCAGCCCCTGGTCGTCCTAGATGGAATACCGTTGATAACAGAACATCCCTTTGCTTTTGATATTCAAAACTATGATGTAGAACGCATTGGGACCCAGAACAACCTGTTATCCAATTTTGATATTGATAATATTGAAAGTATCCGCGTCCTAAAAGATCTTTCATCTACAGCAATTTATGGTCCTCTTGCCGCCAATGGGGTCATTGAGTTGACCTCTAAACGCGTCGTCGGCGACGGTGATAAACGTATTTCAGTAAACAGCTACATTGGTCTATCACAACGACCATCCGTAACCACGATTAACGGGGCTTATGAGAACGCATTCCGCCAGCAGTTTTATGATCTATACACCACCAATGGTCGTTACAATGATGATGATGTTTACCCCATTTACCTTAGCGATTCATTAAACCAGGATTACTATGGTCCCTCGAATTGGAGCGACAGCTATTATCAGACTGGATTAAATCATGGCATCAACGCAAATATATCCGGCGGTCAACCTCGCGCAACCTTTCAATTTTCGTTGGGAAACGTGCGAACCACTGGTGTAGCGGACGAGACCCAATTCGATAAATACAATGCGCGATTTTTTCTGAATTTACGGCCATTCAAATGGCTAACCTTTGAAACCTTGTTTAACGCCTCCAGAATAAACCGCGACCGCAATCGAAATCTACGCAATCGATTTGCAATGATGGGATACCTGCCTGATCTGGGCGCTCCGCTTGCCCCCAATAAAGCGGTATACAATAGCTATTTAAAAGAATTCGACAAGTCATTTGACGATAACTTCAACAATATATTAGAAGGCTTTTTCCGCTTTGAAATTAACCTGGACCGCTTGAAATTTAGCACCCGGTTTGCCGTGGATTACAACGAAGGCTATCGGGACCTTTTCTATCCTAGCACGATATTGGAAAATAGCAATTTTGCTTCCAATTATTATGGTTATAACCAACGGCTTATGGCCGATAATCGGTTGAGTTACGATATCGATAATGGTCCCAATTACCTCTATTTTGAAATTGGCAATAGTTTAATTTGGGATGTTTACAAATACAACTACGCGTATGCATTCAAGGGCGTCAATGATTTCATTAAGATCAATCTATTGGAATCAGATCCTAGAAATGACAACTACCTTAATCCGACCGCCTTCCCGCGGCAATTGGTTTATAAGTTCTTGGACCGAACAAAACACAATATGGTTAACTTCCATGGGAAAGCGTCTTATACCTATGATGAGACGTATACCGCCTCGCTCACCATGCGCTATGATGGCTCATCCAATGCGCAGCCGACCTCGAGATGGTTCCTCTCCCCTATCCTATCGCTTGGCTGGAACGCTGGTAAAAGTATTTTTCAGGATAGCGAAAAGATCAACACCTTTAATATCCGCGCGAGTGCGGGTCGTCTGGGGATCTATAATATTTATGACAACTACTCCCAAGGTCCAAGCTACACCGCTCAAATGGGGTATACCGGCAACACCACTGTACCGGGCTACAACGGCTTTGCTGTACTCGTCCGTCCCTATGATGTAGGATGGGTCGGCTATGATATTCCTTGGGCATACTCCGATAACCTCAATGTGGGCATGGATCTCGGTTTTCAAAATCGGAATATACAGGTTTCTTTAGATGCCTATCTCAGAGACACCCGGAATCAATTGATTACCCTGCCCGGGAAACGAGACTATGGGTATAGCTATCAATACGAAAGCGGCATGGATGTCCGCAATATGGGGGTTGATCTATCGGCCAGTGGAAATGTTGTTGAGAACGATAAATTCACTTGGAACACGGGCTTGATACTGGGCGTGAATACCAATGAGTTACTCGCCTTGCCCAATGGTCTGGATCAAGTGGAGATCAACAATCGCTTGTTAAAGGTCGGTGAGCGCATTGATGCGTTTTGGATCTATGACACACAAGGTATCTATCAAACCGATCAACAGGTTCCCGAACGTGATGGGCAAAAATTAACCTATAACGGTATCGTCATGAAAGCTGGTGACCCAATTTGGGCCGATAAAAATGGGGATCATCAAATCAATAAAGATGATCGAATCCTCAAGGGTAACATAATACCCAAACTGAGCGGCTCCTGGACCAATATGGTGAGTTATGGCAATTTTGATCTCAATTTGAATTTCTATTTCAATTTAGGTCGCCAGATCGTTAATCAAGAAATGGCGGAGCGATTTAATTTTATCGAGAACGAAAATGCCAGTAACATCAATTCAATCAAAGAAATTACCTATTGGGAAAAACGGGGTGATTACAGTCAGTATCCCCTCTACAATCCCTGGTCATCGGTCTCTCCATACCAAACCGATCAATCCTTGTTTCTAGAAGATGGATCGTTTTTAAAACTTCGGACTGCCACATTGGGGTATAACTTTCGGGACATGATCGGTGAAAGACTAGGTAAATACGGAGACCTTTACGTCTATTTATCAGCGAACAACCTTTTCACCGTCAGTAAATATTCCGGGCGAGATCCAGAGCTAGTGAACTATTTAGGTTACGACACCGGTTACGCTCTCCCAATCCCTAGAACATTTGCATTAGGCTTTAAACTTAAACTATAAACTCATCATGAAAAGAACAATCATCCTACTAGTCCTATTGAGCCAAGTTTTTGTTTCCTGTCAAAAAATGCTGGACGTTAACTCAACACGATTGGTTTCTGAAGAAAACATGTGGTTATCTATGGAAGATTCCCGCGGTGCCTTGATGGGTGTTTATGGACTGACGAAATCCGCACTAAATGACCATAATGCACATTGGTTGTACGGCGATGCCCGATCAGGCGATTACGCGGTGCCGCTTCGCCAGGATCTCAAAGCAATCGCTGGTAACGACTTAAATGCCTCCTTTGGAACCATGAGTGACCTAAAAAGCTGGAGACGATGGTTTGCTGTTGTTAATGCGGCTAACATTTTTTTAGAACGCATTCAAGAGGTCAAAGACAACGACGAACGATACACAAACAACAATATGGTGGTCGATGTCGCTCAAGCGCGCTTTCTT
Source organism: Sphingobacterium sp. (assembly GCA_052092145.1). Taxonomy (GTDB): domain Bacteria; phylum Bacteroidota; class Bacteroidia; order Sphingobacteriales; family Sphingobacteriaceae; genus Sphingobacterium. The sequence continues at coordinate 113,429 of JBQDCW010000003.1, read as the reverse complement.
CGGGCCTTTGCCTATTTCTATATGGTCCGTATCTGGGGCGATGTTCCTTTAATTGTTTCCTCAAAGGAAGGAACTTTTGAAAACCAGCCTAGAGAACAGCAAGAAAAAGTACTAGCGTGGGTCGAGCAGGAGTTGCAAACAGCAGCAATCGATCTTCCCTTCCTCTATAGCGCGAACGATGAGCAACAGCAGGGCAATTATTACAATGAGTTTTCCTCACGATGGTCAGGGGCGTTAGCGCGCAAAACCACTGCCTATGCTATACTCGCTCACGTAGCGGCCTGGCAAAGTAATTATCCAGACGCTGCCGCCTATGCCAAATTTGTTATCGACAACGCTGACAAAGGCAGCTTAAGTTTGTTAACCACGGCCAATCTGACCGACCCCAATGGTTTTTTCTACGACAAGAACAGCAACCATCTGCTTGGATTCGGCCATATCTACAACCATGTAGAGGGTTCCTTTACGGGGCACATCGAAGAACTCACTTTAGCCAGCCCGGTGGTTAATAAAAGTATCCCGGAAATGTATATGTCCAAGGAACGGATCTTAGAGGTTTTTGATGAAGCGACTGATGAGCGGTTTGCTGTAGATACTCTAGGAGGTCCCACGACCGAAGTCTATTTCCGAAATTTTAATGGACAGTATCCGGTTTTCAGCAAAGTCAAATGTATTATGGGGGGGGTAACGGATCCCACCTTTCGGTTCTATTCGAGTGCAACGATTATTACTCGTCTGGAAGACATGTATCTATTACGAGCTGAAGCCTTGGCTACCGTTGGTGAAGAGGCAGGGGCTACGGAATTGCTGAATACCATCCGAGAACGCCGCGGATTAAGCAATTATTCCGCGGCTCGAAACGGCGAGCTAATCAATGCGATCTTTCAGGAACGTAACCGAGAATTGATGGGCGAAGGTCACCGCTGGTACGATATGATTCGCCATTACAAGATAATCAATGACAATTCAGAACTCAGTCAATTGATCAGAGAAGGAGGAATCTATTGGCCTATTGCAAACGATGTATTATCGCAAAACGACTTGTTGACTCAAAATGAATATTGGAATTAACGCCATAAAAGCCATGAAAACCAACATTATACTATTGATATCCTTGCTTTTGTTTCTATTCATCAGCTGTTCCAAAGATAAAGGTTTTTACGACCAGCCGGCTGAAACGGTGAAATTCGATGGCAACGTCCTGGAATACTTACAGAGCAAGCCAGGGGTGTTTGACTCCCTATTAAAAGTCTTAGACCGTACTGAAATGAACACGCCCCTTTCGGGTGATCAACCATTAACGCTATTCGCACCGACCAATCCGAGCTTCCAACTGGCTATTGAAAACTTGAACAACACGCGCCGAGAAGCCGATAGGCCGTTGGAATATCTATTGAACGTTGAGCTTAGTCATTTGGACACGATGATGGCGCAATACATCATTAAAGACAGGTATCCGAGCGACTCGATGATGATGAAAGACGGTCTTCCGCTGTACGACTTCAAGTACCAACGTCGCATGAATGCCAAGTTAACTTCTGCGACATCCTCTGGTTTTGAAGGGGGCGGTCCGAAAGTAATCGAATTCAGCGACACCAAGAACAGTCAATTTACCAGAGACTGGATTACTGCCAACAGCGCGTCAATCAATATTGAGGCAAATAATGGTATTATCCATGTACTGTCTTCTAACCATGTATTTGGCTTCAATGATTTCGTTAGCCGATTCACCTACATACCACCACCACCGAACTTATTCGTAACGGTAGGCGGACTTTTCTCCGTATCCCGTGAAAACTCTGGAGGTGATAATGCCGTAGAAGCTTCAAAATATGTCTTCGACGGCAATCCGGAAACCAAATTCTTATTAGGCGATTTCAGTGCCGAATGGATGCAAGTAGAGCTTCATCAGGAAACGGCAGCGAACGCCTACACATTAACTTCAGCAAACGATTTTCCGGACCGAGATCCAAAAGACTGGACCTTGCAAGGCTCACATAATGGATCCGATTGGGTCACACTTGACTCAAAAAGCGGCGAAGAGTTTACCTCGCGCTTCCAACAACGTGTGTTCTGGATTAACAACACCACTGCGTATAAATTTTACCGTCTTAATATTCAAGGTTTACGCAATGGGAACTCCTTCCAAATGGCTGATTGGAGTGTAAATAGAGGAATTAACCAATAAAGTCAGTTTTAGAGATGATGAAAATATCCAAAAATATTCGACTGCTCTTGTTTGGCATGACCAGCACGGTCGTGCTGAGTTCCTGCTCAAAACTATATGACCTGCCCGAAGACCGAGATTTTATTAGTGAAAACATCGATTACTTGGAGAAGGTGATTGAACCGGTTTTAGGGCGGAACAATTTAATGACCTCCCTGCAGGCTGATAACTCAACATTGCCCCTGCAGTTTGAAATCGTCAATCCGCGTTATGGAGACGGGCGGCCGTTTACCGATTTATTTACGACCGTCCAAACTTACGAATGGATCGGTGAGTACGACGGTTTGGAGACCTCGTTGGAAGAAATAGAGGCTAAACGACAATTGGTCGAAAAGCCGGCATTTGAAGTGGACAGCAATGGCCGCTTTATTCTCTGGTCATCGGCGACCGAGCAGCTCATTACTCCTCGTCCCGCTGATACCGTCCTGCGTACTCAAGATGTTCGGTTTTTTGATCTGAAGGTAAGTAATTCTGGTGGCGTACGTCTTATCAAAGATTTTCAAGTCATCCCTTGGCGGGAACGCCCCTATTATCCAGATACTGATATCAATCCCTATACTGGCGGTACTGCACCCGATCCGCAACGTCCTCGAGACACCACTCGCCAAGACTACATTATTCCCAGCGTCATCACCAACGTCATCGGTGAAGGTAGCGAACTGCCTTTAGTCAACAATACGGAGAAAAAAGACATCGTCGTCTATATCCGACCTTTTGAGGGTGGTAACGGGCACAATCTCCGGTTCCGATTTATGGGGAGAGACGGAGAATATTTCAATCCGGCCCTTTTTAATGAAACCAAATGGGATGAACTGGTACACGGCTTTAACAAAGAGATTGGCGAAAGTTATGTCCAATATGATGTGGCCTATCCTATCCCGCTTGCGAACATCCGAACTGATTATAGCGATGGAGGGGGCTCTGCACAACTCGAATTCGCTTATTCCAGAATCGGATTCGGAGGCTCTCTATCACTGTCCTCTTTCGGACTAAACTTCAACATATACAAACCAGGGGATTGGGAAATTGTGTTCCACTTCCGGAATGAAAACCCAAAATTTGAGGACGAATAAACCATTTAACCTTATGAAATTAAAGCAACTTATCATATTAATTGCCATTGGGATTTTTGCTATACAGATAGCCTCCGCCCAAAATCAAGAGGTTACCGGACGCGTCGTCGATGAATCCAACAATGGTATTCCAGGAATAACTATTCTAAATGCGTCAACCAATCGGGCAATTACCGCTACAGGTAATAGTGGTGCTTTCTCGATCAGCGTACCGGCCAATACTAGACTGGTGTTCAAGGGGGTCGGATTTAGCGATCAGACGGTCACCATAAAGGCAAATCAAAGCACCTTAACCATCCAACTCAGTTCTACTCAAGACCAAGTCGAGGAAGTCGTTGTCCGTGGGTACGTGTCCAGGAAAAAGGAAACACAAACTGGGGCTTCAGTCACTTTAGGTGAAAAGGATATCCGTGACCTTCCGACAGCAAATATTGAATCACTCTTGCAAGGAAAAGTCCCCGGCATGAATATCCAGGTTAACACCGGAGCACCCGGATTCCGAGGTTCCACACAAATACGTGGTATTTCCAATCTGACAACCACTGGAAGTGGAAGCGAGTCTGTATTAATGCCAACCTCTCCCCTCTATGTGATCGATGGCGTCCCGATGGATGCGGATCGTGCAGCAGAATTTGGATTGCAACAACAAGGTCCTGGTATTAGTCCATTATCCTTAATTCCACCTGAAGACGTGCAGACTATTGAAATACTGAAAGATGCGCAGGCCACTTCATTATATGGTTCTCAAGGGGCCTATGGTGTAATTATCATTACCACAAAAAGAGGGAATTCCGAGGTTCCCCGGATTAACTATACCCATAGTACCTTTATTAAAGCACCGCCGAAACTTCGTGAAACATTGGGTGGAAATTTAGAACGTCAGATCAAACTGCAACAAATTCTCAACAATGCCAGAACACAGGCCGAAATAGATGCCATTATGGACAATCCAGGATTGGCCGACAGCTTGAATTCGTACTATAATAACTCGACGGATTGGCAAAGCCTGTACTATCAGACGACCTTCAACCAAAATCACAACCTGAGTTTAGATGGCGGGAATCAAGTCCTTTCCTATAAAAGTAATTTAGGTTATTATGGGGAGACAGGTGTCATTCGTAACACGGGTTTTAACCGATATTCAGCAAACCTGCGCATGGATTATCGTCCTTCGCCTCGATTTGAATTTACCGGACAGGTCTTCGCACAACTTGGGAAACAAAATAAAGGTGATGGCACCGGTATTCTGCAAACCGGTGTCGCTACCGGTGGGATGAATTCAACGCTCTTACCCCCACCCGGATTCTATTCTGCGTCCTCTTCCTATATCTCAGCTATACAGACCAAGAATGACAACAGCTCCAAGCTCATTCGTCCCTATGTTGAAGGTAAATTCGAAATTATCGACGGATTACGATTGCAATCTGCATTAAGCTATGAATTTGCTTCCAATAATGAGGACAAATTCACTCCTGCAGCCGCAGCTGGACAATTTTCGGAAGTTTACTCTTTCTCAGGAAGAGAGTCCAATCTTTACAATCGGAATATTTTAACCTATTCCAAGACCTTCAACAACGATCACGACATCTTCATCAACCTATTTAACGAAGTGCGTCATGCGACCCGGCAAAACACCATTACCAAACAAGTCCGTACACCGAACGATCAGTACGAAGGACCAATTGGATCGGATGGCTACTTCTCTCGCGGAGGTGGGGTTTTGAATAATTTCCGGAATGAAAAAGCACTTTCCTTCGTATTAGCTACCAGTTATAATTATAAAAGTAGGTATGTTATGGATCTGTCCTATCGGATTGATGGTTCCTCAGCAAACGGGTTTGAAAACTTATACACGAGGAATCCGTCCGTTGGACTTCGCTGGAACATCCACCATGAAGACTGGATTGAAGCTATTCCGTGGCTGAATCTGGCCTCGCTACGCTTTACCTGGGGCGTCAACGTGATGCCAACCAGCACCTTGGAACGGGTTTATGGTAAATATGATATTTCCGGACGGTATAATCAAGTCAACGGGATCGGTATCAATTACGAGTTCATTCCAAACCCAGATCTCAAACCAACAACCTCCACGCAGTACAATGCTGGATTAGATTTGAATTTTTTCAATGGCCGCGCAGACCTAGTCTACGACACGTATTACAAAAAAGTGGAGAACTTGCTGTTCGAGTCTTATCTGAGCAACACAAACGGATTCGAAAAACTACATTCGAACGATGCGGCTCTAGCGAACTATGGACACGAATTGGCCCTGAATGTTCGTCCACTCTCTCCGAGTAGCCCCATCACCTGGGTAATGACCTTAATCGGTGCATACAACAAGGATGTATTACTGAAGCTACCGAGCGTTTATCGAGGCCAGTTCATTAATTGGGATGATAATACCGATCAGCTACACATGGTGAACCGGGTAGGCACATCCTCGCTATCGAACTACCTGCTCCAAAATGTTGGTGTATACGCAACCGATGATGAGGTACCCGTTGATCCCGTCACCGGATTGCGTTATCGCACAGCTGATGGAACCTTTTTTCAAGCCGGAGACCCCATATTTGTTGACCGAAACGGTGATTATGTCCTTGATCAACTCGACTATACGCGGGCCGGTAACACGCAGCCCATGTGGACTGGCGGTTTACAAACTTCTGTGCAATACAAAAATTTTCAATTCTCGCTAGCAGCATCCTACACACTCAAGCGTACCATTATGAATTATGCACTCGCGCAACGTTTGCGTTTATACGGCGATCCGTTAGGGTCAAACAGTGTGGTTCCTATAAATGATCTGGACATTTGGCGTCAAGAGGGGGATGTGGCCAAATATCCTTATCCCTACGATTTTTCTCGATATGGCAGCGTTCAACCTTTCCGCTACGATCAGACGCTGTGGGAGGAAAATGGAAGTTATTTTAAAATTAACAGCATTATTTTGGCGTATGTATTTGATCGGGATTTTCTACGACGTTTTAATCTACAACGATTACGTGTATACGCTTCCACCGAGAACGTGTACACCTTCTCGAGCTATTCTGGACCTAACCCGGAAAATGTCACGAACCTAGGACGCGATCAATCCAATGGTTATCCTGTTCCTAGAACTTACACACTTGGTTTCAACATTTCATTCTAATGATTATGAAGAGTTTAACAAAAAATAAAATAGCCGCCTTTGGAATTGGAATTCTACTTACCGCAACGCTATTGGGATGTAAAGACTATTTAAATGTTCAGCCGATTGACCGTTTGACGGGAAATAACTATTACCTATCACAAGATGACGTAGAATCTAATCTGGCTTTCATTTATGCCAGGTTCTTTGACAAAATCAATGAAACATGGGTTATGGGCTCCATCGGTGAGGCTAGATCTGGAGAAATCTTTGTGGCAGAGGGAGCCAATAACCGGTCTCAAAGACTCGTCATAGAAGCACTGGGACAAAACGATCTACTAACCGCCATCAATTCCACCCAATTCGATTGGTATAATTTAAGTGTGATTACCAATTGGAAAAAATACTATGAGGTTATACAAAGTGTCAATATCTTAATTGAAAAACTGCATGAAGGTATCCCTGGAGTTGAAGGACAATTACAGGATCGTTATGTAGCGGAAGCTACCTTCATTCGGTGTTTCACTTATTTTTGGATGACCCGACTATACGGGGATGTCCCCTACTATACCGAATCCTATCACACCGAAGCACTGGCCCGGGAGGATATGGTGACGGTACTCAATAACTGCATTCAAGAACTTCTTCCTTTGAAAGATCAAATGCCGTGGACGTATAATGATCCGGCTATGCGTGGGTCGCGGCCCGCTCGAGGTGGTATCATTGCCTTGTTAATGCACATGAATATGTGGAACAGCAACTTCGATAGTGGCAACAAGCAGCAGTACCTCAATGAGGCCATTAAATTAGGCAAAGAACTAATCGACAGTAAGCAACATCAACTTGTCGGTCCATTCAATGATCAAAACTGGGCAATGGTCACAAAAGGACGTAGCGAGGAATCTTTATTCGAATTCTACAAAAGTATTAATTATGGTGATGATGTAGCCTCACTCGCTCCCTTTTGGGATCATTTCCTTCGCTGGCCATACAAGTTTCCACGTTTCACCAATCAAATAAGCCACTGCTATTTTTCCTCCATTTATATGAATCAAATCTTTCCAGAGGGTGATGCCGATCAGCGTCGACAATTGTGGTTCGAAGATATCACCTCAGATAACGGTCAGTTTGTGCTTCGAAAATTTGGCACGAACGTATATGCGTCTGGAAATGAAGATAAAAATCCCGACAACACCTTTTCAATTTTCCGTTATGCCGATGCGATACTGTTGTATGCTGAAGCTTGTGCAGAATTGGGGGGAATGGAGGCCGAAGCGATCGCAGCTGTCAATCTAGTTCGCAATCGTGCACAGGCCCCCCCGTATTCAGGTGGCGGCGGCGCGGACTTGAGAAACTTCATCTACCTGGAACGTTGCCGGGAATTGATTGGCGAGGGACATCGCTATTTTGACCTCATTCGTACGCGTCGGATACTGAATTCAGAATGGACAATGAGTCCGCTGACCCTGGATCAGTTCAATCGTGGCGCTTGGACCTGGCCGATTCATTCCTCGGCACTACAGAATAATCCGAATATGCAACTCAATCAGTATTGGACTTCAATTGGACGCTAACTATGAAAAATATACTCAAAATCAATCACCTTATCTTATCGTTGTTTTGTTTCCTATTCATGACTTCCTGTAGTAAGGATGACTACTATCAAGACGGTGGCATAGCACAAGCGGAATTTGATGGAAGCATTTTAGCGTATTTGGAAACCAAACCTGTACTGTTTGATTCCATCGTTCAGGTCATCAAATTAGCCGGACTTGAAGAAACATTTCAGCAGGAAGAATTTACTTTTTTCGCGCCTAGTGACCCCGACATAAAGGATCTCATTGGCGAGAGCCGTCGATATGGTTTGAATTCAACCTTATTCTACAATGGCTTAGATACCATTGAAAACTTGGCAGACATTGATTCTACCATTTGGAGGAAGCATCTGTTGAAATATATGTTTCCTGGAAAAAACAAGCTCGAAAATTACCCCCAAATAGATTTTTCACTACGGAATACCTATCCTGGACAAAATTATATTTCGCATTCAGGGAACGTATCAAATATCGGTGTGGTCTACAACGATGTGGTACAATATGATGGTTCAGGTAATGAAATCGCCAGACTCAAATATAAGGGGTACCGGCAACTATACCTCACCTATTATCCCGATGAATCGGACCCCGATTTCTACCGAAGTTATCCGGTTTCCACCTCCGATATACAACCCACGAACGGCGTGATTCACGTCTTGAACTATATCATGACCAGCTTTGGGTTGGACAATGATAATTCGTCGGAATTTGTAAATGATGTTGTCCAAAGCAAACGCTAGAACTATGATAAAGCTATCAAAATATTTTTTCGGAACGTTGTTCGTCTTGATTACATTATCGTGTTCTCGAGAAGTCGAATTCTATTCTGAACCCTACCAAGACGGTGCCAGTCCATTAGGTATCGTCATCGAACGAACGCAAAGACCGACACCTGAAGAGGGGCTTCCAGGCACGGAAGTCAAATTTAGCGTGAGTGGGTTAAGTGAATATCAAGACCAAGCTCAATTCACATTTAACGGTGAAATCGGCGAAATTTTAGCCATCACCGAGGACGAGGTTACCGTACGTGTGCCGAGTTTCGCCAGCACGGGCGTTACGTCTATTAGAGTCGGCGATATCGTTATATACGGTCCGGAATTCAAGGTGCTTGGAAAAGTCCAGTTAGATCCGACTTGGGCGGCAACCTACGGCGCGACTGGGGGTAATATTATGGACATGTTCATCACTCCCGAAGATAAGCGGATTTTCATTGGTGGATTTACCAATTACGAAAATAAGGGATTGATTAAACCCAATAATCGTATTGTCCGTACGTTCCGCAATGGGGAATACGACGCCACGTTTCGGGTTGGAACCGGAGCAAATGGTGTATTAAACGATATCGTCCAGGTACAAAACAACTATTATTTGGCCGGTTCGTTTTCTGGATTTGATCAGCGAATTGACCACATCTCGAATCTTACAAGAATCGATTTAAACGGGCGAATCGATACCATGGCCGTTAAACCATTCCGTCGTCCGGACCAGTCGGATACGACCAAATATTACCCAAAGTTTAACGGCGGATTTAACAGTACTGTGGCCAATATCTTCAAACATCAAGACAAAATATTGGCCGTGGGGTCCTTCCGATTTCACATCCATCGGATATATGGGAAGCCGAATTTCATGGAAACCAGGGACTCGGTGATCCTAGATAGCACTGAGATCCGTTCGGTCGCTTTACTCAACTTGGATGGCACCCTAGATAGTACCTTCAGGTTCGAAGGAGGAAAAGCGCTTTCGGGAGCTAACGGTAGCACCGCCGGGGTGTATCACGAATCGGGGGCTTTGAAAGGAAAGCTTTTGGTCTACGGTGGATTTACGACCTTCGATGGTCAACCCCGGGGCTACATCGCTCGGTTAAATGCGGATGGGCGACTGGATAATACATTCAATCCAGATGGTCAGGGCGCCAGCTATATGATCTATAGTGTAACCTATAATCGCATGACCAACCAATACCTGGTAACGGGCGATTTTAAGACATTCAACGGGCAATCGACACCTAAAATGGTGCTTCTAAATGCGGATGGCACTATCGATGAAAACTTTCAGGTAAAAGATTTCGCAGAGGGCTACCCGAGTTATGCCAAACAGTTGGATGACGGTCTGATTGTCGCATCTGGCGGATTTAGAGAATATGACGGTATTGCTCGTAGTGGCTTCTTGATTATGGATTCCCAAGGTGATTTGGTTCCCGGGATGAACAATTCGGGCTACTTTTCTGGCAGTTTGAATAAGGTGATTGAGACGCAATCTGACGACGGAAAGCGAGCACTATTGTTGCTCGGCGAGTTTTCCAAATTCGATAATCAGGAGGCAAGAAATATAACGCGAATTATCATTGAATAAATCTAAGATGATGAAAAAAAGAATATTACAGTCGATTTCCGCTTGGCTAATTGCGCTACTTGCGCTTCAATTGGTCGGGTGTCAGGAAGAATTTAGTAAGGTTATCCCCGAAAACACGTCGGACTCTGTAGATGTTATCTACGGAACCCCGAAGGTCTTGTTGCTCATCGTTGACGGTGCTCGTGGCGAGTCGGTCCGAACGTCCAACATCAGTAACATTAACAGTTTACTGCCGAATTCTATTTACTCATGGACGTCCTTGAGTGAGGAAAATGCGGCGGGTATTTCGTCGAATTGGGCCAACCTATTTACCGGCGTTAATTATAGCAAACACGGGGTCTTGGACGACAATTTTGACAACAACAAATTTGAAGCCTACCCGCTCCTATTTAATCGGATAAAAGAAAGCAGCGAAGACAGCATTCGCATGAGCCTTATCAGTTCGAACTCGTCGTTTATTGAGCATTTTGGTGACGATACTGAGAATCAACAGGTAACGAACGACCAGGAGGTCACCAGTCAAGTCATCCAAGCACTCGGCCAGGAGGAGCTTTCGTTCATAACTGGACATTTCACCGAGGTCGATGTCGCGGGCGCCACAGGAGGCTATGACAGCTCAAAACCCGGCTATAAAGCCGCCATTGAAAAATTTGACAGCCAGGTAGGCGAAATCACGCAAGCACTTGAGGCCAGAGCGAATTATGAACAGGAAAATTGGATGGTGATCATTACCTCCAGTCAAGGAGGGGATTTTGAAATTCCGGATTCTCAAAATGATAACACCATATTCAGTAATCCTCTAGTGAATACATTTACGGTCATCTACTCGCCTAAATTTAACACGAGGTTTATCGGAAAGCCGTTTATTGGCAATAAGTATATTGGTGATTTCATCCATTTCCAAGGCGAAAATTATGCCCAACTGGATTCTGGAGACAATAGCGTTTTCAATTTAGATAACGATGACTTTACAATCGAGCTTAAGATCAAAAAAAATAAAGGTCCGAACAACAACTACAGTTTCAGCTACCCATCGATCATCGGAAAACGAAAGCATTGGCAACCCGATTGGGATCGCGAAACTGATGGCATCGGATGGGTTATTCACTTGGCCGGTGAATCGTGGATATTCAATGCACGGGGTGATCAAGGCACTGGGGAGGTAAAGGCCGAAACCAACATGAATAGAGGCACCTGGAATTCTATCGCGATCACCGGACAGACCGTAGACGGTGTCCGCAGAGTAAAACTCTTTACCAATGGGGAATTATCTAAAGAAGGTGACATTACCGGATGGGGATCAATTACCTCATCTGCCAATTTTCGGATCGGCTATTTAGACAACAAAAATGACTGGCGATCCGATGGTTATATTGCCGACGTGAAGTTCTGGAAAGCCGCTCTTTCACCCGAAACGATCAAACAATATAGTTGCGAATTGGGACTGGATCCCAATCACCCCAATATGGATTTTCTGGCGGCCTATTGGCCGATGAATAGTATCGAAAATAACACCATTATGGATGAAGGTCCGTTCCAGGCACATTTGTCAACCGGAGAAACCGACTATCCGGTCACTCAACTTGACGATTTTATCTGTGCCCCCTCTTCAGACGCTCTTAGTGCCACTGTGCCTAGAAACTTGGATGTAGCCACACAGATCATCAGTTGGTTGAAAATACCCAGACAATTAAGCTGGGGTCTAGATGGACGAGTTTGGATCGATAAATAATTAGCAAACCAAATAGAGAATAAACCGAAAACTATGAAAAATATAGTTAACCTTAATGTCCTTTTTGGCCTAGCAACGCTAGTATGCATCAGCCTACTCGGCTGCGAGGACGATGCACTGGCGGAATTTCAGTTGCAACCAAGCGTACCCACAACCGTCGGTTCGGGAAATCTCGCTGGATCGGTATCGAAAACTAACGCACAGGTGACCGTACCGGTCAGCATTAAACTCAGTTCGCCGGCCTCCAAAGCTTTCGAAGTGAATTTGGCTGTCAACCAAGAGGCTGCCGTAGCGCATATTGAAAAAAATAATCTATCGACAAATCATGTGGCTATCCTGAGTGAAGCTATTTCACTGTCGAATGCTACAAAAGTAGATTTCGGAGCAGATTCTGCAGTCTTTGAGGTGATCATCGGACGTACAGAAGTAGAAAAATATTATGGTCAGCATATCGTTATCGGCTATAATTTAACCGATGCGGGTAAGGGGAACCAAATTGATGACAGCAATGCTACCGGTATCCTCATACTGCGGGTTGATGAACTAATTGACGAGTCTGATATACACTACATTAGCTTAACCAATGGTGCTGGGCAAGTCCTGGAAGCAAAAAGCCAGATCAATTACGAAAGCTCCTCCACAGGCTTAACTTTCCCGGTTGGCATCAGCTTGGCTAGTTTTCCTGGAGCAGCGTTTACTGTCAAGGTGGCAACTTCTACGGACACGATCGAAAAATTGATTGGAGATGGCGTATTACCCACCAATACAGTAGCTCTTCTTCCTGACCAATACACCGTCCCGGGGGAAGTACGCGTGCCAAGCAATAGTAAAAACGCCACATTGGAACTCACCGTACCTTGGTCAGTTATTTCACAGTACGTCGATAAAAAGTTAGCGGTATTGGTCGAGCTCACCTCGTCAACGTTACACGTTATTAACCCCCAAAAAAGCTACAGTATACTGTTGATCGATTCGGAAAATGTGGTCGAAGTCGATGTAACCAATGACGCACAGTATAGCGTCAGCCGAGATAACGACGGCAATGAAAATGAAAACGCATCGAAACTGATCGATAACAATTACGATAGCAAATTCTTGTTAGGTGGCTTTTCTGAGCTGGAGTGCGTATTGGTCTACGATACGGCACAGAAAATTGGCGCCTATACATTCACCTCGGGTAACGATGCCAAAGAACGTGATCCGAGCGTGTGGACACTTTACGGTTCCAATGATGGTGTTACTTGGGAAGTCGTTGATGTACGCTCGGGTGAGGAATTCAACGAACGAAGACAGACTCGTCGTTTTAATGTGGAATTCCCGACTGCCTATACGCACTTCAAACTGCACCTGACAGGAACATGGGACAGTAGTGCGTTTCAAATGGCCGAATGGAGAATGATCAGAATACCTTAACAAACGAAACTAGAAACCATGAAACTATTAAAAACAAGCTATTTATTGCTATCGTTACTGCTCCTGTTCTCCGCTTGTAACAAAGAAGATGATGAGGTGCCACAGATTGTCGAAAACGAGCCCAAACCGACCGCTGCTTTCGATTTTTCACTCGTGGATGACAATGATCCTTTCACGTTCCAATTTAACAATCAATCCACTGACCATCAGGAATCACGTTGGGCGTTTGCAGATGATAGCACCTCTTCCGAGGTCTCACCAATTCATACCTTTTTACAAACGGGTACCTACCTTGTCAAATTAATTGTGCTCAATGGTGAGGGATATTGGGCCCAGCGGGAAGAAACGATCAAGATATCTCCGTCGAGCCTGATTCAAGTCAATACGGAGCGATCTGGCAGCGGACAATTACGTCTGACCTACGCATCCGATATGCAGATTGAAACAACTGAGTGGTTGGATGGCTACCAAGATGGGGCTCCATCACTCAGCACGAAACCATCCATCGATCTGGCATTTGAACCGGGAACGTTCAAAGAAATAAAATTGAAACTCACTACCCCTAAACAGTCCCAGGTGTTTCTTGATCTATTTGTTGCTGAAATGGGTTTGATTAAAGATGTGACGAACCTAGACAATACTTTCGAGATTTCCCATGAAAACGGTGGGGGCGCTGACGGAAACGAGGGCTCTAAGAAGCTTATCGATAACAACACGACAACGAAGGTGTTCTTAGGGAATGTCGGCACCGCATTAAATTGGACATTTGCTTACCAAGAACCGCAACTTATCAATGGATACAGCATGACATCAGGTAATGATGCCCCTGAGCGCGATCCCAAAAGATGGATAGTAGAGGGTTCCGTTGATGGGGAAAATTGGACGGTTATTGACGAACGTGTAGATCAGGCTTGGGAAAACCGACAACTATCTAGGACCTTCATCTTTGATAATTCAATCCCCTATAACTATTATCGATTCTCCATGTTGGAACTCACGGGTGTTAATAATTTCGAAATGTCAGAAATAAGACTTTTGGAAATCCCACGAGAATAGAAAACACAAAAGGGGAAGACCAAAAAGTACAACATCTGTTATTTGACTAAATAGACTAAACGTTGTACTTTTTGGTAATTTCTTTTTCTTTTAGGCGGGTTTCTCGGTATTTAAGGCTTTTGAGGCTTCCAAAGACACCGCTGATTTATCGAAACGCATCTTTACACCGGAACCCACATCAATCAAAAATGTTTTCTCGGCAATTTCCACAATTCGACCGTGAATTCCTGCCGTGGTAACCACTCGAGTGTTGATATCTATTTCTGCAATATATTTTTTATGGTCTTTTTGCTTTTTCATTTGTGGTCTAATCATAAAGAAATAGAATACCACAATTATCAACACCATTGGAATAAGCTGAGTGAATCCACCGCCTGCTTGTAATAAAATAGTTGAAATCATCTGTATATTAAAATTTATAGGTTACGAATTATTGTACTTCTACCTCACCCTTCAATTGAACCGTTGTTATGTTCGATTCCGCGTTCGAGGCAATCGTAATGATTTTTTGTTGTTGACCAATTTGTCCTGTGCTGTTAAATTCAACAGCAATTTCACCAGTCTCTCCTGGCAAAACTGGGGCGGTTGTATACGTGGGTGTCGTGCAGCCGCAACTTGCTGACACCTGCGCCAAAATAACGGGATGATTACCCGTATTTTCGAATTTAAACGTGTGGTTAACCACCTCTCCCTCTTTAATTTTTCCAAAATTAAAGACCGTTTCTTCAAACGCCATACGCCCTATCCCCTCGCCTTCCGCGACATCGGTTGATCCCGTATTTCCTGCTGTGTCATCTTGTTGACTGTTATTCGTTTGGTTACAGGACGTTAAAACAAACAAACCTGCAGAGAGGAATAAAATTAGTTTCTTCATGTTATTCAATTTATGATATCAATCCCCGGCCTTCTTTTCGTATCCGACCCTGTTCGCGTAATTCATTATAAATCTTATCAAGGATCCCATTGATAAAAATACTACTTTTTTCAGTGCTGAAGGCTTTGGAAAGTTCAATGTATTCGTTCATTGTCACTTTAACTGGAATAGTCGGAAAATTGAGGAGTTCTGTAATGGCCATTCGAATTAATAAGGTATCCACTAAAGCAATTCGATCAGATTCCCAATTTTTTGTTTTTCCTACAATAAGTTCCTGATACTCCGCCGCATATTTAATTGACCTTCTCAATAAATCTACCGCAAAATCTCGATCTTCAATCCAATTGGGTGTCAAGTCCGCCAACTGGTTCTTCGCGGGAACTTCATTACTGAAGTTTTTAAACGTCTTAGCGATCATCGCTTGTAACACCTCTTTGTCAACTTGCCAGTTGATAAAACGCTGATCAAAGGTCTGCTCAATATCGGGTGATTTCAAAATAATCTTTTTGAAGATATACTTAATGATATCTTTTTCGGCTGCGATCGATCGGTCCTCGAGCTGAAGGTATTCAAGATACGCTTCGGAGTCCTTTAATTGCGCAAACACAGAACGAACGATTTCTGGATCGAAGTTCCAGTTCACTTTAAAGCGTTTCACTTTCTCCAAGTAATTCCGATTCTGCCTAAGGGATTCTATAAACGTGTTGCTGTTGAGTTTTGTCGAGGAGAATGTTTCATCTTTATCGGTTGGAATCCATTTATTGGCAATCCCTTCCACATCGATTAACACATATTCAGCGACTTCGTCTAGAAGATTGAGTGTCCAAAGATACATTTCATCTACTTCCTCCACACTTTTCAACAGACTCTTTTCAAAGCTCATGATATTGTGTTTGTCTTCCGACAAACTGTAGGCATACAACGTTTGCATGGCCTTGACCCGTAGGTGTCTTCTATTTAGCATAATGATTTATAAAGAACGACGAATTTGATAAAGAACGATATTATACTATTTAACAAAATTACTTATTTCAATTTTTTTATATCCTGTATGCGTTTATCAGCGATCTGTTTGGCAGCTACATGCGTCGAGATATCCAGCTCACGAGCTGTTTGAATTACCTGTCTGGTGGCTGTGTAGATATGTCGGATTAGATGTTCGGTACGATCGGCACCATAGCCCTCTAACTCGGAGTAACAACTGATTAACGCTCCAGCGTTGATCAGGAAATCCGGAGTATACAGAATCTGATGCTCTTTTAACATCTCGATGGTACGTTCCTCTTCCAATAATTGATTATTAGCGGACCCTGCAATTATCTTACAGCGCATCCGTGGAATGGTATCAGGATTAACCGTTCCTCCCAGCGCACAGGGGGCGTAAACATCGGCATCTAACTCAAAGCTAGTCGCGTAAGTAATTGGTTCAGCTTTGTATTTAGCGGCAATTTTCATCTTTCGTTCCTCCGTCATGTCCGAGACATAAACCCGGGCATTTTCCGCTCTCAATAACGAAACCAAATGCTCGCCTACACTTCCCACACCTTGCACAGCTATTTTCCTGCCCGCTAAATTATCGTCCCCGTAAAGTTCTTTGATGGCCGCCTTAATCCCAAAATAAACACCCTTGGCAGCAAACACCGTCGTCTCACCTGCGCCGTTCATGGAAACCGGAAGCCCGGCAACGAAATCCGTTTCGGTACGAATATGTTCCAAATCTTTTTGAGAGGTGCCCACGTCAATAGATGCAATGAAGTTGCCGTTAAGTCCATTGATGAACCGTCCGAAACGACGCATCAGTATTTCGGTCTTTTCTGTTCGATTGTTACCAATGATAATTGCACTACCGCCACCTAAGTTCAGTCCGGCCAGCGATGCCTTATAGGTAATGGCTTTGGATAAACGCAATGCATCCTCAATGGCTTCTCCTTCGGTTCCATAGGGCAACATACGCACGCCACCGATGGCAGGTCCTAAGGTCGTATCGTGGATCGCGACGATTGCCTTCAGTCCGATTTCATTATCGTTACAGATAAAAACGTTTTGATGATCTGAAGTGCTCATCAAATCAAATAGCGAGGTCGTTTCCTTTTGCATAGAAGTAAACACAATTTACAGGTACAAAATTAGCAAATTATTTAGTTCTTCAGCTAAACAGGGCAAAATATTAGTTTTTCTATCTTTCCTTCATTAATCCGCTGAAAAGTGGTGGCTTATTCAAAAATTATCACTTACTTTTGTGGAGATGAAGGATCTGGCTTACCTGAATAAATTCTTTTACAAATACCGATGGAGAATGATCCCCGGTGTAATATTCGTGGTCATTTCCAATTTTTTTGGGATTCTGCCGGCTCAGGTTATCCGAGAGGCATTCGATCTTGTTAAAGATAATATTGATCTATATCGTCTTTACGATGGTTTCGAGCGACAAGATATTATTTATCAGTTGTTTAGTAAAAGCCTCTTGTTTTTCGGATTAATCGTTCTAGCATTGGCGTTGCTACGGGGTATCTTCTTATTCTTAATGCGTCAAACGCTAATTTTAACTTCGCGGCATATTGAGTACGATATTAAAAACGAAATTTATCAGCATTACCAAAATCTGGATTTTACGTTTTATAGAAAGAACAATACGGGTGATTTAATGAACCGGGCCACCGAGGACGTAAATCAGGTACGAAACTATCTCGGGCCGGCGATCATGTATGCTATCAATACATTGGTGTTATCGGTTATGATTATTTACGCGATGTACAATGTTAATGCTACATTAGCTACCTATTCGTTAATCCCGATACCCATTATTTCAATATTGATTTTATTTGTTAACAAAGTGATCAACCGTCGGAGTGAACGGATTCAACGCCAACTCTCTCGTCTTTCATCCTTTGTACAGGAAACATTCTCGGGAATCCGTGTCATCAGGACGTATACCAGAGAACAAGATAAAATGGACGCCTTTAAAAGTGAGAGCAATCGGTATAGGGATATCTCGCTTAATTTGGTCCGCGTACAGGCCGTGTTTTTCCCTTTGATTATATTTTTAATTGGTTTCAGTACGATTGTTACCGTGTACGTGGGTGGACTGGAAGTTACGCGGGGTAATATTACGGCCGGTAATATTGCGGAATTTATCATTTATGTCAACCAACTTACTTTCCCGGCCATGTCGCTGGCTTGGGTCACCTCACTCATCCAGCGTGCTGCCGCATCGCAAAAAAGAATCAACGAATTTCTAGATACGCATTCCGAAATCCACGAGGGTTCGGTCAGCGCTCCACTAAAAGGGGATATCCGAGTCTCGAACCTTTCCTTTACCTACCCCGATACGGGCATCAAAGCCGTCGACGACATCAGCTTTCATATTCCAGCTGGGAAAACGATGGCAATTATCGGAAAAACCGGTTCCGGGAAATCGACCCTCGCCAACCTGCTAATGCGGATGTTTGATGCCGACCACGGCCAAATCGAATACGACGGAAACAACGTTAAGTCTCTCAAAATGAAATCACTAAGAGAGCAGATCGGATTTGTTCCTCAATCGGTCTTTTTATTTTCCGATACCATTGCTAGAAATGTCGCTTTCGGGCTTGACAACGTCGATATGAAGGTCGTCGAACAAGCCACTAAAGATGCCGCTGTTTACGATAACATCATCGGATTTGAGGATGGCTTTCAGACCCATATTGGGGAAAGGGGAATCACCCTTTCTGGCGGCCAGAAACAACGGTTATCAATCGCAAGAGCTTTGGTCAAAGATCCGAACATTTTAATGTTTGATGATTGCCTATCGGCGGTCGATACCGCGACTGAGGAACGAATTCTGCGAAACCTAGGCCGCATCATGGACGGCCGTACCTCAATCATTATTGCCCATCGTATTTCGACCATTAAAAATGCGGATCACATTATCGTCTTGGATCAAGGAAGGGTTATCGAAGAAGGCACACACCAAGAACTCCTTGCTCTGGGCGGTGAGTATACGTCACTAAACGAGAAACAATTGCTTGAATCGTAAAGTATAATTAGCCGCATAAAAATGTATCAAAATCGCCGCGATATTCAGCAGATAGCACGGTATTCATCAGCATATAGTATACCAACGAGTTTGTTTGTCGGTTTATTTTGGACCAATCATTTCAACCTTCAACGTAGATCATTACTGTTTTTTTTCCCACACTAAGGGTATCAAAATTCGTCACTGCCCCACCGCAAGAAATTTTAATATTCGCGCAACTTGTCCGGTAACAAATTTTCGTTATTTTTGGAAAAGTTATTACCAAATCATATTATGAAATCCTTCTCAGCGGGCGTTTGCCTTGTTTTTTGCTGCTTTATGGGCGTTGCACAAGAGAACCCATTGCCTAAAGTAGACCTCGCCCTATTCTCGAACGATCACAAACAGATCGACACCTCTGCGCATGCGGTCGTGCTATACGAGCACGGGCGCACCGAATTGCAGTACAGTCCTGGCGATAGACGTTTAATGGTCTTTCATACGAGGCATGTGCGAATTAAAATTTTAGATAAACCGGGAGCTGAGGCCGCGAATGTCGAAATTCCGCTTTACAACTATGGTTCCAAGGCGGAATATGTGCAGGATATTAAAGGAATGACCTATAACCTAGAAAGCGGAGGACTGGTCATCGACGAATTGACACGGGATGCCATTTTTACCGACCAAGTAACCGCATATCGTCAAGACACCCGATTTACCCTACCTAATATCAAGGAAAATTCAATCATTGATTATAGTTATACACTGATATCCCCCAATTTCAGAAACTTCAGAACCTGGTATTTTCAATCCGAGTTGCCCAAGGTATACAGCGAATATGTAGCCGTTATTCCGGCTACTTTTGACTACCATACCAACCTCAAGGGTTTTTATCCGCTAACTGAGCAAAAAAATTCGGTGCTTCGCCAATATTTTTTACTAAACGGTGTTCGGCAGGATTGCTCTCGAATGACATACATCATGCGTGATATCCCAGCATTTAAAGAGGAAGCTTTTATGCTGGCGCCGATTAACTACATCTCCTCCATCAATTATGAGCTGGCTAAATACTATTCGCCAGAGGGTCGCCAGGTTAATTTTGCTCAGGAATGGAATGATATTGATCGCGAGCTTCTGGCACATTCAGATTTCGGTGGTCAATTAAAAAACATTCGTGCATTCCAAGAGATTTTACCGGCCATCTTGGAAGGGACAAATGATGACTTAGCGAAAGCGAAAGCAGTTTACAAGTATATTCAATCAAATATCAACTGGAACGGCTATCTCGGCCAGTATGCGGAACAGGGGGTAAAAAAAACTCTGCAAAATAGGAAAGGTAATATTGGCGATATCAATCTCGCCCTAATCGCCGGATTGAATGCCGCGGGGATTGAGGCCTACCCGGTGATTATCTCTACCCGGCAGAATGGAACTCCGGGTCTTCTGAATCCTGTTCTGACTGATTTCAATGCGGTTATTTGTCTAACAAAAATAGCCGGGGAAGACCACCTTTTGGATGCCTCAGAAAAGCGGCTCCCGTTCGGCCAACTTTCCATCCGTTCGGTGAATGACCGTGGCCGGGTCATCTATTCCAAAAAACATTCAGATTGGGTGCCATTGGAAAATAAAGTGCCGGCAAAGACGATTTACAATATTGTTGCTAAAATCACCAAAGAAGGGACACTTACCGGGACCATTACCGGGATATATTCTGGCTTGAACGCGCTACACAAACGAAACGAAATCGACGACTACCCCTCGTTCGAAGAATATGAAGATAATCTGGTGGAAAAAACATCTGCTATCCGAATTCTGAACAGTAAAATAGAAAATCTGAACGATCTCGATCAATCGTTTATCGAAAAACTGAATTTTGAGTTGGATTTGCACCAGAGTTTCAGCGACAATAGGATTTTACTCAATCCGATCATCTATGACCGTTTGTCTTCCAATCCATTTACACTGCAAACGCGGAATTTTCACGTTGACTTAGGGGCCAGACAATCTGAAGTTTCTAATATCACCATTTCAATTCCCGAAGGCTATGACCTCGTTCACCAACCGAAAAACTCTGGTCTTTCTTTGCCAGATGGAGTTGCCGGCTACAGTTATCAATCGACCTTTGAAAATCAACTATTAATACTGCAACAGCGTCTATCGCTCAATAAAGCTGTTTTTAGCCCGGAAGAATACTTTCATCTAAAAGAACTTTTTGCTAGAATCATTCAACAACAATTGGAAGATTTCCAGTTTCATAGAGTAGAAATATGAGCAATCAAGCGATCATATGGCTAGTTTTCCTTCTACTCCAGTGCTTGACTGTTAGCGGTCAATATGAGCTATCCACGATTCCCAAAGAGTTGCTGAGTAGGGCGAACGCCACGATTCGAGACGATCACCGTACTTTCCATTTAAAAAAGCCGGGCGAATTAATAGAAACAGGCTTCCGGGCCATTACCATTCACAACTCGGCGGGCGAGGAATATCGCGATATCTATTTCTATTATAACAAAGCGAGCAAGATTAAAAAAATTAAAGGCGAACTCTTAGATAGTCAAGGAAATCGTATCGGTAAATTCGACCTTAAGGATTTCAGGGATTTAAGTGCATCCGATGAAACGAGTATGTTTTCAGACAGCAGAGTCAAACATCACGCACCTAGGTCCCCAAGTTATCCCTATACGATATACTACGCATATGAAATCCATCACCAGCAAAGTTTAGCTATACCCATCTGGCGTCCTAATTACGCTGCTAATGTATCGGTTGAAAAAAGTAGCTATCGCATGATAACCAAGCCCGATGTTGAGCTTAGAATCAACAGCAAAAATCTGTCCGTTGAACCGACCGTAGAGGAAGCAGACAAAGTCAAAATTTATCAATGGAATGTAGAAAATCTATCGGCAAGTCGACTGGAACCTTTTAGCCCAAGCCGTAAGGAATTGAGTATTTCTGTAGAAATAGTCCCACTGGAATTCGAATATTACAAGAAAAAGGGAGAAGCCAGCGATTGGGCGAGTTTCGGTCTCTGGGTAAACCAGGCATTATTGAAAGACAAAAAAACGCTACCGGAATCAACCCGACAGCAAATTCTCAAACTGACCGAAGACCACTCAACCGGCAAAGAAAAAGCAAAGGCGATTTATGATTTTTTACAAAATAAAACTCGCTATATCAGTATTCAAATTGGGCTAGGCGGCCTTGAACCCGTTCCTGCGCAAGACGTTGACCAACTGGGATACGGTGACTGCAAGGGATTAGTCAATTACATGCAGGCCTTGCTCGATATAGTCGATATCCCGTCCTACTATTGTGTCGTAGAAGCAGGTTCACAAAAAATGGACGTAGACCCGGAATTTGCGAACATTACTGATGGCAATCATATTATACTTTGTTTACCGTTCCCAAACGATACCACATGGCTAGAATGCACCAATCAAACGATACCTTTCGGCTATCTTGGACGTTTCACGGATGATCGGTTGGTTCTAGCATGCACAGAAGAAGGTGGAAAGATTATGCGGACGCCTACTTATCGTTATTCTGACAATCTGCAGCATCGTAAGGCGCATATGATACTGGACAGGCAAGGTAAACTAACTGGGCGAATTGAAACCTACTTTGCAGGTGCTCAATTTGAAAATCATTACGAAAATATCGACCGTTCTAAATTGGCGCAAATAAAATGGCTGGGACAACGATATGATATCAACAGAATCAACTTTAATCAGGTCCAATATCAATTAGAAAAGTCTCAAACCCCAAGTCTCACGGAATCTTTGGAGATCGATATCGAGAACTTTTCAATTATCAATTCGGACAATATGACCATCTACCCAAACTTCATGAACCGATCTTCGGCTATCCCAAACCTGCGTAGTCGAAATCAAATTGTTCAAATCAATCGTGGGTATACAGATATCGATGAAACATGGATCGAATTACCGGATAACGTATTACCGCTGATCGCCCCTTTTGATCGTACCCTAGTCGTTCCAATGGGACACTATCAATTCCGTGTAAGTCTGGAAAACGGGCAGCTGAAATGCTATAGAAAGTTGGAGATCCGAGAAGGACAATATCCGGCTTCTAGCTACGAAAAACTCAGTAATTTCATGCGCGAAATTGCCTTGACGGATGGCCTAAAATATAATTTAATCTTGAGATAGGATTTTTCAAACAATTGATTATATTTGCACCACTCTGGGGGATTAGCTCAGTTGGCTAGAGCGCTTGCCTGGCAGGCAAGAGGTCATCGGTTCGAATCCGATATTCTCCACAGGACACGGAGGTAAAATGTTGAAAAAACAACACTTTACCTCTCTTTTTTTTAGGTGATTGCGATTTCTTTTAATTTCCGCTAAGCGTCCTTTCAGAATTTGTCCGAACAGGTGTGCCAGCCTTCCTGATCCCCCCGCCCGCAAACGATCCCTCCGCAAAGGTTGTCAATAAATTACGCCTATTTCTTAACGATCTTCTTAGTATCCGGTGCAGGTTGACAATTTCGAGCAATTTGAGTTAAATCTTCGTCGATTACCGTCCAGCATTTCGCATCAAGTGATTCCAAAAATCGGTTATCGTTTGATCTCAGGTTTAACGACTACGATCGTGGAAGTACTAAGATCACGGGGTTATCGATGGACGTTTATCTTACATGAGATTCATCTCTCGCAACGGAGATTATTGACGTGATTATGGGGAATATACCGGCCTGTTATGCTTGAGAGGTGATATCCTGCGGTGCTCGTGATCTGACTGATCCTCACTGGTCATTACTGGAAATAATAAAGGCTGTCTGGAAATTCAGACAGCCTTTATTATTTGTTTTATAACAAGATCTTAGTTGTTTTCCTCAGCAGGTACTACTGAAACATAAGATTTATTATTAGCCTTTTTGCGGAAAACTACTTTCCCATCAATCAATGCATATAGCGTATGATCTTTACCGATACCTACGTTCGCTTCTGGATTGTGTCTAGTCCCACGCTGACGAACGATGATGTTCCCGGCAATAGCTTGTTGACCACCAAAAATTTTGATACCTAATCTCTTACTATGTGACTCACGGCCGTTCTTGGAACTACCCGCACCTTTTTTGTGTGCCATTTCTGTATTCTAATTTAAGACTCGCGTCTGATTAAAAATTCGATTATAAATTGATGCCAGTAATCTGGATTTTAGTAAACTGTTGACGGTGACCATTCTTCTTTTTGTATCCTTTACGGCGTTTTTTCTTGAAAATGATCACTTTATCACCTTTCAAATGAGACAAGATCTTAGCCGAAACTTTAGCCCCTTCGATACTTGGCGTACCTACTGAGAATTTACCACCGTCTTCTGCTAACAATACATTGTCAAATTCAATACTAGCGCCCTCATCTCCTTGTAAGCGGTGTACAAAAAGGTATTGGTCTTTTGCAACTTTAAATTGCTGTCCTGCTATATTTACTATTGCGTACATTGTTATTTAAATAAATTTGTTAATATTTAATGAGTGGCAAAGATACGACATCTTTAAGAATGTAGCAAACTATTTGAATTTATTTTTAGAGACCTGCACGTTCACCAATGCTTCATAATACAGCTTCTAGGTCGTCTGTTCCCCTATAGCGTCCTACAATTTGGCAAATGCGTGGGAGGCGCGAACTCGCTGATCGACCATTAAAAAACCACGCAGAGGACTACTCATCAGCGTGGTTTTTTAATGAAAATCAACCGGACTTAGCTGATGATTTCCTCTATTTCTTTTATAATTTTTTGAGCGACCGCTTCAGCTGCCTCAATAGAGGGTGCTTCGGAATAAATCCGAATTATCGGCTCGGTATTGGATTTGCGTAAATGCACCCATTCGTTTTCAAAGTCAATCTTTAAACCATCAATCACCGAGTGATTCTCATGCGCATATTTCTCCTGCATTTTTGCAAGAAGGTGATCGATATCCAATTCGGGAGTTAATGTAATCTTGTTCTTTGACATGAAATACTGTGGTAATTCAGCCCTATAGTCAGAAACTTTTACCCCTAATTTCGCGAGATGAGTTAGAAACAACGCAATGCCAACCAGTGCATCACGCCCATAATGGGAAGCGGGATAGATGACACCCCCATTGCCCTCTCCCCCAATTACCGCATCTACCTCTTTCATGGTGGTTACCACATTCACTTCACCAACAGCAGCTGCGAAATATTCTCCCCCGTGCTTTTCCGTGACATCACGTAAAGCCCTGGTCGAGGAAAGGTTCGAAACCGTATTTCCTTTTTTGTTCGATAAGATAAAATCCGATACAGCAACCAAAGTATATTCCTCGCCAAACAGCTCCCCGTTCTCCATCATAAATACAAGACGATCAACATCGGGATCAACCGCGATTCCTAGATCCGCTTGGTGTGCGATGACCGCCTTTGACAAATCCGTCAAATTTTCTTTAAGAGGTTCTGGATTGTGTGGAAAGTGTCCATTAGGTTCACAGTGTATTTTATAGACCGTCTCAACACCTAGCGCATCTAACAATGCAGGCACGAAAACACCTCCTGTACTATTAACAGCATCAAGCGCAATTTTGAATTTCGCGTTTCGAATCGCCTCAACGTCGACATATTCTAGCGCTAATACATCCGCAATATGTTGTTCAAGCATCGATTCATCTTGGGTCACTGTTCCCAATTGCTCTACTTCGGCAAAATTGAAGTCCAACGCTTCACCCAAGCGTAAAACCTCTTTCCCTTGCAGGTCATTAATAAATTCACCTTGTTCGTTTAAAAGTTTTAACGCATTCCATTGGCCGGGATTATGTGACGCTGTCAAAATAATTCCACCGGAGGCGTTCAATTTCGGAACGGCAATTTCCACCGTTGGCGTAGTTGATAGCCCTAGATCGACAACATCCACACCGATACTCTGTAAGGTGCCAATCACCAAATTATTCACCATTTCACCAGACATACGAGCATCACGCCCGACGACAATCTTTTTATTGTCCTTATCGGCAGTGATCATTTTCCCGAAGGCTGCGGTAAATTTGACGATATCAATAGGTGTGAGGTTTTCCCCCTGTTTTCCCCCAATGGTTCCGCGAATTCCAGAAATTGACTTAATCAATGACATATTTTGAATTTTTTGTTTGCGGTAAATTTAGACATATTAAATATTTATTCAGAATTTTGTTCTTTTTTTAGGTTGAAACTCTATATTTGTTGCAACTTTGTTTCTTTTGAAAATTTAATCCAGCATTGCAGTGATTTTACTTAGTTTTGATATGATAACTTATCTTCAGACCATTCTATCGAGGCACCTATGTTAGAGCAAATCATTCAGTTCGACCAGGAACTTTTCCTTTTAATCAATCGCGGATTGAGCAACCCAGTTTTTGAT
Organism: Sphingobacterium sp.; assembly: GCA_052092145.1. Lineage (GTDB taxonomy): Bacteria > Bacteroidota > Bacteroidia > Sphingobacteriales > Sphingobacteriaceae > Sphingobacterium. The sequence continues at coordinate 86,609 of JBQDCW010000003.1, read as the reverse complement.
TGGTTACTCCCCATATTGAGGAATCCATATACGTGGTCTCCCCTGTACTTATTCTTGATTATATTTTTCATCAAGCATTATGGCAAAACGGGTATTTTAATTGTGGCCTGTACTTTAATAACATTTGGCATCTCTGATGCGACCTCCTCGCATCTAATTAAAAAGTCAGTGAAGCGCGTCCGCCCTTGCAATGACGTGGTTTTTAAAAGTGAGGTTACCCTACGGGCACGCTGTGGCTCGGGGTTTAGTTTTACGTCCTCGCATGCTACAAACCATTTTGCCATGGCCATGTTTTGGATTGTCCTGTTCAGACGCAAATGGCGACATGCCTTATGGCTTTGCCTGGTCTGGGCAATTTCGATTTCCTTTTCCCAGATTTACGTTGGTGTTCACTATCCATTGGACATCCTCTCTGGCGCTATATTAGGAACATTGATTGGTCTAGGAACGGGGTACCTATTCCAACGATTTTATCCCCGTTTTTTCGCTAGCGAAATAAAACCTAACAATTTGCCAGAATGAATAGTTTTCTGATCGTAACGATCTTATTTGTATCAGCGCTGCTCGCCGGCATAGCTGTATTTTTTGTCAAGCGTGACAACACCCAACTCCTGAAGTTAGTATTGTCATTCAGTGGAGCCTACCTGTTTTCAATTACGGTGCTCCATTTAATCCCCGAGGTATACCACAGTCATCAGACGTCGGGCGAAATCATCGGTTTGTTTATCTTGGGTGGTTTTCTTTTTCAACTGGTTTTGGAACACTTCTCACAGGGGATTGAACATGGACACCTGCATCAAGACAATCACAAGCACAAACACCAAGCTTTCCCGTTAGCCATTTTAATTAGTCTTTGTTTACATGCCTATCTCGAGGGGTTTCCGCTCGCCTCGGGATACCGGAACGAACTCGTATTCGGTATTGCCATCCATCATATCCCTGCAGCATTCGCTTTAGGTAGCTTACTTATCGGTACTCAATTAAAAAAGCAAACGATCGTACTTTTTATCGCAGTATTCGCAGCAATGACTCCTCTTGGATTTTTGACCAGCCATGCGATTAGTGCTGGAGATATCGGGGAAGTTTCGCAGTATTTTGACAAGATCATGGCGATCGTCATTGGGATTTTCCTTCATATATCCACGACAATTCTATTTGAATCCGGCTCTGCCGACCACCATACATTCAACAAAAAGAAAATGACCGCAGTCCTTTTAGGTGTTTTGGTATCTCTGGCAAATTTTCTTTTCGACGGTCATGATCATAGCCACCATCAGCCCAACTCGATCGATACCGAACAACACGATCATTTGCCTCACGATGAGCATGAACATGAACATGAGCATGAGCATGAGCACTAACTGGTGGTCGTCTCTATCCGTGTCCCCGAAACTTGTCTAATAGGTTACTAAGAAGAAGTGACTCTTCGGCACTCAGGTTATGAGGCAATAAGTTGTCTAACATCATATCGCTTTCCATTTGCTCAAGAAGCGCAAGTCCTGTTTTACTGATTAGTAAATCGACGGCTCTTTTGTCATCTGAGCATTTAGTTTTTGACACCAGGCCTTTACTGACTAACCGCTCGACCAATCGACTGACGTCGGGGGTTTGCGTCAGCATCCGCTCCTTTAGCAGGTTATTTCTAACCGGAGTGGGGTATTGACCACGTAACACCCTTAACGCATTGAATTGCTGAAGGGTAATTTGGTGAGCTGCGGCGCGTTTTTCCAGCAGCAGGTTCAGCCAATTACTCGTGTACACTATATTAATCGTTGCACGATGCCAAGGAGTAGAAAAATCCTTAACTTTGACCAAATCTTCGATCTTTGCCATAAGTAAGTATTGATAAGCTTGAATGTTCTCGCAATTTAAAGAAATTAAATATTTATTTATATTTGTCCTTATTCTTTTTAATCCAACACCCTTTTACTCCATGCAGGAAAAGCATCCCTTAGACAAATTGAGAACCGGTGAGATTGCAACTATCGAAACGATAGAATCTTCGCAATTGCCCGCCAAATTTTTTGAATTAGGATTTTATCCCGGCTCTCGAATTCAGATCAAGCATAAAGCCCCTTTCGGCGGTCCAATATGTGTCAGCATTTTAGAAAACAATGCGTTGGTTGCTATCCGGCATACTGAGGCACAACTAATCACCGCAACTCTCTGCTAATGGAACGTACTGTTATCGCCCTTTTGGGGAACCCAAATGTAGGCAAGACCTCGTTGTTTAATCGTTTGACCAAACTTCATCAGAAAGTTGGCAATTACCCCGGAATTACGGTGGAGAAACGGGAAGGTACCCTTCAGGCAAAAGGTAAAACCTATCGTATTGTTGATCTGCCGGGCACCTATACTCTTTTCCCTTCCTCGCTCGATGAGGAAATTGTTTTTCGCGTATTAAGCGAAAAAAACAATGATCTAAAGCCTAACCTGACTGTGGTCGTTACTGAACCCAGTACGATCATACGGGGTATCATTCTTTATCAACAGGCTAGAGATCTCGGTTTACCGGCTGTTTTTGTAATCAACATGATGGACGAAGCACAGGCCAAAGGCATTGATATCGATATCGAAAAACTAGAAGCCTATCTCCACACAAAGGTTTATCAAACCAACGCCCGTAAGGGAAATGGAATCAAAAAACTGATTGAAGGGTTTGACGATCGTCCTGGTTTTTACGAAAGCACATTCCAAATCCCTACTAAATACCAGCGTGCTGTTCAGGAAGCAAAGGAGCTTTTCCCGTTAGCTACCGAATATTTAACCTGGCAATATTTGGCGCAAGAAGAGGTAAGCTATCTTTCAGCTGAAACACAGGCGGCGCTATCGGCAATTCGTGCGCGTCACCAACTCAGTGCTGCCGACATGCAAAAAGACGAGGCGATGCTCCGGCATGAGAAAGTTAGCCAAGATGTAAATCTTTTGCTCACACAATCCGACAGTAAAGAGTCAGGGAACACCAACAAAATCGATCGATTGTTACTTCATCCCTTCTTAGGATATGTGATTTTTTTCGCGTTGCTTTTCCTGATATTTCAAGCAATCTTTAGCTGGTCGGGACCGTTGATGGATTGGATCGATACTATTTTTGGGGATTTGACGGGCTATTTGGAGACTGTATTACCAGAAGGCCCCTTATCCGCTTTGTTTACCCAGGGTATTGTGGCTGGTATCGGCGGGATTGTTATCTTTTTGCCTCAGATCGTGGTACTTTTCCTTTTCTTATCACTGATGGAAGAATCAGGATATATGAGCCGGGTTGTTTTCCTTATGGACCGTTGGTTACGTCCATTTGGATTGAATGGAAAGTCTGTTATCCCGTTGATGTCGGGTGCAGCATGTGCCATACCTGCTGTCATGTCCGCTCGAAATATTGAGAATCCTAAAGAAAGGCTTCTGACAATTTTAGTGACGCCATTTATGACGTGTTCAGCACGTTTACCGATTTACGTTGTTCTAATTGGTTTGGTGATTCCCGAGCAAACCTTTTTAGGGTTTAACCTCCAAGGAATCGCATTATTTACGATGTATTTGTTAGGCATTGTGGGAGCTTTGGGCTCCGCCTGGCTCCTGAACCGGGTAATCAAAAGTGTTCGTTCTTCATTTTTGATTTTTGAACTTCCGACCTATAAAGCGCCGGATTGGAAAAACGTCCTTTTGACTGTCTGGGAAAAAGCATCTGGTTTCTTATTTCAGGCGGGTAAGATTATCCTGATGATTTCAATTATTCTTTGGGTCCTTGGGAGCTTTGGACCAACCCGGGAGTTCTATCAAGCTGAAGAAATCGTCACCCAAGCGAATCCAGGACTCGAAGAGGCAGCATTAGCCAATCGAATAGCTTCTCATCAACTTGAGCATTCTTTCCTAGGCTATTTGGGAATGGGTATTGAGCCAATCGTCCGACCGCTGGGATACGACTGGAAAATGGGCATCGGTTTAATATCTTCCTTTGCAGCTCGAGAGGTTTTTGTGGGTACAATGGCCGTTGTCTATAGTATGGGGGGTGACCTCGATATTGGCGACGACGGTGAAAAAAACACGTTATTAACCCGGATGCGCTCGGAAATTAATGTAAATACTGGGCGACCAGCTTACAATTTAGCCTCGGGTGTTTCGTTGTTATTATTTTACGCTTTTGCTATGCAGTGTATGGCTACTATCGCCATTGTTCGTAAAGAGACTGGCTCTTGGAGATGGACCATGATTCAAACGCTTTTTATGACAGGGTTGGCCTATGTAGTTGCACTCATCGCTTACCAAATTCTTAAATAATGAATGAATTTATTCAATACCTGATTATATTCGCACTGTTTATAGTGGCACTATATGTGATTTTCAAACCTTTTTTTTCAAAGAAAAACAAAACACAAGGATGCGGGAAAGGATGCGGTTGCGGTCTCGAGCAGCCGTCGAGAAAAGAAACAGTCTGACACTTTCAGTACGATATCCGATTTATAGAGGCCATTGAACAAGCAGTCGTTAACCTTATCAGCGTGCAAGAAAAAAAAGAAAAAGTACTACAAAGGGGCCTTAGTAACAGGCATATCCAATTAATTGCGCTAGGTGGCGCAATCGGAACAGGATTGTTTCTTGGTGTCGGACAAGCAGCCATTCTTGCGGGCCCGTCGGTTATTCTCGGATACGCCATTGCCGGAATCGTTGCTTTTTTCATCATGAGGCAACTCGGTGAAATGGTCGTCGAGGAGCCCGTATCGGGTAGCTTCAGTACCTTTGCGAATAAATACTGGGGACCTTTCGCTGGCTTTTCATCGGGATGGAATTATTGGATTTTGTACGTTCTGGTCAGTATGGCTGAGCTCACCGCTATCGGGAAGTACGTACAGTTTTGGTGGCCTGAAATCCCATTATGGACTTCATCGCTGTTCTTCTTTTTTGTCATTAATGTGATCAACCTCGCCTCGGTGAAGGTCTATGGCGAAACCGAGTTTTGGTTTTCCATCATTAAAGTAGTGGCCATCATTGCTATGATTGTCTTCGGGGTTTACTTACTGGTTTCTGGTGACGGAGGCGAGCGGGCAACCGTCAGTAACCTCTATAACGATGGCGGCTTCTTTCCGCACGGTTGGTTAACAGGAGACTCGGCTCTAGGTTATTCAGGTCTATTGGCCGCATTGGTAATTATCATGTTCTCTTTCGGCGGACTGGAGCTAGTGGGGATCACGGCCGCGGAGGCCGAAAACCCTGAGAAAAACATACCCAAAGCGACGAATCAAGTGTTGTGGCGGATTTTGGTCTTCTACGTAGGGGCGTTATTTATCTTATTTTCTTTGATGCCTTGGCGCGAGATTACCGCGGACACCAGCCCATTTGTCGAAGTTTTCTCAAGTCTAAAAGGCTTCCAGTTCGAGCTTTTCGGACAGACTTTTTTCTTCACAAGTGTTATCGCACATGGATTGAATGTCATTGTCCTAACAGCTGCTTTATCCGTATACAACAGCTGTGTTTACAGTAATTCCCGTATGTTGTACGGTCTCGCCGAGCAAGGAAATGCACCGGCATTTCTTAAAAAGCTCAACAAAAATCACTCGCCGGTTAATGCCATTTTGGTTTCTGGAGGAATTGTTGCCCTGACGGTGGTTATCAACAAGTTGATACCGGAGGAAGCGTTGCACATTCTAATGTCACTTGTGGTTTCATCGTTAATAATCAACTGGACAATGATTAGCCTGACGCATATTTTCTTTCGTAAGAAAAAAGGGCTTCAGGGGATACGAACCAAGTTTCCCACTCTTTTTTACCCCATAAGTAACTATTTCAGCCTCGTTTTTTTGATCGGCGTTTTGACAATGATGTGGTTTACCGGACTAAAAATATCCGTTGAGTTAATTCCTATATGGCTTGGACTACTCTGGTTGAGTTATGTTATCTTGAAGAAAAAACGACAAAAAAACCAGACCTAGTATCCCGAATTGAGCGGAAAATTGTTTTATACCGCCCTATTGCAGAGCAGAATAGCACAGCGAGTTCCTAAACGCCCTATTGCTCGGCGAGGATCAAAGGCTGTTTACTTGACCTTTGCCCGTTAAAGCCCCGTGCTTAGGGTTTGAGTTGGCTGTTGATATCCTTGCAGGTGTATTTTGGAAACCGCCCTGCCCGATGGATCATTTAGATTCGAAAAAGAGGCATCCCAGGCCAGCGCTTCCGGTGTACTGCATGCAACTGATTTAACCGATGGAACAGTTTTGGCTGCAGCTACGGAACCAAAGTGAGATTCGAAAATTGAACGGTACCAGTATTCTTCCTTTGTTTGGGGGGGATGGATTGGAAAAGCGTTTGCTGCGGCCGAAAAAACTGTATCAGACACGAATTCGCTCGCTCGCTCTTTTAGTGTATCGATCCAAGAATAGCCTACACCATCGGAGAATTGTTCCTTCTGACGCCATGCAATTGATGTCGGTAAGTAGTCTTCAAATGCCCTGCGAACAACCCATTTTTCAATTCTTCCGGGACGAACCATCTTATCTTTTGGATTGATACTCATCGCCATATCCATGAATTCCTTATCGAGAAAAGGCACTCGTCCTTCCACTCCCCATGCGGCCAATGATTTATTGGCCCGCAAACAATCATATAAATGAAGCTTATTCAATTTACGCACGGTCTCTTCATGAAAGCCTCGCGCATCTGGGGCTTTGTGAAAATAAAGATAACCACCGAATAATTCGTCTGCACCCTCACCAGATAGCACCATCTTAATTCCCATCGATTTGATCACCCGCGCTAAAAGATACATGGGTGTTGCCGCGCGAATTGTCGTAACATCGTAGGTTTCAAGATGGTAAACCACATCCCGGATCGCGTCCAACCCTTCTTGTATTGTGAAATTGACTTCATGATGGATTGTCCCAATATGCTCAGCAGCCTTCTGCGCCGCCTGTAAATCCGGCGATCCTTCTAATCCTACAGCAAACGAATGTAGCGGAGCTACTTCGCTGCCAGAGGATTCCTTTTTACGTAAAGTGAATTTCTGGGCTATTGCCGCAATTACTGAGGAGTCCAAACCGCCTGATAACAATACGCCGTAAGGTACATCGGACATGAGTTGTCTATGGACTGCGGCCTCAAGACCGTCCCGAAGCCGAAGCACATCGGTATTGCCCTCTGCAACCGTGTCGTAGTCCGCCCATGCTCGTTTGTACCACCGTTGTGGTTCAGCGCTTTGCGCACTGGCCAGAAGATGGCCGGGAGGAAATTGCTCCACGGTATCGCAAAACCCTTCTAAGGATTTCAGTTCCGAGGCCACGAAAACTTGACCCTGTTGGTCTTTACCGTAATATAACGGAACAATTCCCATATGATCTCTTGCAATCAAATACGTCTCATCCCGAGCATCATATAATACAAATGCAAAAATTCCATTGAGATCTTCGATAAAGGCTGGTCCCTTCTCGAGGTACAGCGCCAAAATCACCTCCGAATCAGATTGCGTTGAAAAAGGGTAATCAGGCATCGATTTTCTTATTTCGTGGTGATTGTAAATTTCTCCATTAACCGATAAAACAACGTGTCGGTCACGACTATATAAGGGTTGCTTTCCGCTTTCGGGATCCACTATCGCTAACCGCTCATGGGCCAGCATAGCCTGCTCCGAGCTGTAAATACCCGATCCGTCGGGGCCACGGTGACGAATTCTCTTCGCCATTTCTAAGACCTGGGACCGCATCTGGCTTTGCGGTTGTTTTAATTCAAATGCTCCAATTATTCCACACATGATGTTCTCGTATTAATGGGTGATTCTGTTTGACCTCACAAAGAAAAGAAATAAAATATTAATATCATAATAATATTGATATTTTGTTGAATATATATCAGTAATTACAGGATTATATTAAGTAATTAATACCTAAACTGTATATATGTTAAAAATATTGAATAAAAAAAGGCCAAGATGTTTTACCTTGGCCTTTCAAAATAAGAATGATGCCGTTAGATTATTCCATACAACGATCCGCCACGTTCACCGAGACGATCAACTCGCTTCTCAATTTTCGGATCTTTCACCAGATCAGGTGCATGGTGTGCTTTCGCACGAGCGTCAATAATAAGCGGGCCGTGGCAGCCCCAATGCTTAAACTCGGTAAAGCTATTGATTCCATAGATATCGTGCGAAGGATTGCTTCTGGTAAACGTTACCCAAACAAAGTTGTTCTCACTGGCCGCAACAAAATCCGCATCATCGACAATCACGATACACTGAATACCCGTCCAATCCACTGAACCCGCCGCATTGGCCCATTCGCCAATCCTTAGTGCTTCTTCGGTATAACTGCCAAAAGGCGCTCCATCGACGACCAAAATTCCAGGCAATGCCAACTTCGCATGCTGGAAGGGTCTTGGTAAATTCAGGTTTCGTGGAATTTCTCGTGCCAGTTCTCGCTTGGGTTTACCCACGGCCGCAAATACAACTTTTGATCCTGCATTGAGACCGTCTCCGGTGTAATCTAAAGTATCAATCGTCGTGTTCGTTTGAAAATGAAGATCCCGACTCAAATCAATCCGTTCAAATATATGGGTGAAAAAGCCCGATACACTATGAATATTTAAATGCTTATCATCTTCCTGGGCGGCGATGAAAAGATATTTAGCAAGACTCAATTGGTTGGTTCCTAATATTTGGTTTGCAATGGTCAGCAATTCCTGAGGGCGCTCTACCTCCTGATACGGGGTATACCGCTCACTTCCAATGGCAAACAGCAACGGATGAACACCCGCCGCGTCGACCGCATGTACTGCGTGTAGTCCACCAATTTGTTGAGGAATAGCCTGACCTGTTATTTCATGAATAAGCGCGCCAAAACTTGTATCCTCTTGCGGAGGCCGTCCAACGACGGTAAACGACCAGAGCGGATTCTCACGATGGTAAACGCGGTGTACGCGCATTAGTGGAAAAGGATGAGCCAAAGAATAATAACCAATATGATCTCCAAACGGTCCTTCTGGTTTATTTTCATTCGGATACACCGTACCGGTGATAACGAAATCGGCATCCGCTGAAATACAGAAACCCTCCTCATCATAAAAATATCTGAACCGACGATTTCCTAATGCGCCGGCAAACAACAATTCCGATAAACCTTCTGGCAAGGGCATCACTGCCGAGAGTGCGTGGGCGGGCGGGCCACCGACAAATATACTTACTTTCAAGGGGAGCCCTAATTCATTGGCCTTGGTTTGATGTATACCGATCCCACGATGCAACTGATAATGAAGTCCCACTTCGGCATCGGGCTGATAATCGTTTCCAGAAAGCTGAATCCTATACATGCCTAGATTAGACTGCATAATACCCGGTTTGTTAACATCCTCGGTATAGACCTGTGGCATGGTTATAAATGCGCCTCCATCCATAGGCCAGTTAACGATCTGTGGCAGCTCGCTAATTTTAGTTCGTCCGTAAAGTATGGGTGCTCCCGATTTCTTTCTCCAGGGTAGGGCGCCTAAGGCGACTGCCGATGAGCCCATATATCGGAATGGTTTCTTCAAAACAGACATTGGGTCCATTTTTACATCAACCAATTTCTGAATATGATCGAGCGTGTCGCGGAACATGAATTTAGAACGCTCCAAGGTTCCAAAGAGATTAGAAACCGCTGGAAACTTCGAGCCTTTCACCTGCTCAAAAAGCAATGCAGGCCCTTGCGAGTCGAAAACGCGCATGTGTATGGCAGCCATTTCCAAATGAGGATCCACTTCTTCCTTGACACGAATCAAGTATCCGTTACGTTCTAAATCGGTGACACAATCTTGCAAACTCGTATAGCCCATAATATGCTGTTAAAAAGACATACAAATGTACATCTTTCAAACACAATTAAAGAAGCCCGATCGTTCACTGATCCTGCAAAACGACTTGATCAAGAGGGGTGAAAGCAAAAAGTATCCGATTTTTCCACGAACTGTTGTCAATGGGATACTCATACCGCATCACGCGACGAAATTCGATCAGGTCTTCCTGATTAACGTGATACATTTTTTTAAAAATAAATCGCATGATGAACTGGGGCAGTCTGAAACTTTTAACAGTGGCATTCGGATATAAAACCTTCTTATAGAGTCTGAACATTTCTTGGACCGTAATGGTGGTCGGGCCGCCGATTTCAATGGTTTTCTCGTGAAATTCTTTTTCCCAATTGACTGTATAGATCCAACGCAACAGATCCAACGCAGAAAGAGGATTGAACTCCACACTAGCGAATCTCGGATCATAAGGGAGGTACCTTCCATTGATCAACTGGTGCATATAGCGGTCTAAAACACTACCTTTCCCGATGGCTAGGTTTTTTAGAACGATGGTGTAATCCATCCCGAAGGAACGCAGGGCCGATTCGATGTGGTGGACGTAGGCTTTATCCATTAAACGCGCAATGTAGATTAATCGTCGGCATTGGTTTAGTTTGGCCAATTCAATAAAGTTCTTCAACGTAACGAGCTCCAGATTCAGGTTTACAACTTCTCCCAACGTAGGGACATGCGATATGTAGATAGCCAGACCAACAGCCGGCCCTACTCTAAAAGCGTCGTATTCTGCACCTTTTCGAAGCAGATCCACCTTGTCGAGACTGGCGGTAGGTTCTTCAAACATCCTTGATTTGAATAAGGTTAAATCGCGTACAATGCCATGAACATGAAAGTCCTCTCGGTTCAAATGTCCCGCAGCTCTGCGTCCCAAATATGAATTCAAGCCCGATATCAGCACTTCCATTTTTACTACTATTTAGATACTACTTTTTCAATTACTTGTGATAACACGAAAAGCTTGCCGAATGTTTAGTACTTCCTCCATTATTTTCGAAATAGCCGTCTTTTTATAAAAAAAAATATTGTCTATAGTGTGTAAAAATATCGGTTAAGTTGGCTCTGTAGCCACAAAATAGGCTATATTTGTTAAACAATACAGTTTGGGATTTTTGGGATAAAATATTACAATGAGTAAAAAGGTAGTTCTCGTTTGGTTTAGAAATGATTTGAGGTTGCACGACAACGAGGTTCTTGTAGAAGCCATCAACAAATCGGACTTAATCATCCCTGTTTTCTGCTTTGACCCCCGTTATTTCGGAAAAAACGAACAGACCCTTTACCACACAGGTGTTAAAAGAGCCCACTTTTTGCGATCAGCAGTGCGTGAACTTAAAACAAGTTTGCAGTCGATGAATAGCGACCTGATGACTTACGTTGGTTTTCCTGAAGAAATTCTCCCGAAGCTTTGTGCCAAATATGAAGTGACTGAGGTGTATCATCATCGAGAAGTCGCTAGACGAGAAACGGCGATATCCGAACTAGTGGAAGAGGCGTTGTGGGATATTAAAATCAATTTACGCCATTTTATCGGACACACACTCTACCATAAAGAAGATCTCCCCTTCCCGATCAAAGACATTCCCGAGAGATTTAATCTCTTTAGAAAAAAAATCGAAAGGGAAAGTCTGGTTCGTCCCTTTATCGAGCGCCCGGATTTAATCCCTTCACCTCAGCATCTAGAATCCACAATGATTCCAACGCTCGAGGAATTGGGTTACACCAAGCAAGAAAGTAAATGGGCGGAATCACAGGATTCCCCTTTAGGTGAAAAGCAAGCGATCAGCCGTTTACAACGGCTGCTGAGCCCCGATTACACTGGCGCATCAAATTACACCTTTATATCTCCGTATATCGCCTCGGGCTCACTATCGCCCCTGTTCGTGTATCATCAGATGCAAAACTCTTCCCTAGTCAATAATAAGCCTCGCCACGACCATCTTTTGACGATGCTGCTTTGGCGTGACTACTTTCGCTTTATGCTTAAAAAACATCCGGACGTATTTTTTAAACCCTACGGCTTCTCCGAAAGATCAAATCCCGACTTTGGTGACGATGAGTTAAAAATCCAACGGTGGATGAATGCAGACACTGGTCAAGAGGAAATTGACCATACGATTCGCACGTTGAAGGAAGTTGGAAATATCACCTACGTTGAACGCCAATTAATTTCGGCCTATTTTTCCCAGGAAATCAGTAATAATTGGCTAGTGGGAGCCGCATTTTTTGAGCAACATCTATTGGATTTTGCCCCTGCAACAACTTACGGATTTTGGTCACATATCGCTGGTGTAGGAACCAGTCAAAAGGAAAACAATACCCTAGATTGGCGCGACTACTCCAAAAAGATTTTGACGGGCAAAACTTGATGAAGAAATTAAAAACAAACGCCTCCAATTGACATGCTAAGACGCACCGGACCTCTTGGATATATTTAAAATCGGACTCATATTTATTTTCCTGTTGGAAAACTTATAAATGGGTAACTAAAAAGGCGATTTAATCTGGAAAAATTAAGGAAAAGTAAGTTTATTATTTATAAATTTGGCAAAATTTATCACCCCTATCTAAATGGACAAATTGACATTTCTGAGTAATGCTGATTCGAATTATATTGATGGATTATATCAAGCCTATAAAGCTGATCCTAACTCCGTAGATTTCGGATGGCAAAAGTTTTTCGAGGGATTTGATTTTGGACAAGACGCCGAACCTGGCACACCGAGCGCTGAGAACGACGTGTCGGACCACGCGCTAAAAGAGATCAGCGTCCTAAACATGATACATGGCTACCGCGATCGAGGACATCTGTTCACGCAGACTAATCCAGTTCGTGAGCGCCGCAAGTATTATCCTGGCAAAGAGTTGGAGACCTTTGGTTTATCAGAGGCAGATATGGACACCGTTTTCAACGCTGGTATCGAGATCGGCCTAGGGCCCACAAAATTGCGTAACATCAGACAACTGATCGAAGACACCTATTGTCACTCGGTTGGAGCAGAATTCAAATATATTCGCAACCCAGAGAAAATCAAGTGGTTGCAAGAACGTATGGAGGCCGAAAGGAACCAACCGAAGTACGATATCGAACAAAAGAAACGGATTTTCCGAAAATTAAATCGTGCTGTAATTTTTGAGAGTTTCTTAGGAACCAAATTCCTAGGGCAGAAACGTTTTTCACTTGAGGGAGCCGAAAGTTTAATTCCAGCCCTGGATTCTATTATTGAAAAGGGTGCCAGTCTAGGCTTGCAAGAATTCACGATCGGCATGGCCCACCGTGGACGATTAAACGTGTTGACCAATATCATGGGGAAACCCTACAAAACGATCTTCTCTGAATTCGAAGGCAAAATGTATGAGGAGGAAGATCCCGAACTACAATTTGGCGGTGATGTCAAATATCACTTAGGATACTCCTCTGATGTGACGACAGAAGACGGGAAACAGATTCACCTCTCCTTAGCGCCAAATCCTTCCCATCTAGAGACTGCAGATCCGATTGTCGAAGGAATAACTCGCTCGAAAATTGACATGAAATATAACGGCGATTCGTCAAAAATTGCCCCTATCTTGATTCACGGCGATGCGGCCATTGCTGGTCAAGGCGTGGTCTACGAAGTCACTCAAATGTCTAAATTAGAAGGGTATCGAGCTGGAGGGACTATTCATATTGTCATTAACAATCAAGTTGGATTTACCACAAATTATAAAGATGCTCGATCGGGCACCTACTGTACCGACGTAGCTAAAATCACCTCTTCGCCAGTTTTTCATGTCAACGGCGACGATGTAGAGGCCGTCGTTTATGCCATTAACTTGGCGGTGGAGTACCGTCAAAAATACAAAACTGATGTCTTTATTGACTTATTATGCTACCGTCGTTACGGACATAACGAAGCAGATGAGCCAAAATTCACGCAACCTCTTTTGTACAAAGCGATCGAAAAACATCCCAACCCTAAAGATGTTTACGCCAAGAAGCTAATTAACGAGAAATCGATTGATGATGGATACGCGAAAGCCGAGGAGAAAGAATTCAAAGAATATCTCCAAGGTGAATTAAATGCCGCTAAGAAAATTGAGCTGCTTGAGAATGAAATTCCGATGTTTGGTGGTGCCTGGAAAGGATTGCATGCGGCTAGAAAAGCCGAAATATTCGAGGGGGCAGAGACCAAGGTTACAGCGAATGTTTTTCTTCAACTAGCGCAAGAAATCACTTCATTACCGGCGGACAAAAAATTCTTCCGTAAAATTTCAAAGCTTTTCGCCGATCGAGCAGGGATGATCGAAAAGGATAGTTATGATTGGGCTATGGGCGAATTAATGGCCTATGCAACATTGCTAAACGAAGGCAAGCGCGTACGGATTTCTGGACAAGATGTTCAAAGAGGAACATTCTCTCATCGCCATGCCGTGCTGACTTTGGAAGATTCAGAAGAAAGATATGTTCCCTTAGCGAATGTAAACGGAGGTGAACGCTTCAATATTTACAACTCGTTACTCTCTGAATACGGCGTCTTAGGTTTTGAATATGGGTATGCCTTAGCAAACCCGCAGTCTCTTACGGTCTGGGAAGCGCAATTTGGAGATTTCTACAACGGGGCACAGATTATTGTCGATCAATATCTCTCCAGCGCAGAAACTAAATGGAGACGCTCTAACGGCTTGGTCATGATGCTTCCCCACGGGATGGAGGGACAAGGTCCTGAGCACTCATCAGGAAGGATTGAGCGGTTTTTAGAGCTGTGCGCTAACGACAACATGATCATCGCCAACTGTACGACTCCGGCCAACTATTTCCATTTGCTACGACGCCAGTTGACTAGAGGGTTCCGTAAACCGTTGGTCGTATTTACACCCAAGAGCCTATTGCGTCATCCAAAAGTGGTTTCCAAATTAGAAGACTTTACTAAAAATAATTTTCAGGAAGTTATTGACGACAGTTACGCGAAAGTCAATTCCGTTAAAAGAGTGTTGTTCTGTTCGGGTAAAATTTACTACGATCTACTGGAAAAACAACAAGCGGATAAACGCAGCGATGTCGCTATTGTTAGAATTGAACAGCTCTATCCCGCCCCTATTGAGCAACTAAAAGCTATTCATAAACGGTACAAAAATGCCAACGAGTTTTACTGGGTACAAGAAGAGAACGAAAATATGGGGCCTTGGCCATATTATTGTCGTACGCTCCGTAGAACGGATCTGGAATTTACAGAAGTGCTCGCTCGTTCGGAAAGTGGAAGCCCAGCGACCGGTTATATGAAAAAACACTTAGCCCAACAGGAGAATATCATTAATAAATCATTTGAATAAACAATTTGTTTAACCATCCGTTTTAATATTATGCGTATATTTCACGGAGGTAAAAAGAATTAATATGAGCGTAGAAATCAAAGTACCTTCGGTAGGTGAATCCATTACCGAAGTAACCCTGGCCCAATGGCTAAAAGAAGATGGCGATTACGTCGAAATGGACGAAAATATTGCCGAATTGGAATCCGACAAAGCAACGTTTGAGCTACCCGCCGAAAAAGCAGGCGTCTTACGTATTATCGCTCAAGAGGGCGATACGATAGAAATCGGCGCCGTAGTCTGTACCATTGAAGAAGGTGACGCTCCATCTGGCTCCTCCGAAAAAAGTGATCAAAAAGGCGCCGAGCAGGACAGCGCTCCGGCAAAAACAGAAAATGAAGATTCAAAACCAGACAGTTATGCTTCTGGGACAGCCTCTCCTGCTGCTGCAAAAATATTGAGAGAAAAAGGAATCGATCCTGCAGCCCTAAAAGGAACTGGAAAGGACGGCCGAATCACGAAAGAGGACGCTGAAAAAGCGCAAACGCAACCCGCAAAACCAGCGACCAAGTCGAGCACGCCTGCCGCAGCAACTGCAGTGACCGCTCCAGGTGAACGTAATGAGCGTCGCGAGAGAATGAGTTCTTTGCGTAAAACCATTGCAAAAAGATTGGTGACCGTAAAGAATGAAACGGCGATGTTGACCACATTCAACGAAGTGAACATGCAGCCCATCATGGATTTACGCGCTAAATACAAAGAAAGCTTCAAAGAGAAACATGGTATCGGCTTAGGCTTTATGTCTTTCTTTACCAAAGCAATCACCACGGCACTTAAAGAATGGCCTTCAGTTAATTCCCGGATTGACGAAAATGAAGTGGTTTATTCAGACTTCGCAGATATATCCATCGCAGTGTCTGCACCGAAAGGCCTAGTGGTCCCTGTGATTCGAAATGCGGAGTCGATGGCTTTACATCAAATTGAAAAAGCGATTGCCGAATTGGCCGGTAAGGCGCGTGATAACAAGTTAACCATTGAAGAAATGACGGGGGGCACTTTCACGATCACCAACGGTGGCGTCTTCGGTTCGATGATGTCTACGCCGATTATCAATGCCCCGCAATCCGCCATTTTAGGAATGCATAATATTATACAACGTCCAATTGCTGAAAATGGCGAGGTAGTGATTCGCCCCATGATGTATGTCGCACTGTCCTATGACCACAGGATCGTCGATGGACGTGAATCGGTCAGCTTTTTAGTTCGCGTGAAACAACTGTTGGAAGATCCAGCTCGTTTGTTACTTGAAGTATAATTCCAGCAAGAACGATAATTTAGGAAAAGGTCGACTGGTTTCCAGCCGACCTTTTGTATTTTTGAGTTACGCTACTCAAGACGCACCATGAAAATTAATTACCCTGTACCTGTTATTTTACTGTGGTTAGTAGCCTTCCTGCAAGGCGCACATGCACAAGAATTCGGTTTTAAAACAGACTTTTTCGGGTACGCTGACAACAGAGAATTCGGGGCCGATTATACCGTCCCCAAGACGTTTTTTGGGGCAACCATTTCTCCACAACTGTATTTTGAACTGGAAGAAAGTCACCGTATTTACGGGGGCATACATTTCAATCAGGAATTTGGCACCCATTCACAGAACAAACCCCGTATCCATCCGATTACTTATTATAATTACAAAAGCGATAAGTTCGACTTTGCACTTGGGTTCATCCCCCGAAATCAACGCCTCAGCGATCTTCCTAGAATCGTTATGGCAGACACTTTTCAGTACGATCGACCAAATGTGGAGGGTATGTATTTGAATTATCACCATGGACGGATCAAGCAAACGGTTTTCATTGATTGGCTCAGCAAACAGTCGCACGAGCATCGTGAACAATTCCTGGTAGGCATTACCGGGCGTTTCGACATGGGTCAATTCTACCTGCGAAATGACGGGCTCATGTATCACAATGCGTTAACTAGTAACGATAGCCTGGCGGAGAATTTACAGGATAATGGTGTTTTGGTGTTGCGATTGGGAGCAGACCTTTCCTCGTACTCTTTTTTGGATTCATTAAGTATAGATGCAGGAGCTGCTTTGGGATTTGATCGAGTACGGTCGGTTTACGACCTGCGAACCACGACGGGCTTTATCAGCGAATTTCACGCCGGATATCGAAATTTTTTTCTCAATAACACATTATATCTGGGCGAAATCATGAACCTTCCAATTGGCGATCCGTTTTATCATCGAAAGCGTTATGATCGACTCGATCTAGGGTGGACGCCCTTTCAGAGTGATCGTATCGAGGGCCGTTTTACCGCCTCGTTCCATTTCTCCCCTGGCCGAATCGATAATCAACAAATGTTTACCCTTCGCTATAAATTCGCCTCAGCGATATCCCGTTAATCCACCCGCAGTCGGTTGTGAATCATGCGCGTGTTATATTGCTGAATAAAGGCACGCAGGTGTCGAGCAAGGCTGTCCTGAAGCTCGGGTAATTGGTCTTTAATATCGTTCTGTAATAAACTATCACGACGAAGATTAAACAGGGATTTCACCTGTTCCTCCCCATAGGTCATGAAGTAATCTCCCATAAAAAAATTATAATTACTTCCGATATTATTGATTAAAAAATTCTCCTGTTGGTCATCGAGTGCATCAAAACCGAAGGCAAAATAGGGTCTATCGAAGTTCAAAAAATTAAGCACGGTAGGCATAATATCGATTTGCTGCACTAAACGATCAGACACACCCTTCAGTTCACCTCCTGGATAATAAAGGACAATAGGAATTGCAAAAGAATTGGGCACGGTGCTGTACAAAGGATAGTGCGTCATGCTGGCGTGATCTGCACAAATTACAAAAATGGTGTTCTCAAACCAGTCCATTTTAGACACGCGCTCAAAAAAATTCTTGAGTGCATGATCCGCATACCCTAAAGGTGCATGAAGCGGCAGTGTTCCTTTAGGAAAGTGATTTTCATATTCAGCGGGTACCTTAAATGGATGATGCGAAGAAAGGGAAAAAAAACTAGTAAAGAACGGCTCTGGCATTTGTTCGAGCTCATCGGCCATAAACTGCATGAATGGTTCATCCCAAATCCCCCAAATTCCGTCGAAATCTGCATTGTTATTGTATTCATTTTTCCCATAGTACCGCTGAACACCGGCAAGTTGCATGAACGCAGAAAACCCCATACTGCCATTGGGTGCACCGTGAAAAAAAGAGGTCGTATACCCTTGTTCACCGAGTAACTGCGCAAGTCCCGCCGTTCGATTTCCTGAATAGGCGGATAGCACAAACGGTTCGGCAATAGACGGAATTCCGGTAATAATGGAGGGCAGCGCATCAATCGATTTACGACCGTTGGCAAACGATCTGGTGAAACTATAAGATTCGGCAATCAGAGAATCAAGAAACGGGGTGTATCCCTTATATTTTCCGCCCTCCAAATTGGTATTGAAAAACCCGATGTGTTCCTTGCCAAAACTCTCCATAACCAAAATAACGACGTTGAGCTTTTGAAATTCCGCAGAGTCGTTGGGTTGATGGATCACAGGGTAGATCGAACGAAGCTCCTCTGAGGAGAAGTAATGGACCTCCTGGAGGTTAATGGCCTGAAGGGTTTTGAGGATCGAAAAGGGGGTATTGAGTACAATACTCATTTCATCCGGGGATTTCACATAATCGCCTGCATTGCTGAGCGTGATCGGGCGGGTACTATGTGCCCAGCCACCCCGCACCCCCCCAACAAAAAGGAAAGCAACCAATAACATTCCCGAAGTTTGTGATAGGTAAAATTTCCAGGAAAAATGTTGAGGTCTTTCGACTCGGACACAATCGTAGATTTTTATTAATGCCCAAACGATACACAGAAAGACAATCAACAAGTACCAATACTCGAGTACAAAATCAAAAGAAAGTTCAGCCAGGTTCTCTTCATGAGAGAATTGATCAAAAATCGTTCCTGTCGTTCGTTTTAGCGTGAAGGGATAGTAGGCAAAATCGATGATGTTAACCGCAACACCTAAACTATTACAAACGACAAAAATCCATTTGAGGACCCCTCGATACCTCGGGGTGAACTTCAAGCGTATCGGCAATGCGCTCAATAAGACATAGAGTATATTGAGATACAGCAAAGCCGCCAGGTCAAAGCGAATCCCGCCCCACATCATGGTACGGAGATCGCTTGCGCTAACCTGAGGAAAATGCGCTAGGTTAAACCCGTAAAATCCTAACCGAAGCCCTGCATACAACAAGAGCATAGCTAAAAGGCGAATTGCCATCGCTAAATATGGCCCCCAATAGCCTTTAAGCTTTATCATCCTTCCTTTCAATCATTAGCATTGTTCGTCCGTGAATCCATCTGGTCTGCTAGGCTGCCTGGAGCGACGCCAGATGAATTCCATTTGTTCGTAGGAAAACGAACATGATCTTGCAAATTTAATTTAAATTAACACACCAAGTAATTTGTTAACATAATTTTTGCATTTAGTTAACAACATAGATTTAAATATGCGCGGGAACATGGGGAAATAAGGGCATAAATACGTATTTTTGTACTCCTTTTAGATTTGAAGAAATTACAATGAATATAGCAAAGACCTACGATCCGAAAGAAGCTGAAGAAAAATGGTATTCGTACTGGATGGAGAATGGTTTTTTCCGTTCTCAACCTGATGATCGGGAACCTTACACGATCGTCATGCCTCCACCGAATGTTACCGGCGTGCTGCACATGGGACATATGTTGAATAATACGATTCAAGATGTGTTAATCCGACGGGCCCGTATGCAGGGAAAAAATGCGTGTTGGGTCCCCGGAACTGACCATGCCTCGATTGCCACTGAAGCGAAAGTAGTCACTATGCTCAAGGAAAAGGGGATAGAGAAAAAATCACTCAGCCGCGATGAATTCCTCGCCCACGCTTGGGATTGGAAGACAAAATACGGTGGCCTCATCCTCAAACAATTGGAAAAGCTTGGTGCTTCTTGCGACTGGGAAAGAACGAAGTTTACCATGGATGCGGATCTGTCTGATGCAGTGATCGATACCTTCGTTCGTTTTTACAAGGCCGGCTACATCTACCGCGGTATCCGTATGGTCAACTGGGACCCCCAGGGAAAAACAGCTTTATCAGACGAGGAAGTGATTCGCAAAGAAGTGAATCAGAAGCTCTATTACATCCGCTATAACATAAAGGACAGTCAGGAATACTTGGTCATCGCGACCACGCGACCGGAAACAATTATGGCCGATACGGCCATCTGTATTAACCCCAATGACCAACGCTATAAGCACCTACACGGCAAAACAGTATGGGTGCCATTAATCGAACGGGAAATACCAATAATTACCGATCCTTATGTGGAAATGGATTTTGGTACAGGTTGCTTAAAGGTCACTCCTGCCCACGATCTGAATGATTATGAACTGGGACAAAAGCATCACTTAGAGATCATCGATATCCTAAATGATGACGGGACGTTGAATGAGAAGGCACAAATTCTGGTTGGTGAGGATCGTTTTTCCGCTAGAAAACAAATCGCTGAGCTGTTGAGTCAAGCGGGTCAAATGGAAAAAATTGAAGATTATAAATCTCAAGTTGGTTTCTCCGAACGAACTGACGCAGCGATTGAACCCAAACTTTCCATGCAATGGTTCCTCAAAATGGAAGAACTGGCGAAACCGGCCTTAGAATATGTAGAGAATGGGACCATCAACCTAATTCCTGACAAATTCTTTGCCTCCTATAAATATTGGATCGAGAATGTCAAAGATTGGTGTATTTCTCGTCAATTATGGTGGGGTCAGCGGATTCCAGCATGGTATAATGATAAAAATGACTGGGTGGTCGCAAAAACGGAAACCGAAGCGATCGCCTTATTCCAGGAACAAGGGCTATCCATTTCAGACATTCGACAGGAGGACGATGTGTTAGACACTTGGTTTTCTTCGGGATTATGGCCGATGTCTGTATTTGATGGTGTACGTCACCCGGACAATCCGGACTTTAAGTATTATTATCCAACCAACGATTTGGTAACTGCTCCCGAAATCTTGTTTTTTTGGGTAGCTCGAATGATCGTTATGGGACACGAATACACCCAAACCCCGCCGTTCCGCAATGTGTATTTGACGGGTATAGTTCGCGATAAGCAGGGACGAAAAATGTCTAAATCTCTGGGCAACTCCCCGGACCCGATACAACTCATGGAAGAGTACGGAACCGACGGAGTTCGAGTGGGCATGCTGTTATCTTCTCCTGCTGGAAACGACCTCATGTTCGACGTTTCCTATTGTGCGCAAGGCAGAAATTTTGCCAATAAAATTTGGAATGCGTTCCGCTTGGTGAAGGGGTGGCCGATTACTCAGGGAGAGAGTACCAAAGCGCAACAAATGGCAGCAAATTGGTTCAACAATCGTTTTAACCAAGCCTTGGAAGAAATCAACGATCATTTCGAGAATTATCGACTCTCAGATGCGCTGATGGCGACCTACAAGTTAATATGGGATGATTTCTGTTCCTGGTATTTGGAATTAATCAAACCCGCATATCAGATGCCCATCGAGAGCGAAACTTTAGAAACTGCCAAAACCCTTTTTCAAAAGGTACTTAAACTAGCACATCCTTTCATGCCCTTCCTAACCGAAGAGCTTTGGCACGATGAGTTATTTGGACCTCGTGAAGAACAGGATTGTATCATCATCGCAAATTACCCAACACAAGAACTATATGACCCGAAACTGATCGCAGAATTTGCAACGGTTCAGCAGATCATCTCGGAAATCCGAAACGTACGAAACACCAAAGGAATTTCACCGAAAGTCACCCTTCCCCTATCGATCCGTCCTTCTGATCTGAACTACGAACGTTATGGGGAAAGTATTAAGAAACTGGCGAATGTTCAAGAAGTTGAATTGGTCACTGAAAAAATTGTAGGGGCAGTAAGTTTTCTAGCTGGAAGAGAAGAGTGTTTCGTTGTGTTGGAGAATAACGAAATCGATATCGAAGCCGAAAAAGAGCGCTTGACCAAAGAAATCAAATATCTTGAGGGCTTTTTGGTTGCCGTAGATAAAAAGCTAGCCAATGAACGTTTTGTTCAAAATGCGAAACCCGAGGTGGTGCAAAATGAACGAAACAAAAAAGAGGATGCCGAGACTAAAATTAAAATACATCAAGAAAATCTAGCGCACTTGGGAGAATAAGAAGGTAAACATGCGGAGCCCGCTGAGGCTATACGAGTCAACAGCCCGGGCTCCGCTATTCATTTACCGATCCTCACGTTGGAAATTCCCATCTAGATCGAAAAGCAGATCGCGGTCATTGGTTAGCTCGAGTGCATAACCTTCCAATTCTTTATCTACAGATTGCAACGCAATGCCCGCATATTGCGCGTTTAGGTAGTCGCGTATCGCGTTAGGCAAAACAGCCATCGGGATCGTTTCTCCGTCTTCCGCATTCAGCTCTCGCCATTCCCCATCCTTGTCGAAGTCCAACTCCGTCTGGTTTGAAAGGGTAACTTCAAAGACAGTTCCATCCGTAATTGCGCTTTTCTTGTTTTCGACTTGACGGATCGTAAGATCCGCAAAATGGGTTTCGATAAATTGTTTGGCTGTCTGAGGAAGTACGTCCGCTGGATTATTGGGGGTAATTGTTGTTTCCTCTCCTGCACCCGCTGTAGCACCTTGTGTCACCCGATCTTCAGGCGACTCGTTTGTTTGTCTGGGGTTATTGCAGGCGATCGATAAGGTCACTATCGCACATAAACCCACCCTATATATTTTCATAATTCGCTTTTTCATTTAGAAACAGTCGGCGAAGCGCTTTGTTTGCCTCTGGCAAGAAATACCGATTCAATTAGTCACGCGAAACAAAAGGGCGGCAAAGAAGGACGTAACCAAGGGCACGATGCAGGTCTTAAAAAAGCAGCGTTAAACAAAATAAACGACGAATTAAACGCCCATCCCATCTGCCATTGCACAACAAAGGCAGTATACGGGGAACCGCATACTGCCTTTATCAACTAACCACAACTAAATTTACTTCACCTCAATTAATCTCTTGGCTACAATTGCGTCTTCTTTCTTTCCAATGGTGATGCTTAATACGCCATTTTCATAACTCGCGTCAATACTTGCGTAATCCACAATTTCGGGAAGAGTGAAGGATCTGGAGAATGAGGTATAATTAAATTCTTTTTTGTTATATACCTTGCTATCGTCATCCTTCTCAACTGTTTTTTCTACCGAGATCGTCATAATGGTTTTGTCCACGTTGATCTTAAAATCCGATTTTTTCAAACCTGGAGCGGCCACTTCAATCTGAAATCCCGACTCCGATTCGGCGATGTTAACCGCAGGAACACGGGTAACCAATCGATCCGATATAAATGAATCGTTGAACAAATTGTCAAACACCGTATTGACGAACGGATTAACCGCATCAGTGTTGTAGGATTTTCCGGGTAATTTTATTAATGCCATGTCTGTTTCCTCCTTTAATTTCGTTTTTATTGTTTAATTAATTACACTTTCCTTTATTCAACTAACGTACCAATTGGAAAATAGTGTATTTTACCGACTTTTTGTCACCCATTGATTAAATTAGGCGACAAAAAGTCAGCCCCATTTTTGTTTAGGGTTACTTTTGATAATCTAAAGAGACCACAGAGCGCGCTAAATCTCCGCCGAACGGCGGATTCATCTTCCGGATTTCTACTGTTACTTGTTGAACCTCAGCATATCGCTCCAACACCTTATTTAATACATCTTCCGCCGCCGACTCTAGAAGTTTTCGGGCCGGCCCCATTACTTCTATCAGAATTTGATAAAGCCCTTCGTAGTTAATGGTATTGTCGAGGTTTTCAGAATCCGGATTCTGGAACGGTAAACTGACAACTAAATCCACGTAAAATTCATTGCCGAGCACTTGCTCCTCTTCGTAAAATCCAATCGGTGAAAAAAATCGTACATCCTTTAAAGCGATATACTGTGTAACGGAACCCATATGTGCAATTTTTGTTTGTAACTCTATTAAAAATAATGTTTTTTATTAACTTACCACGAATTAAACATAAACCTTATTCTTAAAAAATAAACCCATGTTAAAACACAGCTTGACCCTAGCCTTGTTGGCCAGCTTTACCTACGCTGGAGCGCAAACAGAATTTAAGCCAGAGGACACCGAATTCTATGAACCCATTCCGCCTATTGTCACGACTTCTCAACAGGCAGCACCATCGGATGCTTTGATTCTATTTGACGGAAATAACTTGAATCAATGGGTGAGCGAAAAAGACGGTTCCAGTGCGCCGCAATGGACAACCGAAAACGGACTATTAACCGTAAATCCCGGGACCGGCGGCATTCAGACGAAAGAAGTGTTCGAGGATTTTCAACTGCATATCGAGTGGAAAAGTCCTGAAGTAATCAAAGGAGAAGGGCAAGGTAGAGGAAATTCTGGGATATTTCTGCAAGGCCTCTATGAGGTTCAAGTATTGGATAACAACGACAACAAGACCTATGTTAACGGACAGGCAGGAAGCATTTATAAGCAAAACCCGCCATTGGTGGAAGCTCGAAAACCTGAAGATGGTTGGCACCGGTATGACATCTTGTACACCGCCCCACGATTCAATAAAGATGGTCATTTGATTAAAAGAGGACTGGTGACCATATTGCACAATGGCGTTCTAGTACAATACAATACAGAACTTCAAGGAACTACTGAATATATAGGTTTGCCTAAGATGAAAGCGCATGGTGCTGGCCCTATTTCATTGCAAGATCATGGTGATCTGGTTTCTTTCAGAAATATCTGGATTCGGAAACTTTAGCGAAAATGGTCGGCAATAGACTGGCCTTCACAAAAAATAGAAGGCGGATAATTGATACATATTATCCGCCTTCATTAATTCTACACCCGAAAGAATCTGGGTGACCGTATTATTTCAGGAGTCGCACCTCGTACAGATCTTTGCGCCTGTCTTTGAGGAGTTTCACCGTACCGTACTCATGTAAATCACGAAGCGAGTACATCTCGACATCAGCAATCAAAACCATTTCGGCGTTTGGGGTTGCCTCCGCGCGAATTGCGTTATTCGGAAAAGCAAAATCTGATGGCGTAAACACGGCGGACTGGGAGTACTGAATATCCATATTGTTCACTCTTGGCAAATTTCCTACCGACCCAGCGATTGCGACGTAGCATTCATTTTCAATTGCCCTAGCTTGCGCGCAAGAACGAACACGTACATAACCGTTCTGCGTGTCGGTCATAAAAGGAACGAATAAAATTTGCATCCCCTGATCGGCCAAAATTCGGCTCAGTTCTGGAAATTCAACGTCGTAACAAATCAGGAGTCCAACCTTACCGCAATCGGTATCGAAAACTTTAACTTCATTTCCCCCAACCAGGCCATAATACTTCATCTCATTAGGCGTGATATGGATTTTTCTAAAGGAATCCAAACTCCCGTTTCGGTGACATAGATAGCTAACATTATAGAGCTTGCCTCGCTCCAGTAAAGGCATGGATCCAGCAATGATGTTGACATTGTAAGACACGGCAAATTGTTGAATCCGTTTGATAATATCCGTCGTATGCTCTGCCAGCTTCTCCATCGCCATTCGTTCGGGCAATTCATTATAGGGACTCATCAAAGGTGTATTAAAGAATTCAGGGAACAGAATAAAATCAGTCCCATAATCGCTGACCGTATCCACAAAAAACTCCACCTGATCGTAAAATTCATCTAAATCTTTAAAAGGCCTCATCTGCCACTGTATCAACCCAATACGAACCTTCTGTTTTGTGGTTGCTCGGGATCCGGACTCCGGTTCATAGTAGATGTTATTCCACTCCAACAGGGTAGCAACCTCTCTGGATTCTGTGTCTTCGGGCAGGTAGTTCTTTAAGATCTTCTTTACATGAAAATCGTTTGACAATTGAAACGTCAGCGTTGGATCATAGATTTCCTTACGCTTAACTTTCTCGATATACGCGCGAGGTGTCATTTGTTCCGCAAATTCATGATAGTTGGGTATCCGCCCGCCTACCAATATGCGTTGCAGGTTCAATTGCTCACAGAGCTCCTTACGTTGATCATACAACCGTCTTCCCAATCGTAATGCTCGAAAGTCCGGATGTACAAAAACTTCGATCCCATACAGGGTCTCCCCTTCGGGGTCATGCTTGTCGAATTTTCCATCATCGATTATAGAATAGTATTTATCGTAGATGTTGGTTTTTTGAGAATTAATAATAATTGAAAGTGCACAGGCCACAACTTTCCCGTCAACCTCTACAGCGATTTGCCCCTCCGGGAAAATATCGATCAAGTCCACGATATTTTCCTTAGTCCATACATCCCCCAAGCCATGATAGGCCTCGGTCATCGATGTCTTCAGATCCCGATAATCTTTTTTACTTAGCGTCCTGACGTTAATATCCATACCTACACATTAAAGAAAAAATAAGCATCGCAAATATAGTTATAAAACCCATCTCCTGTCGTTATCTAGGCGATGGGTATATCCGAATTTTAAAAAATTTGTAGTCGAACAGCTTGACCTCAACCGTATTGAATGTCCTGGAGCGAATGTAGGGCACCGCTCTTGCGACACCGTGACCATACCGATCTAAGCTTCTCCCTTGGGTCCACCAAAATTAAGGGGAAAATGCATCTCTCTAGTGGCGATATCTCCATGTTGCCCCTCAAATCGAGTAATATTTTCTTGCAGCGCTTTCAACAACTGCTTGGCATGTTCAGGCGTCAGGATGATTCTTGATTTTACTTTTGCTTTGGGGGTCCCTGGCATGATACGCACGAAGTCCAATACAAATTCCGTATGCGAGTGCGTAATGATGGCTAAATTAGAGTAAATACCTTCCGCGATATCTTCGGTAAGCTCAATACTTAGCTCCTGCGCCGGATCGGAGTTGTTGGGATTATTGGTATCCATAGTTTCTACGTTTTCGTTATTCATTAAAGCTGATTACTTACTAAATGTACGGAAATCCTGCCCTTTCTCCATCGAACAGACCGTCTCATAAATTAGTCGAATCACATTGTCCACATCCTCACGATGGACCATCTCCACAGTCGTATGCATGTAACGCATAGGCAGGGAAATAAGCGCGGAAGGAACGCCGCCATTCGAATAAGCAAATGCATCCGTATCGGTTCCGGTATAACGCGAAGCTGCTTGCCGTTGAATAGGTATATTATGCTTATTGGCTACTTCGATCAGCTGTTTGTTTAGATTAATTTGTACTGCGGGTGCATAAGATACGACAGGTCCTTTACCACAAGCCAGATCGCCTTGTGTGATTTTATTAATCATTGGAGTCGTCGTGTCGTGCGTTACATCGGTGACTATTGCCACATTCGGTTTGATAAAATCCGCAATCATTTCCGCTCCTCGTAGCCCGATTTCTTCTTGAACTGAATTGACGACATACAATCCAAACGGTAGCTTCTTTTTGTTCTCTTTAAGTAAACGAGCCACCTCTGCGATCATAAATCCCCCAGCCCTATTATCCAAAGCACGTCCCACATAGTAGCGATCGTTAAGAACCATGAACTCATCCTCGTAGGTAATCACGCAGCCCACATGCACGCCCAGCTCTTCAACCTCCTCTTTAGAGGTACAACCACAATCCATGAAGATATTCTTCATATTCGGTCCCTCTTCCTTCTCACCACCGCGGGTATGAATGGCAGGCCAACCAAATACCGCTTTCACAATTCCTTTATCGGTGTGGATGTTTACCCTTTTTGACGGTGCAATTTGGTGATCGGCCCCCCCGTTGCGAATCACATAAATCAATCCCTCACTTGATATATAGTTTACAAACCAGGAAATCTCATCTGCATGCGCCTCGATCACCACCTTGTAATCGGACTCGGGATTAATAATGCCCACTGCGGTGCCGTAATTATCGATGTAAGTTTGGTCAACATACGGTTTCAGATAATCCAACCATAACCGTTGTCCACTCCATTCGAAGCCCGTAGGGGAAGGATTGTTAATGTATTCCTCGAAAAATTTCAATGACGTGGGATTCACCACCGAGGTCTTCTGGTCATTCTTTACTGCTCTTTTAGCCATAGCTCAAATTTAGTTGGGGGCAAAATAAGTATTTCCCTAAATTTGGCAAAAATAAATTCCGAAACCTTATCTTTACCAGACATTCTCAGACCTTATGCTTGACATCTTAACTTTCATAACTTGGAGCCCGGAACCCGAATTATTTACGATTGGGTCATTTGGTATACGTTATTATTCATTATGTTGGCTTTTAGCATTCGTAATGGCTTATATCCTGATGCTCAGAGTCTTTAAACGAGAGGGCAAATCTCAGGAACTACTCGATCAACTAACCATCTATATTTTCATCGGTACCCTTCTAGGGGCCCGATTGGGCCATTGCCTTTTTTACGACTGGGCCTATTACAGGGAGCATTTTATAGAAATTTTCATTCCCTTTCAACAAATAAACGGTGAATGGCAGTTGACGGGATTTACGGGATTGGCTAGTCACGGAGGAGCCGTAGGTATTTTGATCGCCTTATGGTTGTTTTCAAGGAAAAACAAGATTGATTTTATATGGATTACCGATCGTTTAGCCTTGGTTGTTCCCGTATCAGGCGCTTTTATACGTTTAGGAAACTTCTTCAATTCGGAAATAATCGGAAACCCGACAGCGCTTCCATGGGCGGTTATTTTCGAGCATTACGATCAAGTCCCGCGGCATCCCGCGCAACTTTACGAAGCGATTGCCTATATTCTTATTTTTGTGGTGCTCTGGACACTGTACCAACGCAACAAAGACCCCAAACCGGGCAAACTCTTTGGTCTTTTCTTGATTCTCCTTTTTGGCGCTCGATTCGTGATCGAATACGTTAAAATAGATCAGGTGGCTTTTGAGGAAGGGATGTTACTCAATATGGGTCAAACGCTCAGCATTCCGTTTATTCTGGTCGGCATTTATCTCGTATCCAGAAAACCCAAACGGATCTCAGGAGTTAAAAAATAATTGATGTTCCTGCCCTGTTGAAAAACGGGGCATTTTTAATTAAAAAATAAATGTCTAAATTAAAGAACAACAGAAAAGTAACGCTCCTGGTACTTGGATTACTATCCGCTATTGGCCCCTTTTCTATTGACCTTTATCTACCTGCTTTCGACGTGATTGCAGAAGACTTCACGACTTCGGTGGACCGGGTGCAACTCTCGTTAACCAGTTATTTCGTCGGAATTGCTTTCGGTCAGATAATTTACGGCCCACTGCTGGACAAGTATGGTCGTAAGAAGCCCTTAATTATCGGGTTAGGCATCTATATTGTCGCCTCGCTGCTTTGTGTACTAACCACAAACATCGATCATTTAATCCTCTTGCGATTCCTGCAAGCTTTAGGAAGTTGTGGCGGAATGGTTGGCGCGCGCGCGATGGTGACGGACTATTACAAAGGTCGTGAGGCGGCTAAGGTATTCAGTTTGCTCATGTTGGTCATCGGGATCTCTCCTATTTTAGCCCCCAGTATTGGCGCGTTTATGTTGAGTCATTGGGACTGGCATATTTTGTTCGTGTTCCTCGCCATATTCGCTTTTATTATTCTATTGGCGACGATATTTCTTATTCCCGAAAGCTTTCCGGGGAATCGTGCGCTCTCGCTCGCTCCCAAATCGATCTTGGGTAATTTTTGGGGCGTGATTAGTAATCGGATTTTTATTTCTTATTGTTTGATCGGCTCTATAGCGTCGGCCGGCACCTATGCCTATTTAGCCGGTTCCTCCTTCGTCATGCTGCAGTATTTCGACCTGAGTAAAAGTGAGTACGGTCTGGCCTTTGCCTTTGTTTCCTCTGCGATGATAATCGCCACCCAGCTCAATCGGTATTTTTTGAAAAAGTATAGCAGCGAACATATCAGTGCCCGGGCGAACATTGGTCAAGCCAGCGTCGGGCTACTCATGCTGGTCGCATTATTGACCAATTCCTTAAGTTTTCCGGTCGTCCTTCTTTTGATCTTTTTCTTCCTGTTTGGACACGGTTTTATTTTCCCTAACACCTCAGCTGTAGCCTTGTCGCCCTTCCGAGAACTTGCAGGTAGTGCCTCAGCCCTACTCGGTTGCATACAGATGGGTATGGGGGCTCTTGCCTCGGGCATGGTCAGTTTCCTGCATAATGGGACACCTTGGCCGATGTTGGGGGTTATGTGTTGTGGTGCGGTACTTTCTCTGGCTCTTCACCTGCTGGTCAAAAGACTAGTCCCTCACGAAGATTTGTAATTAGCAGATGTTCCCCACCAATAAGGGAGCAGGAGTTTACGACAATAATCCGTAACTCCTGCTCCCAACGGCGGATGCGATCGACATTCCGCTTTGCTTTGATTTTAATACAGGATTAAATGAGACTTTCTATCGCCAACCGGTAACTATCGAGTCCGAAGCCCAATATTACACCTCGACAATTTTTCGAAAGAAAGGAATGATGTCTAAAGTTTTCCCTTTGATGCACATTGGAAATATGAACCTCCACTACCGGAGCAGTGATGGCTGCGATGGCATCGGCGATCGCGACCGAGGTATGGGTATACGCCCCAGCGTTCAAAACCACACCGTCGAACGTAAACCCGACTTCATGCAATTTATCCATCAACACGCCTTCAGAATTGCTCTGCGCATATTGAAGATCGATATCGACATAGCGATCGCGTAGTTCTTGGAAAAAATCCTCAAAAGGACGCGCGCCATAAATGGTTTTTTCTCGTTGTCCCAACAGATTCAAATTTGGTCCGTTGAGGATCAGTATTTTTTTCATGTTGTCTGATTATCCGCTAAATATACTCGCCTAAAAATCTCCATAGAAATTCCGGAAACTAGAACGTAAACCTACATTTATTACACCAGATTTCTGAGTGGCCATTCCCTCAGTTCGATTATATCGCTGGGTATAGCCGACCTCGAAACGGAGATTGTATTTGGGATTAAGCACATAGGCTGCTCTTAGGTCTGCATAGAATAAATCATTTCTCACACCCTGCCCAATCGTATTCCCATGGGTATTTGGGGCGGTATTATAAGATTGAAAAATGTCTCCTCCGAAATTAATTCTTCCGCCAAAAGAATCCTCAGGATCCGTTCCGTAACGATTGTATACGCCTTGTACGGAAAAATCAAAACGATTCCACGAGTAGTTGGCTATACCGATTAGCTCACGAAAGTTGGCACCAGTGGGGTGTGCCAATGGTTCGCCACGATTACTGTAATTCGAAATCGAAACATAGTGCTGATACGTATAAGGACGAACAAAATTATATTCCCCTAAGACATTCAAACGATTCACACCGAAAATATTAAAAGCCTTCGCGCCCAACTGAGCGCCCCATTTGTTATGTTTATAACCGTCGCCAGCAAAAAATTCCTTCGCGGTAAACTCCCCAAGAAGAAATTGTCCATATACGGTGGCATTATTCAACACCTTGTATTTTGCATTTAAACCCAGGAACATTTTATCCGGTGATGAGATGTTATTGTTCTCCACCGGTCTGAGAAAAAGTACGGGATTGAAATAGTTGAAGTCGAACCCTCTGTGTCCTGCTTGATTACTGTTGGACCAAATGACGGATTGAAAGAACCCGAGAGACAGGCGATTCGTTACATTGTAATCTAGGTATTGGAAAGCGCCCCATTTGATCCCATCACCAAAACGTCCTCCGGAATTCAACGAGTCCACGCGCGGATTTCGAGGGTCATTCATATACGCCCATATGGAGGTATATTGTACATTGCCAATCGTTCCGGTGAGTTTTAAATGCGAATAGTTCGATGAGAAGTCAGAAAGTAAAACCGAACGATATCCATCTCCAATATGGTTCTTATCATACGCTAAGGTCACTTGAAGGTAATCACTGAAATCGTACGTCAGATTCGCTGTAGCATACATCCAGTCTTTCGTTCTTTCATACCGTTGCTTGGACATTGCTTGTCCGGGAACAACCATACTTTCTTGTATGTACTCGTCAAGATAACGAGGAAACACACTTTGGTTTTCAAAGAAATTACCGTAAAACGTGAATTTATCGCCAATCGTCACGCCGGCTTGGATACCGCGGGTATTCAACCAGGTCGTTCGTTTATCGGGATCAATGAGTTCCGAACCGATCATAAAGTCAGGTAAGACGTCTAGGTAGAAGGTGTGATCCTCCTTCTCCACTTGAATTAAATGTTCGTTAAAAACTTTACGGAGAAACCAGTTGTCCGAGTCGATGGGATGTACCGATTGTAAGGAATCCATCTTTTCCAAGAGCTTTCCTCTAAACAAATACGGCTTGGAAGACGTATGGTAGCGCGTGTCAACAGAATATACCTCCTCATCGTATTTTTGGTAATGCTGAAAAGAGTAAGGCTGGTTTTTGATCTGAGCATCTAGGGCACTAATTGACCCCATACTCACGATGGCTGCCAGGGCATATCGAAAAGTAAATTTCATACAAATTGTTAACAATGTTTCGGCAATAGTAACAAATTTTGTTCCCAAATAATAAAAACGGCAAATTTTAAAATTTAAGCCGGCTTGGGAATGTTTTAAAAACCAGCTAAAACGTTTTGTCGTTTTTCTCGATATTTCCACACAATTTGTATATTGCTATAATAATTGATTCCAAAATTAGCAATAAAAAAACATGAAGCGCAGAACTTTCTTACAAAATTCCGCTCTACTAGGAGCGGGAGTACTGGCGAGTAAACTCTCTTTTTCGGAGCACTACCAAGAATTCCCAGTGGTTCGAACAGCCGAGGGCGAACGTCATTTCACCAGTCAGCTGGTCGAGGGTATGATTAAGGAATTTCAGAAGAATGTGGCAGATAAAGAGCTCGGGTGGATGTTCAACAATAGCCTTCCCAATACGCTCGACACAACAGTATATGATGAGTCAACAACTTCTCGGAAATTGACCTACGTCATCACCGGTGATATTGATGCCATGTGGTTACGAGATAGTAGCGCACAGGTGTGGCCTTATATTCCCTTTCTGAACAAAGATGCGAAACTCAAAGATCTCATCTTAGGGTTGATCAATAAACAGTCGGAATGCGTCAATATTGATCCGTACGCGAACGCCTTCTACAACGATCCGGAGAAAAAAGGAGAATGGTTCAGTGATCACACCGACATGAAGCCCGGGTTGCATGAAAGAAAATGGGAAATCGATTCGCTCTGTTATCCAATTCGGTTGGCCTATCATTATTGGAAAGAGACGAACGATACAACGCCATTCGACGACACCTGGCTCCAGGCACAAGAAAAAACACTGCAAACGTTTAAAGAACAGCAACGTAAAGATGGATTGGGACCGTATACCTTTGAAAGGACTACCGCGCGGGGCTCAGACACGTTACAGGTCGATGGTTACGGCTATCCCGTGAATCCAGTTGGATTGATCGTCTCCAGTTTTCGGCCTTCTGATGATGCCGGGATTTTTGGCTTCTTGATTCCGTCTAACCTTTTTGCGATCGTCAGCCTGCGTCAATCTGCGGAAATTCTCCGAACCGTTAAAAACAACATCAGGCTTGCCGCGCAAATGGAGGAATTAGCCAGCGAAGTGGAACAGGCTGTCAATCAATACGGCATTATTGATCACCCGCAGCATGGTCGGATTTACGCTTTTGAAGTTGATGGGTTCGGCGGGCATCTGATGATGGATGATGCAAATGTTCCTAGCTTATTAGCACTCCCCTATTTGGGCGCAGTGGAGGTCAAAGACGAAGTCTATCAGCGAACCCGCCAATTTATACTCTCTGAGAAAAACCCGTTCTTTTTTAAAGGTAAATATGGTGAGGGAATCGGCGGCCCGCATATAGGACACGATATGATCTGGCCGATGTCCATCATCATGCGAGCACTGACCTCCACCGATGATCAAGAAATTCGCCAGTGTGTGCAGACCTTAAAAAACACGCATGGAGGAACAGGATTTATGCACGAATCTTTCCACAAAGATGATCCGAAGAATTTCACCAGACATTGGTTCGCATGGACAAACACCCTATTCGGAGAGCTGATGTGGAAATTATATCAAGAAAAGCCTCAACTTTTACAGGCTTAAATGCGAGGGAACTCCTAACAAGAGGAGCAAGGATCTCCTGGCTCCTCTTGTTGGTGTTTAACGTGAAATTAGTTGACCTGTTTGGATTTCAAAGTAGAATATCCAACCTTTGCAAGAGTACAGCGAAAAGCAATCATGGGTAAAGAAGAAGCACAAGCGGGACCTATTGGGATATTTGACTCCGGATTTGGCGGATTGACCGTTTTCAAGGAAATACTCGAGGTCCTTCCCCAGTACGACTACATCTACTTAGGGGATAACGCCCGGGTTCCCTACGGCACTCGATCGTTCGATACGGTGTATCAATATACCAAGGAATGTGTTTTTAAAATGTTTGATCTGGGCTGTAATCTGATTGTTCTGGCCTGTAATACAGCGTCTGCCAAAGCGTTACGAACATTGCAACAAAAAGACCTTCCTGCTGGTAAAAAAATATTAGGCGTCATTCGGCCTACCTCGGAAGTGATCGATCAGTATACCCAAACCGGGACCATCGGTATCCTGGCTACACAGGGTACGGTCAGTTCTGACTCCTATCATCTGGAAATTCAACGTTTCCACCCGGACATCAACGTTTCCCAACATGCGTGTCGTTTTTGGGTGTCGTTGGTCGAGAACAATGAGTTGGAGAGCCCCGGCGCGCATTTTTTCGTTAAAAACGACCTGGAGCAGTTGCTCGCACAGCAGCCCGATATGGATGCAATTTTGCTGGCGTGTACGCATTACCCCTTACTACTCCCGATTATCGAGCAATATGTGCCCGCTACCGTGCGTATCATTTCCCAAGGACCTTTAGTGGCCAGCAGCTTGAAAGATTACCTGCAGCGGCATCCGGAAATTGAATCAAAATGTAGTACCGGAGGATCGTTGGCCTTCTATACCACAGATGACGCCCACGAGTTTGACCAGAAAGCTAAAATATTTTTTGAACGGAACGTACAATCTCGATCCATTACAGTTTAAATCATGAAACCTTGGCCTGAAGAGCGACCGCATACAATTTCATCTGTTTAATCATCGATAACAGACCGTTCGCCCGAGTAGGTGACAGATGCTCCTTCAATCCTATCTGATCGATAAAGTATAAATTGGCCTCGACAATTTCTCTCGGGGTATGACCCGATAACACTTTCACCATCAGGCTCACCAGTCCTTTGGTAATCACAGCATCGCTATCAGCGGTAAAAAAAAGACAGCCGTCTCGCATTTCCGGAAATAACCAAACTCTGGATTGACAGCCTTTGATGATGTATTGATCTTGTTTATTAACCTCGTTTATTAACGGGAGTTCCTTGCCCAGCTGGATAATGTGCTCGTATTTTTCCATCCAATCCTGAAAAAATGCGAAGTCATCGATCAGTTCGTCTTGTATTTCGTTTATGGTCATGTTGTATATTAATCTAAAACCAGATCCCTTGATCTGTTCCTGACAGCGTTCCTGTGATCGAACAGATTGAATGCGCTAAATCAGCATTCCAACCGCTCGCTCAATGCCTTGAACTAACGCGTCAATTTCTTCTTTCGTGTTATAGACGGCCAGACTCGCGCGAACCGTCCCCGGAATACCGTATTGATCCATAACGGGTTGCGCACAATGATGTCCTGTCCGTACCGCAATACCCAGCTTATCCAGAATAACACCAATATCATAAGGATGCGTTCCTTCAATCAAAAAGGAGATCACCGAGGATTTTTGATCTGATGTCCCCACGATGCGCAACCCTGGAATAGCGATTAATTTATCGGTAGCATAGGCTAACAGCTCGTCTTCATACCGTTTAATTTCGTCCAGTCCTAGGTTTTGAATAAAGTCAATCGCAGCATTCAGTGCAATCCCAGCTTCAATATTCGGTGTACCCGCTTCAAATTTAAACGGCAATTCATTGTAAGTCGTCTTCTCAAAGGTGACCTCTTTAATCATGTCTCCCCCGCCCTGATAGGGAGGAATTTTATTCAGCCACTCCTCTTTCCCGTACAAAATTCCTACACCCGTTGGTCCATACATTTTGTGGCCGGAAAAAACCAAAAAATCGACATCCAACTCCTGGACATCCACGTGGAGATGTTGCACAGCTTGTGCGGCATCGATGAGTACCGGAGCGCCGTGTTCATGCGCCAAACGGATAATCTCGTGCACGGGGTTAATCGTCCCCAACGCATTGGACACATAGGTCATTGCCACCATTTTAGTCCGCTCGTTGAGCAGCTGTTGATAGCTTTCCATGTCCAATCGTCCTTGCGAGTCTATTGGCACAACGCGTAATTTCGCACCCTTTCGTTCACACAACATTTGCCAAGGCACAATATTAGAATGATGCTCCATCGCAGAGATAATGATTTCATCGCCTGCTTCCACGAAAGCCTCTCCGTAACAACTTGCAATCAGGTTAATGCCATCGGTTGTACCTTTGGTAACGATCACCTCATGTTCATGAGCGGCTTGAATAAAGTTTTGCACTTTTCTTCGCGTCAGTTCGAAAGCATCCGTAGAGATTTGACTAAGGTAATGTACCCCGCGATGTACATTGCTATTCATTTGGGTATAATAGTCAATAATAGCATCAATGACTTCCTGCGGCTTCTGAGTTGTCGCGCCGTTATCCAAATAAATCAAAGGTCGGCCGTTGACCTCCCTCTTCAAAATAGGAAAGGCTTCTCTGATTAATTTTATATCTAAAGTGCTCAATTCAATCATAGTTTGTATAATAAACAAAGTTAACATATAATACAAACATATCGGGTATCCACGGGTTATTTTATCGTCAGAATGTTCTTTTTTGACCGATAATTTGGTCTAAAAAATCACGAATTATATCGACATGAAGCCCCCTTAGACAGCGGCAATTATTTAATAATTTAAACGATATTAATGAGGTTTTACTAACTTTGAGTCAATTATGCAAGAACTACCCTTAAATATCCCCGAAGGATCTCGTAAAGAGGTGATGAGTTATCTGGAACCCTTTATGCTAAACGAAATGTCGGAATACCTCAAGCCTGCGGAAGAAATGTGGCAACCCGCTGACTTACTGCCTGACGCAGGAAGGGATACTTTTTTTGAAGAAATAAGAGAATTGCAAGAAGCCGCCCGTGAACTCCCTTACGATCTAGTGGCTGTATTAATCGGTGACACGGTGACCGAAGAGGCGCTACCGACCTACGAATCTTGGCTTACCATGGTCGAGGATGTCAACAAAAATGAACAAGGTGGCTGGATGAAATGGGTTCGGGCCTGGACGGCAGAAGAAAACCGTCACGGCGATTTGCTAAATAAATACCTCTACCTGTCGGGAAGAGTTGATATGCGGCAGTTTGAGATATCCGTACAGTATTTGATCCAAGACGGATTTGACATCGGGACGGGTGCCGATCCTTATCGAAATTTCATTTACACCTCGTTTCAAGAATTAGCCACCAACGTATCGCATCGGCGAGTGGCGGCGATGTCCAAGAAAAGTGGCGACAAATTACTGGCTAAAATGTGTGGGGTTATCGCCTCAGACGAAGCCAGACACGGCAAAGCTTATATGTCATTTATGTCCCACGCAATGGCGGTAGATCCCAGCGAAGTGATGTTAGCTTTTGAAGACATGATGCGTAAAAAGATTGTCATGCCAGCGCATTTCTTGAGGGAAGCTGGCGAGCCCCAAAGCGATGCCTTTGCGCATTTCTCTGATGCAGCACAGCGGCTTGGCGTCTATACGGCCATCGACTACGTGGATATCCTGAAAGAATTACTCACCGAATGGAAGGTCGATAAAGTCTCCGGACTGAACGACAAGGGAGAAAAAGCCAGAGACTACTTGATGCGGCTTCCAGATCGACTGTTAAGACTGGCTGACCGGCTAAAAATTCCTGAAAAGGAATACAGCTTCAAATGGATTCGAAGCTAGAAGCTAGGTAAGGAATACAGCCTGCCTTGCTACCCTGCGTCTGTCAGTTGGAAACACCATAATCTTTTTGTCATTTTTTTCATCCGTTACCCCAAACCGGAATTTTTGTGTAAATTTACTTGTTGCACTAATTATTGATATGCTAAACGAAAAATTCAATCATTACTCATTTGTTTTAGAACGAACCACCAGACGAATAAAACAGTTTGCACAGGCTGCTTTTGTAAAACATGGTATTGATCTTACGGTCGATCAGTGGAGCGTTATCAAGACTCTTTTCCAACAAGGAAACATGACGCAAAAGGAGTTAGCGGATCGATGTGGGAAGGATCAACCGACCATGACCCGGATGTTGGATCTTCTTGACAAAAAGGGGTATATCGGTCGGATTGCTCATCCTAGTGACCGACGTTGTTTGCACATCCGTCTGACGCCATTAGGACAGTCTCAGGTAAAAAAACTAGCACCATTAGTCAAGGAGTTTAGGATGCAAGCTTGGGAAAACCTAACAGAACAGGATTTCGAGCATTTTTTGCAGACGCTCAATACAATTTACGACAATTTAGATACGGAAAAATCATGATAAAAACAGACATTTGCATCATTGGCGCCGGTCCCGTGGGGCTTTTCGCCGTGTTTGAGGCGGGCTTACTAAAAATGCGCTGCCATTTAATTGACGTACTGCCTCAAGTCGGCGGCCAATTATCAGAAATTTATCCACACAAACCCATTTATGATATTCCGGGTTATCCGAATATCACTGCCCAGGAATTGGTCGATCGGCAGATGGAACAGATTAGCCCATTTCAACCCACCTTTACTTTGGGTGAACGTGTTGAAACACTGGAAAAACAGGATGACGGCTCGTATATAGTGGGCGGTTCGGACGGTACGATCATCCACTGCCAAGTTGTTGTCATTGCGGGTGGTTTGGGATGTTTTGAACCTCGAAAGCCAGATTTGACCAATCTAGACACCTTCGAAGGACAGCAAGTTCACTATATGATTAAGGATCCAGAAAAATTCCGAAACCAACGTTTGCTCATTGCAGGAGGCGGTGATTCGGCATTAGATTGGACGATTTTCTTAAGTGATGTGGCAGAGAAAGTCACGCTGGTTCATCGCAGTGATCGTTTCCGAGGAGCACCAGATTCTGCCGGAAAAGTATTTGAAATGGCGCAATCCGGTAAAATTGACCTCCTGCTCTCGCATAACCTAGTGGCCTTAGCTGGAAACGGTCATTTAGAGTCCGTGCATTTGAAAAACAAGCAAAAAGAAGCGATCGTCGTGGAAACCGATCATTTCATCCCCCTCTATGGCTTGAGTCCCAAATTAGGTCCAATTGCGGATTGGGGGTTGACCATTGACAAAAACGCGATAACAGTAGATACTTTTGATTACTCGACTGGAGTTGAACGCATTTATGCCATCGGGGACATTAACACTTACCCTGGCAAATTAAAGCTTATTCTTTGTGGCTACCATGAAGCTGCTTTAATGGTTCAGAGTGCTTTCAAATACGTTTATCCAGATCAAAAATTAAGTTTCAAATACACCACAGTAAATGGAGTCAACACGTTCTAATATGGACAACATTATCGATATCCACATTGAGGATCAACACAGCAACAGGCAAACTTTGGAAATTCCAACCGATGTTAATTTAAGTCTAATGGAAATTTTGAAAGGTTCGGGTTACGAAATACTAGCGACTTGCGGAGGAATGGCGCTCTGCGCTACCTGTCACATCGAGATCGTGCAGGGAGCGGAACACCTACCTACGCCGGAGGATCAGGAACTCGATATGCTCGATACATTACCCGATGCGGATGATGCCAGTCGATTGGCCTGTCAAATTCGCTTAAAAAATGAGAATCACGGTTTGACCATAAAATTAAAAGATAGCCAACCGTAAATTTAGAATCCAATAGTGTATTTTTAACACTTAGGCTCCTTGCGGTAACCCACTGAAAACAAACGAGATGACGAGACATTTATCGACAAAAGGGATACAACGCTAAAATTAATAGAGCAAATTGATGAAATATGGGAGAAAATGTCGGATATTTGTGATCTATTTGAACTCTTATAATTAAGACATAATTATGTTGCTAAATCGTTCTGAAAGAAATTTCCCCAGAGTGATCATTATCGGTGCCGGATTTGGAGGCGTAGAGACCGCAAGACAACTCAAAGACAAAGAGGTGGAAGTCTTGTTGATCGACCGAAATAATTATCACACCTTCCAACCTTTAATGTACCAAGTAGCAACAGGAACGTTAGCGTCCGACTCGATCTCCTTTCCCTTGCGAAAAATGTTCAAAAACCAGAAGAATTTTCGTTTTCGCTTGGCAGAAGTGAACGGGATCGACAGCAAAA
The DNA here is from genome assembly GCA_052092145.1 of Sphingobacterium sp. Lineage (GTDB taxonomy): Bacteria > Bacteroidota > Bacteroidia > Sphingobacteriales > Sphingobacteriaceae > Sphingobacterium. The sequence continues at coordinate 46,100 of JBQDCW010000003.1, read as the reverse complement.
ACAAAACTGTACAAACCTCGGTAGGCGAATACGATTATGACTATCTGGTTATAGCGACCGGGGCCACGTCCAATTTCTTCGGAAACGACCAAGTGGAGAAATATGCGCTGCCGATGAAAAGTGTCATCGAGGCCCTAAACATCCGGAGCTATCTGCTGCAAAACCTAGAGGAAGCTGTGTTGCGAAAAAACGCTGCCGACCGGGAAAGCTATTTGAATTTCGTTGTCGTCGGGGGTGGTCCTACAGGTGTTGAACTTTCTGGTGCTATGGCTGAATACCAACAGCACATGCTGAAGAAAGATTATCCTGAACTCTCTACGTATGAAATGAAAGTCTATTTGATCGAAGGGACTGACAAAATTCTCGGGGCGCTTTCTGAGAAGTCTTCTCGCGATGCAAAACGGTATCTTGAAGATCTTGGGGTCAAAACCATTCTTAACACGGTGGTGACTGATTACGATGGCCACACCGTTACGCTATCATCCGGGGAAAAAATAGCGACCAAAACGGTGATTTGGGGCGCTGGAGTAATGGGACAAATGCCAGAAGGGATCAACCCAGAAATCATTCAGCGGGGTAATCGTATCAAAATCGATCAGCAATGCCAAATCGAAGGCGAACAGGACGTTTATGCAATTGGTGATGTATCCGCTATGATCTCAGAGGAGAATCCGCGTGGTCTTCCGGGTGTCGCGCCAGTCGCTCAACAACAGGGAAACTTCGTTGCTAAACACATCCTCAATCGGATGAATAACATCGAATCTAACAACTTTAAATACTTCGACAAGGGGTCCATGGCAACCATCGGCCGTAGCCGTGCGGTGGTCGATCTAGGAAACTTTCACATGAAGGGTTTTCTGGCTTGGACAACCTGGATGTTCATACACTTGGTCTCGATCTTTGGCTTCCGGAATCGGGTGATTACTTTTGTCAATTGGACGATTAAATTTCTGACTAAGAACTCCGGCATTAGACTGATCATTCATCGCTATGAGCGGCCACAGTCAGAAACCGCTGACAGTGCACCGCCCCATAAGGCTTAAAACAAGCGATGACCCAGGGTTCGTTTTCCATAAAAAACGAGCCTTTTTTATTGTAAAACGGGTTTTTCTGTTAAAAAAAGTTAAGAAAAGAGGTGCTATGCAACTAATCGGTGTAGTTGACCGTTATAGTATCAGAAACAAGCAAAGCAAAAACAGAAGAAACAAGAGTAAATAATTTCATAATTTAGGTTAATAATTGGTTTGGTTAAAATCCCGTAGGCTCCCGCTTACGGGATTTTTCTTGTTGAGTAGCTTACCGCTGAAACTTCGTGCGTTTCTGTCAGCCCAACCGTTTTTCTTCGTTCAAGTTTCGTATTTTTGGACAAATTGAAGAAACCGATTCAAACATGGAAAATAAAGATATAGCCCGCGTATTTAAATTATGCGCAAAACTAATGGAGCTGCATGAGGAAAACCCCTTTCGTACACGCGCCATGGCAACAGCTTCTTTTCGGATTGAAAAACTACCCTTTCCTGCTCGGAGTGCCAGCTTAGAAACCTTAAGCCAACAAGATAAAATTGGCAAGAGTACGGCAGAGAAAATATTACAAGTGGTGAATAGCGGAACCTTCACAGAGCTGGATTCACTTTTAGAGAACACCCCGCAGGGCGTTTTAGAACTGCTTCAAATTAAAGGTCTGGGTCCGAAGAAAGTCTTGATCATTTGGAAATCACTAAATATAGAATCTATTGGGGAGCTCTACTATGCCTGTAACGAAAACCGTTTAATCGAAGCCAAAGGATTTGGATTAAAGACGCAACAGGACATCAAAAAGTCCATTGAGTTTAGTATGGCTAGTCAAGGTTGGTATCACTGGGCTAAAATCACTGATTCAGCTGAAAAAATATTCCAGGTCTTTCAAGAAGCTCTTCCCCAGTGCCGCATTAGCTTTAGCGGAGCGTATCGACGGAAATCTGAAATTCTGGAAAAAGTCGACATGGTGGTGTCGGCAGATCACGTGTCGTTGGAAGACGTAATCAGATCGCTAGATTTTGAGTTCGACATTAACCGAGAGCGGGGACAAATTAATTTCCGTGATCAAAATGGAGTTCCCTTCGAAATCCTCGCGAGTGCAACCGACAGTTTTGCAAAAAACCTGTTAATTGGCACAGGGTCTCCTGAACACATTACGCGTTTAGAGGCCGAAGGTGCCCTTGCACCGCTGGAAACCGAACAGTTAATTTATCGTGCCTTAGGACTAGATTACATTGAGCCCGAACTTCGCGAGGGCGGGCAGGAAATTGAATGGGCGAAAGAAAAACAGCTCCCCAAGCTTATTGATTATGCGGATCTTCAAGGCAGTCTGCACAACCACTCGACCTACAGTGATGGCGTGCATAGTTTGGAAGAAATGGCGCGCTATTGTCAAACGGATCTTAAATTGCAATATTTGGGTATATGTGACCATTCTAAAACCGCCGTCTATGCCGGTGGACTGTCGATAGATACCGTCCAGGCTCAATGGTCAGAAATTGATGCCCTTAATGAAAAACTAGCCCCTTTTAAAATTTTCAAAGGCATCGAATCTGACATACTCCCCGATGGTTCATTGGATTATCCGGAGGAAATTCTGTCCGGGTTTGATTTCGTTGTCGCTTCCGTGCACAGCGGGCTCAAAATGGATAGAGACCGGGCAACAGAACGCCTAATCAAAGCTATTGAAAACCCCTACACCACGATATTAGGCCACCCCACGGGCAGACTATTATTATCGAGAGCTGGTTACCCGATAGACTTTGAAAAGGTTATTGATGCTTGTGCAGCGAATCAAGTCATCATCGAGATTAATGCCAACCCGCTTCGGCTAGATTTAGACTGGCGCTGGCATCAATATGCCTTGAAGCAGGGCGTATTGTTATCCATTAACCCAGACGCCCATCGCGTAGAGGGGTTCTACGATATGCACTACGGTGTGCAAATCGCGCGCAAAGGGGGGCTAAGCGCTGATCAGTGCCTTAACGCGTTGACAGTCGATGAAATTGACCACTACTTCTCGCAACGAAAAAAGAACCGGAAACCTTAAAGCACCAATTCAATAACCATGCGTAACCTTAAAATTTATTTAGTATTGGCTCTTTTTTCGCTGACCGTCAGTCCACTCCTCGGGCAGTTGATGAGTGCAAAAAATCTACACACACGAGCGGATTCCTTACGCGGTCAGTTGACGCCGGCCAGGACCTGCTATGATATACAATATTATCATCTTGATGTTCAGATAGACATCGATAATCGATTTATTTCTGGAAAAAATTTATTTAGATTCACTGCTGTAGAATCGTTTGATTCGCTACAGTTCGACTTGTTTGACAATCTATCGGTCGATCGAGTGGAGTATCAAGGAGAAGAACTGCCGTTTCGCAGAAACTACAATGCGGTGTTTATAAAATTTCCTCAAACGATTGAAGCGGGTCAAATCGATTCGTTTCGAGTCGTTTATTCGGGTCATCCTCAGCAAGCCACACGTGCTCCCTGGGATGGTGGGATTGATTGGAAAACGGATGGGCAAGGAAAGCCTTGGGTCGCTACTGCCTGTCAAGGATTGGGCGCTAGCGTCTGGTGGCCTAATAAGGATCATCCATCTGATGAGGTAGACAGTATGTTAATTTCTGTCGCCGTGCCGTCCGAAGTAATGAATGTCTCTAATGGAAAACTTATTGACACCGAACAGTTAGCGAATGGGTACACTAAATATCATTGGAAGGTACGCAATCCCATTAATAACTACAATGTCGCGCTGAATATCGGTGACTATGCGCACGTCCAGGAAATCTATCCTGGAGAAAATGGTCCATTAACACTAGATTATTATATCTTAAAGGAAAACCAAGATAAAGTAGATCATCTAAAAAAGAATGCACACCAGACCTTGGAAGCGTTTGAACATTGGTTCGGTCCTTATCCTTTCTACGAAGACGGCTACAAACTCGTTGAGACCGCTCATTTAGGGATGGAACATCAGAGTGCGATCGCTTACGGTAATCAATATATGAATGGCTATCGCGGACAGGATGGTTCCCAATCAGGATGGGGTCTAAAATGGGATTTTATTGTGGTACACGAATCGGGGCATGAGTGGTTCGGCAACAACATTACAGCCAAAGATCTGGGCGACATGTGGATCCATGAAAGCTTCACAAACTACTCAGAGGCACTTTTTATCGACTATTTTTTCGGGAAAGAAGCCAGCGCCGCTTACATCAACGGAAACCGACGTGGCATCCAAAACGACGCTCCCTTACAGGGACCTTACCACGTCAACCAGGAAGGGTCGGGCGACATGTATAATAAGGGAGGTGTCCTGCACCATATGATTCGTACTCTTTTGGATGATGACGAAAAATGGCGAACTATCCTACGCGGGTTGAACGAAGACTTTTATCAGCAAACCGTCGACTATAGTGATGTTGTGGGTTACCTTAACAAACATACGGGGATTGATCTCAACAAAACCTTTGAGCAATACGTAAAACACAAGACCATTCCAACACTAGAAATTATTCAGAACAAACCCGGTGTCTTTATGATCCGCTGGATCGCTGAGGTTGATGGTTTTGACATGCCCGTGCATATCATTGATGAGCAGGGAAATCGTCAGCGGATTACACCGACAACGGATTTCCAAATCTTCCGGTTGGATGGCTTTGATCGAGAAAGTTTTCAGGTGGATACGTTCAACTATTATATCGGTGTCAGTATCCAATAACAGCAATCAAAAAAAGTTTGCATAGCGATGAACTACGCTTTAAAATTATCTACCGACAAAAGATGATTTTTATAAAGCTTGGTTTCTATAAAATGATTTTTTTTCGTTAGGTTTGCATTTAAATTTAAACAAACATCTTCACATCTAAATGGGGCTTTTTAATTGGTTTACGCAGGAAGTTGCAATCGACTTGGGCACGGCTAACACCCTGATCATTCATAATGATAAAGTGGTGGTCGACGAACCCTCGATCGTCGCTTTCGATCGCACGACAAACAAGGTGATTGCCATCGGTCGCCAAGCCATGCAAATGGAGGGAAAAACACATGACAATATAAAAACCGTAAGACCTTTACGCGATGGAGTGATCGCCGATTTTTCCGCTGCCGAACATTTGATTCGTGGTATGGTCAAATTGATTAACAACGGAAAAAGTTGGTTTTTCCCGTCCTTAAGAATGGTGGTTTGTATTCCCTCGGGTATCACTGAGGTGGAAAAGCGGGCAGTTCGAGATTCGGCAGAAATTGCCGGTGCAAAAGAGGTCTACTTGATTCACGAACCTATGGCCGCTGCTGTCGGTATTGGAATTGATGTGGAAGAACCTGTCGGTAATATGATTATTGATATCGGCGGTGGGACCACTGAAATTGCGGTGATCGCACTTTCTGGTATTGTTTGCGACCAATCGATTCGCGTAGCTGGAGATAACTTCGATTCTGATATCGTGCAATACATTCGTAGACAACATAATATCATGATCGGGGATCGTACCGCAGAGAAAATAAAAATTGAAGTGGGTGCTGCCCTACCTGAGCTTCAAGATCCTCCCGGGGATTTCGCCGTACAAGGAAGAGATTTAATGACTGGTATCCCTAAACAAATCACAGTTTCTTATACTGAAATCGCGCACTGTTTAGATAAATCTATCTCGAAGATCGAAGAGGCCATTCTAAAAGCCCTGGAGATCACCCCTCCGGAACTTTCAGCTGACATTTATCAGACAGGAATTTATCTCACGGGCGGAGGTGCATTGCTTAGGGGACTGGATAAGCGAATTCAAGCGAAAACGAAATTACCTGTCCATGTGGCCGAAGATCCGCTTCGTGCCGTCGTTCGTGGAACGGGAATTGCGCTGAAAAACATCGGCCGATTCAAATTCTTGATGCAGTAATTGATATCCAAAATCTTAATATGGCCGCGATATAATGTTTTGATAATGTTATATCGCGCTTTACTAAACGAGAGAATAATAGATGAAGAACCTGTGGCTTTTCTTGGTAAGATATAATGCCTTTTTTTGGTTTATTTTATTCTTTGTCACTTCTCTTTTATTCGTTGTCCGGCACAATCGTTTTCAGCGATCTGCATTCATCAACACTTCTAACGTCGCGGTTGGATCGATTTACGATAAATTGAATTCGTGGAAAAGCTATCTGGCGCTTGATGAAACCAATAAAAACCTCGCCTTAGAGAACGCGAATCTTCGGCAGCAATTGCAATCTTTTAAGTTAACCGATACGATTGATTCCATCCAGGTGATGGATTCAATAGATTTCCATCGCTACCGTTTCACCGTTGCTGAAGTCGTCAATAACAGTATTCATCAAAAAAGTAATTTTGTCACCTTGAATAAAGGGTCATCCGACGGAATCGAAAAAGGATTAGGCGTGATTACCTCGACCGGTGTCGTGGGAATCGTACTTAACGTATCTCCTCATTTCAGCACGGTGCAATCACTGTTACATCCAGACACCAGAGTGTCGGTCACCTTGGATAGTACCAACGTATTTGGCTCCTTGGTCTGGGGAAACAATATCGACCCGCAGTTTGCTACAGTTAAAGACATCCCGAATCATGTGAAGGCGCAGACCGGGCGTAAAGTATACACCTCTGGTTTTTCATTATTTCCCAAAGGGATTGAGGTTGGCCGGGTGAGTGAGACTGATGAATCCTCGGGCGGGTCCTTTTTGAATATCCGCATCAAGTTGCGCACTAATTTCAGTAACTTAGGCTACGTATACGTTGTAAAGGATCTCCTTGAGGATGAAAAAAAGGAATTACAAAACATGACAGAAGATAACGATGGGTAGGGTGTTTTTTTTCAATATCGTTAGGTTCATTATCTTGATTGCTGCACAAGTCGTATTGTTCAAGAACATGGGATATTATAATCTGGCTAGTCCTTTCCCATACATCTTGATTATTCTGCTGTTACCCATTGGGACTCCAAACCTGCTACTTTATTTGTTGGCATTCCTCACTGGCCTGACCTTGGATGCATTTTACGATTCCATCGGGCTACACGCTTCGGCTTGCATTGCATTGGTCCTTTTTAGAATTTTTTTCTATAACATCACACTCGATGTGGATGTTAAGAATTCATTTGAAACACCTTCGTTGGGCAACATGGGTACAAAATGGTATCTCCCTTATATTGCAATAGGAACGCTGATCCACCACATCGTGCTATTCCATGTCGAATATTTTAGTTTTACCAACTATTTAAGCACGGCAATGACCATCTTATTCAGTAGCATTTTTACTATATTGCTAATCATTTTGATCAGCATACTGATCTATAAACGAAAATCACGCTTGTTGAGTAATTAACGGTAGGGACAGGAAAATGAATAATAGTTACTTCAATCGTAAGTATGTTATACTGGGTATCTTTATTGCTATCGCGCTGATTATAGTCGCGAGACTCTTCTATATACAAGTTATTGACGACCGGTACCTTCTTTCGGCCAACAATAATGTAATGAGGAAGAAAATAATTTATCCTTCTCGAGGTATTATTTTGGATCGCAACGGTCAAGTATTGGTGCAAAATGAATCCGTCTACGATATCATGGTGACTCCCCGGGAAGTAAAGGAACTTGACACCTTACTTTTATGCGATCTTTTGGAGATTGACACCGCGAGTTTCAACACCCGCATGAACAAGGCTAAAGCGCATTCGCCCTACCGGGCCTCACAATTCATGAAGCAAGTTTCGTCCAATGTTTACGCCAAATTTCAGGAACATCTTTACAAATTTCGAGGATTTTATGCGCTCAATCGAACGGTAAGAAGCTATCCCGATAGCATAGCCGCCCAGTTTCTAGGTTATATCCAAGAAGTAAACGATCGAGATATTGAAAGATCAGATGGGTTCTACCGGCCGGGTGACTACATCGGCGCTACCGGGGTTGAACGATCATACGAGGATTTACTTCGTGGAAAAAGAGGTGTAGAAAATCAGATGGTGGATGCCCTGAACCGACCGCAAGGTAGTTTTATGGACGGAAAATTCGATACGTTGGCCGTCACCGGTGACGGTCTTGTTTCTTCTCTCGATAAAGATTTACAAATTCTTGCAGAGCGACTCATGAAAAACAAAATGGGATCCGTGGTGGCCATCGAGCCGTCCAGCGGCGAGATTTTAAGCTTCGTTAGTAGTCCTGGATATGATCCTAACACAATGGTGGGACGGGATCTGGGGAATAATTACATGAAATTATTAAATGATGAAAATCGCCCCATGTTTATCCGCCCAATACAAGCTTCGTATCCACCTGGATCTGTTTTTAAGGTGGCATCTGCACTGATCGCGCAACAAGCGGGTGTTATTGATGAAAACACGGTATTTCATTGTCCCGGTGGGTATCGATACGGTCGGGGTGGTCGGGCGATCATGCGTTGTACACACGTCGATGGAGCGACCCGTTTGGTCAAATCGATCCGGACCTCTTGTAACACCTACTATGGTTATGTTTTTGCCCGAATGATTGATTCACGTGGTATGAGCAGCACCAACGCGTATGACCAATGGCGAGCGGCCCTTGGTAAACTGGGCTTGGGGCGTACCTTAGGGATTGATCTACCGGGAGAAAAGGCTGGCCTAGTTCCTACTTCAGATTTCTACACCAAGCGCTACGGAAGTGACAAATGGCGTTCTGGCTTTAACATATCACTGTCTATTGGCCAGGGCGAACTGGGAATCACTCCTCTTCAAATGGCTAATATCATGGCCATTGTTGCCAATCGAGGACATTATTACCGTCCACACCTGATCAAAGGAATCGGCGATAGACAAATTACCAAACCTGAGTTTACTGAAAAGATTTTCGCGGGTATCGATCCAAAATATTACGAACCGGTAATCGAAGGAATGAGTCAGGCGATTAACCAAGGTGGAACAGGCGCCGCATCGCGGATCAAGGGTATTGAAATGTGTGGAAAAACAGGTACTGTACAAAATCCACATGGCGAAAACCATGCTGTTTTCTTTGCCTTTGCTCCAAGAGAAGATCCAAAAATTGCCATCGCTGTTTTCGTGGAAAATGCAGGTTACGGCGGCGTCTGGGCAGCCCCTATCGCCAGCATGATGGTGGAAAGTTACCTTAAGGACACCATCTCTTTACCACAATATATACAAGATCGTATTTATAATGGGAATCTTTTACCCGAGCCCAAGGAAGAACCCGAGGAGGTGAACCAAAATGATTCCACTTCCGGACCGAAAAGTAAAAATCAAACCGCCCATAACGCCCGTCGTGACCCCAGGCGCCTGGTCAAAAGCGAAACCCTGGTTCATCACAGCCAAATAAGGGGACGGCATGAATAGCCTGCAGAAGAAAAGCTTTTTCGGCCGAATCGATTGGATTACTATTGCGATCTGGTTTTCGCTATGCCTTATCGGCTGGTTTAATATCCATGCTGCGGTCTTCGACCCAGAAAATCCAGGACTGTTTAATTTGGCGACCAATTATGGTAAGCAATCCATATACATCTTTACAGCGCTAATCATTGGCATCTGTATTTTGATTATCGATTCCCGTTTTTTTATTTCCGCTACCCCATTTATTTATATCGTGGTCATCCTGCTGCTAATTGCTGTATTGATCGTGGGTCGGAATGTTGGGGGAAACCAGGCGTGGATTCCACTGGGGAGCTTTCGTTTGCAACCATCCGAGTTTGGAAAACTGGCGACCTGTTTGCTATTAGCCTATTACCTAAGCAATCAGATCAATAGAACACCTAACTTTAAAACCCTTTTGATTGGCGCAAGTATCGTGCTGTTCCCAGTTGCCTTGGTCATGTTGCAGCCCGATACCGGATCTGCACTTGCTTTCTTTGCCCTTGTATTTGTGTTTTATCGAGAGGGTTATCTCAGTACGAATTTTTTGATCTTCTCGGGGATGGCGATCTTACTCTTCGTATTGGCCTTGGTGTTCAACCAATGGTTACTGGTGGGAGCTTTAGCGGCGATATGCGGGGCGTTTGCGTTTCTGATGCGTAAAAAAAGAAAAAACGTGATCAATATGCTGATCCTTTTTCTCGCCTCAAGTATCTACGTTTTATCGGTGGATTTCGCATACGAAAAAGTCCTACAGACTCATCAACGTAATCGAATTGATGTTATACTGGGAAAAGTGGATGATCCAAGAGGACAAGGATATAACCTGAATCAGTCCATGATTGCAATCGGATCAGGGCAACTCCTGGGTAAAGGGTACTTACAAGGGACGCAAACCAAGTATAATTTCGTTCCTGAGCAAAGCACTGACTTTATTTTTTGTACCATCGGTGAAGAATGGGGATTTGTTGGATCGGTGATTCTGGTTGGGCTTTACCTCGCCTTACTCATCCGTTTGGTGAATATTGCGGAACGACAGCGGACCGCCTTTGCCAGGATTTATGCCTATGGCGTCGCGTCGGTTCTATTTTTCCATTTTTTTATTAATATCGGCATGACGATAGGAATCGTCCCTGTAATTGGCATCCCGCTTCCGTTCATTAGTTACGGTGGTTCCGCATTGTGGTCCTTTACAATTCTTCTGTTTATTCTATTGCGTTTTGATTCCTCGAGAAAAGGATCGAATGGGGTGGTTTAACTGTAAAATCAGGATTGGTGATAACAGATTATAAAGTGCGCAAATAGGCAATCTTTACACCAGCAAGTACCTCGAGCTTTCCAACAACTTGATTCACATGTAATTTCCGGACCGCGACTGTAATTTGACAACGTGTGTCAAACTCCTGGTTCAATATAGATAAATCAGCGTCCTTCACCACGCGCATGACATCATTCATCTGCAGATAGTCGAATGCTACGGTATACACATCATTCACCGTCTTCTCTATAATTTTTGCCTCCGAAAAGGCGTCTTGGGTCGCGGATTTATACGCATTGATTAATCCAGGAACGCCCAGCAATGTTCCTCCAAAATAGCGAACTACTACCACCATTAGGTTAGTCAGCTCCAGGGAAAGCAATACATTCAAGATGGGACGCCCCGCGGTACCGGAGGGTTCACCGTCATCGTTAATCCGAAAGACCGTTCGATCGGGCGTAAGCCGATACGCCCAGCAATGGTGCCGGGCTTTGGGATGCAGCGTTTTAATCTCGGCAAGCACTTCCTTTAACGAGCTTTCATCTTGAAAGGGTCTTACATAAGCGATAAATTTACTCCCTTTATCTCTAAAGATTCCTTCCGAAGGAGAATCTATCGTTTTATAAGTGTCGTCGATTATACTCACAGATAGGCAATTAATAACACGGAAATGATGGCTAAAATTACGCCAATTTTATTGAAAAAGCTAAGTTTCTCTTTGAATACGACTACGCCAACTATCGCCCCTACCGCAATTACGCCTAAATTCATTGCGGTAAATACCAACGATGGACTGTCTGGAAGCGCACGATGTGCTTCCATATAGAAAACAATGTTTCCGAAATTAAAAAGTCCTAAAACAGCTCCCAATGCCGTGGCCCTGCGATCGAATCTTTCCTTTTTGACCCCCAATAAATAACCTAGAAAAACTAACGCGACAATCAGCGCTAGAACAAATACGATCCAAAGAGACGACATGTAACTGATGTTCTCAAATTGCGCAATTTGTTTAAACAGGATATCAATTAAGCCCATTCCCAATAAAACCAATACCGGATAGAATCGAGCTAATTTCCCTGTCCCATCACTCCCCCCCTTCCAATCCAGGCAAAGCCCAATGGCAACCAGTCCCACCCCAATACCTATAAATTTTTCGGGCAAGACCACTTCCCCCATCCAAAAATAGGCAGCCAATAAAGGAATAAACAGCGATAAGCGTTGCGCGATCTCCGTCTTTATCATGCCGCCATACCTAATGGACAATGCCGTACAGACGAAGATTGACGGCAATAAGAAACCCAATGGCAAATACAGTTCCCAAGGAAGGTCAGTGGTCCAAGATTTAAGCTGGGGACGAAGCACCAGATAAGTCATCAACAGTGCTACGGGATAGTTCCAAACGATCAATTGCAAATAGTTTATGGACTTCATCCGCGCCCATTTGATCAAAACCGAGACAGTCACCGAACACAAAACCGCAAGAATAACAAAACCCATAAATGTTGCTTATATACAATCCTACAACCAAAAAGGGTTGTGATAGCCAACTAGTAATTCAGGCTACAAATATATCCTTTTACAGAAAAAGAAAGTAACAAACCCCAAAACAAGCAGTAGAACTGATCTATAAAAAAGGAAGTCTTCTTATAATGCCTGATAAACCCGGTCAATAACCGTCAAAAAAACAACAAAATTACATCAATAATTCATGAAAAAATCAACCAATTTCTAACCAAAAAAAACTGCTATTTATAGTAAACAAAAACACCTTAAAAACATATCAAAAAGCAGCATAAAAACACCCAAAACCGAATACAAACAAATAGAAAAAGGGCTTTTTTTTCCTAAAAAACAGGATTTAACCAAAAAAAACACTATAAAAATAGAACTAATAATTAACAAAAAAATAGACTAAAATTGGATAATATATAGCATAAAATATGATCAATTTTAATCAAAAAATTAGACGAGAAAAACCACATAAAATCATCGCAATTTCAACTTTTATAACAAAAATATTTGTTTGTTAATTTTTCATAGTCTATCTTTGAGCACAAACAAAAACAAAAAAATGAGCAAACAGTATAACTACACCGACTTTTGGTTCTTTTATTTTAGCGATAAAAGCAGGGACTAGTGTATATACTATAAAGATATCGGGTCCCAACAAGTATTGTTCGGGACCTTTTTTTTGCAATTAGAACAGCATAATCTATCCATGAGTGAAAAAATAAAAATAGCGATCCAAGGTGTGAAAGCTTCATTCCACGAAGAAGCTGCCTATAAATTTTTCGGTAGGGATATTGAAATAATAGAATGCTCGTCTTTTAAACAGACCTGCGAACTGCTAAAGCAGGGAAAAGCAGACCATGTGGTCATGGCCATTGAAAACTCGATAGCGGGTAGTATACTGCCGAACTACAACTTATTGCGGGATTATAGATTCCATATCATCGGAGAAGTACACCTGCATATTCAACAGCATTTGTTAGCGCTCCCCAAGGTCAAATTAGAAGATATCCGGCATGTAGAATCTCATCCGATCGCGATTCGGCAATGTGATGAATTCTTGAATGAACACCCCGAATGGACGATTAAAGAAGGGATGGATACCGCGGCCTGCGCTAAGAAAATTAAAGAAGAAAAGCTGACCCATACTGCCGCTATCGCAAGCGAAGCTGCGGCGCAACTTTACGGTTTAGAAATTATTGAAAAACGTATAGAAACGCATAAGAAAAACTCGACCCGGTTTTTGATCTTATCCAGTCATTTAATCGAACAGAAAAATGCCAATAAAGCATCCTTGTCCTTCCAAACATCTCACGCAATCGGGGCACTCGCCTCTGTGTTACAATGCTTTGCTGAACAGAACGTCAACCTGAGCAAAATACAATCGATGCCTGTTGTGGGGCGTCGAAACGAATACGACTTTTATGTTGATGTCGAGTGGAAAAAACAAGCTGATTACGATGCTGCGATCCGTAAAGTACTTAAACATACGGTTAACTTTAGTATCATGGGTGAATATTTCAAGAACGAGAAAATATAATATCAAAACAAACTGTAAAATACTTCTAAGACAATAAAAGATGAAACATTCATTAGACATCCTCCCTCTGGAATCATGGTTAGACACCGGAGGCAAACCCTTAGTCATTGCCGGCCCATGTAGCGCGGAGACTGAAGAACAAGTCGTATCAACCGCTCATTTGCTTGCCAATACCGGTAAGGTACATGTGCTGCGTGCTGGCATCTGGAAACCCCGTACGCGTCCGGGTGAATTTGAAGGAGTGGGTAGCATCGGTCTACAGTGGCTAAAAAGAGCAAAGGAGGAAACCGGTCTGCTTACAGCGACTGAGGTAGCTACAGCAAAACATGTAGAAGAGGCCTTAGCAGCAGGCATCGATATACTATGGATTGGAGCACGTTCTACAGCCAACCCGTTCACCGTGCAAGAGATTGCTGACGCGCTCCAAGGTGTCGATGTTCCCGTCATTGTCAAAAACCCGGTCAACCCAGACCTTTCGCTTTGGATTGGCGCATTGGAACGCATCAACCGCGCCGGAATCAAGAAATTGGCTGCTATACATCGTGGATTTTCGTCTTTCGAAAAAACTGCTTTCCGGAATGAACCCATGTGGGATATCGCCATTCAACTAAAGACCATCGCGCCTGAATTACCCATCATCAATGACCCCAGCCATATTTGTGGAAACCGTGAACTGATCCCTTACATCACCCAAAAAGCGATGGATATGGATATGCAAGGGTTGATTGTGGAATCGCACATTGATCCGTCGATTGCCTGGACAGATGCCAAACAACAGGTTACCCCAGCAGCACTTGCTGAGCTTTTAGATAATCTATCGATCCGCAAGCCAGCATCGGACAACCCGGGGTTTGAAGATAAATTGACCGAATTCCGTGATCAAATCGATAAGTTGGACGATCAAATCATCAAACAAATCGGTGATAGAATGAAGATTGCAGAACGGATTGGTGCGTTCAAACGAGACAACAATGTGACCATTCTACAGGTGAACCGTTGGGACGAGATTGTGCAAAAACGAGTCAAGTTGGGCAATGCGCTTTCACTGGGTGAGGAATTCATGGTTAAATATTTAGAACTACTACACAATGAATCCATCCGCAAGCAAAATGAGGTGATGAACACCAAACCGGTGACGGAGGCCTAAAGATGATTACGGAAAGTCTACACATTAGTCATTCGAATCGAATAATAGAGGGCACGATACAATTAACCGGTTCCAAATCGGAAAGCAATCGGGCGCTCATTATTCAATCACTCGCGCAGGGTAAGGTAAAGGTCGACAATCTATCAAAGGCGGACGATACGGATCTACTTTCAGCTGCCCTAGCGATTGCGAATCAGAAACATAATCAAAGGCCTACGATTGATATCGGTCCTGCCGGCACAGCCATGCGGTTTCTAACATCTTATCTAAATTTATTGGATGGCGAATTCTTGTTAACCGGCAGTCAACGCATGCAACAAAGACCCATCGGAATACTAGTCGATGCCTTAGCAGAATTGGGTGCAGATATTGCGTACGAAAATCAAGCGGGATTTCCACCGCTACACATTCGAGGCAAAATGAAGCAAAAAACCAGTCAGATAAGGATTAAAGGTGACATCAGCAGTCAATACATTTCTTCTCTACTCCTGATCGCTCCTGCGCTTGAACAGGGACTAGTTATTGACATTGATGGGGAACTAACGTCTCGCCCTTATGTAACGATGACCTTGGAGATGCTGAAAGAATCCGGCATACAAAGTCAATTCCACGGGGGGCGAATTTCCATCGAACCGCAGGACTTCGCGGAATCAACCCTACTGGTGGAACCGGACTGGAGTGCTGCCTCCTATTGGTACGCGATGGTCGCTCTGGCTGAAAAAGGGAACGTGATTTTACCCGGACTAAAGCCGCACAGCTTACAGGGAGATATCGCTATTACGGAAATTATGAAACACTTTGGTGTGGCTTCTAATTTCGAACCTGAAGGTCTGCGCATCTATCGCGAAGGATCGGCTTCTGACAAAAAGTTATTTGATTTCAAGACATGCCCTGACCTTGCACAGACGATCGTGGTGGTTGCGGCTGCACTTCAACGGGACGTGTCTTTTACAGGATTAGAAACACTCAGAATTAAAGAAACGGATCGCATTCTTGCTCTTCAAAATGAAATTGCCAAATTCGGCGCTGAGCTCTTGGAACAAACTCCTGGTGTATTTACGCTGAAAACGCAGCATGTTAGTGATCCGGGTAAATTGGTCATCGATACGTATGAGGATCACCGTATGGCCATGGCGTTTGCGCCATTAGCGCTGGTCTTCGATCATGTTCAAATTCAAGAACCTTCAGTAGTGGAAAAATCATACCCGATGTTCTGGGAGCATTTAAAAGACCAAGGCTTCGAGGTACATTCATAATAACGTCAACAGTGCAGGATAGTAATTCAATACAATTTCATATATTTACCCCACATTAAATTATGGCAGGAAATACTTTCGGAGACTTTTTTAGGATTAGCACGTTTGGGGAGTCACACGGTAAAGCTATCGGGGTGATCGTTGATGGTTGTCCGTCAATGATTGATATTGATGAAGAATTCATTCAATCCGAACTGGACAAACGCAGGCCAGGTCAATCTCGTATTACCACGCAACGGAAGGAAAGCGATACCGCACAGATCCTCTCGGGCACCTTCGAGGGTAAGTCGACGGGTACACCGATTGCCATTCTTATTCCCAATGAAGATCAGCGTTCAAAGGATTATTCTCATATTCAAAAGAAATTCCGCCCCTCCCATGCTGACTACACGTATCAAGTCAAATATGGGGTAAGAGATTATCGCGGTGGTGGGCGTTCCTCTGCACGAGAAACCGCGGCACGCGTCGCTGCAGGTGCGGTAGCTAAACTTTTCCTTCAGAAACACGGGATTGAACTATTCGCACATGTTTCTGGTGTGGGTACCATCGAGGCGCCTAACCTAGACAGCACGGATCTTAACGAATTGCTGCAAAGCCGGGAAAGTAACATCGTTCGTTGTGGCGACCCAGGAGCCGCGGCGGAGATGGAATCCTTCATCGAACAGGTACGGAAAAATGGAGACACCGTCGGCGGACGGATTTCAACCATTGTTCGAAATGTCCCCGTTGGATTGGGAGAGCCCGTTTTTGACAAGTTACATGCCGATCTTGCAAAGGCAATGATGAGTATCAATGCAGTACATGGTTTCGAATATGGATCCGGCTTCGACGGGTCAAAGATGTTAGGCTCAGAGCACAACGATATATTTGTCAATACGGATGACAGTGTTGAAACCTTGACTAATTTTTCCGGCGGCATTCAGGGTGGAATATCGAACGGAATGGATATCACTTTCCGCACAGCGTTCAAACCGGTTGCTACCATTATGCGGGATCAGGAAACGATCGATGAAAACGGGAAAACAACCACCATCGCCGGAAAAGGCAGACACGATCCTTGCGTAGTGCCAAGAGCAGTTATTATTGTGGAAGCCATGACCGCGTTGGTCCTAGCTGACCATCTATTAAAGTATAAGGCTTATTTAGATAATGCAAAATAGCAATTATATCCTTTCTTGTGATATCGGAGGTTCGCATATCACGTCAGCAATCGTGGAAACCAATACATGGAAAATCCTCGATGAAACTATTACGCGATCTCTGGTTAATTCGTTAGAAGATGCTAAATCGATTTTCCTCGACTGGACCACTAATATGAAATCCTGTTTAGACAAAATTGATCAAGAGGTCAACCAGATTGGCATCGCGGCTCCTGGTCCATTTGATTATGAAAAGGGGGTTGCTTTAATGAAAGGTCAGTCCAAGTACGACAGTCTTTATCAAATGGAGGTAACCGCCCCTATTCTACAAGGATTAGGAAACGAGCAGTTAAACATTCGCTATATTAATGATGCTGCCGCTTTCCTACAAGGTGAAGTATTCGGAAGCGGTCTCCATCAAGAGAAGGTGATACTTGGGGTCACGTTAGGTACTGGTTTAGGGAGCGCGGTTTGGAAACAAGGATTCAAAGCTTTCGACGCGGAGCTATGGGATACGCCCTATCGCGATAGCATCTTTGAGGAGTATTTAGTCACGCGCTGGCTGGTCAAACGCTTTGAGGAATTATCCGGTATTCGCGAACGAGGACTCCGTGAAATTTTGGATCAATACGGCGATCGCCCCGAAACAGAAGAACTGTTACGTGAATATCGCCAACACCTTCTCGATTTCATCCACTTCTTTAGCAAAAAGTACCAAAGTCGCCATTTCATTATCGGCGGTAATATCGCTAGAGCATGGGGTCGCATATTCCCAGAGAAGGAATGCTTACAGCCCTTTGAAATACAAGTTGGAAAATATCAGGAACATGCCGCCATTATCGGTGCTGCGTCCCTGTTTTTAAACGGAAATCGTTCCAAGACACGCTAAGCACCTCAGCTTGCCGGTCCGTCCGATGGTTCAGCCTTTGCCGGTTTCGGCTACTGAGCCCTTTTGCTTTCTGCTTTGCATCAAGATTCGTCTCTTACAGCCCATCAGCTAAAGGCACATACGTTTTTACGATCCCTCATATAAGGGCGGGAATTTGTTTGGGTTGCTCTCAGACATGATCGCATAAGCCACCTCGACTACGTCATCGACTGCGGGCTTGGTAAAATAATCTCCGTCAGATCCATAGGGCGGGCGGTGTGCTTTAGCGGTCAATGTTCTTGGTTGGCCATCTAAATAGTAATAGCCTTTCTGTATCTCCAAGACTTGGTGGGTTATAAAGGCAGATGCTCCGCCCGGAAAATCTTCATCCACCACTAAAAGCCGGTTAGTCTGCTGTAATGATTGAGAACAAAGGTGTTTGCGATCGAAAGGATGTAAACACTGTGCGTCTATAATTTCGATCGAAATACCCAATTTATCAAGATCCAGTGCGGCTTCTTGTACGATACGTAAAGTCGAACCATACGATACAACCGTGATGTCTCGGCCTGCCCGTACCCGTTCAGCTTCGCCGATAGGGACTCTAAACTCACCTACATTTAACGGCATTTTCTCCTTTAAACGGTAACCATTTAAACATTCCACGACCAATGCAGGTTCGTCACCTTGCAACAGCGTATTGTACATGCCTGCAGCCTGTGTCATATTTCTAGGGACACAAAGGTGGATTCCACGAAGACCTCCGAGCAATACCGACATCGGTGATCCCGAATGCCAAATACCTTCTAAGCGATGACCTCGGGTGCGAATGATGAGCGGTGCCTTCTGTTGTCCTTTAGTGCGATAACTCAAGCTTGCCAGATCATCGCTTAATACGGGCATCGCATAGATTAAATAATCCAAGTATTGAATTTCTGCTATCGGACGGAACCCTCGGACGGCTAGCCCGATCCCTTTTCCGATAATGGCCGATTCGCGGATACCAGTATCAAACACCCGTTCGCCGCCAAATTCATCTTGAAGTCCTGCAAAGCCCTGATTAACATCCCCGATCTGACCGACGTCCTCTCCAAAAGCCAACAACCGTGCGTCTCGATTAAAATTTGCACGGAAGCACGCATTCAGTACTTCCCGTCCGTCCACGGCAAGTGCGTCGGCTTCATATTGGGCGGATACCGGTTCAACTTGTATCGGCGAAAAGGCCGTATCAGAGAATAATTTATCGTTGAATCGCTCGGCGTTCAGTTTCTGTTTTTCAGCGTACCAGGCGATTAGATCTGCTTTTCCCGTTACCGTCAGACCGCGCAACTCGCGGATCACCCGACGTACATTCATATAAACTTCTTTCAAAGAGGGTTCAGAACTGGAAATCAATGTCTTTAGTGGGATTTCCACACTGGAATGGTCGATCTGACGCAGCTGCTCCACGGCTTCATCCAGATCCTGTTGCAGATTTTGACGACAATCCGTCCAAGCGCGCTTCTGTTCGGTTCGAACAAAATCCTTAGCTGCTACGTCGATCTCTGTTAATTCCGCTTGACTGACCATTCCCGACTCGATCAACCAGTCCCTCATTTTCCGATTACAATCGAATTCCTCTTCCCAGGTCAATCGCTGTTGGCTTTTGTAACGCTCATGCGATCCCGAAGTGGAATGTCCTTGTGGTTGTGTCATTTCGGTTACATGAACTAAACACGGTCTTCCTTGATCACGCGCAATGTCGGCTGCTTTTTCGTATACCTCACACAAGCCCGCGTAGTCCCATCCGTTCACTCTAAATATCTCAAAACCTGCAGTCGGTCCGTCTGCCTGAAATCCTTGTAAAAGAGTGGAAATATCGCCTTTCGTTGTCTGAATTTCATTCGGAACGGAAATTCCGTAACCATCGTCCCAAATGGATATGACAACCGGTATTTGCTTCACGCCTATCGCATTAATAGTTTCCCAAAACACGCCTTCTGAGGTGGCCGCGTTACCAACAGTACAATAGACGACTTCTTGTCCAGTCTTGGTAAACGTCCCCCGATGCGCAAGATTAGGGTGATTGCGGTAAAGCTTGGAAGCCAGTCCCAACCCGAGAACCCTAGCCATTTGCCCACCGGTGGTGGAAATATCGGAAAAAGAGTTGACCTGTTCTGTCTGGTCGAGCCAGTCGCCATTTTCATCAAGCAAGGGTGTTGAAAAATGTGCGACCATCTGTCTACCGCCAGAGGAGGTATCCGCTTTCTGGTCTGGATTCGCATACAGCTGCGAAAAAAAATGGTACACATCGGTGATCCCTAAAGCGAAGGCTAATGTTTGGTCTCTATAGTAACCCGAACGCCAATCTCCCTTTTGAAAAACTTTGGATAAGGCGATCTGGGCAAGTTCTTTCCCGTCTCCAAAAATACCGAACTTTGCTTTTCCCGTCAGCACCTCTCTTCTTCCCAACAAGCTAACCTGCCGGCTCTGTACCGCCAGTTTATAATCAGCCAGGAGTACTTGGCGGAATTCCTCATAACTGATCTTAGATGAATTGTATTGCACGGGGTTACTCACATTTATTTCTGACATCAGGCAATTCCTTTTTTAGCAAAAATAACAAAATAAACCAGTTAACCTTAGACTTCTCTTTGTTTGAACCTTCCATTTTTAAATTTTAAACTTAACATTCCCATAATAATGTTTACTTTTAGCCGTATTTTTACAGGGATTATGAGCAATTTACATTTTTTCGATGCAAATGCCGACGGAGGCAAATTAGGAGATCTTGAAAAAACACTTTTAATAAATGAATTAATAGCTATTCCGCTCACAGAGCGTGATAACCAATGGGTCGCTCGTTTTGTTGACCTTATCGCGGACGCCAATCTCGCGGTCGCTGAGCCCGAAATCATTATGAGCTCAGAAGGTTTTCCTTATTTCAACCTGAGAACCGTTGAGTCCGGTGAAAATTTCCAAGCCTATGTCTTACGACAACAATTACCGACGCTTTTACGCAATGGTTTTGGAGCTGCCTTAAACACAACGAAGGAAAATCCAGATTGGATGTTTAGCTATGGCGATCTCTTGAATTTTCAACTGCATAATGAATTCTACACCGATGATCACACATTTTCCAGTAATACTGGTGATTTTGTCCTAGGGAAAGACGAAGAAATCTTAGTGGGGCAGCCCTCGGAAGAAATTCTCCCTACCTATGCCAGAAAACAATTGCGCGACTTCTTAGAATATTCAGGCGTCAAGGATCCACAGATTATGCTTATTGCTCGGAACTACACCGATGAAGAGAAGGTGTCTCAGGATCTGGTTTTAAATATCACGCCAAAGAACTTTTCCAATGATCAAGAATACCGAGCTGCGATGAATACCATTGCCTGGTTTTTGCCTAAACACTATTCGTTAGTTGGTCTGGCGACCGATACCGTGGATCAGGGATTTCAACCTCTTTAAAATCCAAAGGATATACCCGATAGCTTATTCAAGGATAAGCGATAACTTCTATAAAAATCAATTCAGTCGGTTTGTCGTTGTGACCGTGAAGACCGATCAAAATCACGAAAAAAAATATGTTCCCATTTAACGTCAGAGTTTACGGTATACTGATCAATGAAAAAAACCAAGTACTCATCAGTGACGAAAGTACTGAGAATGTTTCATTCACCAAGTTTCCAGGCGGCGGTTTAGAGTACGGCGAGGGGTTAATCGATGCCTTGAAACGAGAGTTTATGGAGGAAACAGGAATGCTGATCGAGGTTATCCAACATATCTATACGACCGACTTTTATGAGAAATCCAGTTTCAACGAAAGTCAAATAATTTCTATTTACTATCAAGTTGAAGCTAAAGACGCGATGCAATTAAACATACGGGACCAAATCTTCGATTTTACGGAAAAATCGCGGGAGGGTAAACTACAAGCCTTCCGTTTAGTGGCTATTGATAGCCTACAGGAAAAAGATTTGACTTTTCGTACCGATCAAGTGGCTTGGCGCGAATTCCTAAGCCAAACCAGTCCTGGTGGACGAACTAGATAAAAAAGTATTTATTTCCAATTTTCAGAGAAAGGCAAAAGGGTTACAGGGTTCAACACTTTTCCCTGAAGTTTAGGTTTTGAAATAGAGGCGCTTGAAAGCGATCTTGACCAACACACTCCTCGGTCGTTCAATTAGGTTTATGGGCCGCAAGTTAACGCAAAAAGACCATTCGGCAGTACATCCCCACACCAGGTATGCTCCGTAATTATAAAAACCGCAGTAAGAAAGACCTGTTCGTCCCTTCCCTAAACGCCCTGCCGAGGTTAAACAGGTCGCAGAGGAGGTGCCACCAGATAGATCACTTTATCAAATAGGTCAGTAGGATGATTATCGCTCCTCCTATGATGATGATCCACTTATTGACACCACCTTGGGTGCCTTCTTCACTCTTATACCTATATTCACGTTTGAATTTATCCAAGTTCATAACTTTCCTCTCTTTCTGATATGTACGATGCAATAATCATACAATTTACACATTTTTCATAAAACAACAGCGCAGCATCCTTTCCATGCGATCGTTCTCATCAAGCATGGTGATAGGGCTCCCCACGAATAATAGTCATCGCACGGTAGATTTGCTCGACAAAAAATAACCGCACCATTTGATGCGAAAAAGTCATTTTCGACAGCGACATCTGCGCATTGGCGCGTTGATAAACTGTTTCATCAAAACCATAAGGACCGCCAACCAAATAAATCAAATGATTCACACTTCCCAGCATGTGTTTTTCCAATACCTCGGCAAATTCGATCGAACCGTATTGGGCACCTCTCTCGTCCAATAGTACCACATAATCTTGCGGGGTTATATTTTTGAGCAGTAGTTGACTTTCTTTTTGTTTCTGCTGCTCCTGACTAAGGTGTTTGTTGTTCTTCACATCAGGCAAACTAACAAGCTGAAAACCAATATAGTGCTTCAATCGCTTGGCGTAAACTTCTATTCCTTGGATAATATGCTTGTCGTCAGTCTTTCCTATACAAATGAGTGATATTTTCATAATTATTACGTCCACTTTACGCTCGTGATCTAAAAAATCTTCCTTCAGAGAATGCTACACAGAAAGCTATGGTATACCAATCACTAAAATCAAATCTGAGTTGCAAAAATACAGTTTATAAATAGGAGCGTAAAACCCCTTTGCCTTTAACTAAAGCGATGTAAAGACCCCCGGTTTACCTCCTGAAAATGGGTAGTCAGGCGAAAAAAAAAAGCTCTGACCAAAGCAGTCAGAGCTGATAAACATCTATAGTTTCAACTATTACTGATTGGCAACCAAGGTGATGTCGAAATTAATCTCTTTAGAAATCAGGTCGTCCGGTTGTCCTTCATAACTGACTCCCCAATCTGCACGAGCGATATTGAAATTCGCTTTGGTGGTCAAGCTATTTTCTGCGGGTTGTTCGGTCGTTGCTTCAAATGTAACATTTTTGCTCGTTCCCTTGATCTCTAAGTTCCCTGCAATGGTTAGTTCACCTTCGGTAGCCCCTGGCGTTACCTGGGTAATGGTGAATTTAGCTTCTGGATGAGATCCAACAGCAAAGAAATCATCAGATTTCAAATGTCCGTCTAATTTCTCTTTATACTCTCCCTCTAGGTCAGTGGAACTGATGGTGCTCATATCGATGATGAATTCCCCACCAACGATAGTTCCTTCATTAACCACAACAGAACCTGATTTGATATCAACTGTTCCAAAATGCTCGCCAGTGACTTTGGTGCCTGTCCAAACCACTTCAGAGGCAGCGGCATCGACCGTAAGAGCCGTTCCTTCGGCTGCTGCTTCAACAAGTTCAACTGAATCGTTCGTTTCGGCTTTCTTTCCTTCGGGGTTTCCTGCGCATGAAGCCAGGATCACGGCTGCAAAGGCGGATAATAATGTGATTTTTTTCATTTCGTTGTTTAAACTTTTAATTAGACAATAATAATAGGTGTTCTATAGATCGACAAGGGTTTTGATGTTTTTTAACATAAATCCGACAAAACCGTCAATTTAATGCCCAGTAGGGTTCGCTTCTATCCTACGAATATCTGCTCCAAGATGTCGAAGGCGTTGTTCAATATCCTGATATCCTCTTTCGATCTGTTCAATATTATAAATCACGGATTTTCCTTGTGCAGAAAGCGCAGCGATCAATAATGAAACGCCTGCCCGGATATCGGGAGAGGTCATTTCGATGCCCCGTAGCTTGAACTGATTATTCAGCCCAATAACAGTCGCCCTATGCGGGTCACATAGAATAATTTGGGCGCCCATATCAATGAGCTTGTCCACAAAGAATAGACGGCTCTCGAACATTTTTTGATGAATCAACACATTTCCTTTGGCTTGAATCGCGGTGACCAATACAATACTGAGTAGATCGGGAGTAAATCCTGGCCATGGTGCATCAGATATGGTGAGAATTGAACCGTCTATAAAAGTGTCAATTTCATAACTATCTTGTGCGGGAATAAAGATATCGTCTCCACGCAATTCAAATTTTATACCCAATCTGGAAAACACGGTTGGAATAATGCCCAATTCTTCAAAGTGAACATCCTTAATCGTTATTTCCGAACCGGTCATCGCCGCTAAACCGATGAACGATCCAATTTCGATCATATCCGGCAGCATCCTGTGATCGGTTCCGTTTAAACGATCCACGCCATCGATGGTTAGTAAATTGGACCCTATACCGCTTATTTTAGCGCCCATTCGATTCAGCATTTTACAAAGTTGTTGTAAATAAGGTTCACATGCTGCATTGTAGATCGTTGTCGTTCCCTGGGCTAGTACTGCTGCCATGACAATATTAGCCGTTCCCGTTACTGAGGCTTCATCGAGTAAAATATACGCGCCTTTTAAGCCCGTTGCATCCACATTAAAAAAGTGGTTTTCGGCATCGTAGATAAATTTAGCACCCAATTTTTCGAAACCCAAGAAATGGGTATCCAAACGCCTTCGACCAATTTTGTCGCCACCCGGTCTGGGAATAGCCGCTTGGCCGAATCGAGCCAATAAAGGACCGACAATCATGATTGAACCACGGAGGCTCCCTCCTTTTTGTTTAAACTCCTCAGATTGAAAATAATCGATTTGAATATCTTTTGCTTCGAACTGATAGGTGTCGGCGTTTAAACGTTCTACTGTGACCCCAAGAGAAACTAGTAAATCAATCAGCCGATTAACATCAGTAATGTCCGGTACGTTACTGATTGTCATTTTTTCTTCCGTCAGAAGTACGGCCGAGATGATTTGAAGCGCTTCATTTTTCGCGCCCTGAGGTGTGATCTCCCCTTTCAATGGTTTGCCACCATGTATTTCAAATGCGTTCATAATTAATTGTCATTGATCCGATAGTTGGCGCATGGTCCTACTTATCGGTGATTCCGAGCTAATACTAAGCAAAGAACGATCAGCTTGATTGCCGATCGCTCCTGGATTAACTATTTTTTCTTTAGTTTGTGATTATGGTTCGTGGGCTTTTTGTTTTTCTTCCCGTTCTGCTGTTTATTTTGTTGCTGATTTGAGCTCCCTGACTTCGTTCGGCTTCCGGGAGGAGGTGTTTTAAAGTCTAACTTCGTCAGCACCGTATCTGCAGGCAATTCTAGCTCACCATTGGACAAGGTTTTGAGATCCGTTAAAATTTGATCGTCAGTGACCGCATCCTTGTTCCATGTTAAATAAGCCATCTTCATGAAGTTCGCAATACCGAGCATCATTTTCCGTTTCGTTTCCCCCTCGCTGATACCGAGGGCCTTTTTGATCATCTCCTCTACGGTATACCCGTAATGTTTATAGCGAATCCGGTGATTGGGATATTGCATGGGTTCCGCCTTATGGCGTATTTCTTCCTTATTCGGTACGGGATAAGGCGAGTCTACATCAATTTTAAAATCGGATATTATAAATAAGTGATCCCATAGTTTATGTTTGAAATCAGAAACATCTCGCAAATGTGGATTAAGCACCCCCATCATATCGATCACGACTTGCGCCAATCGATTCCGTTCTCCCCGATCAGGAAGGGTACAGATATGATCTACCATGTTTTGTACATTCCGGCCGTACTCGGCTAGTATTAATTTGGGTCTCGTACTGTTATAATCAAAAATCATATGTGTGTTTTACAACGCCCCATCAGGGCTACAATTAAAAGATAAGGTTGTCAATCGACAATTTTAAGCTTTGCAAATTTAAGCAACAATTGCTTCTGCCCCAACTCTTTGAAAAAAATAGTTGCTTTCATGTCGGGTTTCTTCCCTTCTAGGTTAATTACTTTTCCAAATCCAAAGCGTTCATGTTCAACTTCCATACCGACTTGCAGGCCTGAGGTGTCCGAGGGTGCAAAGTCTGCGCTGGGCACATGCGCCTTCGGTAATATGGATGTGGTTTTCATTTTTTTGGGCCTAGGTTTGGAGAATGTATCCTCGGATTCTCTTTTTTGCCACTGCATCCGTTCAGAAGCAAACCCTTTAGTATCTGACTTGGATTTTGAACTGAAGTCCAAGTCTAGACAACTCGGATTCAACTCGTCTAGAAAACGGCTGGGCTCACAATTGTTAAGAGTGCCCCATCGGTATCTGGACGTTGCATACGAAAAATGCAACACCTTCTCCGCTCGTGTTACGGCCACATAAAATAGACGACGTTCTTCTTCCAATTCGGAACGAGAGTTCAATGAAAGCTGAGACGGAAAGAGATTTTCTTCCAGTCCAACCACGAAAACCGCCGGAAATTCAAGCCCCTTAGACGCATGTATGGTCATCAATGAGACCGTATCGGCATTCGGGTTCTTGTCGTTATCATCATTCGTCAACAACGCAATGTCCTGCATAAAAACATCGAGCCCTTTCTCCTCAAGATCTTCGCGCTCGGAAAATTCTTTTATCCCGTTTAACAATTCCTGGATGTTCTCATACCGGGCCAGCCCCTCCACCGATTTGTCGGCATACAAATCCTTTAGGATACCTGAATGTTGGGCAATATGCATGGCCGTATCAAACGCTGAATTCGTGCGGGCCATCGCTTGAAAACTTTGAATCATCAGTCCAAAACTAGAAACAGCCGCTGTACTTCGTCCGTCAAGAAACATGCTGGAATTCGCGACTATATCCCACAAGCGTTGCTGTTGTTGATCGGCCGCTACCATGATTTTATCAACGGTTGTACCTCCGATCCCTCGACGCGGATAATTGATGACTCGCTTTAAAGCCTCTTCATCATTCGGATTGAATGTCAATCGAAAATAACCAATAAGATCTTTAATTTCCTTGCGCTGGTAGAAAGACGTTCCGCCATACAATTTATAGGGAACATTCAACTTCCGTAGTGCCTCCTCTAGTGATCTAGATTGCGCGTTAGTTCTATAAAGGATCGCAAAATCATGGTATTGCAGCCCTTTTAATGCCTTTTCCTGCAAAATGGATTCCGCAACGATTTTTCCTTCTTCGTTATCCGAAAATGCACGCCTAACCTTAATTTTTTCGCCCTCTTCGTTATCGGAAAAAACATGCTTTTCCAATTGATTTTTATTATTGGCTATAATGCTATTCGCTGCATTAACAATCATCTTGGTCGAACGATAGTTCTGCTCCAATTTGAAGACTTGAACATCGGGATAATCCTTCTGAAAATTGAGAATATTCTGAATATTGGCACCCCGAAACGCATAAATACTTTGTGCATCATCACCTACGACGCAAATATTTTCATTGACGGCAGCCAACCGCTTAACAATCAAATATTGAGAAAAGTTGGTGTCCTGATATTCATCCACCATCAGGTATTTGAACTGGTGTTGATATTTGTGCAGGACATCGGGATATTTATTAAGCAACACATTGGTCTTAAAAAGTAAATCGTCGAAGTCCATCGCTCCTGCCCGATAACAGCGTTGTGCATAGGTCATATAAATTTGACCAAGCTGCCCACGTCCGTTCGTATTGTCCTCCGCCAAGATCGCTTCGTTCTTATTGTATTCTTGCGGAGAAATCAGGTTATTTTTTGCTGAGGAAATCCGACCGTAAACATGATTCACATTGTAGAGTTTATCATCCAAGTTCATTTCTTTCAAAATCGTCCTCAACAGGCTCTTGGTATCGTCGGTATCGTAGATCGTAAAGTTTTTGGGGTATCCTATTAATTCAGCCTCGACACGGAGAATTCTAGCAAAAACAGAGTGAAACGTTCCCATCCATATGTTTTTAGCCTCGGCACCAACAACACTTGTGATACGTTCACGCATTTCTCGTGCCGCCTTGTTGGTAAAAGTTAACACTAAAATATTAAAGGGATCAACGCCTTTCCGAATCAAGTGAGCCACCCGGTAGGTAATCACACGCGTCTTTCCCGACCCCGCTCCTGCTACAATCATCACCGGCCCTTTTATTTGTTCAACGGCCGCTCTTTGCGAGGGGTTTAATCCTTCTAAATAATCCAAAATATGCTCCTTGTTTTATTAGATATTCTGCTTTCAAATGGGACTCCAAATCTAACAAAAAATGTGTTATAAAACCAGAACTTTCTCCCCCTGGAAAAAATACGCAGTTGGGGTTGCAAGATTTTCGCATCAGGTGCCTTTTAGGCTATACATCCCATAGGAAAGACGCGGGCACCCGTACCTAGAGATAGGTTTTGACTGCGTGTAGACCGAGGAATCTGAGAAAAAAACAAGACGATCGATCAGCCGCCGGCTATCCCGTGAAACATTGGCCGTGCGACTCCTCGGGATTGACCGCTCGTCCGATTCGTATTAAAAGGGAGCGTCGTCTGGCATATCATTCATTCGCGATGGCATGGTAATTCCTCCGCCGGGATTGCCGAATTTATCGGACGGTTGTATGGCGGCTCCAAAACCTGCAGAAGGATCGCTAAAATTACCACCGTCGCCTCCTCCCATTCCCGCGAAATCATCTTCCAAATCCACAAATTTCACGTATTTACCAATGAATCGTAGCGGAACAATTCCAGTCTCTCCATTACGGTGTTTAGCTATAATGACCTCTCCCACGCCCGCGGTCGACCGTCCCTCTTCATCTTCAGTTAATCCGTAATACTCCGGGCGATAAAGAAACAGCACCATATCCGCATCTTGTTCAATTGACCCCGATTCACGCAGGTCGGAGAGCATCGGTCTCTTACTATTCCCTGGCCGGGATTCTACAGCACGACTCAACTGTGAAAGGGCTAATACGGGAACATTAAGCTCTTTGGCGACCGACTTTAGAGCTCTGGAAATACTACCGATCTCTTGTTCCCGATTTCCGCCCTTTCCATCGGCCTTACCGTGCATCAATTGCAGATAATCCACAATGACCATTTGGATGTCATATTGTGCTTTTAAACGACGACATTTAGCTCGGAATTCAAAGACATTTAATGCGGGGGTATCGTCAATGATAATGGGTGCCTCGGTCAACCTACCAATGCGGGAATGCAATTGTTGCCATTCATGATCGGCTAGGCTGCCCTTTTTCAATTTTTCCTGTTCAATTTCGGTTTCCCCAGCAATAAGACGATTAACGAGTTGTATCGAAGACATTTCTAATGAAAAAACCGCGACAGGACGCTCGTGATCCACGGCTGCATTTCTAGCTACCGAAAGTACAAAAGCGGTTTTCCCCATAGCCGGGCGAGCTGCGATAATCACCAGATCCGATGGTTGCCAGCCTGAGGTCATCCGATCCAATGCTGTCAAACCTGACGGGATACCGGTCAATCCGTCTGTACGGTCCCGAAGTAGCTCTAATGAGGTGATCGCTTCTCGCATGATGTCATCCATCTTACGTGAGTCTCGTCTCAAATTATTTTGAGCAATGTCGAATAGTGATTTCTCGGCATGATCTAATAAATCAAATATATCGGAAGTCTCATCATATGAAGCGTTTATAATCTCGGTCGAAACCTGAATAAGTTCCCGTTGTATATATTTTTGAGAAATAATACGCGCATGGTATTCGATATTTGCGGCCGACACCACGCGATCAGTTAGCTGGGTAATATAATATGCGCCACCGACGACCTCGAGCTCACCCATCTGGCGAAGCTCAGCGACAACCGTCAGCAGGTCTATGGGCGAAGTCTTTTGAAAAAGATTATAGATCGCTTGGAAAATCTTCTGGTGGCCTTCTTTATAAAATGATTCCGGCTTTAAAATATCAATCACCTCACTCAATGCATTCTTTTCCAACATCAATGCACCCAGTACCGCCTCTTCCAAATCTAGTGCTTGAGGAGGAAGCTTTCCTAGACCGGACACCAGATTGTTCAAGTTCGTTCGCTTTTTGTTGAAATTCGCTCGATTGGTTGATCCAGATGCACTGTTTTTAAATTCGTTTTCCAAAGACATATTTATAAAAATTTCTAGGCTCGATTACTCCCGTTTCCACGATGGGGTAACAAATGTAGCAAAAATAAAATGCCCCCTACCATGAAGTTTTTAACAGTCCAAAGTAATAGATCAACAATCATGCAATAGCACCTGAAATACGGGACTTAGTATTCCACATCAATTGTGGACATCGTGTTAACACAACAAACAACAAGTTGACTAACAACGACTTAACAACAATGTGGATAACATTGAACGGTGTTAACAACCGTAAACCCCTCATCTCCAATCGAGTCGATGAGCCGATAATCCAATACCCCGATTAACCGCTCGGTAACTCCTATTCGGTTTCCCTTTATTTGCGCCAATTTGTTAATTTTTTCCGAGGGCTGACCCCGTTTAGTCGAACACCATTCGCCGTCAATTTTCAGGCGCGTTATTCTTCTCGTTTTCCTTTTTCCAGTACCGGGCGATATATGCGGCAGTAGCCGCACCTGATTTGGCTATTTCTTGTCCAAAACCCGGTTGGTATCTTACCGTGTACAACGTCCCGGCTCAGTGAACAACCACAAAGCAAATGACTTTGCAGCTTCGGACTTTCCCACTTGCAAACGCTAGGTGTTTGGTGAGTTCCCGGTTTACCCGCATTCTGAACGCGTTCAGATCTTCAAAGCATCGGGCGGTATATCCTTTTGCATGATCCGGGCATCTAATTTTATGCAGCAGGCTAAGGCTGGTATTGGCGATCTTCTCGTGTTGTTAAAAAAGATGGTTCTTGACTTTGCTGCCCGCTAAGCTATCGATAAGGTCGGTGATACCGGGGTCCGATTTCTGGAGACTTTATCGTATATTTGCTCTTATGGCAAACGACACATCCACAGTTAAACCTTACAGTCGGGAAGGCGACAAGAAAGAACAAGTAGCCGATATGTTCAACAACATTTCGAAGACCTATGATCTCTTAAATCGTTTCATGACATTGGGTATTGACACGATATGGAGAAAAAAAGCCATTCGATCTCTGCTACCTCTTCAACCGCAATATATACTGGATGTGGCCACAGGAACCGGTGATTTTGCACTGGAGTCGATTCGAATATTGCACCCCAAAAAAATTATCGGAGTGGATATCTCCGAAGGCATGTTGGACGTAGCTCGAGAAAAAATCGAAAAAAAAGGACTTCAACAGCAATTCGAGGTTTGTTTGGGGGATTCTGAAAAGCTCCCGTTTGATGAGGAAACCTTTGACGCTGTCACCGTTGCTTTCGGTGTACGAAATTTCGAAAACCTGGAACAAGGGCTGCACGATATTCGTCGTGTACTCCGCCCCGGAGGTAAAGCCATTGTGTTGGAACTTTCTAACCCTACCCGCTTTCCCGTAAAACAATTATTCCAGTTTTATTTCCACAAGATAACACCAGCTATGGGAAAGCTGATTTCCAAGGATAACCGAGCTTATGCATATCTTCCGGAATCTGTCGCCCAATTTCCAGATGGCCAACGCTTCGCGGAAATTACAAAAAAAGTCGGTTTCAGTGATTGCCGCGTGCGACCACAGACCTTCGGTTTCTGCACCATTTATGAATGTTCGAAGTAAACGTATCGCATGTTTCTTTAAAAAATCATCTAGATAAACAAATGACTATAAGAACCGTATTGATCACAGGTGCAAGTTCAGGAATCGGTCAAGCTTGCGCTTTGGAACTTGCCGATAGCGGAGCGTATCGGTTGTTGCTCTGTGCCAGAAGGGTGGACCGACTGGAAGCCCTTACCGCCCAGATAAAAGCAACCCATTCGGCGTGCGAAATACATACTTTTAAACTCGATGTCCGTGACGCCCAAGAGGTTGAACAGACACTTGGGAACCTGCCTGAGGATTGGAGAAAAATCGATATTCTAATAAATAACGCGGGATTGAGCCAAGGTCTGGATTCTCTAGAAAATGGCAATATCGGTGATTGGGATCGCATGATCGACACCAACTTAAAAGGTCTGCTTTATGTGAGTAAATATGTGATCCCATTAATGGAAGGTAGTCCGCGTCCGCACATTATTAACTTAGGATCGATTGCGGGTAAAGAGGTTTATGCTAAAGGAAACGTGTATTGCGCGACCAAACATGCGGTGGATGCGCTGAACCAGGCCATGCGCATTGATTTGTTGGAGAAAGGTATCAAGGTGACCTCCGTCAATCCAGGAATGGTGGAAACCGAATTCTCTGAAGTCCGGTTCCATGGAGATAGCGAGCGAGCAAAAGCGGTCTATCGAGGTTTCACCCCTTTATCTGGAAAAGATATAGCAGAAATCATCGCATTTGTTTTATCTCGCCCACAGCACGTAAATATTAACGACCTATTGGTTATGCCGACAGCGCAGGCCAATGGGTCCATTACAAACAGAAAAAACGACTATTAGGTATGTCATTAGAACTCAAGATCAACCAAGACATTAAAAGCGCAATGATCGCCAAAGATCAAACACGATTAGCAGCTCTTCGTGCCGTAAAAGCAGCAATTCTCCTCGCCAAAACGGAAAAAGGAAAAAGCGAAGAGATTCACGAAGACACAGAAATGAAAGTCTTACAAAAATTAGCCAAACAACGTAAAGAGTCTGCAGATATCTATCAGCAACAGAATCGTCAGGATCTGTATGCAGTTGAAATGGGTGAGCTTGCCGTCATCGAAGAATATTTGCCGAAACAGCTGGATCGTGAAGAAGTTAAATCGTTCATCCAAACTATCATTCAGGAAACAGGTGCCAGCTCAATGAAAGATATGGGTAAAATTATGGGGATGGCCAATCAACGATTAGCCGGGCACGCGGATGGAAAAACAGTGTCAGAAATCGTCAAGGAGCTCTTAGGCTAAAGGACATGCAGTGGCACCTCCAAAAATTCGCAGATCTCGGCGTGCATAATCTGTATGAGATATTACGGATACGAATGGAGGTCTTTATGCTGGAACAGACCTGCCTTTATGCGGAATGCGACGGTAAAGACCAGGTCGCCAAACACCTGTTTCTAGAATCCAACGGCTTGTGCCTGGCTTATGCGCGCTTAATTCCACCGGGAATAGCCTACGCCGATTGCAGCGCAATTGGACGGGTATTAGTGCACAGGGATTATCGTTCGGCAGGGTTTGGAAAAGAGCTCCTGACTCGAGCTATCGCACACCTCAGTACAGAACATGCTGGAATTCCCATTCGCATCAGTGCGCAGCACTATCTCAAAGATTTTTACAGCGACTTCGGTTTCCTAGCGGAGAGTGCTGTCTATCTTGAGGATAATATACCGCATTTGAAGATGGTGCATTACCCAAAACAGACTTAAAAATTTGGTTTAACCCAGAGACAGGGCTGTGCATGCATCGCCTATAAAATCGAAAAGGAGAGATTTTCTAATGACAACATCTCTCCTTTTTTTGTTCAATCAATCCGACAACAATTATCGGGTCTTCTCTGGTCGGCTGCCGAAATGGCGATCCCGCTCAAATGTTGACATATGTCTTTCCTTTTTCGCCGGATAAACATCCTCCAGACTGATCATAATACCGGTTTCCTCCACTTCACCAAATTCGTTGTTTCTTGCAGTCCCGAAAACGCGCATGGTTGGCGAAAGATTCATATAGGTGTTAATCAAGGGAGGAATATTTTCATCCATTTCTCGGATCTTTGTATTCAACACCTTATAGCCCTCTTTATAGGGCAACCCATCAAAAATGCCGTTGTAGGCACTCACATCCGTTTTATATCCTAGGTCCAGTGTCGCTACTGGTCGGATAAGCTGATCCTCATCTGGAAAATAATGGTTCATAAAATAAACGAGAAGATCCCGTGCTTCTGCTCGATAATGCGGGTACATGGTTACTTTACCGAACAGATATTTAACCTCCGGGTTGAGAAGAACCAAGGCACCAAGTCCGTCCCAGAGATTATCCAAGGAAAATATTCCTTTACGATTATCAATTGCCGGTTGGTATTTCGGTTGTACCCAAGAACGTCCTAATTCGATTGTATAGGGTAGGTATTCTTCTTTGAATTTTTCGGAAAACTCAAAGTAATGTGCTGTGGATAAATGGAAAGAGCCGTCTTCAGATATCGCCTGATTGCACTTAATGACTCGGTATCCGGCAATAACTTCTTCATCTTCTGGGTTCCAAGCAATCAGTTGGTCGTAGCAATGTTTCGACGTGTCATTTTCATCGATATCCAATGGTAGACCGGTCCCTCCTCCAGCGCCGCGAAACGTCAACTCACGTAAACGACCAATTTCCCGCATAATATTCGGTGCGTTATGGAAATTGATCAAATAAACCTCGTTACTTCCGTTATTAGTATAACGGATAAACGAATCGGGGGTAAGTTCTTTTTTGATTAATGATCGATCAACTGGTTCTATTATATCTTGCATAAATTATTCTTTACCGTCTGCCATTGAATAGACCATGTGTTTAACTTTGGCAGCCCATTGGCGTTCGTTTTTACTCTTATCAAATTGCGTGTATGAAATTCGCTTACCGATACGAATCTTAATTTCCTTACCTCGTTGAGAAAACATTTCATCAGGTAAGTATAACATTTCTATGTTAGCCCGCAAGCCAATCTTCTCCCTAATATTTGCCAAATTATAGAAAAAATTGGAATTCTGACCGTCGATGTATACCGGAACAATATCCTTTTTATATTTTTTTGCTTTACTAATGAAGCTTTTTTTCCATTCCAAGTCCACCACTTGCCCGCCGATCTTTCGAGAAACAAGCCCAGCTGGGAAAACCAATAACGCTTGATCTGACGCATAGGCTTGCTCGATCGCTGCAATACCGGATTTACTCTGTCCTCCTATTTTATTCACGGGGATAAACAGTGGCTCTAGATTTCGAATATTCATTAGAATATCATTGACCAGAAACTTCACATCTTTGCGATACTGCCCGATGGCTTGCATAAACGCTACTCCATCTAATCCACCCAACGGATGATTAGAAGCAAAGATCACACTATCCTCCAAGGGAATATTCTCCACGCCTTCCAACTGCACCTCTACACCCAATTCCTGTAAAAGGGAGGTAACAAATTCAAGGCCAAACTGATCATGATATCTAGTCATGATATAGTTGATCTCTTCTTCGTGAATGGTTCGTTCCAAATAACGTAAAACAGGTCCAGGTATCCATTTGGCGAGCTTTGGACTTTTCTTACGTATTACCTCTCTAATTTCAATAAACTTCGCTTGTTCTTGTAAGTCCATATAGTATAACGCTGCGTAAAATTACATAATTCATTTTAAGTACGGGGAAACAACTTTCTATTTTATGACAACCCATAAATTTGTTACTTGCTACAATCGTCCAGGATAAATATATTCGTTACGGTGAATTCCAAGAACTCACATCCGGTTTATGGGTTTGGTTTTGATTTTGAAAACTATTTCACTAAACTTGAATTTATAATCCATAGTATGTTCATCGGTGAAAATATATCCACGCTCTATACTGAACTTCGTCCAGACGATAGCGTTAGCTATGCACTGGAAAAGGTGAACGAGTTGCATCTACAGCAGCTGCCGATCGTCGAGGGTAAAGAATATTTAGGTTTGGTAACGGAAGAGGATTTGTTAGCCGCGGAAGACCCGCTCCAGCAAATGCATGACCTCAGGCTGACCTTCCCTTTCCTTTATTTGTTCGATTATCAGCATATCTATGATGCCCTACAGTACCTGGAGACCTACTCCTATGACTTGTTGCCAATTCTGAACAACCAAAAAGAATTTCTCGGCGTACTCACCCCAAAAGACCTACTCAAAGCGGTTAACCAAACCCTTTCGATGCAGCAGCAGGGCGCTATTATTGTTTTAGAAATGGAGGACAGGGATCATAGCGTGGCCCACGTAGCACATATTATCGAGTCAGAAAACACGAAAATATTGAACACTGGGGTGCGGGTTTTCGAAGATTCCAATAAACTCGAACTGACTATCAAGGTTAACAAGAATAATGTGTCCTCAGTATTGGCTTCGCTTTGGCGACACGACTACATGGTCAAATCCTCCTTTAATGATGGTTCTGATCAAAATGATATCCAAGATCGGTACAATCTTTTAATGAATTTTTTGGACATGTAATTGCGAAGAAATTCCCATCTTTGCCCTAAACGAGAGAAAAAAAGCATGAAAGAGGTGTCCATTGCAGTTTACGGAAGGGAATTCAATGCATCCGTTATCGGGTATGTCAGAGAGTTATTCGCCTATCTTCGTGAAAAGAATGTTCAGGTTTATATTTATGCCGAGTTTTACGCCTTTCTAAAACATCAATCTACGATAGCGTATCAAGTCCGTGAATTCCATTCGCATCACGATCTCCCAAAGGATATCGCATTTATGTTGAGCCTGGGCGGCGATGGTACGATGCTTTCTGCGGCAACGCTGATCAAAGACTCCGGCATACCGGTGGCAGGCATCAATTTCGGCCGATTGGGGTTCTTGGCTAATGTGTCCAAAAATCATATTCAGGAGGCGCTCGATCAAATTTTAGACGGGAATTATCAGATTCAAAAACGAGCGGTGCTACAGGTGAAAAGCTCGGATGGAACTTTTCTTCATGGTGAGAATTTTGCCCTTAACGACATCAGTGTTTTCCGATCCGATTCCTCGGCGATGATCACCGTACATGCAACTCTTGATGGAGAACTGCTAAACTCCTACTGGGCTGATGGACTTATTATCGCTACCCCTACAGGTTCTACCGCGTACTCACTGAGTTGTGGCGGGCCTATTATCATGCCGGGGAGTGGTAATTTTGTGATCACTCCAATTTCCCCTCACAACCTGAATGTCCGGCCAATTGTGGTAAACGAAAACATGCAACTGCAACTGGAAATCGAGGCGCGTACTGAAAAATATATTGTGACTTGTGATTCCAAGAATCAGATCTTACCGACGAAAACAAGTCTATTGATTACTAAAGCTCCATTTAACATCAACCTCATCCGCCTACCAAATGATCAGTATTTCACGATCCTAAGAGAAAAATTGCTCTGGGGTATTGATGTGCGCAACTACTAGTTCCATGGTGCTACTTTTTACGCTATTTTTTGCGTCGGGATTGGCTCAAAACCTGTATCTTTATCGCAGATCTGTCGTGCGTTGACCTTATTATTCGAGCCATCAGAGCGCCGGTAGATCCACTAAAAGCAATAGTTCGCCGGTCGTATGGGACCTGCTATTTGTCTTTTGGCCTTGTAGCGGTTCATTCATGTCAAAAAAAGAACATAGGGACTATAGTAATAGGTATAACGCTATAGAGTAGGAAAACAGTCTGCTGTTGATAATGCGCTCCGACGATAGACAAATTTTACGAACAAATGAATGTAAAAGAAAAAATAGATCGATCGAGGTTACCTCGGCATATCGCCATCATTATGGACGGTAACGGTCGATGGGCTAAAGAAAAGGGCGAGTTACGGGTCTTTGGGCATCAAAATGGTGTGACTGCGGTGCGGGAAGCGCTGGAAGCCGCTGTGGAGATAGAGCTCCCCTACCTGACACTATATGCTTTCTCTACAGAAAATTGGAGTAGACCTCAGTCAGAGGTTAATGCATTGATGGAATTACTGGTCAACTCCTTAAATCAAGAACTGCCGACGTTCCATAAACACAATATTCGTGTCAACAGTATCGGGAGAACAACTGATTTGCCAGCTTCTTGTCAAGCCACTCTTCAACAAACGATTGAGGAAACCAAGAACAATTCGGGCTGTACATTGACCTTGGCCCTCAGTTACGGATCACGAGAAGAGATATTGAACGCCACCAAACGCTTAGCGCAGGAGGTCCTGGAAGGGAGGTTACAGCTCGATGACATCGATGAACGTCTGTTCAGCGCGAACCTCTACACCCAAGATATGCCGGATCCTGATATTTTGATTAGAACCAGTGGCGAGGAAAGAATCAGTAACTATATGCTTTGGCAGATTGCTTACGCGGAACTCTTCTTTTTACCGATCTTGTGGCCGGAATTTACGAGAGAAAATCTTTTTGAATGCATCCACGATTACCAAACTCGCGAAAGAAGATTCGGAAAAACTAGTGAACAGTTATAAGAAATCATTAGTTTTGCAACATTTTGCAATTGATTCTCGGAATGTCACGAAATCGCAATATTTCTTTTAACAAAAATTAACAAGACTTTGCTGTACTTTAGCAGACATAATTTTGCTGTACTTTAGCAGACCTAATAAAAAGTAGATGAAGCGTATATTTAGACTTTGTTTTTTACTCACCTTCTTGATTTGCAACCTCGCGCAGGCACAGATTACCGGTAATCGACCCATAAACTTGAATGACCCCGATGATATCAGCTATTTAGATCCTAAAAACTATGTTATAGGGGGTGTAAGCGTATCAGGTGCTCAATATTTAGACACCGATGTGTTAATCACCATCTCTAAGCTAACGGTCGGCCAATACATTGAAGTACCCAGCGAACAAACCGCAAATGTGATCAAGGATCTCATGGACCAGAACCTCTTTGAGGACGTCCAATTATATGCCACCAGTATACAAGATGAAACCATTCATCTTGAAATTCGCGTGCTTGAAAGGCCGCGATTAAGTCGGGTTGACATCAATGGGTTGAGTAAAAGCCAGACGGAAGAGGTCCGCAAGCGTCTCAACACCAACGCTGGGAAAATTGTTAATGATAATTTGTTGCTAACCACCAGGACGACCATTGAGGCGTTCTTGCGTGAAAAATCTTTCTTATATCCTGATATTACCATTCGCACTGTCCCGGACAGTAGCCAAGAAAATAATGAAATCGTTATTGTCGATGTCGATCGGAACAGAAAGATCAAAGTCAATAGTGTTAATTTCACTGGAAATGAAGAATTCGGTGATCGACAGTTACGAAAGTTCCTTAAAGGGGTTAGACCACGCGCATGGTTCCGCGTTTTCGGCCCTGGAAAGTTCAAAGAAGACAAATATGAAGAGGCTAAGACCAACTTAGTCGCTAAAATGCAAGATCGAGGGTATCGTGACGCCCAAATTATCTCGGATTCAATCTGGCGCTTCGATAATAACGAAATTGCCATTGACATGGATGTCTATGAGGGACCTCAATACTATGTTGGGGATATTAGCTGGTCAGGGAACTCCAAGTTTAAGGACTCTGTATTGAACATCTTATTGGGCGTTCAGCGAGGCGATGTCTATAGCGAAGAGAAGTTATACTCTAAATTGAACGGCCCGACGCGAAACTCAGATGATATCGCTGCCATTTACCAAAACGATGGGTATCTAACGTTCACCGTCCAGCCGGTTATCAGACGAATTCACCAAGACACGATCGATCTGGATATACAGCTTTTTGAAGGGAAACAATACACGATTAATAGCGTGATTCTTAAGGGGAACGACGTGACGAATGATCGCGTGGTGCTTCGATCAATTTATACAAAACCAGGTCAAAAATATTCTAGAGAACTGCTCGTGCGTAGTGTTCGGGAAATTTCCCAATTGGGTATGTTTGACGAGCAAAAGATCGAGCCGATGCCCATCAACTTGGACTACGAGGAGGGCACGACAGACATCCAATTTACGGTTGCGGAAAAACCTTCTGATCAAGTGGAACTTTCTGGTGGTTATGGGGCCGGGCAAGTCATCGGTACCTTGGGACTGACTTTCAACAATTTCTCGACGAGCAATTTCTTTAACAAGGAATCCTGGAAACCCCTACCTCGTGGTGACGGACAAAAACTAAGTATCCGGGGACAAACATCCGGAAAACGTTACCAGTCCTATAGTTTCTCATTCACTGAGCCGTGGTTGGGCGGTAAGAAACCAATTCATTTTGGACTGAGTGCCTACATTTCGAATTCACAGTTACAAAGATATAACTACCTAACAGGTCGTTACGAAGACTATGAGGGTATCCCAAAAATTCAAATGCACGGGGTAACGGCCACACTGGGTAAGCGTTTACAGTGGCCGGACAACTACTTTCAAATTAACAGCTCGCTTTCCTATCAGCGGTATTTGTTAGACAACTATAGTGGGATCTTTGTTTTCTCGGATGGTACGGCGTACAATTTAAATTTTACACAGGAAATTAGTCGTAACTCGATCGACGCCCCTATCTACCCTACTTCTGGTTCTCACCTTCGTTTCAGCGTGCAGTTAACGCCGCCATACTCATTATTTAACGGCATGAATTATGAAACGGCGCCAGATAACGAAAAATACAAATGGACAGAATACCATAAATGGAAATTTGATTCACAATGGTACACCGCCATTGCCGGAAAACTCGTATTGAAAGCCCAAGCGCAGTTCGGATACCTTGGCACGTATAGTGACCAAGCTCCCGCTTCACCGTTTGAACGTTTCAAGCTCGGGGGTGATGGAATGATGGGCTTCGACTTCTTACAAGGTTCGGAAATAATTGCCATGCGCGGATATTCTAACGGTACGGTTATTCCAAGCTCGACGGGTAGCAATCAACAGGGTATTGCCATCCAATCCGGCAGTCCGATTTACGCCAAATACCAACTGGAGCTTCGTCACCCGATTATGTTAAATGATCAGGCTACGGTTTTTGCACTGGCATTTGCTGAGGCCGGAAACACCTGGAACCGATTCGATGAAGTGAATCCATTCAAAGTACGCCGGGCCGTGGGTGTGGGTGCTCGAATTTTCTTGCCGATCTTTGGGATGTTAGGTATAGATTATGGTCATGCACTGGATCCAATTCCAGGATTACAAACCAATAGCTGGAAACAAAACTTCACGTTCAGTATCATCCAGAGCATGGGAGGCTTTTAGGAATTAAACTTTTTACAATATGATTTGTCTTAAAATAAGATTAACGCATACGGACACGTTTATATTAAGTAATTAAATTAGATGATATGTCGATTAAGAAAATAAGTATAATAATTACGGTATTGTGCCTAATGGGTACAACCGCTTTGGCTCAAAAACTAGCATACGTAGACTCTGAATATATCATGAAGCATGTTCCAGAGTATAGTGAGGCCGAGAAAAAATTGGATGGTCTTTCCAAACAATGGCAAGCAGAAGTCGATAAGCAGTATGAAGAAATTGAACAAATGTACCAAGCGTATCAAAAAGACCAAGCGAGCCTAAACGAGGACCTTCGCCGTCGAAGGGAAGATGAAATTGTCAATAAAGAAAAATCTGTTAAAGAATTCCAGCGGAGCAAATTTGGTTTCGAAGGGGAACTTTTTCAACAACGTGAAACGCTTATGAAACCTATCCAAGAGCGAATAGATCAAGCAATTCAGGAAGTGGCTTCTGCCG
This sequence comes from Sphingobacterium sp., assembly GCA_052092145.1. GTDB lineage: Bacteria > Bacteroidota > Bacteroidia > Sphingobacteriales > Sphingobacteriaceae > Sphingobacterium. The sequence continues at coordinate 4,351 of JBQDCW010000003.1, read as the reverse complement.
AACAACTTGATTTCATGATGGATAGCAGATCAGAGGCAACCTTTCTCTACGCAAACCCGAATCTCGATAAAAGCGATGAGGTCATCACCAAATTAGGTCTGAAACCAAATCCATCTTTAGCAAACTAATTTTTTTTATTATAATTGCGCAACTAATTAATCTCATTTAAACAAAAAAGAATAAAACTTATAAGCAGAATTATAAGACTAACAGAAAAAGCATGAAAAATTTATTGAAGAGTGTCGTGTTGGCATCAGGAATTCTATTGGCGAGCACCGCTGTAAACGCACAACAGAAAATTGGTCATATCAATACTGCAGAGATCGTCCAGTCGACCAACGAATTTAAGGCGGCGGAAGAACAAATGAAAGTCTTGAGCGAGACCAAGCAAAAGGAAATTCAGGACATGGTTGCTACGTACCAAGAACAACAGAATGCGGCGAATGAAAAGTTAAGAAACCGTAGTGAAGCGAATAAAGATGCCGTTGATACTGAAGTGCAGGAAATAGCGAATACGATGCGTGAGATGGAGACTAGAATCCAAAGCGTTCAGCAAGCAGCTCAAGAAGAAATTGGGCAAAAACAACAAGAACTCTATGCGCCTATCGAGCAAAAGGTAATGACCGCGATAAACGCTGTAGCTCAGGAAAAAGGCTATGCTTATGTATTGGATATCTCTTCGGGAGGTGTTCCTTACTTCCAAGGTGGCGATGATCTGACTAGTGATATTAAGACGAAATTAGGGATCAGCGCATCAGCGACTCCTGCTGCTTCAGGAAACACCCCTCCTGCTGCAGGAAACTAAGAAATTATCAAGACATCATTCATAACAAGGGCCGTTCGAAAGACACGGCCCTTGTTTCGTAAATAAGGTTAGTTTGGGATTTGAAATGAATAGTCCGTATCTTGACTTCGGCCGTTTACCGTCTGGCCTTGAACCATTTGTTTTTAATGCTTCTAAATATTTTATTATGCAGGCATAGCATAAAAGGAATGCTTATATTTGTTTTACCTAATTTATAAACTATGGTATCGCAGCTCATATTCGCTACGTTATTCCTAGCAGCCGTCCTATTGTTTTATAGGAATGCTAACAGAATTTATCGTTATATCCGATTGGGTAAGTCGGTACAGCGAACGGATCGCCCTAAAGAAAGGCTCCGTACGATGCTACTCGTGGCCTTTGGCCAGAAGAAGATGTTTAAAAAGCCGATCCCGGCTCTGTTACACTTATTCGTGTATTTGGGTTTCTGTATCATTAATATTGAAATGCTCGAAATCCTAATCGACGGTCTTTCCGGTACGCACCGCATCTTCTCGTTTATGGGGGGATTCTATGACGGTTTGATTTATGCTTTCGAAATCCTCGCCTTTCTCGTCTTGGCCGGTTGTGTTGTTTTTTTGATCCGCCGAAACGTATTACCCATACCTCGATTGCAACAGGCGGAACTCAACCGATGGCCAAAAACAGATGCCAATGTCATCTTGATTGCTGAAATTCTGTTAATGAGTGCCTTTCTGCTGATGAACGCAGCTGATTTCAAATTACAGCAGTTGGGCATCGAACACTATCAGCGGGCGGGAAGCTTCCCAATTAGTGGCCTGTTAAATAGTGTGTTGTCAGACAACCCCAGTAGCTTGATCGCTCTGGAGCGATTTTGCTGGTGGTTCCATATTATCGGGGTTTTCCTTTTTCTTAATTATCTACCACTATCCAAGCATTTACATATTATACTAGCCTTTCCAAACACCTATTTTAGCCGCCTGACGCCTATGGGCCGATTGGACAACATGTCTTCGGTAACCTCGGAGGTAAAGATGATGCTGGATCCGGCCACTGCTGAAGCGCCCGAGGAAACCGACGGACGTTTTGGGGTCAAGGATGTTCAGGACCTTACGTGGAAAAACCTGATGGATGCCTATACCTGTACCGAGTGCGGTCGTTGTACAGCTGCTTGTCCAGCAAATATGACTGGGAAGCTTCTTTCGCCAAGGAAAATTATGATGGATACACGGGATCGTATAGAAGAGGTTGGCCGTCAAATCGATCAAACAAAAAGTCCTTTAGACGATGGAAAATCGCTATTGGACAATTACATTACTCGGGAGGAGATCTGGGCCTGTACAAGCTGTAATGCATGTGTTGAGCAATGTCCTGTCAATATCAATCCCTTAGAAATAATTATCGGCCTTAGGCAGTTCGCTATTATGGAGGAATCCAAAGCTCCCTCAAGTATCAATACCATGTTTAACAATATCGAAAATAACGGAGCCCCTTGGAAATATGCGCAAGCCGATAGAGCAAATTGGAGCAAACCTTAAAACAAATCCTATGGAAAAGGAATTTCATATACCTACTGTCGCGGAAATGGTGGCCAAAGGCCAACAACCTGAACTCTTGTTTTGGGTTGGCTGTGCCGGAAGCTTTGATGAGCGTGCGCAACGTGTCACTCGAGATATTGCTAAAATTTTACAACATGTGGGTCTTCAGTTCGCCATCCTGGGCACGGAGGAAAGCTGTACTGGAGATCCCGCGAAGCGAGCTGGAAACGAGTTTCTGTTTCAGATGCAAGCGATGATGAATATTCAGCTGCTGGAATCCTATAAAATAACGAAAATAGTGACCGCATGTCCCCACTGTTTCAATACCCTTAAGAACGAGTATCCCGAACTGGGCGGAAACTACCAGGTCATTCATCATACGCAACTCATCCAGTCACTAATAGACGACGGAAAGCTAAAACCTGCGGACGGACACGTTTTTAAAGGCAAGCGAATCACGTATCATGATCCGTGTTATCTTGGTCGGGCGAATCAAGTGTACGAGGCCCCTCGAAAAGCGCTCGAATCACTTGATGCGGATCTCGTAGAGCTCAAACGCTGCCGATCCAATGGGTTATGTTGTGGCGCAGGTGGTGCGCAAATGTTTAAGGAACCTGAAAAAGGGAGTAAAGATGTCAATATAGAACGAATCGAGGAGGTGATCGATAGTGGCGCGGGGATCGTCGCCGCCGCCTGCCCATTTTGTATGACGATGTTACGAGATGGTGTTAAAACCAAGGAGCGCGAAGCGGACATCGATGTGCTTGATATCGCCGAGATTACCGCGCGGGCTAATAAACTTTAAGTATTCCTACCTCGCTTTCGCGTCATGGAGCCCTAAAAGGCCTCAACGATATGGGAAATGCCCTTTTTCCTTTACCTCCCCCATTCAGGAGAGGGGTTAACCGGGGCGGCAGGTAGGGCAAATTTGTATTTTCAAATTGAAACCCAATCAAACAGGAAGAGCGAAAGGAATACATAGCGTACTTACAGGAAACAACAGGACCTGACACTACACAAAGCGCTTAGAGTGCTGATCATTGTTCCTGAGAGGAGATGGGAGTGTAAAACAAACTGTGTCAGGGGATAATTCTCAGGCCCGTGGGGTTGAGAATTACCCTTATGGCTACTGCAAATCTAACACCATTCTCCCTGGGAACCAAATGGCCAGTTTTTGTGCGGTTGTTCCCCAATTGGCCAGTGGCATCGTCCATTTTTTCTTAATGTTTTTATGTGCTAAATAAACCAGTTTCAATAACGCCATATCTGAAGTGAAGGCCCCTTTAGTTTTAGTGACCTTGCGGACTTGGCGGTGGAACCCCTCGATCGTATTGGTGGTGTAGATCAATTTTCGAATGGATTTATCGTAACGGAAATAGGTTGTTAGACGATCCCAGTTACGTCGCCAGGAGTCGATGACCACCGGATATTTTTCACCCCATTTACCTTGGAGTTCATCCATCCGCAATCCGGCAAGATCCAATGTGTCAGCCCGATAGACAGGCTTTAGATCGCTCATAAACTCCTTTTGGTCCTTACTGGCCACATACTTTAAGCTATTCCGGATCTGGTGTACGACACAGGTTTGTACTTCGGTGTCGGGAAAAACACTCTGTATCGCTTCTGAAAACCCTTTTAGATTATCGATACAGGCAATTAAGATATCCTCTACACCTCGGTTCTGTAAATCGGTCAGTACGCTCAGCCAAAAGTTAGCACCCTCATTCTCCGAAACATACATTCCCAGCAAATGCTTATGTCCGTTTCGATCAACGCCAAGGATATTGTATACTGCCCGAGAAACAAAACGATGGTCTTCTTTCACCTTGTAGTGCATGGCATCCATCCACACGATCGTATAAAGAGATTCTAGGCTTCTTGATTGCCACTCCTTGACTTCGGGAATGATCTTATCAGTAATCGAAGAAAGGGTACTGTGGCTGATGTCCGTATCGTACATCTCCTTAATGTGGTTGGAAATATCCCGAAGGCTCATCCCTAGACCGTACATCCCTAATATCTTCTTCTC
>JBQDCW010000002.1:0-202125 GCA_052092145.1 Sphingobacterium sp. | reverse complement strand
CTCATTATGTTAAAAAGATTGCATAACTTCGTCCAACTTTTTGGGGTCAGTCCAATCAGGAGCTTTTTTTATGAATAGTATTGGAAGTGGATTAGTACCGGCTTTTAGACTCGCGTCTTTTGCCTGAGTAATCCCTGAATCCTCCTCCAGAACGATCGCGATGTCCACCGCCGCCGCTACGAGAAGATCCTCTATCTCGACGGTCACCGGAACGACGTCTTCCGCCTCGGTCTGACGATTTTCCGTCACCTGAGACTTCAATCCGAACGCTTCGACCATTAAAGTCAACCTCTTTGAAAGCTTGGAATACGTTGTCAACAACGTCATCAGTAACCTCGAAAAACGTAAATACGCCTTTCAAATCGATTTTTCCAACGGATTTTCCTGAAATCTTTCCTTGGTTACAAATGAACCCAAGCATATCACCTCGACTGAAGTCATCCACTGACCCCAAATTGATAAATAGCCTGGTATAACCGTTAGAGCGATCCCGACTTGATGAACCAAAGCCATCTCTTCCGCGTTCACCTCGTGTTTCGCGCGCTTCGACATTAAGATCCGGAGCATTGCGATAGTATTCTAGGAAGCGATTGAATTCCAATGAGGCAAAGCGTTTAATCACTTCTTCCTTACTTAAATCTTGAAGGCTCTCTAGAATCTGTGGTAGAAAAGCATTAATCTGTTCTTCTTGAACTTCCACGTTATGCACGTTGTTCACGATCGAGAATAATTGTTTTTCACATACTTCGGTCCCCTGAGGAATTGCTTTGCGAACAAATTGCTTACCGATAATTTTTTCGATATGTCGAATTTTGCTCATCTCTTTGCCATTGACCAAAGCGATCGAGATTCCTGTTTTACCGGCACGAGCAGTACGACCGGAACGGTGCGTATAATTTTCTACTTCGTCAGGCAGGGAATAATTAATTACATGGGTAACGTCATTCACGTCAATCCCGCGAGCGGCAACATCTGTTGCAATCAACAATTGCAAATTACGTTCACGATAGCGTTTCATAACCTTGTCGCGTTGTTGTTGCGAAAGGTCTCCATGAAGAGCATCAGCGTTGTAACCATCTTTGATTAACGTTTCGGCTATCTCCTGTGTTTCGATTTTCGTTCTACAAAAAACAATGCCGAAAATATCAGGAGAAAAGTCAACGATTCGTTTAAAGGCAGCGTATTTGTCACGCGCTCTAATCGTGTAATATTGATGTTCAATATTTTCATTGCCCGTATTTTTTGTTCCAACGGTTAACTCAACAGGAGCGGTCATGTACTTTTGGGCAATGCGACGCACTTCTTTTGGCATGGTAGCCGAGAATAACCATGTCTTTTTATCATTCGGTGTCTCCGACAGAATATTGTTGATGTCTTCTTGGAAGCCCATATTCAACATTTCATCGGCCTCGTCGAGTACGACGTAGCGGACGTTTGAAAAATCAATGGCTTTTCGTCCAATGATATCCAGCATCCTACCGGGTGTAGCTACGACGATTTGTACGCCTCGTCGTATTTGGCGTAATTGATCACCGATCGGCGTTCCACCGTAAACGGCGACCACATGTACGTTATCGATGAATTTGGCATATTTTTCTACATCTTTTGCAATTTGTAAACATAGCTCGCGCGTTGGGCAAAGGATCAAAGCTTGAGGTTGTTTTAAAGAAAAGTCTAGTAGTTCTAAAAGTGGAAGACCAAATGCCGCTGTCTTCCCTGTACCTGTTTGGGCCAATCCGACAAAATCGTCGTTACCAGTCAGTAATACAGGAATGGCTTTTTCCTGGATGGGAGAAGGTTTCTCGAAACCTAACTCAGTGATGGCATTAACAATCTCATGACGGATTCCCAGTTCTAAAAATGGGTTCATGAAATAAAATATACAATAGGCATTATTGCCTAAGGCGGTGCAAAGGTAGCGATAAAGTTTTATAAAACCTATCTTTTTCAATAAGTTAGTGTGAGTTTTGTCGTTTTGCGGCACAGACGAAGACAAAACTGGCTATAATTCGGCTCGGGTTTTGTTTTTCTCTCTTGGGATATCATCGTGGAATATTGCTTAAAATTAGTATATGAGGCGAGATAAAATGTTGTGCCATTGACATTTTAAGGAGAACTAGACTTGCTCATAAATAATCGATAATGGCTATTGGTTTTTTTTGATTTTTTCGTAGGTTTGGTCGATCAGATAGTAACCGAACTTATAAACCCATTCCTATGTGGTATAAAAAATCAATTTCAAAGCTAGTGTCAGAGGCGGAACAAAGTGGCGAAGGGACCTTAAAACGCACGCTTTCCAGTTCAGGGCTTGTTGCACTTGGAGTAGGCGCCATTATCGGAGCCGGATTATTTTCGCTTACTGGCATTGCTGCTGCCGATCATGCTGGACCGGCGGTCGTGTTGTCCTTTATTATTGCAGCGGTTGGTTGCGCATTCGCGGGACTTTGTTACGCAGAGTTTGCATCGATGATTCCAGTAGCGGGAAGTGCCTATACGTATTCCTACGCCACTATGGGAGAGTTTATGGCTTGGATTATTGGATGGGACTTGGTATTAGAATACGCTTTGGCATCGGCAACCGTCGCGGTCAGTTGGTCCCAATATGTAAACGAATTGTTTGAATTGATGGGGCTTCATCTCCCGCCGCATCTCTTGGCGGGACCTTGGGAAGGTGGGGTCATTAATTTGCCGGCTATTGTCATCGTTTGTTTGCTATCCCTGCTATTAATGCGTGGGACTAGAGAGTCTTCGTTTGTAAATAATATTCTAGTAATATTAAAAGTTAGTGTTGTCTTACTGTTTATTGTTTTGGGTTGGCAATTCATTGATCCCGCTAATCATACACCGTTCATACCTGCGAACGAGGGTGAGGTCCTGCTAAAAGAAGGTAAGATCGGTATGTTCGATTTTTTTAAAGAAGGTTATTTTGGACACTACGGAATCAGCGGTGTGCTTCGCGCCGCCGGCGTTGTCTTTTTTGCTTTTATTGGTTTTGACGCTGTGAGTACTGCTGCGCAGGAAGCTATAAATCCGAAGAAGGGAATGCCTATCGGGATTATTGGATCGTTGATTGTCTGTACTGTTCTTTACGTCCTATTTTCCTATGTCATGACAGGACTAGCACCCTATACTGCCTTTAGTGGGGACGCAAAACCGGTCGCCACAGCCTTTGAAAGAACAGGATATCATTTTTTGAATACGGCCATGATTGTTACCATCGTTGCCGGTTATACCTCGGTTATTTTGGTTATGTTACTTGGTCAAAGTCGAGTTTTTTACTCCATGAGTAAGGATGGATTGCTACCCAAGATGTTTTCTAGTCTTTCCAAGCGCCAAACCCCATGGAAAACTAATCTCGTGTTCATGGTATTTGTGAGTTTGTTTGCCGGCTTTGTTCCGGTATCAGACTTAGGTCACATGGTCAGTATAGGAACTTTGTTCGCATTTAGTTTAGTCTGTATAGGGGTGTTGGTTTTGCGAAAGACCGATCCGACGGCTGACCGTCCGTTTAGAACGCCATGGGTTCCTTTGATTCCAATTTTAGGAATTCTGGTTTGCGTATTGATGATGGTCTCTCTTCCTATAGAGAGTTGGGAACGACTGGCAATTTGGATGGCTATTGGTGTAGCGATTTATTTTTTATATGGTCATAAACATTCCGTTCTACGAAAAGAAAAAGAAGCGGAACAAGCGCGATCGAAAGAGCGGTAGGGAGCTATTTTAGAACGCTCGCAGGCGATGGATACTAGAACTTCCTTTATTTGCATAAGCATGCTGTTGATGTCCGTTTGGTCGTCCTCGATGGCGTAACCTTAACAAGGATTTACAAGGCACCTCTGGTCGACATTAGCAAGCGAAAAAGGATGCAAAAAACTGCAGCTGATTGGAGTGCAACAAAAAAGGCCACCTCTTAGCAGAGAGGCGGCCTGTATTTATTGAATACGGAATTGATTAATATAACGTGAATTCAACTCGGCGATTTTGTTGTCTACCCTCCGAAGTTGCGTTCGTTGCTATGGGCTGGGTCGGACCGTAGCCAGTTGCTTCGATGCGGGAGCTGTTGGCACCTTTGGAAACCAAATAGGATTTTACTGCTTCTGCTCTTTCCTTGGAGAGACGCATATTTAGCTGCATGGAGCCCGTGTTATCGGTATGACCCGCCAGCTTCAAACTGAAGTTTTTCTCAATCAATAAAGCAGCAACTTTATTTAAGGACTCATGAGAGCTCGGTCTAATGGTCGCCTTGCTTAAATCAAACTCTAGGTTTTTGATAGCCTCGTCAACAACTTCACGATCTTCTTCGGTAACGACAATTTTTTCAACGACTCTGGTCTCCTGTTTGATCTCCGGCAGAGGACATCCTGAACCATCAACCTTTATTCCTTCAGGAGTGTCTGGACATTTGTCGAATTTATTGGCAACCCCGTCACCGTCAGCATCACCTAATTCGTCTTGAATGACCGCGATTTCTGAACGGAGCTGCTCGTTAGCAGCGATCAAGCCATCTCTTTCTGCAATTAGATCGTCATACCGCGCGGCCATTGTAGCCACGGGGTTTGAGTTTCCTAAGTAAGGTTTTTTGCTATCACCTAATGCGACTTCCAGTCCGGCATGTGCGTAGGAAAACAAATCATTTTTATATTGACCTCCTGGAACACCATCAAAATTCTGGTTAGCCCAGTTCAATTGATAGCCTAGATCGATGTTGATTCCTTTGGCGACAGCAAACTTGAAACCCGCATCTACGGGAACAAATAGTTTTGTTTCCGAATCAGCAGTGGATGCTGCCTCCTCAACGATCGTGGTCGTTTCGTAATTAAGTGCTCCGACACCAAATGCGAAATAAGGTTTGACGATACTATTGAAAAAACGCCAATTGGTATTACCTAAAGTGAATTCCGCGGAGAGTGCTGCCGACCAAGGTGTTTTTGTTTCGAATTCAGACACCATCGTTGTTCCTGCGGCATCGTCGTTGATACCACTAACCTTTCCGCCCATATACTGTGCTTTCAGCCCGAAAGATGGCGATATTTGCCGTTTTACATAAGCACTGTAGCCAACGTTATGGTTCATGTTGTCAAAACCAGCTCGATTGAACCCGAAGATGTTGGATTGGTTAAGGACTCCAGCATTGATGCCGATGGACCAGGTTCGATACTGGGTGATCGGGCCTAAAGGTGTCGTGTCTTCAACGGTAGCGGTTGCGGTTTGCGCATGGGCTGCCGAGGAAACAAGGATCGCCATAGCTAGGGTCCCGATTTTTTTCAAGTAAGATGTTTTCATATAATTTCAGTATTTGACCCTATTGAACAAATTTATAGCCAAATAGGGGTGATTGAGCGGAAGAATCTGTGGATTCTAGATTTTGTAGCTATTTTTCTATCAACACTCGGGCAAAAAACGTTGGAATTTTGATCGAGAACGCCAATTTCTTCACTACATTCGGTTGGATAAGTTTCCTAAAGACATTCTTTCTACTTTTTGTAATGACCAAAAAATCAACCTGTTCATCGATCAGTACGGACGTGATGGCATCCGCTAGACTTTCCCGCTGGTGTAAAAATAGCGTTTGCGGTTTGATGATATATGAAATATCAGAGATTCCTATCTCTTTTTCGATACGCTCAATCCAGGATTTAAAATCGGCATCAACTTCCTTAACGGAGCGATCGTTTGAATTGACGTGAATCAGACTTAACCGGTAATTATTATCCAGCAAAGGCATCGCCTGCTTTAGAGCAGAGAGTTCTGCTTCCTTAAAATTACACAATAGACCAACATGATTCTTTTCGAAGGTATCAACCACCAAAGGGACTGCAAGAACTGGTGTTCTGGTGTTTAGGATGGTGTCATACGTGTTACTGCCTATAAATAGCGCTTCTATCCCGGAAGCACCCTCGGTACCCATGATGACCGCGTCGTAATCAACGGCATTTGTCAAGGCTTTGATCTCGTCATAAAGGTTCCCATCGCGGAAAATTGACCGAACGTTGACCCCAGGGAATTGTTGGTTCACCCAGGTAACCAATTGCTCCATTTTTTCCTTCGCCTCAGGGATACGCGGATCATTTAATTGCTCTTCTTCTTGGGCATTTAAATAGGAGTTAGAGTGCCATGAAAAGACATGCGCCAAGTCAATTGATTGACCGTTTTGCGCAGCAATCCCGCAGGCGTATCGAACGACATTCTCCGAGTACTCGGAGAAATCTGTAGGTATGAGAAGTTTCTTCATATTTGTCAAAATATTAAGTTAAATCTTGTCGAAAAAAGCGGGCTTTTGAAGCTCTAAAGTAATCGCTTTGGAGACCGATGGTTTAAATAAACGTTGGAAAAATGTTTTTCGGCTCGGTGTAATCAAAATGAGGTCCGGTTGTAGTTCGTCGATGGTCTTACTGACCACCTCGGGAACCGTATCTAGCTGCTCGTCTTCTTCGTGTATGGGTTCAGCTACGGCATTAACCGAATTAATTGTACCCATCTCTCGGATGTTATAGGCCCAAGAGTCAATCGTGTCGGTGATCAAAGGTCGTTGATCCTCTTTGAATACGTGAACTATGGTTACGGCCTCCGGGGTGCCTAACAGGTTCTGAAATTCACGAAGGGTATCAAGCTCTGCCGCTTTGAAATTGGTTAAAAGGGCAACCTTATTCACATCGAAGTTGAACGTTCCATTAGGAACAACAATAACCGGGACGGCAGATTTTGAAGCTACCGCAATCGTGGCGCTACCCCAATACAAGGATTTGGATTGACTAGCTCCAGACGCTCCCATAATGATCAAGGCAAATTCACCGGAGTTAGACAGGTCACTTAATTTGTCGATAATTAATCCCCGAGTGCATTCCGATGTGATGTGGAGGCCCGGATATTTAAGCAATAGGTTCTGGCGCAGGTTTTGGATCTGCTCATCCGCTAGGATGGTTGGTTTCTCGTTGACCGCTGCCGGATCATTACCGCCGACCGAGTTTACGGTGTAGCAATGAAGTAAGTGAATGTTATACCCCCTGACATCGGCGAGTTGACAAGCATACCAGCTCGCCATTTCCGCATTCTGTGAGAAGTCGGTCGGGACAATTATAGTTTTATTCATGGGATTTTTTGCTAAAAGTATTGCCTATGTAAATTTAGGAAAAATATGGCTCAAATTCACAAAAAATGATGCCGTTGGAGGTTTTCCTCATCAAATTTGGTTAAGTTTGCGGGTGAAAAATAAGCAGAAAATTTGATGACTAGCAAAGATATACGTCAAGCCTTTTTAGATTTTTTTAGAAATCGGGAACATCAGGTGGTTGCCTCCGCTCCTGTGGTGGTTAAAAATGATCCAACGTTGATGTTTACCAATGCAGGTATGAACCAGTTTAAAGCTCTTTTCCTGGGTGAAGAAGCCGTGAAATATCCACGGGTAACCGATACGCAACGTTGTTTGCGGGTTTCTGGGAAACATAATGATTTAGAGGAAGTCGGTATTGATACCTACCATCATACCTTGTTTGAAATGTTAGGTAATTGGTCATTTGGTGACTATTTCAAAAAAGAAGCAATCGACTGGTCTTGGGAATTATTGACCGATGTTTTTGGGCTGGAAGAGGACAGGCTCTATGTGACGATCTTTCAGGGCGATGCGACCGATGGTCTACCGCTCGACCAGGAAGCGTATGACATTTGGAAAACACGGGTTAAGGAAGAACGAATCCTAAAAGGAAACAAGAAAGATAACTTTTGGGAAATGGGGGACACAGGACCTTGTGGTCCCGCCTCAGAGATTCATTACGATATGCGTCCGGATGCCGAACGTGCCCAACTGCCAGGAGATAAATTGGTCAACCACGATGATCCTCAAGTGATCGAGGTATGGAATCTGGTTTTTATCCAGTTCAATCGGTTAAAGGATGGGAGTCTTGTGTCATTACCAGCCAAACACGTTGATACTGGAATGGGTTTCGAGCGTCTAGTACGTGCGATTCAAATGAAGACTTCCAATTACGATACCGACGTGTTTCAGCCGCTGATTCAGTTTATCGCGCAACAATCCGGCATACCTTATGGAGCCGATGAAAAAAGCGATATCGCGATGCGTGTTTTAGCCGACCACGTGCGGGCGGTAAGTTTCGCGATTGCCGATGGGCAGTTACCCTCGAACAATAAAGCCGGCTATGTGATTCGCAGAATATTGCGGCGCGCTGTTCGTTATGCGTATACGTTCTTAAATTTCAAGCAACCGTTTTTTCATGAACTGGTGCCCGTATTGGCCAAGGAATTTGAAGGCGTGTTTGACGAGCTTTACCAGCAACGGGATTTTGTTGAAAAAGTTATCCTAGAAGAAGAAGTGTCATTCTTGAGAACATTGACGCACGGCATTCAGCGATTTGAAAGCTATGTTGCCGAGCATTCTTCGATTTCCGGTGACTTTGCTTTTGAGCTGTTTGATACCTTTGGCTTCCCCGTGGACTTAACGGAACTACTAGCCAAAGAGCAAGGATTGCGGGTTGACATGGAAGGATTCGAGCAGGCACTTCAAAAACAAAAGGCCCGATCGCGTGCGGCAACATCTGTGGATACTGGCGATTGGGTATCCTTAACCACAGAAACGGGAAGTGCTTTTGTCGGTTATGATGCGCTTACCAGTACTACAGAAATCATCAAATATCGGAAGGTTTCAGGAAAGGGAAAGCAACAGTATCAGATCGTTTTAGCCGAGACACCCTTTTACGCCGAGGGCGGAGGTCAAATCGGTGATCAGGGTTTTATTCGATCATTGGGAACCAATGAAAAAATCCGAATTACGGATACCAAAAATGAGAATGGTCTGTCTATTCATTTCATTGACCAGCTTCCCTTGCAGCTGGAAGGCCAATTTGAGGCTGTTGTGGATCGCCAAAGACGGCTAGGTACTGAAGCAAACCATACAGCGACGCATTTGCTTCATGCAGCGCTCAAAGAAGTCTTGGGAGATCACGTGGCACAGAAAGGATCATTGGTCAGCCCACAGTCCTTACGATTTGATTTTTCTCATTTCTCCAAGTTGACCGATGATGAACTCCGTATGCTCGAAGAAATAGTTAACACAAAGATTAGGGAGAATATTCCTCTTAAAGAAGAACGAGATGTTCCTTTTCAGCAAGCGATTGATGCCGGCGTAACCGCCCTGTTTGGTGAGAAATACGGTGAACATGTTCGCGTAATAACGTTTGAGGAATCCTATTCGAAAGAACTCTGCGGAGGGACCCATGTGCAGGCCACCGGTCAGATCGGATTCTTTAAAATCATTTCCGAATCCGCAGTTGCTGCAGGCGTTCGGCGAATTGAGGCCGTTTCAGGAAAGCGAGCCGAGGAAATCGTCCGGGAGCATTTTCAGTTGCTGAATAACCTCAGTAACTTAATGAATAACCCGAAAGACTTTATCTCTGCGGTCTCAAAGGTTATCGACGAGAATGGTGCGCTTAGAAAGGAAGTAGATCATTTTATAAGCGATAAGGCAAAGTTGCTGAAAACAGAGATTGAGAATAAGCTTGAGACCATTGGCGAGGTTAATTTCATAGCTACCGTAGTGGATCTGCCCAGCGCGGATGCTGTCAAAACCGTGGCTTTTGCGTTGAAAGGGGCTATTAACAACCTCTTCTTAGTGCTAGGGGCCAACATCGGGGGGAAACCCAGCATCACGGTGATGATTTCCGAGGACTTAGCAAAGAGTCGTGGATTTCACGCAGGCAATATTGTCAAGGAGTTGGCTAAAGAAATTCAAGGTGGGGGAGGTGGACAACCATTCTTTGCTACGGCGGGTGGTAAAAACCTAGACCGACTCCCGAACGCGATTTCGAGGGCCAAAGAATTTGTAACGAAATAAAGATAATGAGAGTATTCACATTTGGTGGTTTGTTTGTAGGCTTGAATCTGATGTTCTTAGCCTGTTCAGAATCAAACAATATTGAAATAGGGGGAACGATCGAGAACCCCGGAAATATTAAGGTGGTGTCCTTTTATGAAGGAGACCGAAAATTGGATTCGACCTTCATCGGTGATGGCAACCGTTTTAAATTTGAGCGGCCGGCTACCCAAGAGCGGCTACTGACACTGCATGTAGGGAACAATCGATACCCCTTAATTCTAGAGCCGGGTAAACCGGTGACCTTTAAGGTGAATTTGCATGAACCGTCTCAGTATCACGTAGAAGGCTCGCAACTATCTTCTAAATTGACGGATTTTGCACCTTATAAGGAGCGCATTGACTTTGTACGCGATTCCTTACAACGAGAGTTCTCGAAAGCAACGGTTGGTATGGAGGCTAACGGTATCCAGAACCTGCGCGCAGAGATGATGCAGGAATTCGAACCTTTTTTTAAAGGTTATATTGAGCGTGCCGTAGATTTTGCAGGCAAAAATGACGATTTGGCGGGCTTTTATGTAATGAGTACCCTGGATCCAGAGATGGCCGAATCCGAATTGATCGCTTATGCAGACCGAATTAATGCTAGTTTTCAAGATAATCGATATGTGCGCGAATTTAAGGATGAAGTCGATAAACTTCGAAAATTGGCGGTGGGTCAACCCGCTCCTGAAATTGAGGCTTACACACCAGATAATAAACCCGTGAAGTTATCAGACTTTCGTGGCCAGATTGTTTTGGTAGATTTTTGGGCATCGTGGTGTATGCCTTGTCGCGAAGAAAACCCCAATATTGTTGAGCAATTCAATCGATTTAAGAATAATAACTTCACCGTTTTAGGTGTTTCCCTTGACGATAATCCAGGGTCATGGATGCGTGCTATTGCAGAAGACCAGTTAGAATGGACCAACGTGTCTGATCTCCAAGCATGGAGTTCGCCTTTGATTATCGATTACCAAATTAAAGGCATCCCTGCCTCCTATATTGTCGATGAAAAAGGCACTATTATTGCTAAAAACCTAAGGGGACAGCAATTGGAAGTCTTTCTCGCCAAGACCTTAATAAATTAATATGCTTTTGTTAACTTTTATTAACGGTTAATAATTTAGTAACTTTAATTTAACCTTATTTTATAACAGGGACCATATCTTAGCACAAAAAAAAAGATAGTCTATGGCCAATAATCAAAAAATTCTGGTAGTTGACGATGAGCCTGATATCGTCGAGCTTATATCGTATAATTTGAGCAAGGAAGGATATCAGGTCTTTACAGCATCAAACGGAAAGGAAGCCATTAAAACTGCAAAGGAAGTTTTCCCCGATTTGATTATTCTAGACGTAATGATGCCAGAGATGGACGGAATTGAAGCTTGCAGACTCATGCGGGCAATGCCGGAATTCAAGCATGTATTCATGGTTTTCCTTACCGCTCGAAGCGAGGAATATTCCGAGATCGCGGGGTTTCACGTGGGCGCGGATGACTATATTGCGAAACCGATTAAGCCACGAGCATTAATGAGTCGGATCAACGCAATCCTTCGTAGAAACGTATCTGAAACGATGGAGGACGAAGCGGCTGACAAATTAGAAATTGCCGATTTGATTATCGATCGCGATTCTTTCTTGGTATACCGTGGTGACGAAAAATTTGTTTTAGCGAAAAAGGAATTTGAACTTTTGTATCTCTTGGCATCTAAGCCGAACAAAGTGTTTACGCGCGAGCAAATACTGAAGGCCATCTGGGAGGATTCTGTTGTTGTGACCAACCGTACGATCGATGTCCATATCAGAAAGCTACGTGAAAAGATCGGTGATCAATATGTGACGACGGTGAAAGGCGTTGGATACAAATTTGAACACGACTAAAAATAAGGTTTTGAGTGAACCGGACTTGGTCCGGTTTTTGTTTTTTACAGCCCGCAATCGATTGCGCGAATAAACTTTTGATTTAGCAATGTGCATCTGGTGGCTCGGTTTGGATAAACATTGACTATCCCGTTAGTCGGAATGCTTTTGAGCTTTGGCCCAGAAACACTTGAATTAGTACTTATTTTTAAAACTTAAACAACAAAAAACGTATGTGTGGAATCGTCGGTTATACCGGAACACGCCAAGCCTACTCTATTGTGATTGATGGCTTGAAGAAACTTGAATATCGAGGCTACGACAGTGCAGGGATCGCCCTGCAGCAGGGGAACGCGCTTACTGTTTACAAAAAGGCAGGTAAAGTTGCCGATTTGGAAGAATTTATCGGGCAGCGAACAACCCAGGGGACCACTGCTATCGGACACACTCGATGGGCGACGCATGGTGAACCTTCGGATAGAAATGCCCATCCTCATAAGTCCAGATCAGGACAACTGGCGATGATTCACAACGGAATTATCGAGAACTACACGCAGTTAAAAAATGAATTAGAAAAAGACGGCTACACCTTCCAATCCGATACCGATTCGGAAGTCCTGTTGAATTTTATCGACGATATTCGTTCCAAAAATGAATGCAGCTTAGAAGAAGCGATTCGCATCGCATTAAAACGGGTGACCGGAGCGTATGTAATCTTATTAATAGATGAGGATCAACCGGATACTATTATTGCAGCGCGAAAAGGTAGTCCATTGGTTATTGGCATAGGAGAGAACGAACACTTTTTAGGATCAGACGCTTCACCCATGCTAGCCTACACGAAGGAGGTTGTCTATATTAACGACTATGAATTAGCCATCGTCAAACCTGACGAATTGATTCTTAAAAATCTAGGGAACGAGATTATTACGCCTTATGTTCAGAAATTGGATATGGAATTAGCAGCGATAGAAAAAGGCGGCTATGATCATTTTATGTTAAAGGAGATTTTTGAACAACCCATCACAATCGCAGACTCGCTTCGGGGCAGGTTAGACCCCGCTGAAGCGACTATTGTCCTTAGCGGTGTTGACGCTATTGAAGACCGGCTTTTGCAAGCCAAGAGGGTTATCATCGTGGCCTGTGGTACCAGTTGGCACGCCGGATTAGTCGCCGAATATGTTATTGAAGAGCTTTGTCGAATTAACGTGGAGGTGGAGTATGCCTCCGAATTTCGTTATCGCAATCCTATAATTACATCGGATGATGTCATTATCGCAATTTCTCAGAGTGGCGAAACAGCGGATACGCTTGTCGCCCTTGAGCGAGCGAAAGAGCAGGGCGCGACTATATTTGGCGTTGTGAATGTCGTTGGTTCATCAATCTCGAGAATTGCCCATGCAGGCTGTTACACGCACGCCGGGCCCGAGATTGGTGTGGCAAGTACGAAAGCTTATACCGCTCAATTGGCGGTTTTGATGCTGCTAGCGTTAAAATTGGCGAAAGCCAAAGGTACAATTAGTGAGGAACGTTTTCAGGAACTCTGTCATGAGTTACACGACATTCCCAATAAGGTACAGTGGGTGTTAGACCACCAGGCCGACCAAATCAAAGCTATTGCAATGAAATATAAAGATGCTAGAGACATGCTGTATTTGGGACGCGGGTACAATTTTCCAACAGCATTAGAGGGAGCGTTGAAACTGAAGGAAATTTCATACATTCATGCCGAAGGTTATCCAGCTGCAGAAATGAAACACGGACCGATTGCACTGGTGGATGAGGACCTTCCAGTTGTTTTTATTGCCAGTCGGGATATGTATCATGAAAAGATTGTTAGTAATATTCAAGAAATCAAAGCACGTAAAGGTAAGGTGTTAGCGGTAGTTTCCGAAGGAGACACAGTTACTCCTTCGATTTCTGATGATGTCATGATCGTTCCCGCTGCAGATGAGGTTATTGCACCGTTACTGACCGTCGTTCCTTTGCAATTACTATCGTATTATATCGGAGTTTATCGGGGAGTAGATGTAGATAAACCGCGAAATTTGGCCAAATCTGTAACTGTCGAATAGCTAAATATGGGATATATCAATAAGCATCCGTTAGATCGGATAGGGTACGAGTTTGTTCCTCATGAATACCTACCAGATGGCCGAGACGAGTATTATCTTAGGTTTGAGCAAAATAAGAGCAATAAATCATATCGTAACTTAACAGAGGAGGAGATTCAAATCTTAGAAATGAATCATAATGAATCAACTAATTGGAGCGATGTCAGGGTTACCGATAAGTTTTTGCCTCATCAAATTAAACGCTCTAAGTTTTTTGGCTTGGTTCGGATTGGTGACATGGAAGAAGTTTATTTAGAATATCGAGATATTCGTGTTTCTGTTGGGATCTATAATTCGCAGATTATTAGTTGTGATTTAGGGGATTGTGTGGCGCTCCATCAAGTGCGGTATATGGCACACTTTATTGTTGGAAACGAAGTCATTCTTTTAAATGTAAACGAAATGGAGACCAGTTCCAATGCAAAATTTGGCAACGGAATCCTGAAAGATGGCGATGAGGCTAAAAGCCGAATTTTTCTTGAACTTTGTAATGAGAACGGTGGACGGTCAGTTCTACCTTTCGACGGGATGCAGGCAGCCGATGTTTACCTTTGGACTCGCAATAGACAAGATACGCAACTTCAAAAACGTTTTTTAGCTATCACAAACAATAGTTTTTCCAGCGCACGCGGATACTACAGTGAAATTGGGGATCGAACAGTAATTAAAAATTCGCACACCTTTAAAAATGTAAAAATCGGATCGGACGCCTATATCAAAGGGATCAGTAAACTCAAGAACCTGACCATTAATTCGACAGCCACTGCATATACTCAAATTGGCGAAGGATGTGAATTGGTGAATGGAATTATAGGATACGGTTGCCGGGTGTTTTACGGTGTTAAAGCTGTGCGTTTTATATTGTCCTCCTATTCCCAATTGAAATATGGGGCGCGATTGATCAATTCATTCCTCGGAGATAATTCAACCATATCCTGCTGTGAGGTGTTGAATTCTTTACTCTTTCCTGCGCATGAGCAGCACCATAACAACTCGTTTCTTTGTGCCTCATTAGTCATGGGACAAAGTAACATGGCAGCCGGAGCGACGGTGGGATCAAATCATAATTCACGCGGCGCAGATGGCGAGATTATCGCTGGACGAGGATTCTGGCCAGGCCTTTGTGTGAGCCTGAAGCACAATTCTCGTTTCGCATCGTATACGTTGATCGTCAAAGGAGACTTTCTCCATGAGTTGAATATCAGATTTCCATTCTCTTTGGTTAGTAATGATGTGACGCATGATCGACTGATCGTTCTTCCAGGTTATTGGTTTATGTATAATATGTACGCACTCATGCGGAACACCAATAAATTTCTGAGTCGAGACAAGCGATCATTTAAGAACCAACATTTCGAATACGAGATCCTGGCGCCAGATACGGTTAACGAGTTGTTTACCGGATTGGATGAGATCGTGCGTGCAGTGGCCCATTCTGTAGGTTCAGAATCTGTCAAGGATTGGTTAGCGGCTGAAGGGAAAGCCGATCGGGAAATTCTTTTGGACAATGCAGAATTTTCCAAGCGAGAAGTTGTCTTGTTAAAGCCTCGCGAATCTTATCGTCTCTTTAAACAGCTGATTCGCTATTATGCGGTTTGCCAATTGATTGATCAGATGGACGGGAAATCATTTTACGATCAAATAGCCCGCATAACCGATCGACCACTGGTACGGTATTCGTTTGAAAATATGGGCGGACAACTAATTCCCGCCAACAAACTTCAGCCGCTAATAGCCGATATCAAGACAGGGGTTCTAGACTCCTGGAAGGACATTCATTCACGGTACCATCATTTAAGCACTGAGTATTCAGAAGATAAGCTTACGCATAGTTTGGCTTCCCTTAGGGAAGTAACCCATATCGAACCAAGGGATTGGGATTCTCAATTTTGGACGAAACTGTTTGACGAGGCTTTGGAAACCAAAAAATGGATTTGCGATGAAATCCATCGTTCACGTGGAAAGGATTACAGTAATCCATTTCGTCTGATGGTTTATAATTCAGTTGAAGAAATGGAAGAAGTAGTTGGCCGGATCGAAGACAATAGTTTTATCAATCTTCAACAGGCTGAATATGACCAATTCGAAGAAAAAGTTTTGCGTATTAAATCCAATCTTTAGGCTGAGGTGAATTCAGCGGATCGCGCAGGACGAAATCAATAGCGAATTCTTTTGCGCTTAATTCAAAACAGCCGGCTAGTAATTTTACCAGCCGGCTGTTTTGTTGATCGTGACATCCGTAAAAAATGACGAAATCCAAGGAGAGGTTCAGACTTTCTAGTTCAGTTCTTTAATTTTAATGCTACGGAAAGCGACTGCGTCTCCATGATCTTGGATGAGAATGTGACCTTTATCCGCTTCTGCAAAACCTTCCCAATCCTTATACTTGCTTCCGGCAACGAGCTCACGAAAAGCTTCCGAGCCACGCTCAAATTCTAGCATCTTGAATCCATTCAGATAATACGTGACTTTATTATCCGCCGTTGATACGATTCGTCCACGATTCCACGCTCCGATAGGCTGGCGCGGACGCGGATTACGGTCCGAAGTAATCAAGTCATAAAGTGAGGCAAGTGTACGGTTGTCATTTTTGCCGAGTTTAGCATCTGGGTGAAGCTCATCATCCAATATTTGATACTCTGGACCAATGGCTGAACCATTGGTTTGTTCGTCTAACGTTACGTAATATTTGATGCCAGAATTAGCACCAGGCGTTAATTTGAACTCAAAAGATAAGTCGAATGCCCCATATTGTTTTTTAGTGACAATATCTCCTCCATTGGTGGATTCACCACCATCCGACTTCAATACTTCAAGCACTCCTTGATCAATTTTCCACCCTTGTTCCGGAAATTCTTCTCCGCGGGCACTTTTCCAACCCTCGGAAGTCTTACCGTCGAAAAGAAGGGAGTAGCCTGCTTCAGATTCTGCATCCGTGAGCTGATTGGCATTGGTGTTTACGATATAAATATCATCAGGGAATTTTTTGGGACTAATATTTTCAGTTTGAATGTTGATGTTTTTAAAATAGACTCTTTGACCGTCCAGCGAGTCGGGTACGCTATGGACTTGAAGGGCAATGAGCCCCGTACTATCCAGCGAGTCGATGAGGTAAGCCGCGGGAATTCCGTTAACCCAAGTCTTTGTTTGATTGCCAATCGATTCGATTCGGATATGGTTAAATTCATTCGGCTTATACGCCGATTTAGCATCAGGATTTAGATCTAATGTGTATAACCACGCTCTTCTACCTTCGTCATAGATTCCTCCGGTCCAGGCGCGTTCTGTCGGGTCGACCTCGAGCTGACGACCATAGACCCGACCTTCTCCATTGTTGGCTTCCTGATCAAAATGACTGCGTACCTGTACTCCAGAATTGCTCGTGTTCCCTTCTAGTTTAATATCTAACTCCAACACGAAATCACCGTACTCCTGTTCTGTGACTAAAAAGCTGTTCGGACTTCCCTTTCGCATCACACCAACAATCGCATCCTCTTCGACGAGAAATTCCGCCGAACCGGTTAACTGCGTCCAGCCACTTAGGTCGCTGCCATTGAATAGATTTTCCGTCTCGGACTGGCTTGATTCAGGGTTACAAGAACTCAAAAATAAAGTAAACAGTGATACAGCAGCCGCGCTTTTAGTCGTAGTGTTCCAGAAACTTATTTTCATTGTTAGTCAGTTGATAAAATGTAGGTTTTTGGGATTAATATCCAGAATTGCCAGTGAATTTAAGATTTTTTTTTAATTTTAAGGAGAAAATTGCAAAATCTTTAATAAACCTAAACACGCGTAGATGAATCATTATTTTTCACGGAGGAGTTTTCTTAAGAAATCAATCATAGCAGGTGGAGCCGCAACGCTTGCCAGTAGTCCAATAGGCAACGTGCTCGTCGCCCGACCCAATGAGCGGGTAAACCTAGCGATTGTCGGTGTCGGAAATCGGGCGGGCGAAATTCTTAGGGAATTTCATAAAACCGGACTTTGTAATATAGTCGCTTTATGTGACGTGGATATGGGAGCGAAGCATACCGAGGCTGCATTGAAGCAATTCCCCGATGTGCCACGTTTCCAGGATTTCAGAGCAATGTTTGACAAAATGGGCAATCAAATTGATGCGGTTTCTGTCGGCGTTCCGGATTTTTCACATTTTCCAGTGACGATGATGGCCCTGGGATTAGGTAAACATGTGTATGTGGAGAAACCGATGGCGCGTACGTTTCTAGAAGTTGAATTGATGATGGAGAAAGCGGCGAACAATCCGAAATTAGTCACCCAAATGGGAAATCAAGGACATTCTGAAGCGAATTATTTTCAATTTAAAGCGTGGAAGGATGCAGGCATCATTAAGGACGTTCATAAAGTTGTTGGACATATGAATATGCCAAGAAGATGGCATGGCTGGGATGTCAATATGCAAAGATTCCCATTAGAGGAACAGATACCAAGTACCCTAGATTGGGATCTCTGGCAAATGCAAACCATGGGGCATGACTATAATAAAGATTTCGTAAATGGACAATGGCGCTGCTGGTATGAGTTCGGAATGGGCGCACTGGGTGACTGGGGAGCGCATATTTTCGATACCGCACACGAGTTCCTAGATTTGGGGCTACCAACACAGGTCAGTGCCGAAATGCTTGAAGGGCATAATTCGTTTTTCTTCCCAATGTCCTCTACTTTAAAGTTTAGTTTTCCCAAAAGAAATAGATTACCAGCAGTCGATGTTTGGTGGTATGACGGACTGGACAACCTACCACCTATTCCGGAAGGCTATGGCGTATCAGGCCTTGATCCAAATATCCCTGCACCGAGCACTGGTGAATTGGAATCAGCGTCCTTGAACCCCGGGAAAATTATTTACGGGAAAGAGCTAACGTTTAAAGGTGGTTCTCATGGTAGTACGCTGTCAATAATACCTGAAGAAAAAGCGAAAGAGTTGGAATCGAAACTCCCAGAAGTACCTGAATCAACCTCGAATCACTATGCTAACTTTTTAAAAGCGTGTAAGGGAGAAGAAAAGACGCGCTCACCTTTTGAGGTTGCAGGCCCATTAAGCCAAATGTTCTGTTTGGGGGTTATTGCGCAACGTCTAAACACGAAACTGGACTTCGATCGTGATAAGAAAGAGATAATAAATGATAAGTTTGCAAATGCACTGTTGGTCGGTCCGCCGCCTAAGAAAGGGTGGGAACAGTATTATCAAGTATAAATAGAAAACATATAATATATAACAAAAGATGATAAAACAATTTGCGTTTGGAATCGCTTTAACCGGTATGTTAGGAATGACGATGACCTCCTGCCAAAACAACCCGCAAAATACAGGTGCGGATACCACTGCGGAAGTGGAACATAACCCAGCTTCACAAACCATACCTGAGGAATCCAAAGATCTTCTAGGCCGTTGGGACCTAACCGTTGACAAAGATGGTCATCAAGCTCCTTCTTGGATTGAGATCAAATTATCAGGATTTAATACCTTAGTCGGTGCTTGGGTGGGAGATAGCGGCAGTAATCGCCCCATTTCTCACATTAAGTTGCAAGACGGTAAGTTTTCCTTCGCAATTCCCCCACAATGGGAAGGCGGAGAAGGTGATTTTGTGATTGAAGGTCAATTGGAAGGGACAACACTATCGGGTACAATTACCAGTAATAAAGGAGAAACCCACAACTTTACTGGCGATCGTGCACCGTATTTAAATAGAACAGGAACACCAGAATGGGGAACTCCGGTTGAGCTATTTAATGGAGAAGATTTAAGTGGTTGGAAACCTTCGAATGAAAATAATAAATGGAAAATCGAGGACGGCATCCTCGTTAACGAATCGGCGGGTGCGAACCTGATCACCGAGGAAACCTTCGAGGACTTTAAATTGCATGCAGAGTTTCAGTACCCAGAGGGGAGTAACTCGGGCATCTACCTTCGTGGTCGTTACGAAGTACAAATCGAAGATGCGCCAAGAGATCGTCATCCGGGTAATCTGTATTTTGGCGCGGTATATGGGTTTCTAACGCCCAATGAGATGACCAATAAAGGACCCGGCGAGTGGCAAGATATAGAGATTACGTTGGTCGGTCGTTTGGTGACCATTACGATCAATGGTAAGACTGTGATTAGTAAACAAGAGATTCCTGGTATAACCGGAGGTGCGTTAGATAGCAACGAAGGGGAGCCTGGCCCCATTTATCTTCAAGGAGATCATGGGCCGATATCATTTCGTAAGATTACCATTACCCCAGCAAAATAAAAAAAGGAGCCTTCAAATGCAATGCCCCCAAAAAGTTAGACACTTTCTGGGGGCATTTTTATGAGAAAAAACAAAAAACATAGTTTGGAATTCAAACTTAGTATTGTCGATCGGATCGTTCGGGGTCACGTTTCAGCAAAAACCATTGCTAAAGAACATTCCCTTTCCCATGATATGGTCAGGCGTTGGCAAAAGCGATTCGAGTCGTTTGGCATTGAAGGCTTAAAGTCCCGCGAAGGCAAAGCAGTATATCCACAGTCCTTTAAAATCTCTGTGCTGCGAACAATCCAAGAAGAAAATCTATCTTTGATGGAGGCCATGCTGCGCTTCAATCTTCCGAGTCCTTCTATTATCGTTAATTGGCGGAAGCAGGTTAAAGAGGAACCCCTAATTTTGAACAATATGAAATATTCAATAATCGGATTAATTTTAGCGATGATGGTCGGCGTAAAAACGTATGCACAAGAAACCCCAAACTTAGAAGAATTTGCTTCGTTTGGACAATCACAGCCCATTGGAGTTTCGGTGTCCAATAGTAACAGAGTTTTTGTTTCTTTCCCTAGACGAGAGCCCTACTTGTTTGGTTTGACAGAAATAATTAATGGCGAGCGCAACGCGTTTCCAAACGATGAGTGGAACACGGGATCTGACGCCGAGAGAAATTTTGTGAATGTTCAAGATTTGTATATTGATGGGAATGACCAACTTTGGGTATTGGATTCGAAACCCGCACCCTCCAGATCGATCTTTGGCGATACCGGCGATACGCAATCGGAGGGACAATTTAAGCTTGTTCAAATCGATTTGATCGATAATACAGTAAAAAATATTTTCACGTTCGAGGATCTGGATAAAAGAAATTCCGGACTTAACGATGTACGCGTGGATACAGAAAGAAATTTGGCCTACCTGTCTGACCCAGGCCAGGCTGCGATCATCATCTTGGACCTGACAACCGGAAAAACCAGAAAAGTGTTGGAACAGACTGCCTTTACGCAAGCGGACGAAGCGATCGTCTTGCGTTATCAAGGTCGAGACATGGTTGATTCGGGAGGCAATCCCTTTCGTTCTAATGTAAATGGAATCGCACTTACAAAAGATAATGAATGGTTCTACTTTAAACCGATTAATGCTTCCAATTTGTATCGAATATCTACTCAATTCTTAAGCAATCCTGATCTTAGCGATAGTGAACTGCTAGAAAAGGTAGAAGATAAGGGAGAAGTCGGAGTAACGCATGGATTGATTGCCGATACACAGGGAAATATCTATCTAACGACTTCTCTGGATTATTCCATAAAACGGCTCACGCCTGAGGGCAGGCTTCAAACCGTGGTAAAGGATCCACGCCTATTATGGCCAGACTCTTTGGGCATAGGAGAAGATGGGTTTCTGTATTTTTCTTGTGCGCAGATGCAACTATTACCCCAATGGAATGGTGGAGACGATAAACTGCAATACCCTTTTGCCGTTTATCGGGTAAAGATACTATAGACCTAGGACGACCACGACCACGTCTGGGTTGGAGTAGGATGGGTAAAAATGGCTGATCATACCATCGGCTTGGTAGAGACGAAGTTCCGTATATACCGCATTTCGTAAAATACCTTGACCTTTTCCATGTATAAACTTAATTTCTGAGTATTCCCAATAAATGGCCGCGTCGAGTTGTTCTCGGAGGCGAGCAATAGAACGGCCCAGTAGTTCGTCTATCTCGTAGGCATCTAAATCATCGATAAATGCAGCTGTATGCAGATCTACGGTCTTTTTTGGTTTTAGTAATGATCTAGTCATACACAACGCTTTTGAGGATTTATGAAAAATCTATATCAACGGATGGAAAGGATCTTTTCGAATATGCGCTAATTTGAGCAGAAATAGCTCCGCCATTTTATGCGCTCTAAGTCGCGCTTCGTCAGCTATCGGACCCGAGAAAAGGTTGTTCAAATTTACTTCAAATAGTTGTAGCCAACGATCGAAATGTTCCCGCTCAATCGGTAGCTGGGCATGAGGTGGGAACGGACGCCCTTGATAGGTATGTGTTTCTAAGAGTATGGTCTGCCAAAACGTATACATTTTTTCCAGGTGTTCGGGCCATCGATTTTGAATCACCGAGTTGAAGATAGGACCGATCAGCTCATCTTTTTGCACTGCTGCATAAAATTCATCAACCATTAACTTGATATCGGTTAAATCTTTAATGTCCTCTTTAACGTTTTCCATAGCATGAATTCTGATTTCACCCGTTAAAATCGTGTCTGAGGAGATCAGGAAGCATCGCTTTGGCTTCTTCTAATTTCTGATCCTGCAGCAGCGCGATATAGGGTTGCAATTTTTGATAGGTGTCCGACTGTGGCGCGAAGTCTTTTAGATAGGTGTAAGCTTGTTGAAAGTAAGGTGCAAGCTGTTCGCTCTCAATTGCCGGGGTATTATCCATACCGATTGTCAGACAATTAAAATATTTGTCATATTGTTTTTTAGCCATTAGGCCTACACTTGTGTTTTGCGTGTTGTGAGCAAACTCTTCCCACCATATGGACCTTTGAACGAGATTCTGGAAGGGTATCGCAATGGCTGCATCTTCAGCAAAACCTTCCAGGTTTTCCTTCCCAAGTTGCTGTAGATAAATCTCGAAATTGGGGGAGATATAAGCGTAAAATATTTCCTGGATAAAGAAGGGGTTGATCTCTAAAGTGAACATACCTTCCGTTTCACGCACACGAAAACCATTCTGATTAATTTTAGCATAAGCGTCACTTAGTTCGCTTGGAACATCGTGTTCACCGCCTTCGGCTTCCACACCAACTAGCGGCCGGTAATTGACTCCCTCTTCAAACGCAGATCCCGATGCATTCATCGTTATCATCTCCATATACCTCAAGATCAATACAACACCTTTATCATTTTCTATGGAGTCTTTTTCATCAAAAAGTTCAATATATTTCGTTGTTGCCTTGTTCACGCTGGCGATGTCGTTAGAATCAAGCGCCAAAAGATAATCCTCCAGTTTTTCGGAATTGGTGAGCTGATGCTCAGCAGGAATCTCTACCGCGCTCGTGTCACGTGATCGCTCGTCTCGGTCATTGGAAACACAGGCCGAGAGTAGAAAAATGAATACGATATATCGTGTTAAAAATCTCATGTCCACATTAGGATGCTTAAAATTTGTCGATTCCTTATCTCTACAAATATCGGAATTATTATTGGAGCTCGCGTAAAAACACCAAGAAGGATTGGTGTAGAAGCATCTGTTAATTTTATTGTCGTGTCAATCAGGCAATTAATTTAAATTTGTTACAAGCCTTTTTTTATTGACTATAAACATTGTATATTTGCACCAGTGAAAAAAGGAGATACCTTTTTCGGGGTGTAGCGTAGCCCGGTATCGCGCCACATTTGGGATGTGGAGGTCGTAGGTTCGAATCCTGCCACCCCGACAATAAGGCGGTCAACAGACCACAAAAAGCCCTTAAATCTATGATTTAGGGGCTTTTTTCATTTATTCGAGTCCAATCCATCCAAGTTATATCAAAGAAAATGTGCCCTATTCGGTGCCCTATTTCCATATTTTATATTTGGGGCACAAATAGGTATTTAACCAATTGATAATCAGTGTTTTTTATTGGTTTATTTTGACGGGTTTTGGTGCCCTTTGTGTGCCCCTTTTTTAATGCCGGGGTGCCCATCGGGGTAAATACTACCAAAGTCCGTCAATCTGAAGCTGTTTGGGACACTAAAAATTGATTGATATGACAACACAGAGCAACACGTTCGGGGTAATCTTCTACCTCAGGAAGTACAAGATGGATGCCAGCGGAAAGGCACCGATCTATGCCAGGATCACGGTAAACGGCAAACGCCGGGACGTATCGGTAAAGCGGTCTATCGACCCCGGCAACTGGAATGCGGGCAAGGGAATGGCCAAGGGCAGCAGACAGGAGGTCGCCAAACTGAACAACTATCTTGAACAGTACCGGGCAGGTATCGTGGAAAGCTACCAGCAACAGCTGCTACAAAAGAAACCGCTCACGGCAGACCTGATCAAAAGCAAGTTTGTAGGCGAGGAGCAGTCGCAGCTTACCCTTTGCAAACTGATCGAATACCATAACCGGGAACAGGAGAGCAAACTTGCCCACGGCACGATGAAGAATTACTATACCACGCAAAGCTACCTCAAACGTTTTCTAAAGGAGCGGTACCGCTGTACCGACACGGCACTATCGGAACTGAACTATGCATTCATCTCCGATTTTGAGAATTATCTCCGTAATTACAAACCGAAAGACCACCACAATCCCTTGAATAACAACGGCATCATGAAGCACATCGAGCGGTTGCGCAAGATCGTGAACATGGCCGTTACGATGGACTGGCTACCTAAAGACCCCTTTGCCAAGTTTAAGAAACATTTTGACAAAGTAGAGCGTGAAAGCCTCACGAAAGAAGAACTTGACAGACTTGAAAACAAGCAGTTTAAAATCGAACGCTTGCAGCAGGTACTGGATATGTTCCTGTTCAGTTGTTATACAGGACTGGCGTACATCGATCTTTCCGAACTTGCACCGGGCAACATCGTTACCGGGATTGACGGCAAGCTGTGGATATCCACAAGCAGAGCGAAAACGGAAACCCGCGTACGTGTCCCGATACTGCCAAAAGCAAAAGAACTGATGGAGAAATATGCAGACGACCCGAGAGCGGTGGCAAACGGTACGGTATTCCCCGTGGTCACCAACCAGCGGATGAACGGCTACCTGAAAGAGATAGCGGAGCTATGCGGCATTAATAAGGACCTTACGTTCCATATTGCAAGGCACACTTTCGCCACTACCGTAACACTGAGCAACGGCGTACCCATCGAAAGCGTATCGAAGATGCTGGGGCACACGAGCATCCGTACCACACAGATATACGCCAAAGTGGTGGAAAGCAAACTGAGCGAGGACATGGGCAGGTTGCAGGAGCGATTGACGGAAGCATTACAGTTAAGCCGCTAAAAAACGTATTTTTGTTAGCCATAGGATAAAGAATATGCCTGAACACCAGAATATAGAATACAAACAGTCATGGCGGGACGAATACCTGAAGTGGGTGTGCGGCTTTGCCAATGCACAGGGAGGCCGGATATATATCGGCATTGACGATAAGGGAAAGGTTACCGGGGTTGACGACTATAAAAAGCTTATGGACGACCTGCCCAATAAGATTGTCCAGCAGCTGGGGCTTGTTGTGGATATCGACCTGCACGAAAAAGAAGGAAAGCATTATATAGAAATAGCGGTACGCCAAAGCACCGTACCCATTTCCTATCATGGTATTTACCATTACCGCAGTGGGAGTACGAAGCAGGAACTGAAAGGAACAGCCCTGCACAACTGGCTGTTGAAGAAAAGCGGCAAGAGCTGGGAAGATATACCGGTGCCCGGCGCCACGGTCGGGGACCTTGATATCGAGACCATACAATCGTTTCTAAAAAAGGCTATTGCCAAAGACCGTATCCCGGCATCTGCTGCCGAAGAAGGTACCCTTTTGCTCATGAAACGCCTTAACCTGCTTACTAAAGATGGCGGGTTGACCCATGCGGCCATATTGCTTTTTGGCAAACATCCCTATTCCATTTCCCCGACCACCAGTTTTAAGATCGGCAGGTTTGGCAAGAGTTCCAGCGACCTGCTGTTTCAGGATATTATCGAGGCCAATCTTCTAACCATGATCGAAAAGGTCATGGAGAAGTTAAAGGATCGTTATCTCATCCGGCCGATCTCCTACAAAGGACTTGAACGTATGGAACCGCTGGAATATCCAGAACCCGCTTTACGCGAGGCCGTATTAAACAGCATTATCCATAAAGATCATTCCAGCACCTATACGTTGCTACGCGTCTATGATGACCGTCTGCACCTGTGGAACCCGGGAACTTTACCGGAGGAACTGACCGTAGAAGAATTGAAGCAGGAACATTCCTCTTATCCACGGAACAGGAATATCGCCGGTGTATTTTTCAAGGCCGGATATGTCGAAGCCTGGGGACGTGGCACCAATGATATCATCGGGGCCTGTAAAGAAGCCGGGCTGCCCGAACCTCTTATCGAAGAAAATCAGCGTGGTATCAGTATCGTGTTCCTGAAAGACATTTATAGAGAAGATTATCTACGTAAGTTGAACATCAACGAAAGACAGATAAAAGCCGTATTATATATTAAAGAACATGGAAAAATCACCAATGCGTCTTATCAGGAGATTAATAATATCGGCAAGACATTAGCAACCGAAGAGCTTGGCGATTTGGTAAATAGAGAGTTGATTCAACAATCGGGGACAAAAGGTAGGGGGAGTAGATATGAATTGGTTCGAAAGATTTAATTGGCCGCTAATTGGCCGTTATGCCCACTAATTGGCCGCTAATTGGCCGAAATGTTTTTATATCTGCTCATATCGGTTTTTTCTTTTCGCTCGCACAATCGGTATATTTGTGTGTTTACCAACAGATAAGCCTATGAAAGAGCTGTCCTATTTCCGTACCCGGCCACGTTTCGGCAAGTCACACCCCTATGATATCGGGATGCCCTTTTTCTGGTGGAAGGGGCATTACGACGTCCATTTCCTCAACAGCCTGTACCAAAGGGATGAAAACGAGTTTGCCGACTTCTATGCTTACCATCTGGAATACTTCAAAGAAACCAACGCCGATGTAACCGAAAGCGAATTTTTCAATCATGTCCGTGATATCGTAAAGGACGAGCTGAAAAACCTGATCGCCCACGACAAGCGCAGCTCCAAGGAGAAGCACCGCCTTATCGTGCAGCACAAGATCCATCTCCGGGCATTCCTCGGCTACCTTGATACCGTAGACCTATGGCAGTCCGACCGGACGAAGGAAGAGATCATAACGGCAAAGGAAAGCGAGATCGTCCAGCTGAGGGAAACGGTAACCGAACTGAAACGCCAGCTCCGTGAACTTAAAAAGCTGGATACGGACGACTACATCAATATTCCGAAAGGCTACCTGCTCACCGCCGCCGACCTGCTCACTAAATTGCAGAAACTGAAAACACCGGAAGATAAGGAACTTGCCTTTTCGATACATTCCAGCGTATGGGTCAAGATGCTGTGCCGCCATTTCCGCCACGATAACAAACCCATAAGCCCCGAAACCCTAAGGCGATACTTTCCTGCCGACCGTAACGAGATGGGCAGCAAGTATGCCGAGATACCCGGCAAGTACCGCCTGTTCGATATCGTACCGGCAAAAAAGAGAAGCTGACCCCACAGCCCGTATTCCCATAAAACCGTACCGTTTTTGACCAACAGTTATCCGTTGGTCACGGGCGCGTTGCCCTTTTCCTTTTTTTTGTACCCAAAGCAGACAGAAACGTATCGCTATGTTTCTGTCCGCCGGTAACAGAATTTCTAACATTAAAGAAGGAGCAGCAGATGAACGTAGAACTCATCACGAGGGCAGACCTCGACCAATTCAAGAAAGAGCTGATCGAGGAGATCAGAAAGAACAACCCTCACCCGAGGAAGCTCGGCGAGGAGCCGAGAGCATGGCTGAAAAGCTACGAGGTGCGCAAACTGCTGGGCATCTCCGCTGGAACGTTGCAGAACCTACGGGTAAACGGTACGCTGCCCTATACCAAGATCGGCGGTCTGATGTACTACAGGTTTGAGGACATTCAGAAACTGATGGAGGGCGGGGAATGAGGACATATTTAGCTATCCGTTTATGCAGCTATCCGATAGGCTACATGAACGGTAAAACCACCGATCCGCCCACGGCTTTGGCAGTGGAAACCACCCCTAACCTGGCACCGTCCGAAAGTTTTCAGCCATCGGAGGGATTTTGTCGATTTGTAGGGAGCGAGTTAATGTTTTTGCTATACAAAAACCCCGGTAGCCCGGCGCAGCCACCGGGAAACCGCTCCCGTTGGTCGAATGGAAAAACCTGCCGGAAACAGCCGACAAAAAGAAAAACAGAGGTATGAAAACAGGGGCAGCCAGACAAAAAAACACCCCGAAAAGCAAGGGTGGCAGGCCAAAGAAAACCATCAGCCGGAGCGAGCTTCTGGTGGTCAGGCTGACCCCTACGGAGAAATTGCTCATTGCACAGCGTGCAAAAAACGCCGGGATGAAACCCAGCGAATGGTTCCGCAGTGCGGCAAGGAGTGCCAAAGTATTTCCCCGGTTTACCGCCGAGGAAACATCGTGGTTCAGGATGCTGGCCGGCCTTGCCAACAACCTGAACCAGCTGGCGCACCTTGCCCATACCGCAGGACTGGTCTCCCTTGCCATCAAGTGCCTGAGCCTGATCGGCCGGATCGAGGAACTACTGAATAAGATCGGTAAAGATGATAGGTAAACCGATCACCGGAAAGAGCTTCGGCGGCTGCGTGCGCTACGTACTGGATCGGCAGGAAGCCAGGATACTGCATGCCGAAGGCATACGTGCACAGAGTGCCGCTTCCGCCATACAGGATTTCAACCTGCAGCGGAAGATGCGGCCTACACTCGGCAAGGCCGTAGGGCATACCGTACTGAGCTGGAGCAGGGAGGACCTGCCCAAGCTCAGCGATACCGCCATGGTGGCAGCTGCAAAAGAGTACATGCAGAAGATGGGTATCCGTGATACGCAGTACCTCATCGTGCGGCACAGCGACAAGGCGCATCCCCACCTGCACCTGATCTACAACCGTGTTGACAACAAGGGGAACACCATCGGCGACCGGAACAACTATGCCCGCAACATCAAGGCCTGCCGGGAGATCACGGAAAAATACGGCTATCACATGGGCGAGGGCAAGTCGCAGGTCAACCGTCAGGCACTGCGCGGAAAGGAGAAGATACGGTACCAGTTGTACGATGCGATCCGGGCAACGCTGAAAACGGCCAATAGCTGGCAAGCACTGGAAACACAGCTGAAAAACAAAGGGATAACCATTGCATGGAAATACCGTAGCGGTACCAGCGAGGTTCAGGGCATTTCCTTTGAAAAGGACGGCATCAAGATGAAAGGCTCTGCCATCGACCGAAGCCTGAGCTACGGCAGGATGAACGCACAGCTGGAGCGTAACCTAAGAACACGCGTGTACCAAGCGGAAGAAAAGGCCAACCAGCCATCACTCGCCGATCAACTTAGGGCGGTCATCCGCAATGAGGACAGGCAGGAGCACCTACACATCCCCGATGGAGGTAAAGGCCTGCTGGCAACCCTGTTGGATACCGAGTTTGTACCGTCGGCACCCGATCCGGTAGGCGATGCGGAGATCGCAAGGCGCAAAAGGAAGAAAAAGCAGGCCGAACAGGCACAGTCGCAGGGTATCAGCAGATAAAAAGATAACAGGACTAAAAACTAAAAAAAACATACAAGATGAACGAACTGGAAGAAAAGGTAGCCATGCTTGAAGAGCTGGTACAGGAATTTTTAAAAAGGATAGAAACAGTGGAAACGACGATGCCGGAATTTCTGCGAACATTCCTTGAACAGTACAAGCAGACAATTGAAAAAATAGGCGAGATGATCGAAGCAGCCAGCAAACGCTACGACGAAGCAAAGATACAGCGGCAGATCGATGAGCTGGGTAGACTGATTGCCGCCGCGCCCAAAGTGGTGGACGTCAGGAACCACCATCATTTTGGAGCATGGTCAAAGAACCTTATTATAGGACTTGCGACCTGCTTTATAGCGATGTCCCTATCAGTTGGTGCTGCTCTGCACCTGTACAGCGAAAACAGCAGGTTGAGCGAAAACGATATCAAATACCGCATGGTGCGCCAGTATTACCCTCAAGTAGCGGTATGGGCAGAACGGAAATACGCACACGACCCCGATTCGGCGAGGGTCGACGTCGAACGAATGGAAGTTGAACAAGAGGCACTTCGTCTTGCGGAAGAAATCGAAAAGAAAAAAGAGGCCGAATTGATCGAAAGCAAGAATAATGCGGAAGCACTACGGAAAAAACGGCATGAACGAGGGAACAAATAAAAAACTGCATGGGCTTTTAATTTTTAACCCATGCAGTTTGATTGAACATAGTAGTTTGGTTACCCCCTGATCATCGTCAGCAGCATCTTGAATGCCGTAGTGGCATAGACTGCATGGGGGATATTGGCCGGGAGGATAATCATTTCTCCTGCGTTCACCTCATGGGGTTCGCCTGCGATATGGATCAGCGCTTCGCCGTCCAGTACCTGTACCACGGCATCAAAGGGGGCGGAATGCTCGCTGAGCTGTTGGTCTTTGTCAAAGGCAAACAGCGTAATGTTACCTGCTTTGCTCTTGGTGATCTGCTGGCTCACCACACTGTTTTTTGAATATTCGATCCGTTCGGTGAGGGAAAAGACCAAAGCTGTTCCTGTTGTTGTCATCTAATTTCGTTTTTAATTATGATAGCCTGCGCAGCAACAGGATACCCATTGCTGCCAGGCTGCTTACTTTTATAACTTCTGTGGCCACATAGTAAAAGTGCATATTGCTTTGTGCTACTGCTTCTCCTGTAATATGCAGCTCTGCCCGGGCATCCAGCAACGGCAGCATCCATACGGTTTGCAGTAGTACCAGTATCGCAGGCACTAACCATAAAACTTTTACGGTGCTGCCGGTGTTTTTAAATGGCAGTATGCCAATGCCCGAAATGAACAATAAAACCCACTCCACCTTGTTGAGCGCTGCAAACACCAGCCTGCCGATCCCCAAGCCAACAGGTAAGGTAACACCGGGGGCTTGGAATTTGATCCAAGCCTCCATAAAACTGATGGCTCCTACAAAACCAAGCCAAATAAATATAGAGATAATGGCTATTTTTTTGTTCATCGTCTACTTATTTAATCAGAAAGATAGGTTTATTTTAATTTATTTCTATTTCTCGATTTGTCCTGTTATTCAATCTTTTGGTGCGTGTAAATCAGTACCTGGATCGGCAACGCTATCCCCGGTGTCAGATCCAGATCATATCGCCATGCTTTTTGTCCGTCTTTCTCTATCTCGCCGTAAATACCCGCGATGGTCGCATGGTCAGAGGACATACCACCTTCAGCGCCATCGGGCAGTTGTATTCCTGAGGGAATATCATCGGGATCTATTGGATCACCATCGGGTGGTGTGGCAAGGAACGAGCCATCCTTTCCTTCCAGTAGCAGTGTATTTCCAGGACCCTGACTTACGGACAGGACAATATTTACGGACATTTCAAAAGGCATTGGCGCTGCCCTGAATTTCTCGTAACTCAACCGTATTTTCCCATTGCCCAGATCTTCGACCTGTATGTTATGCTCGTCCGTTGCTACGGGAGATGTTCCCATAAACGCAGGAGTTATCTGCGCCCTGAATGTTCCGGCCAATTTATGGTACTTCACCAGTTCGGAGGGACTCATAACATCATTGTCTTTCTTGCAGCTCCCCAGTAATATTGTCGTACCAAGAAAGAGTAGCACAATCCACAGTTTTCTTTCTAATCTCTTCATTTTTAAAAACCCTTTCTAATTTATATTTCACTTACCTATTCACCAAAATTAACTGGTACATTTTTTTGAAGACAAGCCATCCGGTAAGATGCCCTGCGCGTGTCGACCATGTCTTTTGAAACAATTCCGTACCGGGTCAGTATATTTAACGTGTTGTATACGGCGGCTACACTGATCTTCTTATTCCGCATCAGGTGCAACCACAGGGCTTCTGCATCTTCGATCTCCCGAAGTCTACACATAGCGGTAATCACATCCTGCCGCTGACGGGTGAGCATGACATTGTGTTCAATCAATTCACCGAGAATCCGTTCAGGGGTGAAACACTTGCCGGGGTTTTCGTTTGTTCGTGGTAATGCGCACCAGGTGGCAATTTTTTGACTGTTACCAACAATACTCATCCAGTGACTTTCCAGGGTGAGCGGTTTAAATGTCAAACCATCTGTTTTTAATTTTTTGCTTTTCATAGTTTCCTCCTTTATATCTTATATTTCAAAAAAGTTCTATTCTTTAACCAGCGTGATGAAAAATATACCATCCGATATATCCGTCAAAAATGAAAACTTATTGTCCGTCAACTCATTGACACGGATATTCTTCAACTGCATTGGACCAAGCGGAATAACAGTATTGATCGTAATAATACCTTCATCGTCCATTGTCCACGAACCTGTCGTATGGGTAAATTGCAACGGACTGGTCACCTCGAAATGGAAACCGCCATCGCTTTTGAAATCAAAATATTTCTGTGCGGCAGTGACAAACATATCGTAAGGCGGTGTGGCCTGGGTCTGCTTAATAAGCATGCGGGAACTGTTTTGATCCGACTTCCAACGGTGGGCCAGTATCAGCACCTTGGCTTTGTTCCAATCTTCGATAAAAGGAGGCTTTGCTGGAATTCTCTCTAATTTCACTTCATCGGATACTTGATTTCCTTTCTTAGCAAAAGCAATCAGCTGCTGTTCATAGCCAACAAACTGATCCAAGGTGAGGCTAAAGCCACCCGAAGCATCTGCTTTGATTTGACGCAATACCTGTCCGTTTGTACCGTCATACCTGAACGTGACTTCGCTGCCTACATCGGCCTTGCCTACAATGGTGGCCTTGCCGCCAGCCGTGGTGATCTGAATAGCCGATGGTGCATTTACAGTAGTTTCTTGCGGAGTCGGATCGGGACCGTCTTTCCTGCAGCTGTATTGAAGTAAAATCAATACACTGAAAAGACATAGAAAGTGTTTGAATTGTATCATGCTATTTTTGTTTTCATGTACGTGTTTCCTTTTTGTTCATGTTTTGGAGGACATTTAAAAAATCAGTCTCATTAAGCCCGTAGAAGTATGGTATTTCCTTTTGGGGTGATCCGCCAAGCTTGCAAGCACTTATTCAGGCCTATAATTCTATTTTATAGAATGGGAGTTCTTCATCTTCGGTTAAACTATGTGTCTGGATGTTCGTGTCTTGAGTCCACTTTAAAATAGGGTCTAAATAGACCATTGAGCTTTCCCCCATGTCTATAAATATTTCCTGAACGACAACGGTCTCCTTTGTCGCAATATCATAGGTTACCTTTAGACGGGCAGAAACATCTATATTACGGTAGGCTGGGTTAAAAAAGAAGTTGTTATCCTCATGTTCTCCAATGATAGTATAAAGGTTACCCTCTTTTTCTATTTGATATTTATCATAGGTGGTACCGGAGTTAGCGAAGTAAAAATATAAAGTGTTATTCTTATCAAAACATACGAAAGGTGCAAGAAATTTGGTGCTGTTGTTATCCCTTGGGTTCTCAATGTTAAGAACAGACCAATCCATGTCATCAATAGTTGTCATATAATAAAACATATGAGCGGGATTTGTACTCCCATATTGTATAGAGATATAGTTACTATTAAAGCCCATTTTCTCTTTCAATTCTGCTACCAATACAGCTTGATTCTCCTCTTCAGTAAGCTCTACATCCGGCAATACAAAGGTCTGGCCTTTCAATAGTATATTTGCCTCTACCGTAGGTACACCTCTCACTAAGATAAACTCAACCGGCACTTGGATTGTCTCGTTAATAGCCTGTCCTGGTTTACGCGAATTTAACTTTGCCTGAAAAACAACTTTGTCTCCGTCGTTCTCTATTTTGATGCCAGAGATATTCATGATCGAGAAGTCGTAGGGAGGTTCAGTGGAATTGATCTGCTTCATCTCAAACTCTTGTTGATCTTCGATATAGTTCCAGTACCAATAGGTATTTGCTTCGCTCAAAGGAAGGTCTTCACCTACAATCAGGCTGAATTTATTGCCCAGCTTTTCTCCATCTGTGTTTTTCACTTCTGTCACCTGAAAGTTTACGCCCATCGTTTTGGCGTACATAGCAGGAGCCCAACCCAGCCTGCTTTCGGAGGTAAATGCTACCTCTTCTTTCCATTTTACGGTTTCATCTAAAAAATTGACGGATTCGATTTTCCATCTGCCTTCTAATTCAAGCTTTTGAACTGTTTCATCAGGAGGCAGATTGGGATCAATATTATTATCTTTTTTACAAGATTGAAGGAGGTTAAGTGCCAATAAGGTCACAAACATCATTACGATACTTTTTACGTTGGTTTTCATTATTGTTTACTTTATTTGTTTATCATTAAAAAATCATGCTGTTTCTATTCATAGTACGACACATATTGGTCAAACCAAGCCGGCTTGT
Organism: Sphingobacterium sp.; assembly: GCA_052092145.1. Classification (GTDB taxonomy): domain Bacteria; phylum Bacteroidota; class Bacteroidia; order Sphingobacteriales; family Sphingobacteriaceae; genus Sphingobacterium. Next base: position 167,883 of record JBQDCW010000002.1, on the reverse strand, counting down.
TGATGATGGTACTCCCTGTTTGCAGGTTAACCGGTTTCACGTTTGTGCTCCATCCCATAAACACGCTCTCGCTTAAGTTGGGAGGCAGAATTAGTGTTAATGGGTTATCTTGCGCTGAACTTCTAAGGCTCAGGGATTTAAGATTAGTCAATTGGCTAAGATCAAGCTGACTTGTATTTAGCTCGGAGGCACTAAAATTAATTTTCTCTACAGTGGGTGGTAGTTTTAAAATCCCTCCAAATCTTTTGGTATTAAACGTCACTTCTTTCAGGTTGAGCAGATTTGATAAATCTAAGGTGGTCTCCTCCTTAAGTGTCGCAGAAAATCGAATAGATTCCAATGATGGAGGCAATTGTATACCCTCCAAATTGATTGTATAATTACCAGCTGTATTTATCTCAATATGCTTCAGCGCACTGGGTAATTTCAATGTGCTTGTTTTGAATTCAAGGTAATTTGGCACACCGGTATAACTGTTATCCGTACTGTAGTTAATAATTAAAGTATCCAACTGATGTAAATCAGAGAAATCTGGATCAAATGGGTAGCTATTAACATAGCCATAGGATAGTTTCTTCAATCCGACAGGGAAATCAGGCGCAAAAGGAAAATTATGAATACTTAAGTCTCGAAGGCTGGCAGAAAAATTAGGTCTTTCTTTAAGGTTTTGCGCATTGGATAATGTCAATTTATGAAGCCCATCGTTCAATATTAGTTTTTCAACTCCTGCAATATTAAGATCTTTAATTTCTGTTTCGGCTATATCAAAGCTTTTTACGAGAGGCCTAAATATTAATTGATCAGCCCTGACATTCACGAGTCTGAAATCCTGATCGGCTTCACCTCCAATACTTATGTTTTTAGCCCACAGCCCGTTCAAACTTCCTGTTGGAAACTTATTTCCACCAGCGGAATATATTCCGCCATTGGAGAATGATTCCAATTGATGATCCGGAAAAATAATACGACCAAGTTCGATACCCCCAACAGCTATTTCCTCCAAGTGGGAATTGCCGGAAAGATCAGCTTGCAAAGGAACATATTCAAACTCTTCATCTGGGAAACTTTTTACAATATCCGATGGGTTGATAAGCCATCTGAAGATCTTCATCTCCGGCAAGTCTTCCAATCCTTTTAAACCTGTGGCACGGTTGTTATAAAAATGAAACTCTGTCGTGTTAGGGAAGTTCTTAAAACCATGTATTATCCCTCTGCTATTGACCAGTGTCGTGGAAGGTAAGGTGAAGTGGCCCCCTAAACGTGCTCCTTCTCTGTAACTAGGATCATAAACGACAACATCTGGTCTAAAATAGAGCGTATCGATGTCCTTCGCAGCATAATACAGCGCCTCCGTCTCTGCTATATGCCTATACTTGCGCAGGCTGTCCTGCAAGTTTTCCTTTACACCTTCATCGTTTATCTTACTCAATACATCCCCTAATTTTTCAAAGCGAAAAGTACGGATGTACTGCATAGCTCGCTCTGCCTGATAGACCTGGTATTCCGGGGAGTTTTCATCAAATTGCAATTCTCTATCCTGAATAACCAGTCTTTCTTTTGTGCACGACCATGTGCCGAGCAAAGAAAGGAGGAATAAGAATGTTATTGTTTTTTTCATGATTCTTTCTTTACTAAAAAGCATTTTTAACATTGATTGTATTATTGAGGTCGAGTTGTGACTTGAACATAAAGGCATAAAAAACGGCATCATTAGTGGTTATACGGCTCCAAAAACCATCATCACGTTTATCAATTATCTCTATGGCATAATAGCGGTGTTTTTGGATACGTATCGGGATTTCTGCAAATTCCCCTACTTTGGTCAGGTACTCGCCGTATACAGGCAAATGATACAGCAATTCCCCCAGGCTATAAAACAAAGCCTCATCCGTCTGGACGAAAATCTTATTCCCTTTGACCTCCCAAGTTGCATTAGACACGACAGTTTTGTTGTCCTGAATTTCATCCTCAGCTCCGGCCAACAATGTTTCAAAAAGTTTATAACCTATAGAAGCAGTACCGTCCGCCCTCAAATCAAATACCTGCCCTGCAATAAATGTCGGAGTAGAAAGCAATAAATCTTCGATCTTTACGATACGGATGATCTCCTCTTCCTTGAATTCCCTATTTGCCAAAGTTGTTTCATCACTGGCAGAAGCCCACGCACCCACAAAATCTTTTGCATTCAGCGGGGCTGTAGCCACCACCTGCCGCTCGAGCCAATGGAAATCTGCGGCTTCCAGTTTGACAGGATCACTTATATAGGGATTATTGATAAATTTGAATTCCATTAACCGGTTTCCAAAATCCATAGAGAGGTTGAGGGAAGCGACTTGTTCTTGGGTTTCCAAATTCAGCACTTTTACTTTTGCTGTGGCATTAGAGACCGGGGTTTCGGTATTCAATATAATTGCATTTTCTTCTGTCTTTGCTACCTGCCAGTTTCCTTTGTTGTGGATATACACATTTGGAAAAAAAGGGGGGATAAACACCATGTTGGATGTTCCATCCCTATTGAGCGTAATGTTTTGAAAAGCTGCCTGATACAATAGACTTGCCAAAGCTTCCGAAGGGTTGGGGATATGCTCTTTGCTTTCCCAAATAAAATGGGTTTCACCGCTTGAAAGCGAAGGGTTTTTATACCAGGTCTGATTAGAGATCCGCTGTATAATCGGATTGCTCAAATCCGGTGTGATTGTCGTGTTCTCTACGATAAAATCTTTCTTTGAACAACCGGTAACCATTACCAGCGAGGTTGTAAAGAGGAGTATTATATATCTTGGTTTCATGAGCTTCATAGCTGTGGTCCTAATTAATGCTTAAAATGAATTCTTTTAGTCCGTCTGAATAGTAATTTTTGTATATCTCATCGCCCGGTTGGGAAGTCAAAAGATGTGGGTACATGCTCAAGGCCATTCGTGGTTTGGTCAATGTCAACCTGTTGCTATTGACCGCATATTCGTATTCGAATATCCATTCCCGTTCAATCTTTCCCTCTCCCTCTACAAAAGGGTTGGTATTGTTCCTAAGGTGGAAATAGAAGAATATTTTATTGCCATAAGTGACATACATGGCAGGAGATAAGAGATCGTCTGAAGGCAACCTATTGGTACTGTAGGCATTCTCATCCTGCTGGCTGAGAAAAGAATAGTTCGGCTTGGGGATATAAGGGAAAAAGAAGAATTTTTCTATATCCATGCCGTTATCCTCCTTCAATGTAAAATCAAAGTTGATGATATAGACACCGGTATTGCCCAATGCACCAGAAACCAATTTGTTTTTAAGGATCAGGTTTTTATTGACTATTGCGCTGTTTATGGATTGGTTGGCTTTAAAGGTGTTTGCCCTTTCATCAAAAAATGTCTCTATTTCCTCAACCCTTTCCCTGAATTTGGCAAAACGTTCATCGTAGCGAAGCTGCTGTGGCGACTGCCCAATTAAGGTTCTATTTAAGACATTGGTTTCAAACTTCAATCTGTACAGATCGAACATTGAGGCAGGGAGCTCCGCGGAAACTCTTGCAAAATTGGCATTCACACGTATTGCCAGATTTGTTCTGGAATTTCTCCAACTCACGTCCGAATCGTCCAAGTAATTTTGCGTCTCTGTCAAGAGTTCATATTTTACAAAATCCCGATAATCGCTTTCTGCCTGTAGTGCGTTTTTAAAAGAAAGGTCAAAAAGTTGATCCAGCTTGTTGATCTTTTCCTGCTTCTCTAGGAGCAACATCGTATCTTCATCCAAGTCCAATGTGTCTTTACAGGAGCTCAGTGTCGCTATGGCAAAGATCGTAATCAACAGGATGTATATGTTTGTTATTTTCATGGTTATTGTGTGTATTTGGCAAAGAGATACATGCTTAATCTATATACGTGATGTATTGATCCAACCATACTGGCTTATTGACGAATTGACATCCAGTTTTCAAAGTCAACTTCATCTTCTGTCAATAGCTCTGTATTCAAGTAGTGATAATAGTCTTCTTCAGCCTTTAAGGGATCTTCGAAGGCCAGATCGTACAGGGCATCCAGCTGCTGCAGCTTCTCCTGTTTATCGATAAGCACCAGAATGTCCTCGTCCAGATCGAGCTCCTTTTTGCAAGAACTCAATATGACCATGGTAAATGTCAGGATCGTAAGTAGGTATATATTTGTTTTTTTCATGCTCTTATGCTATTATATATTTATTTCTAAACTGATGCTTAAGTATCTTTTCGGCTGCGAGAAGCGCGTAATCGTTTTACTTCCTTCCCTGAAGAAGTTCTCGATATGCGGAAGCAATGCCGGATTGGTAAGTTGCCGCAGATCATCCCATCGCCAGTATTTGGTGTTGAAGATATTGTACACACCAGCCCGCAAGGTGACCTGAGAAGTAACTTGGTAATATCCATAGAAATCGAAGGTATAGGCATCGTTGAGGAACAGGCCCGGAAACTGCCGTTGAATCTCCTTTTGTGCGGTGCTTTCAAAGAAGCGCGTTTCCTCTTGCTTCTTTGCCATAAAAAAGTTACCGACCAGGTTGGCATTCCATTTCTGGTCGGGAGAGAGGTACTCCAGTCCCACAAATCCACTCAAGGGCTGTACGCCCAGCATGCTGGTACCATACGAGGTGTTCCCCTTGGCATAACTTGCCGCGGCATTGATCCCGAATCCCTCGGCATACCCATGGATCTCGCCCAGTTGTATATATACTTTGGCATCGAGGCCGACCAGTTCGGCCGAACGCCTGTTCACATTCTTGACATAGGAAAGGTTTTTTGTCCCATTGTCCAATGGACTGGACACCTCGATGGTACCACGTTCTACCTCAATGAAGTCAGCATAATCCGAGCGGTAGAGGTTAAACATATAGGTGCCCAGACGCCCGCTCCCTGCCACTTCGATTTCGTGGTTGCGGGATGTTTCAGGCTTCAGGTCCCGGTTGGACAGTACCAGGAAAGAAGGCCAGTAATTGAAATATTGGAAATACTTTTCCTCTGTTGTCGGTACCCGAAATCCGGTTGAGAACTTATAGGTCAAATTCAGATAGTCCAAAAAGCGGTAGCCTGCGGTAGCCAGATAGGAAAGCCCTTCATCGGTATCATCTATCGGGGCGTTGTTCAATTCAATACCCTGCAGATCACGCATCAGGTAGTCCATATAATACTGGTCGTTGCTATAGTCCCAATCCTTATCCCTGGTATGGAAGCGGTCGTAGCGCAAGCCCAGGTTTAGGGTCAGGCGATCCGTCAACTGGACCTGATCCATTAGGCTGGTGCTGTAGTTCATCCGGTTAATCGGCCGCTGGAAAGAATAGGCATTGATGAATTTTCCCATCGGTTCCCCAAACTTGTAGCGCTGGCCCATACGTACCGTATAGCCGTCAACATCGTTGGATGCCGAAGGGTTTTCCACATCCACATTGCGGTTGTCGTTATGTTTGCCGCTTACGCTTGCAATAAGAGAGAAGCGGTGCGATCCCAGGAGTCGGCCTTCCAGCTCGTTGAAATCGATGTTGATTTTGCCCATCATATCCTTGATATGCTGTCCCCTGTATTTATCCCTGCGGCCTTCGTAAATGAGCTGGTAGGCGCCGCCACCATAAAAATTGGGCCGGTAATATTCCGACCAGGTAGCGGCATCAAGGAATGAATTCTGGATATTTCCCGTAGCGCTTATCTTTTCCAGCCAGTCATTGGCGGGCATATAGGTATACTCCAACGAGTATGAATGGCTCAGTGATTGGTCATTGCCATAATAGTAAGGCTTATCTGCGGAAGTAAAGATATCCAGGGGCTCCTGCGACCAGACCTCGGAATCGATCTTTTTGTTGAGCAAATAGTACGATAGTTCGACACGATGTTGGTCATCTGGTACAAATGCGACTTTACCCAAGAAGGTCTGCTGACGGGAAGACATCGGATCCACACGCGTGGAGGTCACATTCCGGTTGAGATCGCCGTATTCAAAATTTCTTAACTGATCGGCACGACGTTCGGCAAACAGGAGCAGGCCTTCCCATGTTCCTGTTTTGACGGCGGCACCTCCCAGGTACATACGGAGGTTATCTTTCCCATTGTAATTGACCTGTGCGGTCGCACCGTATTCCCTTCCGGGCCGGATCAGGTCAATAGCGCGCTTGGTGCGGTAATTGACTGCACCACCCAATGCACCTGAACCTACGGCAAAAGAGGAGGCCCCCTTTTGAATATCGATAGCCGAAACAAAATAGGGGTCAAACTCAATGCGTGAGGAGTTGGAAAGTCCATAAGCGCTGAAAACCAGGTTCTCATGAATTTCGGGTTGCAATACCCCGTCCACGCTGATCGCCACCCGGTTGGCTTCCACGCCACGGATGGCAAAACCCCGTGATCCGCCCCTTGATCCCGAATAGGATATCCCCACGCCCGGTGTATAGCGGATAAGGTCGCGGATATCGCCGGTCATCTCTTTGGCCAATTGTGCCTGGCCGATCTGGACGGATCCAACCTCCCGTCTGCGCTTTCCGGTGATCTCCACCTCTTTGAGCCGGGTTGTTTTTACCGTATCTGCTTTTATCGTGTCCTGTATGGCATTACGGTCAATTTGTCCGGCATTTGTCTTTGTGCCAGACAGAAAGAAAACAGCTATTAAAAAAGATGTATATATTGATTTGATCATCATCAGTGTGTTAATTGGTCAATATCAGCTCGTAGGACATCGGGGATAATTTAATGGTCTTATTTCCATAAGTTCCGGGGATCCCCGCTTCTAACGTAAAGTCAATATCCTTAAAAGCCACACGTTTGATATGCAGGGTAAATGAGCGTTCACAGGTCCGGCGTTGCGCCGGGTCGGTCAGCAGATCGCAGCCTTGCTTTTGCTTCCGGCCAAAATCGTAAATAATATCCGCAGGGATTTCCTGACCGGTCGCAATGTCCAGTGGATAATCCAGAACTGTCAGCTCAGCATTTGCGCTGTCGTAAACATACAAGCGTCCCCTGAGATCGATTCTTTTCACGGTGAGTATCTGATCGTTTGGGTCGGCCTCTGGGTTGAGTACAAAAGTTAAGTTGAGGAACGGCTTTGAAAAATTGGCCACCTCGTTGCGGATATCGAACCACAGGTAGGTCCCGCCACTGGAAAACTGAAATATCTTATTGAAAAGGAGGTTATTGTCAGCAAACACTTCTGCCGGCTCATTGAGCTTGAAATCGGGATTGCTGTCAAACTCGCGTTCACAGGAAATCAACAGAAGGGCTATACATAAAAAAGCCATAATTCTATGGACCAGTATATTATTGTTTCTTAGTTCCATTTATAATTGTTTTAACGGGTACGGGCAACATGGGATCAATCAATAGCTCCAGATCACCCGTCCGGCGTATATATTTCCCGATCAGTTCCGCATCATCGCTCTCAGGCAAAGGCGTACCGATCGGGCCTTCCGGATTGGCGGTGCGCACCACGCCATCTGTCCCCCGCAGGAAAATGGTGTCAGCAGTGACCTCCAGTAGCGTCTTAATATCGACAGAGAGCTGCAGCGGCATAAATGCGGTGCTGAATTTCTCAAAATGTATGTGTACGGCCCCACTCATCAACGAATCAACGATGAGCGTATGCGGGCCACCTGTCAGATACAGCTGGGGAATGATACGGGTGTCGGCATCATAATAAATCATACCGATATGTGTGTCGTATTCTCCGGCAAGTTCGTTGGCATAGGCCTGTGTACCGTAATCTTCCGTTAGGTAATCCCCACGGTCCGGCAACAGGGAAGGATCATTTATATCCGGAGAATAATGGTCATCCTTACCGCAGGATTGCAGCAAGAAGAAAAGACATCCGATATAAAACAACCTCTTCATCCTTTTAAACTTTTTGCGCCACGATTGCTACGGCGTTGATATCGTTTCTATGTTTTTTGAATGTTTTGCGCATCTGCAGGATTCGTTTGCGGAGATCTCCATACCTGAGCACATTGAACATGATCTTCAGGGTGCGCAATACGCCTTCATCGGCGAGTACACGCTTTAGCTCTAATAGCGCCATCGCATTGGTATCTACCTTTACAATCTCAAATCCTTCGTCCTGCAACAGTTCACACCATTCCCTGACCGTAAGCGGACGGGCATGTACACGGATGTTGCTGCTCAGGTCCTTGTACACGCTCTGTTTGATTTCTTCGTTGATGTTGTCCGGTTGCAGGCCCAGCTCATGGATGCCGTAAAAACCACCGGGTTTAAGGATGCGTGCCGCTTCCTGGATAATGGCTATCTTATGCTCCAACGGCTGCATGGTCAGCATGGCCTCGCCATACACTTTGCTGGCACTGGCATCGGGGAGTGTTGTTTCGGATGCATCGGCTATGATCATGTTCATCTTACTGAACTTGACATTTTTTATGGCCAGATCGGCAGCCTCCTGGTTGTTGTCAACCCCGGTGTAGCTGTTCGGCTTCTTTGCGCAGGCGATGGAAGCCGTAAAACCCAGTCCGGGCGCAAATTCCACCACGTCATCTGCCGGGTTGATGTCCAGGTTCTCCATGAGTATGTTCGTGAGCTCCCGTCCGCCGGGACGAAGTACCCGCTTGCCTACCTTGGCCAGGATCCAGTGTCCCTGTTTTTCGTTTAGTTTTTGTTCTATTGCCATTTTTATAGTTAAAATTTATAGGTTAACCCTGCATAAAAAGTCCTTGTCTGCCCGGGCATAAAAAACGCTACGTTGTCCACCGTAAAATCGGGGAACGGTATCGGCGGCAGCAAGATCTGATCGCTGATGATATAGCTCGATGCGTACCTTTTGTTCAGGATATTTTTGCCTTCCACATAAAAAGAAAAGTTCTTCCATCCCTCGATTCCTGCTGTTAGGCCAAATATGGTAAAGGCAGGCTGGTACACCGTGTTGGTATGGTCGATGGGGCTTTTCTGTGGCTGGCTTTCTACATTGAGGGACACAAACAATTTTCCCGGGTATTTATATTCGAGGAACCCGGTCAGGTAATGCGCCGGTACGCCGGCCAGTTTATTGCCCTTGTAATCGCCCGAGCTGAAATAAAAATCGCTATAGGTATACATAGCTCTGACAGCTATCCGGTCCTTGGCATTGAATACCCCCTCAAAAGGCACTGCTATCGCCCCAAATTCAATCCCCTGGTGTATGGTATTGGGATAGTTTTTGGTTTCCTTTATACCCAGTACAAAATCTTTTACCTCCAACAGTTCATCCTTGACCCAGGAACGGTACAGCGAAACGTTCCAACCGTACCGGCTGCCCTCATGCCTGGTTCCGATTTCGGCAGTTGTGGATGATTGTTTCTTCAGCTTAATGGCAAAGAACTCCTTGGGGCTAGTGTTGATGTTTTCGGTCACTTTGGTGCCCACCAACTCATCAAATGTAGGCGGCTCGTAACTGCTGCTCAGGTTAGCAAAGAACTGGATGTCCCTGTCTTTGCCGGCATTGTATATCGCTCCGATCCTTGGGTTTACTGCCCGGAACTGCTGATCCATCGATTGGCTGTATGAATGGAAATACCGATACTTGTGGGAGGAGTGGCTGTACCAGGGCCGCAGCTCCGGATTTGGGAACACATCTTTACTGTTGCGTTCGTTATTTACAGCCTGCAAATTCCCGATCACGTGCAGGCGCTCACTGAACCGGTAATCATATTCGGTATAGACAGTTAGGTTAGCGGCATTCAGCTTGTCCTTGCTGAACATATAAGAATCCAGTCCATCCTTGTTGATATGGCCGCGGCGATCTATATTGCCATAGCTTCCCAGAAAGCCGGCGGTAAGCGTCCCTTTTTTTATACGATATACAGTCTGAATACTGATGCCTCCATCATTGCCCGTCGAACGCTGTGTGGACAGTACGATCGGAAAAACAAAGCGGTCATTGATCAGCTGGTAATAGGCCGATACGGTTAAGTCGGTATTGGAAGACAGCCTAAAGGCGATACGGTTTGCAAAGCGCAGAACGTCCGCTTCCCGGCCGGGCCTGTCCCTTTCGATATTGGGGCCCATATAGTAGGGAAGCTCGATCCCTTTATTGATCTGCGTAGGGTCTTCCTGCAGCATCGCCATGGTCAGCGGGCCCGGCACATCAAAATTGATATATGAATAGTTCACATAAGTACGGTTATCGATTGTATTGGAAAAGCGGTATCCGAAGTTTCCGGCGATATTCAGCTTGCGGTTCTTGTTATGCCTTCGGAACCCATCCTGCCGGCTTCCCGAAACAGAAAGAAAGGCGTCTGAATTGCCCCAATGATTACCTGTCAGCGCATTGAATTGACCGTAGCCATATGAACCGCCTTCCGCTTTCACCTGTGTTCCGGGTGAATACCTGCCGGTACGGGAATTGAAATTCACCGCCCCGCCAAGCGTAGCGGCCCCATAACGCAGCGCATTGGCTCCTTTAAATACTTCCACCGATTCGGAGACAGCCGGATCCATCACACCGATGATGAATGAACCGTCGGCGAAATTGACCGGGATACCATCTTGCATCAGGTACACCCCGCGGCGTTGCGGATTGCTCTGGATGCCGGAGCCCCTGATGCTCAGCCTTGGCTGGTCATTGGCCCCGAAAAATTCCTGTATCACCACGCCCGGTTCGTATTTCAGGGCATCCTTGATAGTTTCCAGTCGTTGCACTTCGGGGGTCATTACGGCAACAGACGTGCCTCCGGCGATGAGTTTATGCTGTAGCTTGATCGTTTCAAGTGAGGGGGTAGAAGAAAGCGATTGCCCCGTAATGGCCACCTCCCGAAGCTCGATCCGTTTTTCTTTCAGGTAGATCTCGTAGTAATGTCTGTTACTTTCGTTTTCCGTTATGCTCACGGTAGCTTCGAAGACTTCGTACGACATGTGGCTGAATACCAGAATATGCATGCCTTCTGACGAGGCTAATTTGAAGTATCCGTTTGCGTCAGTGGTCGTTGTGGATTTATTGGTTGATTTTAAAGCGACACTTACATTGACAATAGGTTGTTCGTCCTCCGTCAGCACCCTTCCTTCGATCAGGAATTGTTGCTGACTGATGGTGGGTTCATTTCCGTAATTTATTTGACAATACGTGTTCATAATGACCAACAAAAAACAGTATCTAAAAAATCCTTGCATACGTTAATTTGCCATATCGTGTCCTGATAATCTTCATTTTATTGTAATATCCGGTTTAATAAATGATATTATTTAGAATCATACTAAATAAAGTTTACCTTTGCAAAGGTAATCGAATGTGATATTCATTGAGCGCCCAAATTGGTAGTAAAAACTCCCAAAATGGAAGTATTTGACGAAAATAGGTAGGTTATGGAATTAACAGCGAGCAATCTAAACGGTACGAAAATAGCGGCTATAGCCGTTTCTGACGGTTACGATCTGGGATCCGAACTGGTGGAAAACCCGATTCCCAATGGTTATCTGTTTGATGAGCAGTTTAGGTTCTTTCATACGGACGGCCTGATCCTGATTGACGGCCATTCGGAAGTTACCCAGCAGATTACCGCAAGCTTATCTTTTAGTAGCCATATCGTTGCCATAGTTTTTCATCTTGAGGGGAATGTCAACATCCTCACCACCGGCAGCGGTCAGGATGTCAGTATACGGTTGCACGGAGACGAACATAATGTAGAGGTATTTGATTCCAAAAAGTTGGACATTGTGTATGAGCCCGGAGCCACAGTCAATTCGTTCATCGTCTTACTTTCTCGTGAATTTTGCCTCCGTGTCATGCCACAGGAGCATAAAAGGCACGATAAACTGTTAAATGCGGTCAATGATGGAACCCGAAGCAGGCTGTCGCCGGAGTTTGCCCCTTTGGGCCAGGATATGAAACGTATTATAGAGAATGTCCGTAATTGCAGCCGTAAAGGGTCTTTTCACCGCCTTTGCCTCGAAATAAAGATCGCCGAATTGCTCATGCTCCAATTGGAGCAACAATATTCCCTGCATGCAGTACAGATAGAAAGACCTATACTGCACGATGAAGATATGGGGAAAATCGAAGAGGCGAAAAGAATATTAGAGGGACATTATATCCAACCCCCTACTATCAAGGATCTGGCACTGACGGTTGGCCTGAACGAGACTAAACTTAAAGCGGATTTCAAGAGAACCTATAACAGTACCATACATGCCTATACGCAGAGGATCCGCATGCAAAAGGCACATCAGCTCTTAACCCAAAAGAATCTGCTGTTAAAAGAAGTTGCCCGGCAAGTGGGCTATCAAAAGCCTTCCAATTTTACGGCTGCATTTAAAGAGTTTTTCGGTATCCATCCGGGGGATATTGGGTCGATAAAGGAAACAATCGATACAATGACGTAGTTTCCCCCCGCACATTTGCGGCCTGCGAAACCCCACCGCTCTTGGCCGTCGCTGTTCTCGCCTTTGGCTGTTTACGGTGAATGGCTGATGTGCATACGCAGCGTTCTTTCCTTCCGCCAGTAAAAAAAGATGTTTTGTTAATTGCCAAAAAAGCACTTATATTTGTGTAATAAGTTCATTGACTATTAATTGTACGTTTTCATCACGTAGCAAAAGCCTATAATTCGAGGCATATCGTATGTACCCCATTCGGTGCCCTTTGGTTTTAGCTCCTGATATAACTTACTGAAAATCATAGGAGTTGGGTGTCGGATTAAACGTCCTGCCACCCCGACCACTCTTACACTAAGTAAGGTCAAAAATCCTCAAATTCATTGAATTTGAGGATTTTTTTGTTTTATATCCTATCAGTAAACCCCAAAGAATTTTAAGGAGGCAGGGAAGTTATAAGCTCTTAACGATCATATTGAATGATGTGATCGTTAATACACATACTCAAGTCCCCATTTATAGATTTCATTGATCGTGGGCTCCAATTTTTCACCTTTTTTAGTCAAACTATATTCTACCGTAGGTGGCACCGTTGCAAAAACTTTCCTGACCACAATTTCATTGTCTGCCAGATTCTTTAATTCTTTGGCCAACATTCTTGTGTTGATATTGGGAATACTTCGTTCTATTTCGCTAAAGCGCTTTGTCCCGGAAATCAAAACGTAAATAATGGATATGGACCATTTTCCGCCGATGACTTTTAAAATTTCGATAAGGGAACATGGTTTCTCATTTTTATTTATTTTTTTTTCGTTCATAATGATTTGATATTCAACAAAGCTTTACTACGGGTCATTACTTTACAATAGTGTAACTTCTTTCAAAAGTAAAGTAATGTCCATAATATTGCAACTCAAATTAAAATTATAACTTTATGGATCATTCACTAAAAGGAAAAATCGCTTTGGTGACCGGTGGGACCAAAGGTATAGGAGAAGCCATTGCAGATAAATTGAGCAATTGTGGTGCGGAAGTAATTGTGGTTGCACGGACAAAACCGAAGGATAGCATCAACAAACATTATTTTATTCCGGCAGATTTGATACAAGTAGAAAGCGCGGGAATCATAGCAAAGGAAATCATCGATACCTATGGTAAGATAGATATCATAGTAAATAATGCCGGGGCCAACCTTACCCCAACAGGGGGATATAGTGTCCTTTCCGATAAGGATTGGGACAATGAGTTGCAGTTGAATTTGATGGCTGCAGTTCGTATCAATAAGGCATTCCTGCCATCAATGATCGAACAAGGAGATGGTGTGATCATTAATATTTCAATGAACCCGGCAAAACAACCCATTTGGGATACGACCATGGCTTATTCTGCAGCGAAAGCCGCATTGAATGTTTATGGCAAGGCATTGGCTACCGAAGTGGGGGACAAGGGTATTCGTGTCAATACAGTTTCTCCGGGATTGGTTAAAACCCCTCAAATGGAACAATATATTCACCAAGTCGTTCAGTCTTCCAATATTTCAGAGGAAGAAGCTACTACATCTTTGATTGATAAAATGGGGGATATTCCTTTAGGAAGACCTGCCGAACCTGAAGAAATTGCCGATTTGATCAAATTTCTGGTATCGCCGGATGCAAAATATATTACGGGAGCAGTATATCAGATTGATGGTGGATCAATGGCTGTGGTATAAGCCATTGATTTTCTTTTTTGTCTTTATCGAGATTTGAAATATGCCGATATCAGATTTTAAAGCCATACATACACCATATAAAAGCCCTCCATATATCGAGGGCTTTCTGATAGGTTCGAGCTGGGGGATCACAAATTCCTGAAAAAAGACATGGAAGGATGATCCCGCCAATATATTTAACCAGTATCGGTTAGTATTTACACATTATGGGTGGCATGGCCTATGCATCGGAGATGCGGAGTTGTTTGCGAGACTTACCCTGCTACCTGATTCGATTGCACAACAACAGGTTTGTCCTGGTGAGGCATATAGATCCTCGATGCTACTTCAGAGGATGTGATTGTAAATCGTCTCAATAAAGCAAAGGTGCTGACGAGCAGGCACTAACCCTCCTTTATTTTTTTTCGATGATTCAATCCGAATTCAAGTAAGGCGTTAATGATGGGAGGAACTGTATGGTCGGCATGGTCTGTATTGGCGTAAGAAACGGTAACAGGCTTGGTATTATTAACCGTTCTGGTAATCAATAAATGCTGTTCCAAATCCTGCAATTCTTTTGAAAGGACTTTAGGCGAAATTCCTGTCACCGCTTCCTGTAAATCCTTGAAGCGCATTTCTCCGAACGACAAGTTTCTAAGAATGCAGATCTTCCATTTCCCGCGAAGCAGTTCAATGGCATCTCCCAACGCCAATATGCTTTCTTTCGAGGGTTTCTTTTCGTTGCACTTCATGTATAGTAACTTTCTCTAAGGTAATGAATAACAAATATAAAGGTAATATCTAATAGTTTTGTAGTTGAATTATTAAAAGATACATACAATGAAAGTAAAACTTGTCGCAAACATTTCGGCCAACGGAAAAGCGTTGGTATCGGACAATCCTCACCATTCGCTGCCGCAGGAAGCAATGGATTTTTATCAGGTGCTTGCAAATCGGGTTGGGAGCATGGTTATCGGTGCAAAAACTTTTGAAAACTTTCAACAGTTTCCCGAACACATAAAAGAGTTATTCGCCAATGTCGATATAGCCGTACTGTCCGCCGACCCTATCGCGCGTTCAGAGTATGCAGTAATCAGTACGCCCGAAGAAGCTATTGCCTATTTCTCAAAGAAGGGCGTTACGGAAATCGCCATCGGCGGCGGCATCGGTACGTTCAACGCTTTTCTGGACAAAGACCTGGTAACGGATATATATTTCAATATCAGTCCGATTATTACTGGAGACGGCGGGCATCTTGTAAGCAACCCTTCCCTCAATTCAAAGTTTAGCGTAGCGGGTTGTACAATCAATAACGGTTTTGTTCAACTGCATTTGACAAAATAATAAATAGAAAAACATGAAAATTACAGTCATTGGCTCTTTAGGCAATATAGGCAGTCATTTAACCAAAAAATTGGTAGCGAGCGGACACGAGGTAACAGGGGTTGATTATAAAAAGGAACGCATTGAACTTATAAAAAAATTGGGCGCAATCCCCGCTGTTGGAAGTTTGGATGACTTGGATTTCTTAAAGCAAAGTTTTGGAGGTGCTGATGCCGTTTTTATCATGTATCCGCCTGTTAATTATTTCGATCCGGGATTAGACCTCCTCGCATCTTACCGGAAGCGTGCCGAAAAATATTCGACAGCGATCTTGGACGCCGACGTTAAACGTGTAGTTAACCTAAGTTCCATGGGCGCCCATCTGGAAAAGGGCAACGGGCCAATAAAAGGGGCATTCTATCTCGAAGAAATTCTCAACAAACTACCCGCCGAGATCTACGTTAGCCATTTACGTCCCAACCTGCTATACACCAATCTGTTTGGTTATATCAATGCCATAAAATCCGATGGGAAAATATATGCGGCCTTTGGCACAAAATCAATGCCCTGGACTTCGCCGATAGACGTAGCAGAGGCAGGGGTAGAAGAAATTACTGGCTTGCAGTCAGGAAAAACGATTAGATACGTCGCCAGCGAGGAACTGACTGGAGATGAAGTGGCGAAAATTATTGGGAAGGCTATTCAAATGCCTGAGCTGAAATGGGAAATGATTAGCGACCAACAACAGATTGATAAATTCAGCGCAGCCGGAATGGACGCTGAGGTTGCAGAAAGTGTAGGGGAAATGTATGCCGCATTAGGCTCAGGACTTATGATAGAAGATTATATCAAAAATAAGCCTCAAAAGATTGGGAGAGTTAAATTAAAAGAATTTGCGAAGGAATTCGCAAAAATGATATAAAAATGCTTCCACCTCCGAAGTTTCAAGCCTCGTAATAGTGTTTAGAAAGTTCATCTATTCGCCAAACCTAACGAAGTGGTACAATGAAGTCAATGCTTTTCTCCTAAATTAGTTGAACTGAAGAAAAGGATTAAAATACCGGTAGTCCGACGGCAAAGTCAAGTCAAAGAAAATAATATAGAGGATGGTCGTCAATCTCAGCGATTCAACTATCCTTTGATTTGGCATTCCCACTTATAAGGTGGGAGTCTGATAATGATCGCAAACACGATACCTCGAGAATCTTAAAGTATGTCTCCCGCCATTTTGTACTGTTTTTGGACGAATAATATTCTCAAGCTGACACGCCACTTTACAGCAAGTTAAAAATTCATAGCGCCTTTATATCTTTTGCAACTATGGATAAATCGTTGTTAAATTGGTGTCCACCATTCTCTATTTCCCTGTAGGTTGCTCGAGTAAGGCACTTTTTATAATCGTTGAGTTGAGAAAATGGTACTTCATCATCGTCTTTACAATGGTAGAAGAAAATTGGCGTTTGGTCGGGTAATTTATCTGCAAAATGTTTTTGAAGTTTTAGGCCTTGTTTCCATTCTTCATGACCACTCCAAAAAGGAGGTGCGATAAGAAAAATTCCTTTCATCTTTTTGTGTCCGGAATTTTCAGAAAGGCATTTTAAAATCATTGAAGCACCGAAGGAATGTCCTACTAATATGACATCGCTCGTATAGTCAGCAATTCGTTCTCCTATTTGCTGAACCCAACCAAAATCAGACGAAGATTCATCAAAATGTATTTCCGAATAGTCTATATAGTATTCCTTGCCTAAAGATTTTTGGAGAGAGGTTCGTAATTTCTTATCCGCTTGGTAACCACCGTCCCCTCCTCCGTGGATAAATAATACTTGTTGCTTTATTTCCATTGCTTTCATTTTGTAACAGGCTGATTTGTTCCGTTTGGCTAATCTAGTTTCTTGTAAATATCAGCAATCTGCCTGCTGTGCCTTTGTCCATGTTCTATCATCATGTGCATCCACTCGTAAAGGGAAAGGTGTCCGATCCCGGGAAACTCTAGGATGGTACTAAATTCCCTGAGTTTCTTGGTTTTGATGATGTCGATCTGTTGGTTTTTTTGCTTTTGCAATGCCTTTTGCAATGTCTTGAGGCTGTGAGGCGGTGGTCCGGGGGCGATACTTTCATCTGTTTTTGTTTTGCTTTCCATATCGCGGAAAATTTCTTGTATCGTATTGACTTCTTGGTCATACAGGCGGTCTGCAATCGATACTGGCCCTTGGGATAACTGTGTTATGATATATAATTGGGAGTTCATGATATGCTCAGCTACTTGACCGGCTGTCCAACTTTTCTCGAACGGTACCGTGTTCAGGGTTGTATTCGAAAATTGGGAAAGGGCTCTATTTAAATCCTGATGAAATACTTCTATTTCATTAATAAGTTCCTTTTGCGTTAATGG
Source organism: Sphingobacterium sp. (assembly GCA_052092145.1). GTDB lineage: Bacteria > Bacteroidota > Bacteroidia > Sphingobacteriales > Sphingobacteriaceae > Sphingobacterium. The sequence continues at coordinate 150,192 of JBQDCW010000002.1, read as the reverse complement.
TTTTAAGATCATTTTTGCTGTATTTGTTTATCGTTAAAGACGGTTTGGACTTTTTACCTGTTTACATGAAAGAAAATCAATGTAGCGTGTCGTGATATACTGATTATCGGGCCCACGGTATAAAGCGTTATGCGTTTGAAATAGATTGTTTTGTCCTCCTGACTGATTAGCAAAAATAAGGACACGAATGCGCTGCTGTTTCATATCAGGGGCTAAAACATCTCCTATTGGAAGCACCCTCAATAAACCAGGACCGGCCTCAAGAAATCAGCCATATCTTGTTATACAAACAAAGGCGATATTGATCAGCATGTAAGCCACTAAGGATTTAAAATAAAAATTCTTTTTGTATAAAGAATAGTTTTTGATTAGCTGAGAGGACAACAATGAAGCAAAATCAGTGATATCTTATTTTTGGATACCCATCGATTTGAAACGTACATCAGACGTGCCACAGGATTTTCAGATAGACGTTTTTAACCCACACTGTCCTCATACGTAGGCCCGTACAGCCCAGGCACTTTATTGCCCGTTGCGCGTAGATATACGATCATTTCTCCACGATGATGATAGAGGTGGTTGAACAGAAAACTTCTGGCAACCATCCCCCGCGGCAACGGCCCAAGAACAACTTTGTTTCCGGCTTTCATCGTCCATTCATCTGAAAGCTGCTTTTCGGTGAGGGATGTTAATGCCGCTCGTGCTTTTTCCACATTATTTTCGAATAATACCAGCGTTGCTGTTATGTCGCTAGGACTGCTTCTCTCCAAGTTGTCAGCTGCGATATCATAAACGTCTTGTGTAAGTGTACCCACATACCAATAGTATATGGTAGCTATGTGTTGTGCCAGTTCACCCATCGTCCAGGAGATATCCGACGGCCGATAACTGAGATCTTTTTGCGGTACCGATTGAAGCAATTTACGCGTGTTATTCGTTTCTTGTTCAAATTCTTGAAGCCAATAATTTAGTATCATACGCTGAATTTATAATTTATTAATATGAAAACACACCTGATCGAAGAAAGTTTTGATGGATATCTGCAGTGAAGGCTGCAATACGGGCATCAGCTTGACCACCAAATGTGGGGAAGAACCTTGTATCGGGAAGGGCAGTCCAAAAATCAACGGACCTGTACGTCGTCAGACGGACCTTCATAATCGATAGGTTAAAGAACAACTTGATCGTCTGTATCGATAAATTTGAACGGTTTTCCTGAGGTTATTGCCGGGTTAACCCCACACGTTGTGGCGCAGACCTGTATCACTCGGCAGATTCGTAAGCGTCTCACAGACGTTGCCAGATCGAACTGTGTATGGATGCGTTGGAGAAGAAGTGGGGCGATAAACATCAGGTACGGAAAGTGACTAAGACCAAAGGGGCATTTATCTGGCCCAACGGAATATTAAGAAAAAACGGACCCTGTCTTTAGCCAATTGAGGGGTCGGATAAACGATTGGCCAGCTGGTGTTTAGGAAGGGTGATGTTGGATTTGGCGTAAAAAAACTACCCTTATGTTCTCCGGTGCGCGCGCCGGAGAACATAAGGGTAGAGCTGATATAGCGTGTTTTACAAGCCCTTTATTGCATAGACTTTAAGTATTTATATACCTCACTATCTGTAGAAATGATGAAGGATGTATTTTTGTCGAAGGTTTTTTCAAAAGTTTCCATTGATTTTATAAAAGCATATAGATCTTTTGATTGGGTCGATTTATTGTAAGCCTTTGCATAAATAGCAGCTGCCTCAGCATCGGCTTTACCTTTTATCATTTCGGACTGCTCAAAGGCCTTGGACTGTATGGTTTTTAAGTCCCTTACTTTCTCTCCATTAATCCTAGAAGCTTCTCCTTGACCTTCAGAACGGAACTTATCCGCAATACGAAAGCGTTCGCTATTCATCCTCTTGAATATATTTTCTCGTACCTCGTCAACATAGTTAAGTCTTTTGATTTTAAAGTCCAGAATCGCGATTCCCAAATCGGAAGTTCGTTCATTTGCGGTCTTTAAAATCATTTCTTCTATTTTCTGACGACCGATTTTAATATTGATTAAGGTGTCGGTAGAGGGTTCAGTGATGGTATCAGTAACTCTAGATTCCCGATTGCTATTTCTTACTGCTTCTACTAAATCGTGATTGGCGATATAATCTCTCGTCTCACCATCTAGGATATCATTAAGCCTAGATTGGGCGCCTCTTTCATTCGTTAGTCTTTTATAAAATTGAAGAGGGTCAGTAATTTGCCAACGGGCATACGTGTCTATGAAAATAAATTTCTTGTCTTTTGTCGGGATTTGATTGGGATCACCATCCCACTCCAGATATCGCTTATCAAAAACGTTGGCATCTTGAATAAAGGGAACCTTAAAGTTTATTCCTGGAGTCGTAACAGCAATGCCGATCGGCCTACCAAACTGTGTAATGACTACTTGTTCTTTTTCATTGACAATATACACACTTGAAGTGGCACTGATGACTAGAAGTAGTAAAATTATTCCTGATAGTATTCGTTTCTTATTTGACATCTTTAATTTTCTTTGGGTGTTTTTTGATCTTGCATTTGCATCTGTAAAAGAGGTAGAACGTTGTTTCCTTTACCATCAGTAATGATTTTAGTGCCAAGCATAGGCAATACCTTATTCATTGTTTCGAGGTAAACTCTTCTCTTGGTTACCTCAGGTGCTTTTATGTACTCTGTATAGAGCGCATTAAACCTAGAGACTTCTCCCTGCGCATTGTTGACTCGTTCTGCTGCATAGCCTTCAGCTTTCTGTATCGTTTCTAATGCTTGCCCTTTTGCTTTGGGAATTACTTTATTGTAATCGGATTCGGCCTCATTAATTAAAGTGGCTCTTTCTTGTTGTGCTTGGTTTACGGCATTAAAAGCTGCTTTTACAGCGTCTGGCGGATTCACATCTTGTAGTACGACTTGGTCAATCTTTATACCCAGCGAATATTCATCACTTAATTCTTGAACGATTACCTGAACTCGACTCGCTACCTCCGTTCTTCCTACAGTTAAGACCTCATTTACTGTACGATCACCGACGACCATGCGCATAGCTGCTTCAGACATGTATCGTAACGTGATTTCAGGATTCTTGACTCTAAACAAAAAGTTATAAGGATCTTTAATTCGGTATTGGACGACCCATTCTACATCTGCAAGGTTGAGATCGCCAGTAAGCATTTGCGATTCTTCTCGCGCACTACCTTTGCTGTACTCCGTTTTAAGAGAACGTGTATCGGCAGTCCGAAAGCCGAACTCGAGCTTCTGTTGCCGTTCTACGGGAACTTTATAGACGGTTTCAGCAAATGGCATTTTTAGATTAAGGCCTGAGTTTACTGTTCTTACATATTTTCCAAATCGGGTGACCACTCCCAATTCTTCTGGTTCGATTTGGAAAAAGGAGCCTAGAATAAGTATCAGTGCTAGTATTCCCCCAATAATGGGTCTTATATAGTGATTAAGAGTCTTAACTAGGTTTACTGCGGATTCTGGGATTTCAAAACCCTCTTGTTGATTGTTGTTCATTTATTATTTTTAACCATTAATAATTAGTTTGTGGACTCTGGTGACTTGAATTGCTAAATGTACAACTATTAGGAGGGATCTACGAATACCAGCTCATCATCTAGGGTCAACGAATTAAATTAAATTTAAGAGCGTAAAAAAGGACTTATAGTCGCAGGCCACCTCAAGCTCTTTGGTCAGTAAAGATCTTTTTTTGAGATATCCTTCTCTAGCGCGTTAAGGACGATTTTAGGGATATAAGAGCAGTTTTTTGCTGCATTTTTACTTCCTTTTCGCTGCCTGTCTTGATTAACGAAAGTCTGTAGGTCGAAATCAGCAGATAAGGAATTTCACTTTTGTCAGTTTTTCGAGTTTCTTCAGGATAGGAGGATTTGCCTGCTCCGGCTGCTCCAGCTGGTCCGCAGGCAGGGGCGCTTTGTCCATATTGTTCTCAAGAACGTTCTTTATGCGGTTGATTGCTGCCTTTGTAACTAGTTTATTAGCCTGTAGATGGAAGATCAATTTGGTGTGAAAAGCCAAGCGTACTGAATACTTCATTTATTGCTTCGTTGTAGGCACTTCAGTATTACACTACGTTTTTTTCCAACCGGATTCGAATGTAAAATCAAGAGGAGCCTCCTTTTTATCTTCGCGATAAAACATACAATTGACCAATCTTTTTATAATATTAAATATATTTACAAAAATTACATTTCGCAAATGACGTTATTATTCGTTTACCTTGGCATTGCTTTAGTAATGTCATTCCTTTGTTCTTTGATTGAGGCAACTTTGTTGAGCATCACCGCTTCTCATGCCAGTATCATCAGCAAAGAAAAACCTAGATTGGGTAAAGAGCTTCAGCATTTAAAAAGCAATGTTGATAAGCCCCTTGCAGCCATCTTAACCGTAAATACCTTTGCGCATACCATCGGCGCTGCGGGCGTGGGAGCACAGGCTCAGATCCTTTGGGGAGATGAGTATTTGACCATTGTGTCCATTGTCTTGACTGTTATAATCTTAATTGTTACCGAAATAATTCCCAAAACAATAGGGGCAAATTACTGGAAACAGCTTACTCCATTTACCGTAGGGGTTATAAAGATTATGATCTTTCTGCTGTACCCCATTGTTCTATTTTCACAGCTTATCACGAAAGCATTGAACAAGAACAAAGAAGCCAGTGTCCTTAGCAGAGCTGATTTTTCGGCAATGGCTGAAATCGGAAGCAAAGAGGGAGCATTGGAACAGGATGAATACCGTATCATCAGTAACATACTCCGCTTTAACCTCATGAAGATAAACGTTATCATGACACCCAGGACGGTGGTTGTGGCCGCATCGAAGGATCAATCTATCCGTGAATTTTATGACAATACGGAGAATCTTCGTTTTTCGCGCATTCCAATTTATGGTGATTCCATCGATGACATTATGGGGTATGTACTGAAGGATGAGATTCTTCAACAAATAATCGAAGGAAATGGGGACAAAAATCTAGCAAGTATCGTAAGGCGGTTTGTCATCGAACCCGAATCGGCAAATACAGCCAGAGTCTTTGAGCGTCTAATTAAGAAGAACGAGCATATCGCTTTGGTCGTTGATGAATACGGTGGCACAAGTGGGATTGTTAGCATGGAGGATATCATAGAAACCTTATTGGGATTGGAAATCACTGACGAATCGGATGATATTGAAGATCTGCAAAAATGGGCAAGGGAAAATTGGAAAAATAAAACCTCTCAAAAAGAAAAGTAGAACAACGGTATCAAATGACGATAACCAACATCTTCCTGGATCGTCTGCGGAGGACTGCGGGGAAAGTACCGATTTTAGCCACTAGCGTCTTCTCAAAATAAGCTTCTCCGTTGGTTTTCCGTTATCACTGCCTCGGTAATAACTAACTAATTCGAATTTTGTTAAAAGGTTTTTGGAAGCCAAATTATCTGGATCGATGATCGCAACAACATCCATGCGGGGATTAAGACGATAGGCCAGTTCCAATAGATGCGTACAAATCTTCGATCCTATTCCCTGTCGCCAAAATTCGCTCTTTACGAGATAGCCCATTTCAAAAAAATCAGTAAGGTCCTTCCGGTTTACCAATTTACATTCGCCTACAATTTGTTGGGTGTGGGCGTCCCGGACTTGAAAATAACCCAATGTCGGGTGACTTTCATTTATTTTCAGAATAGATCTAAACTTTGCACCAGCTTGGTCTTTGGTCAATCCATGTCCGTCCTCAGTGATGTACTTCATCACTTGGCTTTTGCTAACTAAATCCAGATACGAATCCAGATCGGTCGGAATATACTTTTTATATTCAAGCGTCCGTTCCATTAACCGAATATACGTGCTTTTCCGTCTAGATACCAATTGTTTTTGTCTACAACAGCGTAAATTTGATGCTCCTGGGCATCAATCCTGATTTGGACCCCTAATCTGCCACATCTTTACACGATCACTGATGTCTTGATTTAGCGCGCTTAAATGCACGTCGTGCTCTTTATCGCTAATCAGTAAGTTGTTGAAAAATAATATAATATCTCCTCGGAGGTCTTGTTACCATCTTGATTTATTTGTAAATTAGGGAACGGAAGAATCTAAACATGATCATAGTAAATACCTCCGACGTGTAGTCGGAAAAAATAACCATTCCGGTCTACACCCCCCAAAGGGGAATTCGTTCAGTTAGCTAATCTCATGGGCGGCAATAAAAATTAATGTTAATATAAAAAGGGAAAAATGGAAGACAAAAAACCAAAATTAACGAGACAGACGGGAGCACCGGTTCCCGACAATCAAAACGTTCAAACAGCTGGCCCTAGAGGCCCTATGTTGATGCAAGATTTCTGGTTTCTGGAAAAGATGGCCAACTTCGACCGTGAGGTGATTCCAGAGCGACGGATGCACGCTAAAGGCTCAGGGGCATTTGGAACTTTTACAGTGACGCATGATATAACGAAATATACGAACGCTGGCATATTTAGTCAAATAGGGAAGAAAACAGAAATGTTTGCCCGTTTCTCAACCGTCGCTGGCGAACGGGGTGCAGCAGATGCAGAGCGGGATATCAGGGGGTTTGCGCTAAAATTCTATACCGAGGAAGGTATTTGGGATTTAGTTGGAAATAACACCCCAGTGTTTTTTTTCCGTGATCCGATGAAATTTCCAGACCTGAACCATGCCGTAAAGCGTGACCCAAAAACAAATTTGAGAAGTGCCAACAATAACTGGGACTTTTGGACTTTGCTTCCCGAATCGCTACATCAGGTGACTATAGTGATGAGCGATCGAGGAATTCCAAGAGGATTCCGTCATATGCATGGATTCGGAAGTCATACCTATAGTTTTATGAATGAGGATAACGTTAGACATTGGGTGAAGTTTCACTTCAGAACCCAACAAGGAATTGACAACCTAAGCGACGAGGAAGCCGCCAAAACAGTCGGCATGGATCGTGAGTCATCACAACGTGACCTTTTCGACGCTATTCAAAGTGGGGACTTTCCGAAATGGAAACTATTTATACAGATTATGACTGAAGAGGAGGCCAAAACGTATCGCTTTCATCCATTCGATTTGACGAAGATTTGGTCGAAAAAGGATTTTCCGCTAATTCCGGTAGGAGAGTTTGAGCTTAATCAGAATCCGGAAAATTACTTCCAGGATGTAGAACAGGCCGCGTTTAACCCAACTAATATCGTTCCGGGGATTGGTTTTTCACCTGATAAAATGCTACAAGGGCGTCTGTTCTCTTATGGCGATGCACAGCGTTACCGATTGGGTGTAAATCATTATCAAATTCCCGTCAATAAACCCAGATGCCCGTATCATGCCTATCACCGAGACGGTGCCATGCGCGTGGACGGCAACTACGGAGGCGCAATCCACTATGAACCGAATAGTTATGGAGAATGGCAAGAGCAGCCCCAGAGCAAGGAAACGCCATTAGAACTAGAAGGGGATGCCTATGCCCATAATTTCCGGGATGATGACGAAGACTACTTCACGCAACCTGGGGATCTTTTCCGTATTATAAAAGCAGATGGTAAAGAAGGCTTGTTGTTTAGCAATACCGCTGCGCAAGTGGGAGGGGCCGATAAATTTATTCAAATTCGTCATATCCGAAATTGTTATAAAGCAGACCCTGAATACGGAGAAGGTGTAGCACGTGCACTAGGACTGACGATGGATGAGGTGAACAGCTTCGATATGACACCTTACGACCGTTGGGCGCCACGACCAACAAATGGATAAGAAATGCTTTTAGCAGCCTCCTGATTGATATCAAGGAGGCTTTATTACCACTCTTTGAGATCTCCTTTGAGGATCTCAGGTGATCTGTTTTCGTACACCGCTACTTTATCAAGTCTATGAAACCATTCCTGGAGATTTCCATTTGTCGCGATATTGCTGCGTTCCAGATGTTAAATAATATTTTTGTCGAAGCGTTCAGTACTTCAGAAGATCCTCCTGTCGTTGAGGAGTTACTACAGCAATTGTTAGGTGATCCGAGATTTGTGCCGATCGTATGTGAGATCGAAGGAAAGGTTGTAGGCGGGGCTACTCTCTACATCCTTCCGTCTTATCTTGCCCGAGAACCAGTAGTTTATTTGTACGACCTCGCCATTACACCCGTGTGTCAAGGCAGAGGTATTGGTCGTCGACTCCTCGAATTTGTAAAAGAAAAATGCCGAGAGATCGGCGCATCGGAAGTATTTGTTCAATCGGAACAAGACGAACGAGTCGTTGATTTCTATCGTTCGACTCACCCAGATGAAGAAATCGATGTCAAAATGTTCGTGTATAAGTTAGACCAATCCTAGAGCGGGGAGGGTGCTAAAGGAACAATCGGTGATCCGACGCTTAAACATAGTGAACAGCTTTTTATCGGTTCAGCGATTATGGAAATACAAAGCACAAATTTTTAGAGAATTCAAAACGGCAAAAGGCGCGGCTTTAATCCATCGGGCGAACCAACGAAAACGTTAACTCACCAGTGATCAGCATTTAAGACTGTTTTTACCGATATGAAAAATGGGTCTTGCCTGTATTAATTTGCAGTTTCAAAATATTTTTTATAAATTTTTCTCTCATTGAATCATAAGATATAGAGTTTAAACACCAGATTGGCGCACTATGTGTAGATCGAAATAAGTATGGAGGTAGATTTGGATATTACGAGAAGCGAAATAGACAAAAGTATTGAGGCAATACGTAAGCGACGATTCGATCAAGTGAAAACGCTTTATAGCCGAATGGGCGTAAATCGAAAGGATCGAAAAGATCGAACGTTATTACTGAACGCTACCATATGTGGTGAGTTAGAATTGGTCAAATGGGCAGTTCTGCATCATGCGCATTTAGACCATCAAGACGAACATGGAATGGGAGCCCTTCACTTTGCTATTCAAGAAGAACAAACGGAGATCATCGAGCTCATGTTACGTTCCGGTATCTCAGTGGATCTACAAGATGAATTTGGTAACACAGCGCTTTGGAGAGCGATGATGGACAAAGCAGATGCACACATCATCGAATTATTGCTCCGGTACGGTGCTAATCCTGACCAAGCGAATCATTATGGCGTGACACCACGTCATTTACTCTCGACTGACAACAAAAACTATCTTTTCCTTAAAAATCTATTAGAAGGATTTCGTAGCGTAAAAAAATAGACTCACGATGTCAGTCCGACAGCTTCGGTATATTGGTTTTTGAATCGATTTTTCCATTTTAGCACTATCGCGCAAATTTCATAGGCTTCCTGGCGCGTGAAGCGCTCAATCAATGCGTCTAGGGTGAGGAGAAATTCCTGGAGATGAATGAAATTCCCCTCTTCATCTTTGTAATCGGAAAATATGTCTAATAAAAAACAGTGAATTTCAAACTCCCTGAATTTATCTTGATAATTTTGATCGGCCTTGAGCCACAGTTTTTCAAGCTGGAAACCCGACTTGATATGCATATGGCAAGCATCTTCGTACCAACTGCGATGTGTTTTCAATTCCTCTTTCATTTTCTCTACATTGGTTTGTAGCTTATCGTACATAGAGGATAACTGAAGCTGCATGTCTCTTTGTTTCGAAATAAGTGGCATAACGGTAGATGATTTTGAATACTCATAGATTGTAGAACAAATTAGGTAAGAAATAGTTTGTCTAACGCCTTTGTTTATTGTGGTTTACGTTTATAATGTGCCGATTGACTTCAAAAATAATATCTTTGAGATTATGAAAGAACCTCCTATCAATACCTACACGCTAGAAATCTGTAGTAACTCATTCTATTCAGCGAAACAGGCCCAATTGGGCGGGGCAAGTCGAATTGAATTGTGTCAAAATTTAGAAAATGGAGGCACCACCCCGTCCTACGGACAAATCCAATTAGCTCGGAAACACCTCTCCATTGGTATACATGTGTTAATCCGTCCCCGAAGTGGAGATTTCCTGTACAATGACGACGAATTCCATGAAATGATTGAGGACATTCGTTTTTGTCGAAAAATTGGCTGTGACGGGGTTGTGATTGGATTGTTAGATCAAGACGGTCAAATCGATAAACGACGTACGGAGATACTGGTAAAGGAAGCTGGGCCACTCACACCGGTTTTTCACCGTGCCTTTGACCGATGTGTCGACCCTGTGCGGAGCTTAGAAGATATCATCGAAACGGGCTGCCAGCGCTTGCTCACTTCAGGGCAACAGGGGTCGGCATGGGCAGGCCGGGAATTGATTCGTGATTTGATTGAGCAAGCTCAAGGACGTATTGAAATTATGCCGGGAGCTGGGATTGATGAATCGAATATCAAAGAGATCCTGCGATACACCGGGGCCAGTAGCGTTCATTCCTCAGCCAAGGTAAGGGTCGAATCTCAAATGACGTTTAAGCCGGATTCGTTTACAGGAATGGACGAAGATGTATTGCAGACCTCTAGACAAAGGGTAGAAGGGCTTATCGATAAAATAAAAAGTCTCTAGAGGTAATTCTAGAGACTTTTTCCAGTAAGAACTTACGTGTTCTATTTATTTTGCGTCAGCAGCTAATTGATCCAAGACCTCATTGTTCTTCGTAATTTGGCTGTCTTTACCCATTTTACTTCTTGAGCCTGTTTCGATGTTGCGGCCAAGTTTTAAAAACTGCACTTCAACGCGTGCCACAGTTTTATTTCTTCTATCTTTTCTTTTTAAACGTGTTACTCCCATTATTGACAAATATTTTAAGTTTTTAAACGAGGTCGGAAGCGGATTCGAACCGCTGTAGGAGGTTTTGCAGACCTCAGCCTAGCCACTCGGCCATCCGACCCTTTTTCACCTTCACAGGCATGCAAAAATAGGATTTAATTTTATAATAAAAAAACCTTTTTCGCTTTTATTCGATGATTGACTTGCTTTATTTTACTTCGTACTTGCGTCCAGCCACGTTCAGGTCATTTTTTAATAGGTCATTAGGAAAGGAACGCGATGTTTTGATGTTAAGTATTTGTCGTCTAGTTGGTTGTGTTTTATAGTTTCACCCACAACATATTTTGGTCTAAACTTTGTATAGATAAGAATGACTTCTTCGCTTAGGAAACGTGAGGGATCTTTGAGAACTAAAATAATTAGAACAATGAAAAAATTATTACTTTCAATCGGTGCAGTCTTTTTTTTAGCTGCTGGAGCACAGGCTCAAACTGGATACGGATTAAAAGCTGGTTTGAATTTAGGTAAATATAGCAATTTTGGTGATGACCAAAGTAACAACACCTCCTTCTATGTAACCGGTTTTGCTGATTTGCCAATTGCCCCTCAATTCTCGATTCAACCTGGGGTATCCCTACAAGGTAAGGGGAGTAAATTTGTCGCGGATTATGAGGATATTGGTGCAGGAGTTGAAGCTGGCATCAATACCATGTCTATTGAGGTGCCTGTAAATGCTGTTTACTATATTCCTGCTGGTGCGGGAGATGTATTCCTAGGAGCAGGTCCTTATATTGGATTTAATGTGTCTGGTAAAGAGAAATTGCGAGGCAATTATGGTGACTTTAATGGAGATAGTGAATGGGATATGGAAATTGGCAATGACAAAGATTTGAAACTGATCGATGCGGGTGTAAACTTCATGGCAGGTTACAAATTAAACAACGGGTTGTTGATTAATGCGGGTTACGGGTTAGGTTTGACTAATGTTATCCCGAATGCAAATGAGACCGTTTCCAACCGCGTATTATCTTTCGGTATTGGATTTCAATACTAAATTGAAGGACGTGTTATCCGGATGGGGCATCACGTAGATCGCCCAATAACAGAAAAGAAGATGCATTTTTGCATCTTCTTTTTTAATTAATATACGTTCCAGAATCTCGAGTAGATGCAAGTTATTAAGATTCCTGTTGAGGATGACAAAAAAAAGCCCTCTTTTTACAAAGAAGGCTTTTTGTTTCAAATGAAATCGATCACACTTTGATTTCAACTTCAACGCCTGAAGGCAATTCAAGTTTCATCAAGGCATCAACTGTTTTAGAGTTGGATGAATAAATGTCCAACAATCTCTTATAGGAGCAAAGTTGGAATTGTTCACGTGCCTTTTTGTTCACGTGTGGTGAACGCAAAACCGTATAGATCTTTTTCTCGGTAGGCAATGGGATAGGACCACTGACCACTGCACCTGTAGGTTTTACTGTCTTTACGATTTTTTCGGCTGATTTGTCAACCAAGTTGTAATCGTACGATTTTAATTTGATTCTGATTCTTTGGCTCATTTTATAAAGTTTGAAAATGACGGTCTCTGATTAGAGCTATTTGCAAGCAGAAAACCAATTGTGTTTAATTAATTATTATCCTTCGATATTTTTAATTTTACCAGAAGCCTCAGCTATTATTGCATCCTGAACGTTACGAGGCGCATCTGCGTAATGATCGAACTCCATGGTAGAGGTAGCACGACCTGAGGTTATGGTACGCAACTGAGTCACATAACCGAACATTTCAGAAAGTGGAACAATCGCTTTGATCACCTGTGCAGCATTCCGAGAATCCAATCCTTGAAGTTGACCACGACGACGATTTAAATCACCCATCACATCACCCATATTCTCTTCTGGTGTCAAAACTTCAACTTTCATCATTGGTTCCATCAATACTGGCGAACATTTAGGCAATGCGGTACGATACGCCATTTTGGCTGCCAATTCGAATGAAAGGGAATCCGAGTCAACTGCATGGAAAGAACCATCAATCAATCTCACTTTCATTCCTGTAAGCTGATATCCGGCCAATACGCCATTGTTCATTGACACCTCAAATCCTTTTTGAACCGATGGAATATATTCTTTCGGAATTGAACCACCCACAATCTCGTTAACGAATTGTAAAGGACTTTTGACTACATCCCAATCTTCATCTGCAGGCGTAATGACGACCTTGATGTCTGCGAATTTACCACGACCACCAGATTGTTTCTTGTACACCTCACGATGTTCAGTTGAACCGTTAATCGATTCTTTGTAAGCAACCTGTGGAGCACCTTGGTTCACTTCAACCTTGAACTCACGTCTCAAACGATCGATCAGGATATCGAGGTGAAGTTCACCCATACCAGAGATGACCGTCTGTCCAGTTTCCATATCTGTCTTTACGACGAATGTTGGATCCTCCTCAGCAAGCTTTCCAAGTGCAATACCCAATTTATCTACATCTGCTTGTGTTTTTGGTTCAATCGCCAATCCGATTACAGGATCAGGAAAGTTCATTGATTCCAAAACAATTGGATTCTTTTCATCACATAAGGTGTCACCCGTTTTGATGTCTTTAAAACCAACGACAGCACCAATATCACCAGCAATGATGCGGTCGATTGGATTTTGCTTGTTTGCATGCATCTGGAAGATACGAGAGATACGTTCTTTATTTCCTGAACGTGTGTTCAATACGTATGAACCCGCCTCAAGTACACCTGAGTAAGCACGGATAAAACACAAACGACCTACAAAAGGATCCGTTGCAATCTTGAAACCCAATGCCGCGAACGGCTCAGACTCTGCAGGCTTACGGAAGATTTCCTCTTCGGTACGCGGGTCGATACCTTTTACCGCTTCTTGATCCAATGGTGAAGGCAATAATTCCATCACAAAGTCCAACATGGTTTGTACACCTTTGTTTTTGAAGGACGAACCACAGACCATCGGTACGATCGCATTATCCAACACTGCTTTACGCAGCGCATCTAAAATTTCACGCTCAGTCAACGAGTTCGGATCCTCGAAGAATTTTTCCATCAGGGACTCGTCATAACCCGCTACAGCTTCTAAAAGCTTCTCGCGGTATTCTGCGACCTCATCCAACATATCTTCAGGAATAGGGACTTCGGTGAAAGTCATTCCCTTATCTTCTTTATTCCAAATGATACCCCGGTTGTTGATCAAGTCAACCACGCCTTCGAAGTCATCTTCTGACCCAATGGGCAATTGTAATGCGACGGCCTCAGACCCCAGCATTTCTTTAACTTGGGAAACTACCTTTAGGAAATCAGCCCCCGATCGGTCCATTTTGTTAACGAAGCCGATGCGTGGAACTTGGTATCCGTCAGCCAGACGCCAGTTTGTTTCCGATTGAGGTTCAACACCGTCGACCGCCGAAAACAAAAAGACCAAACCGTCGAGGACCCGTAAAGAACGGTTAACCTCTACCGTAAAATCTACGTGTCCTGGCGTATCGATTACGTTAACGTGGTATTTTGTTCCACGGTAGTTCCAGAATACCGTTACAGCAGCTGAAGTAATGGTAATGCCACGTTCTTGCTCTTGTGACATCCAGTCAGTGGTGGCGGAACCTTCGTGGGTTTCACCTAATTTGTGGTTAACTCCAGAGTAAAATAAAATACGTTCTGTCGTTGTTGTTTTACCGGCATCGATGTGCGCTGCGATACCAATATTTCTTACTAATTTTAAGTCTTTTGCCATATCAATTATTGCATGCTGCCTAAAGGCAGTGTGTTGTTTGCTCTGATGAAACAAATACACCGACCACGATAACTATAAGAGTTATTATCAGAGGTCGGTGTAGTCATCATATTGGATTCTTTTTTCTTTTTCTTAAAAGTTAGAATCTGAAGTGTGAGAACGCTTTGTTAGCTTCCGCCATCTTATGCGTATCTTCTTTCTTCTTTACGGCAGCACCTTCGCTCTTAGAAGCTGAGATGATTTCTCCAGCCAATTTTTCGTGCATGGTTTTTTCACCACGTTTACGTGCGTAAGAGATCAACCACTTCATACCTAAGGCGACTTTACGTTCAGCACGTACTTCCATTGGCACTTGAAAGTTGGCTCCACCTACACGACGAGATTTAACCTCTACGGCAGGCATTACATTATTAAGAGCCTTTTTCCACGCCTCAAGACCACTTTCCTGAGTTTTTTGTTCTACTAAATCGACAGCATTGTAAAAGATGGAATAAGCGATAGATTTTTTACCATCGACCATCATGTTATTTACAAAGCGAGTTACCTGAGTGTCATTAAACTTTGGGTCAGGTAAAATGATTCTCTTTTTTGGTTTTGATTTTCTCATTTTCTTTTCCTCCGTTTAATTATTTCTTGCCTTTCGCTGCTTGTCCCTCTTTAGGACGCTTAGTACCATATTTAGAACGACGTTGATTACGGCCGTTTACACCAGAAGTATCCAATGCACCACGAATGATGTGGTAACGAACACCTGGTAAATCTTTTACCCTTCCACCGCGGATTAATACGATCGAGTGCTCTTGTAGGTTGTGACCTTCTCCTGGAATGTAAGCGTTCACTTCTTTTCCATTGGTTAAACGGACACGAGCGACTTTACGCATGGCTGAGTTTGGTTTTTTAGGGGTAGTAGTGTATACACGAGTACACACACCTCTTCGCTGTGGACATGAATCCAACGCTGGCGACTTACTCTTGTCGACCAGAGCTACTCTACCCTTTCTCACTAGTTGTTGAATAGTAGGCATTTACCTGTTTCTCTTTTTATTGTTTCTATTAAAAAAATATTTTTTAAGTCTGCAAAGATATAAAGAATAATCCAAATGATAAAGGATTGTCTATTAAGTTTTTCATATTTTTATGACCACTAACTGATTAGTGAAAAATCAATCTGTCGTTTCTCCAGATCTACTTTTCGCACCTTGATTTGAACCTCGTCTCCTAGCTGGTAAACTTTTTTCTTTCGTTGGCCAATAATGGCGTGATTTTTTTCATCCAGAACGTAAAAATCATCCGTGATATCCCGAAGCCGAACCATTCCTTCACATTTGTTTTCCTGAATTTCAACATACATCCCCCATTCGGTGACCCCAGATACGATACCCGTGTATTCTACGCCGATTTGATTCTGTAGAAATTCGGCTTGTTTGTATTTGACCGAAGCTCTTTCCGCGTCCGCCGCTTTCTTTTCCATTTGAGAAGCGTGTTCGGCCATTTTTTCATAATGTTCAGCGTTGACGTTTTTACCGTCATCTAAATAAAACTGCAAGAGCCGATGAATCATCACGTCGGGGTACCTGCGAATCGGCGAGGTAAAATGTGTGTAATAATCAAATGCTAATCCATAATGGGATGTGTTTTTGGTGGTATAGATCGCTTTGGCCATCGAGCGAATCGCTAAAGAGGTTAAGAGGTTCTGCTCTTTCTTACCCTCAATTTTAGTCATCAGGGAGTTAAGAGATTTTGCAGTCTCTTTATCGGTCTGAATATTCATCTTATGGCCGAATTTAAGTGCGAATTGGGAAAAGCTGCCCAATGTCTCGGGATTGGGGACATCGTGAAAACGATATACGAAAGGTAGTTTGTTTTTACCCCGTCCTTTCTTACCAATAAACTCCGCAACCTTTTTGTTGGCTAGCAACATGAAGTCTTCAATTAGCTTATGGGTTTCTTTCCTGATTTTGGTATATACGCCCAAAGGTTTTCCGTTTTCGTCTAGTTGGAATTTAACTTCTTCGGTCTCAAAGCTAATGGCCCCCGATCGGAAGCGTCGTTCCCGTAAGATTAACGCGAGATCATTGAGCTTGTTGATTGCGTCTGCTAAATCGTCCTTCTTACCTTCAATGATTTCCTGCGCTTGTTCGTAGCTCATTCGGCGGTCCGAATGGATGACCGTGCGGCCGAACCATTCTTCTAAAACATTTGCCTTGTCGTCCATTTCGAAAACGGCTGAAAAACAAAGTTTGTCTTCATTTGCCCGTAAAGAGCATAGGTCGTTAGAGAGTTTTTCTGGCAGCATTGGAATGACTCGATCTACCAAATACACGGAAGTCCCCCGGTCAAACGCTTCTTTGTCCAATACACTGTCTGGCGTTACATAGTGAGACACATCGGCGATATGGATGCCGACCTCATAATGTCCGTTATCCAATTTTTTAAACGAAAGCGCATCGTCAAAATCTTTCGCATCAGCTGGATCTATTGTGAAGGTTGTGGTCTTTCTGAAATCTCGCCGCTTTTCCAGTTCCTCGGCTGATAGGGCTGCGGATATCGATTCGGCCGCTTGTTCTACCGCTTCAGGAAATTGGAGCGGAAAACCAAAGTCGGCCAGGATGGCGTTCATTTCGGTGTTGTTTTCACCCTTCTTGCCCAATATGTTTTTTACGGTTCCGATTGGGTTCTTAGCGTTCTTAGGCCATTCGACTATACTGACTAAAACTTTTTCGCCATTTTTTGCGCCATTCAGATTGTCCAGCGGGATGAAGATGTCATGTAGCATTTTTCGATCATCTGGAAGGAAGAACGCGTAGTTCCCCGAAATATCGATCGTGCCGGTGAAATTAATTTTTGCTCGTTGAAGAATCTCAACGACTTCGCCCTCTCTTTTACGTCCTTTTTTTCGTTCATAAACATGCACTTTAACCACGTCACCATGCAAAGCCTGTCTGAGTTTTCGTGGAGCGACAAATATGTCGTTCTCGTTGTCTTCTTCTGGTACAATGTAGCCAGATCCATCGGCTGTCATGTCGACCTTTCCTGTGATGTAGACGTGTAGCTGCTTGAGTTGAAATTTTCCTCGTTCAGGTTGTTCAAGCAGGTTGTCGGCGGTCGCCTCAGCTAGGACGTCAGCTATCGTCTTTTTGGCGTCAGCGTCTTTCAAGTTGAGTTGGGCGGCGACCTGTTTGTAATTGAGGGGAGTTGTGCTTGACTTTTCTAAGATGTCAAGTATCAGTTGCGTGAGTACTTCTTTATACGGGTTCTCTTTTTTTGATTTCATATTTTCATTCTTGAATTGCGGTGCATGTTCGAGGTCTTCGCAGTAGGGGAGGTTCGGGGATGTGCCGAGTCTTCAGTTGGTTGTTTGTCGAACTGCTTCAGTGTTTTCATCGCATCTAATATACGGATTATAGCTTGTTTTTTCAGGTCCTTTTTATACGGGTTTTTAAGGGTGTTTTTTGATCCCATTTAAATATTAACTTATTGTTGTGTTTAGCGTTAATAAATATTTGATTATGATACTATTGCATTTTTTTTGCTAAAAAAATGCTGATTGTTGACGTGTGTAATATATTGATTTACAGTGTTAAATGGGAAATTAGGGGTGATGTCTATTGTTTTGCTAAAAATTAATTCATAAAGTGTTGAAGCACTATGTGTTTTGTAAGTTATTGTTTGTGAGATTATTATTTTGTGTCGAGCTAAATATTAGCTTGTTTATTTTTTGGTTTTTAGCAGAAGGAATATGGCCCAAATGAGGGAAGGCGAAGCATGGGGTAGGCTTCGACTAAGTACGCCAAAATACGTGTAAAAAAAGAATGTTTAGCGTTGTTTTTTAGAACAATCAGCGCAAATGCCAACAGCATTTATGGCTAAAGAATGCAGAGAGAAATGGGCAGGTAAATTGATTTTCGGAAGACTAATCTCCTCTAAACAGAAAACGCTGTTGCAGACTGAACAGATGAAATGGACGTGCTGGTCGTGGTGATGGTCAGCGCTACACTTGCTTGAGCAGAGGGCGTAAGTTGCCGTTCCGTTTAAGTCAAACACTTTGTGCAAAATTCCTTTTTCTTCGAAGGAACCCAAGATTCTATAAAGGGTTACTCGATCAATTTCGGTCCCGACGATCTTCTCCAGTTCCGGCTGCGATATTGCCGATTCTTTTGTTGAAATAATCTCCAAAACTTGAAGCCGAGGTTGGGTGACCTTAAGCCGATTGGCTTTGAGAAGTTGGGCGAATTTTTCCGCCTGCTGATTCCGAGTTTCATGGCTCATTCCTGCTTTCATAGGCGTAAAAATACAAAATAAATAGGCATAGAAAAAGCCCCATCCAAATCCAGACAGGGCTGTGTCAATTGAGGTTGACTCGTTATTCGTTCCCGGCTGCTTTAGCGTGATCGGCTAAAAACTGTGCAAGTCCGCTATCTGTCAACGGATGTTTTAACAGCGCGAGGATAACCGATAAAGGCCCGGTCATTACATCGGCTCCAATCTGTGCACATCCTAAAAGATGGGCGCTATGACGAACTGACGCGGCTAGAATCTGAGTTTGAAAGCCATAATTATCATAAATCAAGCGAATGTCTTCGATCAGGCTAAGACCATCCATCGAGATGTCATCTAAACGTCCAATAAATGGAGAAACATACGTGGCGCCGGCTTTTGCAGCTAATAATGCCTGACCTGCTGAGAAAACGAGTGTGCAATTGGTTTTGATACCCTTGTTACTGAAATACTTAATCGCCTTAATTCCGTCTTTAATCATGGGAACTTTAACGACGATCTTCTCATTTAATGCAGCTAGCGCTTCACCTTCCTTAATGATTTGCTCATAATCAGTACCAATTACTTCAGCGCTGACGTCACCATCTACAATGTCACAAATGGCTTTGTAATGTTGAATCACACGCTCATCGCCCGAGATACCTTCTTTAGCCATTAAGCTGGGGTTGGTGGTTACCCCGTCTAGAACGCCAAGATCTTGCGCTTCCTTAATTTGTGCCAAGTTTGCCGTATCAATAAAAAATTTCATGATGCTGTTTTATATGTGTTAATTTGTGCTTTTGACGCCCGTACTTTTGATACTCGGACGTACAAAGTTAGCCATAATGTTTTAATATTTTTTGTGTAAAACAACTATATCCTGGCAACGAAATTGCACTACAGCTGTTTAATCTAAGGATAAGCCGCGATAAAAACGGCCACCCAATAACCCACAGTAGGGTCCCTACATTTTAACATGCAACTATTTAGATCTCTTTCCTACCCAAACTATAGACTCCAGGTTATCGGTCAAGCGATATCGCTGTTGGGTACCTGGATGCAGCGGATCGCTATCAGTTGGATGGTTTATCAACTGACAGGCTCGGTTTTTTGGTTGGGTTTTGTTTCGTTCATTTCCTTGTCCCCCTCGCTTATTCTTTCGCCTTTTATTGGTGCCTTTGTCGATCGACACAAGAAATATGGTTTAGTTTTCAAGACACAAATTGGTCTTATGATCCAAGCAGGGCTCCTTGCCTTGCTCGTTTATTTGAAGCTCGAATCAGTTTTGTACCTGTCTATATTGGGGTTTCTGCAAGGGGTCATCAACGCTTTTGACGTATTGGGCCGGCAAGCACTATTGGTTTCATTGGTAGATGATAAAAAGGACTTGCCTAACGCGATTGCATTGAACTCCTCTATTTTTAATGCCGCTCGAATGGTTGGACCTGCTATTGGAGGTATACTGTTGTCCACATACGGCGAGCAAGTATGTTTTACGTTGAACTTTTTAAGTTTTATCCCCGTCATTATATGTTTAATGTTGATGAACGTCGAAGAGAAAACCGTGATTGTTCCTAACCAGAGTGCCTTTGAGGGGTTGCTACAAGGCTTTGATTACCTGCGCCGTTCACCACATATCGCTTCCTTAGTCGTGGTGCTCACTTTTTCAAGTCTCTTGGTTATTCCTTATACCTCGTTGTTGCCGGCAGTTGCCCGAGAACTTTTCTCAGGTGATGCACGGACCTTTTCTTGGTTTGAAAGCGCAGCAGGCTTGGGAGCGATGGTGGGAGCGATCAACATGGCGCGTTTAAAATCGGGAGACAACCTCCGGTATCGCGTGATGTTCTCTGCATTTTTCATGGGACTTGCGCTACTTTTTTTAGCTTTTTCACATTATCTTCCCTCGGCTCTCGTGTTTACCGGAGCCGTCTCATTTTCGATGATGATGCAAAATTCGTCGATCAATACCTATATTCAGACGCATGCGGTTCCCGCCTATCGCGCCAGAGCAATGTCCTATTACGTGATGGCCTTTCAGGGAATCTTTCCTCTTGGTAGCTTGCTAACCGGGGCAGTTGCCGAACTAGTCGGCATAAAAAACACGTTGTACATTATGGGCGGGTGTGGAATCTTGGTTGCGATAGGATTCTATATATACCTCCGCCTGCGGCTTCAAAGAAAGCTCTTTCGGTTCAGTTTGCGTTGATTCAAGCGGAGTATTTTCTTTTTGTAATCGATATTCGCGCCATATAGACGAAGGATATCTCCTCCCACAACACCGATAACCGGGTCGAGCCCGATCTGTTGGTAGGCTAAGTTGATCGCGCTGAGATCCAACACCGCGACGGTAAAATTCTGTGTAGTCCAGGATCCAATGCTAAATTCTGGTAGTTTTAACATAAAACTTTGCATCGAATTGGTTCCCAGACCGGTCGACAGGATATCGGTATCTAAAAATTCATCTTCTGTAATACCCGAATTAAGTAACGTGCTTTTGTCAAGAACGGTTTTCGAGGCACCGGTATCGATGACCATTTTAAATTCTTTGCCAAATAACCTGACAGGGGTGATAATATGAAAGCCATCAGCCTGGAGACTGATGACTTGAAACGGTATATACTGCATGTAGTATGTGCTCTATGATCAGAGGTCCGATAATTAGGCCTTTAGAATTCCTTCGTCAAAAAGCACCTGGTTCATTTTTCGCACAGCATCAGCGCTGGCTTGGAACAGGTCTTCTTCTTCTTGACTGAGTTCCATCGGCACCACACGGTCCCAACCTTTGTTGTTGATGATGACCGGAACTCCAATATGGATATCTTCTTGCCCATATTCGCCTTCTAAGTAGACCGATGCGGTGAAAAGTCTGTTTTGATTGTGAACGATACTTTCTACCATTGCCGCTGCCGCAGCACCTGGAGCGTACCAAGCCGATGTCCCGATTAGCGCCGTTAGAGTGGCACCACCGACCATGGTCTTTTTAACGACCTCCTGTTGTTCTTCAGGCGTTAAAAAGTCTGCTACCGGTACACTATTCCAGGTGGCGTGCTGGATAAGTGGTATCATCGTTTTATCGCCATGACCACCAATGACGATGGCGTTCAAGTCATTAGCTGAAGCATTAAGTTTACTGGCTATTTGGTATTTAAACCGTGCCGAATCCAAAGCTCCACCCATACCAATAATTCGATTTTTAGGAAGACCACTCGATTTTAATGCCAAGTAGGTCATGGTATCCATGGGGTTAGAAACCACTAATACGATGATGTCGGGAGAATGTTCTATTAGGTTCTGAATAACTGTTTTAACGATATTCGCATTGGTTCCGATTAGTTCCTCTCTGGTCATTCCAGGCTTTCGAGGGATGCCAGAAGTAATGACTGCAACGGTTGATCCGGCCGTCGCCCGATAGTCATTGGTTACGCCTTTAATTTTAGCATCGAAGCCTAAAAGCGCAGAGGTTTGCATCATGTCTTGCGCTTTACCCTCGGCAAAACCTTCTTTAATGTCCAATAGGACAATTTCCTCAGCTACATTTTTTCGAACCAGATTGTCTGCAGTGGTCGCTCCGACTGCACCTGCTCCAACTACGGTGATCTTCATACGGGTATGGTTTTTTGTTGGTGTGGTCTAAATTTACAAAAAAATAAACTTCCTAGCGAGTCCTGTAGGCTTAATTTTGAGGATCTTTTGGGCGCGCTAGATTGAAAATAGAAATATGACTTTTCCCTGATTGGAATCCTAAAACGGATAACCAATTGCTAAGTTAAAAACCAAGTTGTCTCGTCGCCAGTCCCGATCTCTGATATCGATATATCTGAAAACCCATCGATCGCCTTCCGGACGGTAAGGGACCCGAAAAGGGATCGCAAAGTCCGTCCGAATAATCAAGAAGTCCAAATCCAACCGAAGACCAAATCCCCCGCCGACGGCGAGTTCTTTAATGAAGTCTTTGCTGAGGCGACCTCCGGGTTTATCGGGATCTTCATTTTGAAGCCAAATATTACCTGCGTCGATAAAAGCTGCCCAGTGGAGCATACCGGCAATTTTCGCCCGGTACTCGGTGTTTAATTCCAGTTTAAAATCACCAGTCTGGTCGGCAAAAAAGTTATCCTCACCGAGATTTTGTGGAATGGAAGTTCCCGGCCCCACCGCTCTAGCCCGAAAGGCCCGGAGTCCATTGGGACCTCCAGTGAAATACTGCTTGAGATAGGGGAGGGATCGCGAATTGCCATAGGAATGACTGGTCCCGATCATCACGCGCGAGGCCAACGTCGAACTAGGGGTCAATTTGAGATAATGTCTTAAATCGGCCTCCAACTTTACAAATTGTGAATAGGGTGTTCCGAATAGTGTTTTGATATTGTCTTCTTTATAATTAGCCCCCTGTATGAGACCGAGAATATTTCCCGAGGTATTGAGTCCGGCCTTCGCATAAAACGTATGTGTTTTATCCTCCATGGTGTTGGTGAAGGTATAAATGTAATTGGGCCCGAAGGAAAACTGAGGATCTACAATATGACGTAGTGTCGGCACGGTGTCCATTTGTGCGCGGTATTCGTCCGTTATTCCGCGGGGCTGGACGTAAATGATCTCAGCAACCGTCAAGTTATGGTCTTTTTGGGCATTTTCTTTCCAAGCATAGCCATAATTTAACGTCATCGAGTTCAACGTATAGGCCGAACGTCTGTTTAGAAATTCATACCCCGCTTTTAAAAATGTCTTTGGTAAATACTGGCGAGCCGGTGCCCATTTGTATGGTGACAATAAACGGGGCCAAGTAATTCCGATTTCCATCCCGTAACGAAGGTAACTGGAGTTGAGATTGACGTTACCTCCGGTTTGAGTTTCATAACCAGCAAATACCGATGCAGTCAACGTTTCGAAACCTTTAAAGGCGTTGCGTAGTGTCCAGTTAGCGTTTATCTCAGTACCGTTATAGACCGATGCGGTTTTACCAATCAGTTCCAATCGAATGGCTTTACGTTCCATTGGGGTGAGGTAATAATAGACATCCAAATGATCGGTTGAGTCTGGACTATCGACAAAATCATTTTTAACGAATTTAAACGTGTTTAAATTGACCAGGTGATTAATCGTCTGATTATGATCCCAGCGATTGTACATCTTTTCCGGTTCGACGAATAGGTGGTTTGCCAGAACCTTTTTACGGTATTTATTTTCTCGATCGATGATATAGAATTGATCATCATATTTTTCGGTATTGCGCGGGATTCGTCTGCGGTTGCTGCTGGAAGTCTCACGATAATCTGCGAATACGTAGACGTTTCCAATATGCTGAGGTTTTTTGGCCTGAGCGGGCGTTTCAGGTTTCACCGTCATGTACATATCGACCTGATAGTCTCCTATACTACTATCTACTTCTACCAATAGATTGTCAGGATTAAAATAATAGTATCCCTGGTGCTTGAGTTGGTTGTCGATCCGGTCACGCTCGTTCAGAATGACATCCAGGTTATAATTGTTGCCTTTTTGTAGAAGCGTTTGTTCCTGTGTTCCCAGAATTGATTTACCCAATGCCGTGGTACTATCGACATCGAATTGTACCTGGTTAATCCGATAAATTTGACCAGGGAATGCCGCATAGTGCGCGGATCCCTTTTTGCCATCAATTAAAGTGTCGGAGGTAACCTCAGCATTGAAGAAGCCCAGGTTTTCCATTTTGTTCCGCAACAGGTTCTCATTATAGTCCCGGTTTACCTCGCTCAACAAAACCGGATCTTGCCCTTGATTCTTCAGCCAGCGACGAAAAAAATTCGTACTACTATCCGGGCCACCGCCCATATTCCAAAGACCCAGTTTAAAATACATGCCTAGAAACTTTGAATTCGGTTTGGGCAACAGCGATTCTCCCAAAAAATCCTCGAAAGCTTCTTTCCTGTCTTTTGGAATAGAGTCGTGATGGATCGTTACGGTTCCACCCGTATAGAGTGTTTCGTTGTCTGCTACATATTTAGTTGGATTACAGCTGGCGGCAACTAACAAAGCTGCTGCAACTGCAAGTAATAGTTTAACGTTCATCCGAACCTCCTTCTTCTTCTTCATTCTTAATAGCGGCCTTATTGTGCTCGATCGGGTGGGTGTCCGAGGAATCCTTTCTCGATGTCGGGCCGGATCGGGTGTCGGTAGAATCTAGTGATTCTTGCCTTTTTTGTTGCTGACGCTCTTCCACGCGTTTACGGAACTCAGGACTGTTTTTCATTAAACTATCACGAATGACTAAACGGACGCTATCGCGGTAAGTAGAGTCGGTCTCCATCCGTTCGACGTCGAAGCGTCTACGGAAACCTCGACTGTCGGTATTGTAATATTCGGCTAATGCATTCGAATTCATAAACAGTTCTTTAAATCGATCGTAACTCATATTAATAATGAATCCGATACCTGTTTCTACGAATTGACCTTGCAGCGTAGCCTGGTACTGATTCTTTCGATAAACTCGAGCAAAATAGCGGCCGTCTTTAGACAATTGATAATCTAAGGAAATATCGCCCGCAATATTAGAGGCCTTTTCACCAGGCCGAGTGTTTCCCTCAACTTCAAAATTGGATCCAATCGTAATTTTCAAACGATCATCAAACAACATTTTTGAAATACCGACATTGAGATCCGTCCTGGTTTGCGCATTTCCGGTCAAGTAATCTTCCTCAGAATTGAGATTAAAGTCCAGTTCAACACCTTGAATCAGGTCAGAAGCTAAATTATTCAGTTGCCCACTCAAAAACGAGCTCACCGTACTCCGAACCATCGCCTCGGTACCGCCTCCTGAAAGACTTTCAAATGGATTTGCCGACATGAATCTCCCCAGGGCGATCAGTGAAAACACTTGTTTATTGAGCTCGGCCGGGTCGTCTCTGATGTTGGCTAAAGCAATATTCACTTTACTGACGACATCTTGAGAAACAATCGCGTTGTTTTCATCTAAATCAATGTCGAAGTTGATTTCTGGATTAAAAAGCTCACCGGTTAGGTTCAAAAGCACGTTGAAAGGAATACGCTGTTTGTAGAGGTTCTGACTTTCACCCGCAGTTTGATTTTGCACCAGTTCCAACGTCGCGAATTTCCCCGTGTAGATCGCAGTGATATTCAAACGCGCGTCCAACGGGTCACCGTTCCAGGTGATCGTACTTCCTTTTTGGAATTTAAAGTCCTTCGCGATGGGACCAAAGGAGAACGTGTAATCTCCTTCTTCTACAGTGAAAGTTCCGGACATCGTAATTTTGTCATTAGCGTCGATGCTTGTATTGATCTCTGCCACCCCCTGAATATTCAAGGCATCTTGTGTTCCTTCATCCAAAATCACCTTAAATTTGGCCTCTCTATCGGTACTGAGGTTCAAGGCTATATCATACCCAGATAGATTGCTGGACACGGTCGTCATCGAGTCCAATTGTGCGAATACATTGGCGCGTGCTGTATCGCTTCTGTTGACGAATTTGATGACGCCATCACGTTGAGCAACACCTGGATCCTCGTTGGGTACCACGAAATTAAAGTCCGTATTATCATTGGCACGTACCGAACCGTCAATTCTGGGCTTGTCGAGATTGCCGGTAATCTTCAGGTTCGAGGTAACGTACATTTTCCCGAAAAATAAATCATTGTCTTCCCGAGTGGAATTCATCACTTCAAAATCATCTGTCGCTAAGCTGAGATTGAACGTGAAATCTGTATACGTTTGCGTTTGAATACTGCCGTTTAATCTAGCGGTGTTGTTTTTTGAATCCACTAGATTAAACTGTTTGAAATTGATTCCCTGATTGTTAAAGTAGACTTTTTGTCCATCTATTTTCATAGCAGAGTTCAACATCGATGCGTTAATAATTGCATCGTTAAAGGTTAATTCCCCATTTATTCTTGGGGCAGAAGGCGTCCCCGTGATATGCAGATCACCCGCTAAGGTGCCTGAAGCATCGCGCAAGCTTCCCATGCTGAAAGTCTGTATAGTTTGCATCTGCATAGGACTTAAGGCTAAGATGGCGTCGATCTGCATGTCTCCTTCCGGTGGAGCGATAATATCTCCCGTCAACTGTACGTCATTACCGTTTTCCGTAATGTGGACGTCAGCGGAAAACGTGTTTTCTCGAATATTATTAACTTGAATAGCGACATTACCAATGGTGTCGGTACCAAAGAAAAATTGATCGATGGTTAGATCGGACACAAAAACCGGGCTGCTCTGAAAGCGAGAAACTGTTGCTTGCCCATTGATGCCTCCACCCAACTTCAAGGTTTCCGAATCTAAAATTTCGGATAGTGTTTCGATGCGGAAATTGTTGAAATTTAAATCTATTGGCGCGTTTAAGCTGGAGTCCTGAGATTGAATAGATAGTTCTTGTCCGCTATTACTCAATCGAAATTGTGACGCGCTAACACCCTGAGACCCGAAGCTAATGCTGTTATTCGGATCGATTACCCAATCCTCGTAGTTCAACATTAAACCATCTTCTTTCAGAGAGAGCTGGTAATTATTTTCTTCCACGAGCATATCGGCCCCCAAATAATACTGCTCCTGATCTTCCTTATCTTTAATCCATAAGCCAAAATCGATTAAATTATCTTTGACGCTCCCGCTGGCCACCGTATTGGTTAATTCAACGTCACCGACGAGTACGTGTCCAACCAGAGCGCTGTAATACAACGTGCTGTCAGCGGAAATTAGATCGACCCCAACGTTTTCGATTTCGGTCCCGCTATATGTAATCTTTGGGGCCAGTAGCTTGGCCATGATAGACTGCTCTTCGCTTTGGAATGTCCCATCCAACGTGATATCATCCATCTCTTCAAGTTCCGGCACAAATTCACGTAATAATCGCGAATGATTCACATGCGCAGAAAACTCAAATTGCTGCGGTGAATAGTCGTACTCCTGAAGTTGACCAGAAGGGGCATAATAGGTTTGTATAATATCAGAAATCGATGCGCTGAGCTCACTGAGCTTGTATTGGCCAGTCAGGTGAGCGTTGATGAATTCTGAGTTCAAAAGTAACATGCTTCGACTACTGTCGGATTGCGCCTGTAAAGAAATCGTATCCAATGCTAAACGCTGTTGTTCATACGCCAACGAGGATCCGGTAATATACAAGGTGCCATTCAGGCTATCGACATCCAATGTCTGGAAATCAGCAATTATTTTTCCGTGGTATCGGACATCTTGCTCCATCAGATGGAGGTTCTGTAAATTAATACTGTCCACCATGAGTTCCGCATAAACAAGTGGCAACTCACCACGCAGGTCGGCATGGATGTCTGCGTTTAAGGCAATGTTGGGATCGGGGCTGTTAATTGTGCCGGTAATATCGCCCGCTTCAGCGTTGAGATCGATATCGATGTTTTGATATTGATACCCCATGGCGTCGAACCGCTCTATAGCCCCTAATACATTGGTGTTCATTGTTTTAGGGTCCAGTCCTCTTCCCTCGACCTGTGCTTGGACGGCTACAATACCCAATACCGAATCTTGATTCAGAAATTCACCGAGATTGAAATTGTCGATAGCTATAGAAGCATTGTAGGTCGTGTCGGATCCCATATCCAGCGTGCCGTTGACGGCCATGTTCCCCTGTTCAGTAACTAACTTCATGTCGGTGTCAAAGCCGGTCATTCCTCCTTTGAATGTTCCCGCCAGGCTAATGTTTCTAGGCAATTGTATACTGTCCGGAAGGAGGGAGGGCGCTATGAGACGTTCCAAATCACTACGGCCCGTGACGAGTTTTTTTAGATCCAGATCCATGTAGAGCTTTTCAGTATCCGGTAGCCCTTTGATATGAGCAGTAGCGACGAGTTGTGTGTTGTCTAAAGTACGGAATTCGAGTTGTGGGATACGGAGATCATCCAATCTCCCGGTGATGCGGCCATCGATGTGAAACCGTTTATCCATTAACGATTTAAGGGTCTCTTCCTTTTCCAGATCAGGCATCAAGAACGCAACATCTTTCATGTCAATGTGACTCTCTCGAATGTTCGCATGAATTTGCAGGGTAGCCGGGTTCTCAGACACGGCATCCAATGAAGGGTAACTGATCATTACTTCATCCCGAATAACCGTATTGGGCGTTTCGATCAGTAATCCTTTGAGCGTTGCTCCGGTATTGGTATAAACAAAATCAGTTTGAAGCTGATTAATCTTGAACCCCGAGTGGTCGGCAACGGTCAAATCTTTGAGATTTCCCGAAATAGAGTCTGTGGAATAATACACATCTTGGATGCTGCCCGCTAGATCAGTTAACTTCATGTTGAAGTAATCCAATCCCTGGGTGCGCGCTTGATTATCATCTCGGAACCAGACATTGGTTTGATCGATTGCTAGATCGCCAACCGTGACCTCCCAGTTTATTGAAGAACCCTCATCGTTTTCTGGTGTTTCTGCAGACGGCTTGGTTCTTCCAAGGAAAATCTCCGAATCCGAACGATTCAGATTGAGCGCCTCGATATTGACCTGCTCATCGTTCAAATCCAATTCTTTAATACGAGCGGATAAATTTCCAATATCGAACTTCGTTTCCATCTGCGTGGTCTGATCCTGATATCCAATCAAAATATCACTTAAATCAAGCGTTCGAATGTCAATATTCGGCATTAAAGTACTGACTTCAGCACTCGGATCAGGGACGCCGAAGTCACTGGCCTCTGGTGCCTCGTCGTTACTGGCTACCGCCCATTGGTCGATCTGAGCCCGAAGTCCATCGATGCGAATATCAGGGATGTTAAAAGCCATATTCCCGGTGAGATCAAAAGTCTTAACCCGCGTATCAAAATACGTTAAATCAATAGCAGCGGATGTGCCTATAACCTCGTCGTGGTACTGAAATTTAATTCTTTCAAAACGAACTTTATCGATATCGAAAATCAATGCTGCCGAGCTATCCGCAGTTGTCGTACTCTCTTCTTGGCTAGCGAAAGCAGAGACAATATAATCGAAATTAAAGGCGCTATCAGGTAACGTACGGTTAACTTTCGCCGTTAAGCCCGCCAACTGCAGGTCTTTTATCTCGACCGTGTTTCGAAAAAGCTTGAACATATTGATGTCGACTTGCAGCGATTCGCCAGCAAAAAGTGTGTCGTTCGTTTGATCGGCAAAATAGACATCTTTGAGTTCCAGTTTTTTAGGAAAGTTAATATAGAGGTGTCCAATATCGACCTGGGTGCCAATTTTGTTCTCGAGATAGTTGGTGACCTTTCCCACGGCATAATTTTGTACCGAAGGTAACCGAATTAAGAAAATCAAGAGTAAAAGTAATGCGATAATCGAACCAACGATCCACAAAATGGTTTTTATGACAATGCGACCAAATCTATTCAAAGCCCGTGTTTATTCTGTAAATTAAAAATCGGTGATGACTATTCAATACTACGCGTTCCGATAATAACAGCCTACAATCGTATTTGTTTAAATACAAACAAATTAATTGGAAGGCAAGCCGATGCAAATATAGTGTATGATGGGAAATTATCCTTGTCATTTGTCACAATGAATGGTCCTTGCAATCTGATCGCCTCGAAATCGCTGTGAAAGCTTTCGCGATTGTCGTAATCGCACTACATTTTCTATGGAAATTTGTATCTTAGATTACCGTAAACCATTAAACTAACAATAATTCTGATGAAAAGAAAACACTTTATTGCCTCTATGCTCGTCGGTGCAGGTTCGAGCGCGCTACTAGGAGCCTGTTCACCAGGTCCTACCGAGAACGAAAACGCAGCATCATCCGATGAATTTCAGTCGGGTCTTATTGTCCATTCTGTTTACTTCTGGTTGAAAGAGGGAATTACCCAAGAAGAGGAAAAAGATTTCCTGAATTTTTTTGAGGCGTTGCGAAAAGTGCCCGGCGTAAAATCTCTCTATACAGGGAAGCCTGCGCCGACCACACCCCGGGATGTGGTCGATAATTCCTTTTCCTATTTTTTACTGGTCACCTTTGATGATTTAGAACAGATCAACCTGTATGAAAACCACCCGGACCACCTCGCTGCCGGAGAAATTTATTCAAAATATTGGACCAAGGTGCAAGTACGAGATGTCGTGCTGGATTGAGGATATTCGCTCACCCGTGTAAATGAATACAACAAAGAGAAGGCTATGGGGGACTAGAAACCCCTAACCGAAGCAATTTTGTTGTGATTCCAATTTGACCTAAATGGTATATATCATGGTGGATTAATCCTTCAATTAGAAATTGATATGAATAGCCCGCTGTGTATTGATTGTCAGTTAAATAGTGGTCTTGTTTTTGCTTCAATAGTTCAATGAGCTCTTCTTGAGATTCGAATAGCTCATTTTTTAATCTCCTCCAGCCGATTGTCTTCAATTCGTCGTTGTTGCGCCAGTTCTCCGGGTGGTCAGCGGTTAGCTCAGACTGGATCCCTGTTAGCCTTTTTATACTTTCCTTCCTCCAAATAAGGACATGCGCCACTAATTCAGCCACGCTGTGGATCTCCGGGAGTGGGCGAGTAAATACCTGCTCGGCATCCACGTTTTCCAATTTTTTTTGATAGTTCTCATCGAGCCAGTTATTCCCGTCCAAGTTGCCCTGCAATTGTCGGACGTAATCTGTTATTCGTCTTTTGTTCGGATCCATAACCCTAAGAGATTAGCATATAGTAGCGAAAATCTATTCGACCTGGTATGCCGGCCGGAGGCCGGCATTGATCAGGATCGTATTGTCAGAAGTCAATCGGTCTTGAAAAAAATCTAGAATCAGATTAGCGAACCTCAATATCTGAATCCGGTGCCGGAGGCGTGGCTGCGTTGTTTTCCCCTTGCTTAGTGGCTTCTTCTTCCTCCTGAGGCGTTTTCGCTTCTCGTTCGACCGTAATTTTGCATTCGGTCAATAACGCAGCAATGGCGCCTATTGCTGCAAAAATTGGTGCTAACACGACACCGATAACACCTAAGGTGATTGGGAAGCTCATGATTTCTTTGCCGTTCTTATCAGCGATACTGATTTTGGTAACGTTACCTTCTGCAATCAATTCTTTTATTCTTTTTAATAGATTCTCACCGGTAACGGTAAATGTTTCTTTGATGGACATAGTTTAAAAATTTTATTTGATTATACCATTTTGTTCTTTGCCTTATAGCACATTACTCAAATATACTGCTTATTTGAAAAGCTGGCTGCACGCATTTAGGTCAAAAAGGGAAAATTTTCGGTAACTGACCAGAAAATTTCGGTGAACCTCCGTGGATCGCAAATTGAAGGTGATCGTCGGCTCATTGTTTTCCCGGTCTACCGGACTCCTTTAATCCTTATAAAAGGATAGAAAAATAGTTGGATTGTGCCATTTAATTGTTTTGCTTTCCTATATTGGTCTAGTTAACAAAACAGATTCGATTATGTTTTTTCAACAGATTTATGATAAAACCCTTTCACAGGCTAGTTACTTTATTGGCTGTCAAACCTCTAAGGAAGCCCTCGTGATTGATGCGCAACGGGATGTCGATATTTACCTTCAAATAGCCAATCAACAAGGCATGCGAATTACTCACGTAGCAGAAACCCATATACATGCTGATTTTCTTGCGGGATCTCGTGAGCTTACCGCATTGACAGGTGCTAACCTGTATTTATCCGACGAAGGCGGGGCACACTGGCAGTACGAATTTGATCATGTCGGTTTAAAAGATAAAGATGTGATCCGGTTGGGAAATCTATCCTTGGAAATCATCCATACGCCAGGACACACCCCCGAGAGTATCAGTTTCCTCCTGCGGGATCATGTGGCAACGGATGAACCAGTGATGATTTTTACCGGAGATTTTCTGTTTGTTGGTGACGTAGGCCGCCCCGATTTACTGGAAATCACCGCCGGCCAATCAGGAGCCAAAGAACAGGGGGCGAGCGAATTGTTCGACTCGCTCAAGAAGTTTGAAAATTTACCCGATTATGTACAAGTCTGGCCCGGGCACGGAGCGGGATCAGCCTGTGGAAAAGCACTTGGTGCAGTCCCCAGCAGTACGGTCGGGTATGAGAAAATTCGAAACTGGGTCTTCCAGTTTCGCCATGATTTCGATGGCTTTAAAAGAAACCTATTTGCTGATCAACCCGAGGTGCCGACCTACTTTTCAGAAATGAAGCGACGAAATCGGACCCAGCGCGAGCTATTGACCGAAGTGCCTGATTGGCCGAGGCTCTCTTGGACAGCGTTGAAGGAGTTGGATGATTATATCGTGCTCGACACGCGAAGAAAAGATCGATTCGCAGAAGGGCACCTTTCTGGAGCGATTCACATACAGCATAATAATTCGCTCGCCAATTGGGCAGGTTGGATGCTTCCCTACGACCAAGATTTGATCCTCATTGCTGAGCAAGATGAGGTGCCAGAGGTCGCCAGAAAGCTGATGCGCATCGGTATGGATCGGATACGAGGGGTAATCACGGATCTTCAGGGCGCTGAGTTGGTGCGCAGCAAACAGGTTGATTTGCATACGGTCGAGGACTGGAAAGATCAATCGGGGAAAATTCTTCTTGATGTACGCAGTTTAAAGGAATATCGAAAGGAACACATACCTGGAGCACAGCATTACTTTTTGGGGGATATGAGATCGAGAATTCCTGAAGAATTGAAAAACAAGACCATCATGGTGCACTGTCAATCGGGTGATCGGGCCAGCATTGCCACATCCTATTTGGAGAGCCAGGGCTTTAAAAACGTGTATAATTTTCCCGGCAGTTTCCTGGCTTGGAAGGACGGCGGCAAGACAACCGTTAGCGCACCCCCATTAAGCGAGCGACCAGACGCTTAGTGGAAGTAAAGAGTCGTTCCATCCATATGCCCTTGATCAACTGTTATTTTTGCTCATGGTCGATCATCAGTAGACGGACGACCATGAGCACGATGAGGAATACCAGAAAAAAATAGCGCGCAGCAAGAAGCACGTGATGCCGATGAATACGCTGTTCCTGCACTTGGTTATCTGAAATCTGCACGTTTTTTGAAAGTGTGCATAAAAAACGCCTAAGAGCATGGAGAACAGGTATCTTTTGTTCTTGAAGATCCAAAAAATATTTTGGCGAAAAGGATGAACCTGCTTTTGCGATAAATTGTAGGGTAAGTTGAATCGTTTAGCGTACTCTTCCATCTGATGTCTTGCAGAGTTGCCCGTGTTTCTTCCAGACTGCCCATCCTAATGCGTAAAGTCTCCAGAAAATTAGTAAACAAATAACGAAAACCTTATCGCAGTTCTGTTTTTCTAGTTCCCCCCTTTGGGGCAGTATCGCGCGGGCCCGCTATGCCCAGAGTTTAGGTGTTTTTTTCTTTTCGTAAAGGTCGGTGGCGCATGGGTTGGTTCAATAGCCATCGAAAACAGTAGTTTTTTTCAAGATAGAGGAACCGATGACTCGTTTTTTCAACGTACAGGTAGACACCGGAGCGTGGATCGTCTATCGTACAGAAAACGCTGTGTGAATTAGGGAATACTTGATATTCTGTTAATCTTAAGCTAATCTTAAATTTTCAAATTTGTGCTGATGAAGAAAGCATTATCTGACTTGATGCGACTCCTTTTGGCAGCTGCACTTTTACTGAGCAGTGCGTGTAGTAGTAATTCCAACGCAATTAAAATGAAGGGATCGGATACAGAAGTCAATTTGGCGGTTAATCTTGCGGAAAAGTTTACAAAGCTTGATCCAACTTTCAATATCGCCATATCGGGAGGTGGGTCTGGCTTGGGGATTACCTCGTTGATGAATGGGCAGGCCGATATTGCCAATTCCTCAAGGCCATTATCTGCGGAAGAAAAAGCACAGTTCAAACAAAAGGATATCGAGCTCAAAACGGTCGTGTTCGCTGAAGATGCCACCGCTTTTGTCGTCCATAAAGATTTGCCTTTGGATGAAATTGACGCGGAAACACTAGCCCGTATACTTGACGGGAGTATCCTGAATTGGTCAGAAATAACTGATATCTCGCTACCCATCAATATTTATGGCCGTCAAAGCAGTTCAGGAACCCACTCCTTTATTAAAAAGAAATTGACGATTGAGTTTGCCAACACCGCAAAGGAAATGACGGGAAACGCGCAAATTATTGAAGGCGTGAAGGCTGATCGAACAGGAATAGGTTATGTGGGAGCGGGCTACGTAGGGCAAGATCCGACGGCACCGCGGGGCATCAAGGTCCTGTCGATTTCCGTCAACCAAGACGAACCTGCGATTTCTCCTATGGATCAGCAGGCGATCAATGCAGGGACTTATTTTTTTCAGCGTCCCTTGTACCAATTTATTCTAGCGGAGTCGTGGGCCAAGGTAAGGCCTTTTGTTAATTTCGAAAGGAGTCCCGCCGGGAGAGACTTAATTGCAGAGCATGGATATTACCTATTAGCAGGCCAGACTGATGAGATATAGAGCCAGACTCACCCTCGATGTTATTTTTAAGTATGTGTTCAAGACTACTGGCCTTTTGGTCCTTGCGCTTTTGGGTGGGATTTTAGCGATGCTGATCTACAACTCCTTTTCTTTTTTTATGGATGTCAAGCCCTTGGACTTTATTACGGGTTTGGAGTGGAACCCTACGGGAAACAACCCCAAATATGGCATGCTCCCCCTAATTCTCAGCACCACCCTGGTGACTTTCGGAGCCATGTTTATCGCCATACCGATCGGTATTGGTACGGCCGCTTTTATTGCCGAATATGCCAGCCCCCGATTAAAAAACATACTGAAACCAACAATTGAAATGATGGCCGCGATTCCTTCTGTTGTCATCGGTTTTTTGGGCATTGTCGTGGTCAGCCCAGGAATTGCTAGTTTGGCCGATCTTTCCAATGGTTTGAATGCCCTTAATGGCGCTATTTTATTAGCCGTCATGGCCTTACCGACCATTATAACGGTGGCTGAAGACGCAATACACGCGGTGCCAAAAGCGTATAAAGAAGCGAGCTATGGTGTCGGGGCCACCAAATGGCAAACACTCCGAAAAGTCGTTATACCCGCCGCGGCACCAGGTATCATTGCAGCGGTTATGCTAGGCGTAGGACGTGCGATCGGAGAAACCATGACCGTGTTAATGGCCACCGGAAATGCCTCTATACTACCCACCGGGATGTTGGATTCGGTGAAAACTATGACCGCAACCATTGCTATTGAGATGGGAGAGGTGCCGTATCAAACCACCCATTATTACGCATTGTACGCGATCGCCACGGTGCTATTCGTCATGACATTGGTCGCGAACATGCTCGGAGAATACCTTATCAATCGTTTTAGAAAATTCCATGCAGCGTAAATCAAGAGTGTTCGTAAGTACTATTGAATGGGGGACTTTGTTGCTCGCCACGTTGTTGGTTTGCTTTTTTCTTGTGGTCGTCCTCTGGGAGATATTTTCGAAGGGCATCCATCTGCTATCGTGGGAATTTGTCTCGACAATTCCCGCTGAAGGTATGACCAGTGGTGGTATCTTAACCCCAATTATCGGAACCGTAATATTGACGTTAATCACAGCTGTTTTCTCTATTCCGTTTGGGATCGCCTGTGCTATCTATCTTCAGGAGTACGCGGAGAATAATTGGCTGACGAGGATCATCCGTGCCTCCATTCGTAATCTGTCGGGTGTACCGTCGATTATCTACGGTCTATTTGGGCTTGCATTATTTGTGCAGGCTCTGGCATTCGGAACATCGATGTTGGCCTCCGGATTAACCTTAGGATTACTTTCCTTGCCTTATATCATTACGACCACTGAAGAGGCGTTGATGCGAATCCCAAACAGTACCCGAGAGGCAGCTTTGGCTGTTGGAGCTACCAAATTTGAAACCATTAAAGATGTAATTCTCCCATCGGCGATGTCCGGTATATTGACCGGGTTGGTCTTGACACTGTCCCGCGCCTCCGGAGAAACCGCACCGATTCTTTTCACTGGGGCGGCGTTCTATATTAACGGTTCAAGTGGCTACTTGAATCAAGAATTCATGGCACTTCCTTATCATTTATATATGCTTTCAACGCAGCATCAGTCGATTGAGGAAGTACGGCCTATTGCGTATGGTACTGCTTTGGTACTCATCATTGTCGTCTTCTTTTTAAATTTGACGGCCTTTTATATTCGCTATAGATACAGGAAAAATGAAA
This sequence comes from Sphingobacterium sp., assembly GCA_052092145.1. Classification (GTDB taxonomy): domain Bacteria; phylum Bacteroidota; class Bacteroidia; order Sphingobacteriales; family Sphingobacteriaceae; genus Sphingobacterium. The sequence continues at coordinate 113,387 of JBQDCW010000002.1, read as the reverse complement.
ACTAAGCTTGCTGCAAAAAACCTCCACATCCGCTTCGGATCCAAAGCGGTTTTAAAGAATGTGAATGTGCAATTCGCAGCCCATAAAATTACGGCTTTAATTGGACCATCCGGTTGTGGCAAGAGTACGCTGCTTCGTTCTTTTAATCGTATGCACGACCTTTCTTCGGACGCTAAGATCGAAGGGACATTGCTGCTTGAGGATCTCGATCTGTATTCGCGCAGTGTTCCAGTTACCGAGATCAGGAAGCGCATTGGGATGGTGTTTCAGAAAGCAAATCCGTTTCCAAAAAGCATTTACGACAACATTGCTTATGGATTGAAAATCAACAATCTGCCTCACGGTAAGGGCGTAATTGAAAAAGCGTTACGAGAAGCTTTTCTTTGGGAGGAAGTAAAAAACGATTTAAAAATGCCAGCGACTCGTCTCTCAGGAGGACAACAACAACGCTTGTGTATTGCTCGAGCGGTAGCCCTTCGTCCGGAAGTGATTCTGATGGATGAACCTTGTTCGGCACTCGATCCGGTCAGTACCTTAAAAATTGAAGAATTGATCATACACCTGAAAGAGAAATATACGATGGTCATCGTCACGCACAATATGCAACAGGCCCAGCGAATAGCCGACAAGACCGTATTCATGTATCTGGGTGAGGTGAAAGAAGAGGGATTGACCGCCGATATCTTTAACCGTCCGGCGGACGAAATTACCTCGAATTATATCCGAGGACAATTCGGGTAGACATTGTAGGGCTTACAATAACGGTTTTAGATGTTCCCAGACTGTTTCTGCTATAATAATTTGCCCCTGTTTTGTGGGATGGATACCATCGGATTGGTTCAGGTCCCCCACGCCCGCAACCTTGTCCAGAAGAAAAGGGACTAACACCATATCCATCTCTTGGGCGAGCCTGGGAAATATTGCGGCGAACTGATCAAAATACTGTTGCCCCATACTCGGCGGGACCATCATTCCGGCAAGCACTAAATCAGCATCCGGGTAAGCCGCATTGACTTTCTGAACGATCTCTTTCAGGTTTGCTCGCGTTGCCTCGGTTTCTATTCCCCTTAAACCATCATTTGCGCCAAGCTCCAAGACGAAAATATCGACCGGTTCGCGCAATACCCAATCAATACGATCTTTTCCGCCTGCACTCGTTTCGCCACTCAAACCCGCATTGACACACGTGTAGGGTAGACCTAAGGAATCGATTTTTTGTTGAATCAAACTAGGGAAAGCCTCCTTTGGGTTCTCCAGACCATAGCCCGCGGTGAGACTGTTACCGAAAAACAGGATGCGTTGGGTTGTGTCACTTACTGCTGTAGTTTCTTCTTCCTGTTGCTGTTCCCGCTGATCATTAGACGTCGAGTTGCAAGATAAAAGTAAAATTATACCCAATAGGACTATCGGGATGCCTCCGGTCTGCTTCATGAGGCTAATTTAGCCAAAATTTTGTTTAAATTTAGAGATATGGCAATAGAACCTATCCTCCGCGTCCATCAGATTACCAAGCATTTTGGTCAGGGAGAACAACAGCTGACGATTTTACAGGATATTAATTTCGAAATCCAAGCAGGAGCAACCGTTTCCATTGTCGGACCATCGGGCAGCGGGAAGACCACGTTGCTTGGTCTTTGCGCCGGACTCGATCAAGCCAGTGCAGGACAAATTTTCCTGCGGGACGTGCCATTAATGGGGCGAAATGAAGATGAGCTCGCAAAGATCCGCAATGAACACGTCGGCTTTGTTTTTCAGAATTTCCAGCTGTTACCCACGCTAACTGCCGTGGAGAATGTACAGGTGCCGATGGAATTACAAGGTCGGACCGGGGCCATCAAGAAGACCGCAATGGATTTACTAGATCGTGTTGGATTGGCTTCACGAGCCGACCATTATCCCTCGCAATTATCCGGCGGCGAACAACAGCGAATTGCTTTAGCTCGGGCATTTTCGAATCAACCCGCTATTTTGTTTGCCGACGAGCCTACCGGCAGTCTGGATGCAGACACTGGACGCATGATCGAGGATATGCTCTTTGATTTAAATAAGCGATCAGGAACAACTTTAGTTATCGTCACCCACGATCAGGAGCTTGCAGCGAAGACGGATCGAACGATTCCCATTAAAGGAGGACGACTGCAATGAATTGGAGATGGGTCTTATTAATGGCGTGGCGGGATGGACGTAGACGATGGTCAAGACTGTTGCTTTTTACCTCCTCGATTATTATGGGGATTGCCGCTTTGGTATCAATTAGCGGATTTCATGATAACCTATCCGATGATATCGACAGACAAGCTGCAGAATTATTGGGCGCGGATTTCGTTTTAGAAAGTCGTAGAGAACCCACTGAAGCTGCGCAACAATTTATAGACTCGATCGGTCAGTTCAGTCAAGCCACAGCCAAAGAAGAACGATTCATGTCCATGGTTCGTGCATCAAGTACCACGAGTTCACGGTTAGTGCAGGTTCGCGCACTTGCGGGTGATTTTCCGTTTTATGGGCAAATGGAAGACCAACCCAAGGGAAGTTTTTTGAAACTGGCTGATCAGCAAGAAGGCTTTTGGATCGAAAATACCCTGTTTCAGCAATTGGGTGTGCGGCTCGGCGATACGTTGCAGCTCGGGAAAAAAAACTTACCTATTTTAGGCAACGTCCTTTCACAGCCAGGACAGCGGTCATTAAGCAGCGCTTTGGCGCCCAGTGTTTTTGTATCACTATCCCAACTCGAGAACTCCGGCCTTAGACAGCAAGGCAGTCGAGTGGAGTATTTATATTATTTCGTCCTTCCCGAGGGCACCAATAGCCAACAATTACTGGCTGATTCAGACGATCAACTCGATCTTTTGCAGCTGCGGGCTTCCACCACCGAAACGGTGAAGCGAGATACGGGAAGATCCTTTGAGGATATGGCAAGTTTCATGGAATTATCCGGTTTTGTAGCCCTTTTACTAGGCTGTATCGGCGTGTGGAGTGCAGCACAAGTATTTGTCCGTGAAAAACACGCTGCAGTTGCTATCCTCCGCTGCATGGGGGCAAGCGCATCCACTGCTTTTTATATCTATTTGACGCAATTTGTCGTTATGGGACTTTTGGGCGGAATTGTCGGAACGTTACTCGGTACGGCTTTGCAATTTTTTATTCCCTTGCTTCTTCAAGATGTTTTACCCGTTCGTTTAAACCCGCAGATTTCGTGGTCCGCGATCGGACAAGGTCTATTAATGGGACCTATTGTCGCCGGTTTATTTGCGCTACTGCCACTCTCCAGTGTACGTCGTATTTCTCCTTTAAGATCGTTGCGAATCGGACAAACCTCCCAAACGCCTTATATCGATAGACTCAGTGGATTGGTCTATCTGCTGATTCTGGGGTTCGTCGTCATTTATGCGCGAATGCAAATGGACGACTGGCGAGACACTTTCCTATTTGTCGCCGGGATGTTAGTCATTTTCCTCTTGTTGTTTTTGTTTGCAAAAGTGACAATCAATTTAATTAAGCGGTATTTCCTCTCCGATTTACCTTATTTGTTTCGACAGGGGCTCGCGAATCTTTATCGGCCAAATAACCAAACGGGCACCCTAATTTTCGTTATCGGACTGGGCACAGCGTTAATCGGTTCAATGCTGTTGATCCAAGATTTGTTACTTCAACGCGTACAACACGCCTCGCAACAGAGTCAAGCCAACATGTTACTATTTGATATCCAGCCCTCTCAACGTGGCCCGCTGCTCGCTTTAGCCGAGGATAAGCAGTATCAGATTACAGAAACAGTTCCAGTTGTGACGATGCACTTGGAGCGCGTACGAGGACTGGATCTACAGGAAGTATTGGCGGATTCTACGCTGGACGTATCTGCCAGAGCCTTCCGTGGTGAAATTCGTGCGACTTATCGAGATAGTCTCACCGCTGCCGAGCAGCTTGTCGATGGGAAATGGGTCGGTCAAGTGAACGCTTCGGAAATGGCGTCAGTTTCCTTGGATCAATCTTATGCGGAACGGTTGGGGGTTGAAATTGGTGATCAGCTCGAATTTAATGTGCAAGGCCTTCAAGTCCCAGCGCAAGTGGCCAGCATTCGGCAAGTGGATTGGAACCGATTTCAATCAAATTTTCGAGTGGTTTTTGCCAAAGGCAGTATTGATCAAGCCCCACAGTTTTATTTGATGACTGCCCAGCTGCCCAGTCCAGATCAAGCGTTGGCCTTTCAGACCGATGTGGTCGGCACTTTTCCAAATGTCTCCGTCGTTGATCTACATGCGATGCTGGATATCTTGACCATGTTGTTGGATCGAATCAGTTTTGTCGTGAGATTTCTTGCTGGTTTTAGTGTATTGACAGGAATACTGGTGTTAATTGGTGCGCTACGCATCAGTAAGCGCCAGCGGATAGCAGAAAATGTGACTTTGCGGACGCTCGGCGCGGATAGCCGACAGATTTATTGGATCAATTTCAGTGAATATTTCTCCTTGGGCTTGTTGGCCTCGATTGTGGGAATAGTTTTGGCACTGCTGGTCGCTTATTTCCTGGCAATCTTCGTTTTTGACATGTCCTATACTCCAGATTTAAGTGTCGTTCTGATTCTTCTAGCATTGAGCACCAGCATCACGGCAGTGATTGGCATACTAAACAGTATTTCAGTAATCCGTACTCCTCCATTGGAGTCGCTTCGTAAAAGTTAAAACAAAATCATAACCACAACCACGTATGTGGGATCGTGGAATAAGCAGATTGAGCGTATCCGCCCTATCATCCACGACAGGCTGTAAGAAGGAATATTGAACAATTTTCAGAACACGTCATGTTTCAGCTCATGGAAGAAGAAGTTGAAATCATGGTATCACGAAATGTGATACCTTCACGTCAGCACCTCGGTGGAGCATTGCATACGCATTTACAGCGCACGGGGTGCTGATGTTGTCTAACGTGTTGAAGGCGCGGGTCTATGCTTATGCCCGCTGGGATGCGCTCTCGGCTTATCGGTACGATGGAAATCTACAGATCGACAATAACCTGGTCGAGCATGTCATAAGACCCGTGGGGTTAGGACGCAAAAATTGGCTCTTCGCCGGAACTCAGGAGGCCGCACAGCGATCGGCGATGATATATTCGTTCTTCACAATATGCAAAAAACACGAGGTAAATCCGTACCAATGGCTGAAGCATCCTTAGCTCAATATATCGCCCATAAATCACAAGAAGTTCAAAGACCTTTACCCCAGAACTATAAACCAGTTAGCGACAAATCAAACACACAGTTCGTGGAGCGCATGCGATGAGGCGATCCCGATAGGGCGGAGCTTCTGCGCAGTCTGCTGAGGGTAGGTTGTCGAATGGGGGAGAGACATCAGGCGCATTCTACCTCAAAGACCGAATCGATTTTCCATCTCGCTGGATCCTTGGATGCTTTCACAGCGAGCTGGTCGCAGCGTTCGTTTAAGGGATGGCCGGCGTGTCCCTTTACCCAGACCAGTTTGACCTGATGGATTCGATAGACAGTCATCAAACGCATCCATAAATCTTTGTTCTTTTTACCCTGAAACCCTTTTTGTATCCAACCGTATACCCATCGTTTGTCAATGGCATCAATGACATATTTGGAGTCGGAATAAATGGTGACCTGTTGACCCGGTTGCTTGATACCCTCTAATCCGATAATAACCGCCATCAGCTCCATCCGGTTATTGGTGGTTTTTCGATAACCACCAGAAAATTCTTTTTCCAATAATTTACCGGTGAATTCGGGATTTGTCCCCTGATAAACAGCTCTCAGGATAGTTCCATAGCCACCAGGACCTGGATTCCCACTGGAAGCACCATCTGTGTAAAGTTCAATCATTGCTGTAAAAATATGGAAAAATTATGGGCCTGAAAAGTCAGTAGGTAATTCGCGATCGGACCCATTGCTGAACAGCAGAGACCCGGAAATTCTTCGCATCTCCAGGTCTCTCTCTAATTGCCGATTCGCTTTTAGTAACTATCGCGCAAAAGGGTTTTTGCATCCTTGACTTTCTCATCCAGGAGGGCGATTTTGACGACTTCCTTCATGTCCGTAACGTAATGGAAAGTCAAATCCTGTATATAGTCTTCTTTAATCTCCAGAATATCCTTCTGATTGGCTTTGCAAAGAATAATGTTCTTGATATTGGCCCTTTTTGCTGCCAAAATCTTTTCTTTAATTCCACCCACCGGTAACACTTTGCCTCGAAGCGTTATTTCTCCGGTCATGGCAAGTTTGGGTTTGACTTTTCGCTGGGTATACAAGGAGGTCAATGCCGTGAGCATCGTAATCCCCGCCGACGGGCCATCTTTAGGTGTAGCCCCCGCCGGAACGTGAATATTGACATCCCACAAATCAAATATTTTATGATCTATTCCAAAGGCCTCTGCATGGGAACGTAAATACGCCATAGCAATTGCAGCAGATTCTTTCATGACCTCGCCTAAATTACCTGTCAAGCTTAATTTACCCTTACCCGGGCTTAAACTGGATTCGATGAAAAGAATATCGCCTCCGACCGAAGTCCAAGCCAGACCAGTGACCACGCCTGCGATATCGTTGCTTTCATAAAGATCTTTGTCAAAGATCGGTGCGCCTAATATTTCCTCTACCGCCGCCGATTTCAGAGCCGTCTCGTAAGGTTTCTCCATGACGATCCGGGTGGCGATTCCGCGAATGATGGAACCAATCTTTTTCTCCAGCCCGCGAACACCAGATTCTCGGGTATATTCTTCGATAATTTTCTCGATCATTTTGGGTCGGAGCGTAATATCCTTGGCTTGGATACCATGCATATCGCGTTGCTTCGGAAGTAAATGCTTTTTGGCGATCTCTATCTTTTCCTCGATCGTATAGCCATTCACCTCAATGATTTCCATACGATCCAACAGTGCCGGTTGTATCCCGCTTAGCGAGTTCGCTGTAGCGATGAACATTACTTTAGAAAGATCAAACTCCATTTCCACGTAATGGTCGTAGAAGTTTGTGTTTTGTTCAGGATCCAATACTTCCAATAACGCTGAGGAGGGATCCCCTTTAAAGTCGGCACCTATTTTATCAATTTCGTCCAATACAAAGACTGGATTAGATGCCCCAGCTTTCTTTAGGGACTGTATAATACGTCCTGGCATCGCTCCGATATAGGTTTTACGGTGTCCACGGATTTCCGCCTCGTCCCGCACCCCACCAAGCGCCATACGGGTATATTTTCTACCTAAGGCTCTGGCGATAGATTTTCCCAGCGAAGTTTTACCAACCCCTGGAGGGCCCACAAGACAAAGGATCGGCGCTTTCATGTCATTTTTCAGCTTTAATACGGCCAAGTATTCGATTATTCGTTGCTTGACTTTCTCCAGCCCATAGTGATCTTTGTTTAGCACCTTCTCTGCACGACTCAACTCAAAGTTATCCTTGGTATATTCTCCCCAAGGCAAATCAAGCATAAGCTCTAAGTAGTTGAGTTGCACCGAGTAATCTGCCGCAGCAGGATTGATCCTGGCAAGCTTCTCGAGTTCTTTATCAAAGTGCTGATCCACTTCCTTCGACCATTTCTTTGATTTCGCTCTGGTTCGGAGCTCTTCGAGCTCCAGGTCTGGCGTATTTCCGCCTAGCTCCTCTTGTATAGTCTTGAGTTGTTGACTTAAAAAGTAATCACGTTGTTGTTTGTCTAAATCAACGCGTACCTTATTTTGAATCTGATTCTTAAGTTCCAACATCTGAATTTCCGTAGTCAAATGTTCCAAAAGCTGTCTTGCTCTTTTGACAAAATCCTTGGTCTCTAAAAGCTCTTGCTTTTGAATCAATTCCAACGAAAGATTGGAGGAGATAAAATTGACTAAGAAGGTCGGACTTTCGATGTTTTTGACCGCAATACCGGCTTCGCTAGGTAGATGTGGCGAGAGTTGGATAATTTGTAGCGCCAATTCTTTAACCGAGGAAATCAAGGCTTTAAACTCTTTGCTACTCGTTTTGGGTTTTTCCTCAGGAAAGCGCTCTACTTGGGCAATTAAGTACGGCTCATCTTGTACAAGCTCTTTGAGTCTAACGCGTTGCTTGCCCTGAATGATTACCGTGGTATTGCCATCCGGCATTTGTAAGATTTTAATGATGTGCGCGACGGTCCCTACTTTATTGAGTTGCTCAAAAGTCGGGTCCTCGACGTTCATGTCTTTTTGGGAGACCACCGCTATCGTGCGATCCGTTTTATAGGCATCTTTGACCAGCTTAATAGATTTGTCTCGACCGACCGTGATCGGTATCACAACTCCAGGAAATAATACCGTGTTCCTTAATGGTAAAATCGGTAACTGTTCTGGAATTTTCTCATTTCTCATCTCATCTTCATCTTGTTGTGTCAGTAATGGAAAAAATTCGGTCTCGTCGTTTATGATAGGTAGTGCCTGATTAAAGTCGAATGAATCAAAATTGCTCATATGTTCGCTATAGTGTTGCCGACATCTTGTCAGATGATCAGCTTTTTAATTTTCTGATTTGATTGTTACCTGGTATTGCAAGCCTAATGCCAAGTATAATTTTTGGTACATTTTATGCTAATCAATGTGGAGCATCTGTTAAATCGTCAGGCTATCTACCCGAACCTGTCACCCAGAGCGGGGGAATTTTAAGGTCTGCGATGCGGTAAATGTGGAAATGTTTATAACTATTAGTTGGCGAGTTAAACTATTTGCCAGAATTTTACTCTTATAGTGGGTAAAATGAATAATTTTTAGAAAATAATATAAAAACATCAATATGAAATTGAACTATTTTAATACACAGACCAGGGCTATCAAAGTTGGACTAGCTACTGTTGCCCTCGCCTTAGCAACCATGGGTGCGCAAGCGCAGGAAAAAGAACAGCATAGTGATCCGAATGTGAGAGCAGGGGAAAAGGCGTTGTTGGATGGTGATTTTAAAACGGCTGCTAGCCAGTTTGAAAAAGCATTGCCTAACGCTGGAAATGAGCCTGAGGTCATTTACCTTTTGGGATATTCTCAGTTTCAGAACGGAGACTATAAAAAGGCTATTGGCAATTTCAGCAAGGTGATTTCGTTGGACCCCCAAAGCGTATCGGCCTATTATTACCGCGCCAAGGCGAACAATAACATGTCGGTAAATAAGGAGTTAGAGTTAAGTAATAATAATAGAGCGGAATTGTTAAGATCAGCAATCGGTGATTACACCAAAGCGATAGCAATCAACGCAGAGGATTCTAAACTTTACCAAAACCGCGCGATTGCGTATCGTGACCTCGGTATTCTAACCGGTACTACGAGCTCATCAAACTACGATAAAACCGCGGCCACCGATGCGTATAACAAAGCGATTGCCGATTACGAAAAAGTGTTAACTTATGATGCTTCACGTAAAGATATTCAAACAGAAGTGAAGAAAGCAACCGTATATCGCGACAATTTGAAATAAATCGTTGCCTTTGGCGACACCTAGAAGGACTAAAGGCTTGTCGGCATCGCCAGCAAGCCTTTAGTGTTTTTTGGTTTCCAGTGATGGTTTTATCCCTTTAGAGTAGTCGTCATTAGCCCAGCACGGATTAAAAGAGGCTCGATCGAAGGCTCTTGCCCCCGGAAAATTTTGTAGAGTTCCATCGGGTGCTCCGTCCCCCCCTTAGCCAGCAGTGTTCTAAATTTCTGCGCTACCTCTGGATTGAAAATGCCTTCTTTTTCGAAGTATGAAAAGGCATCCGCATCCAGGACTTCCGCCCATTTATACGAATAGTATCCGGCCGAATAACCGCCGTTGAAGATATGAGAGAATGCGGTGCTCATCGCGTTTTCCCGGACATCGGGAAACAATGCTGTCGATGCAAATTGTGCTAGCTCAAAATCTTTTACGCTTTCGATCGTGCTCGGATTTTGTGCGTGCCAACCCATGTCAAGAAGTCCGAAACTGATTTGTCGCAAGGTAGCCATGCCCTCCATAAACGAAGCACTGTCCTTAATCTTCTGGATATATTCCATAGGAATGACCTCACCAGTTTGGTAGTGACGGGCAAAGAGCTGAAGCGCTTCTGGTTGATAGCACCAGTTTTCCATCACCTGACTCGGCAGCTCAACAAAGTCCCAAAAAACGTTCGCTCCTGACAGGTTAGGGTATTCGGTATCGGCCAACATACCATGCAACGCATGTCCGAATTCATGAAAAAGCGTTGTCACTTCATTAAATGTCAACAAGGAAGGTTTACTTGATGTGGGCGGCGTAAAGTTGCAGACGATTGAAACGTGTGGCCTGTGGTTTTTTGCCTTGCGTTTATACTGAGGTTTGAAGGAGGTCATCCAAGCACCGTTCCGCTTCCCTTTTCGAGGAAAAAAATCTGCGTAAAGGACGGCCAAAAATTGATCTTGATCATCCAGAACTTCGAAGGTGCGTACCTGATCATGGTACCGCTCAATGTTTTGAACTTCTTTAAAATGGATACCGTAAAGGCGTTGTGTGATCTGGAATACCCCCGATAAAACGTTATCCAGTGAAAAATACGGTTTGAGTTTCTCGTCATCCAAGCTAAACAACTGTTGTTTGAGCTTTTCCGAATAATAGCCTGCATCCCATTTTTCCAAAGACCCTAAACCATCGAGATCCTTAGCGAAAGATTTCAGCTGATCCAATTCCCGAATTGCTGCGGGTTTACTTTTCTCTAAAAGCTCGTTCAAAAATTCTTTGACGGTCCCGGGATCTTTGGCCATGCGTTCTTCCAACACAAAATGGGCGTGGCTAGGATAGCCCAACAAGCCGGCTCGCTGATGCCTCAAATGCGTGATTTTTAAGACAATGTTTTCATTGTTATTTTCATTTTTTTGGAACCCCCGTCGTCCGGCAGACTCGGCTAGTTCCTGTCGCAATGCCCGGTTCTTGGCATACGTCATAAACGGAATGTAACTGGGGTAATCCAACGTGAAAATCCAGCCTTCCAGTCCCTTTTGTTCGGCTAGATCGCGCGCAGCTTCGATAGCACCCTCGGGAAGTCCTTCAAGATCTTCTTCCTGAGTTAAATGCAATTGGTAGGCGTTGGTATCGGCCAGGACATGTTCTCCAAATTGCAGTGTGAGTACGGAAAGTTCTTTGTCGATCTCTCGGAGCTGGCGTTTTTTCTCCTCATCGAGCAACGCACCATTACGGACAAAATCACGGTAGTACTTGTCCAAAAGTGTCCGTTTTTCGGCATTGAGATCCAGTTTATCCCGATCTTGATAAACACTTTTGATTCGGTCGAATAACGTCTGGTTTAAGGTAATGTCGTTTCCCAGCTCCGCGAGTAGAGGTGCGACTTGTTGCGCGATTTGATCGAGGTCGTCGTTTGTTTCAGCCGAATGCAAATTGAAAAAGATATTTGAAATCTGATCCAAAATCATCCCTGAGAAAACTAATTGTTCTACGGTGTTTTGAAAGGTCGCGCGCTCCGAGTTACTACAGATAGCTTGGATTTCCTCTTTTGTCTCTGCGATCGCTTCATGAAACGCAGGCAAATAGTCTTCTTTTCTTATCTTCGTGAAAGGTGCCGTGTGATGCACGGTTTCGAAAGGTCTGAGTAGAATATTCATAAGGACCAAAATTAAAGAAATTAATTGTAAAGCAGGCGTGAGTACCACGCTCGATTTAGATTTGTTGAAACTTTATCCAACTGGAAACGTTTATCTTGTAAATTAATTTATGATGTTAAGAGTGATCAAATACGTCGCGGTGAGCCTCTTTTTAGCCGTAATGATGTTGGCCTTTAGCTGCAACAATAGTGGTAAGAAGGAAGGACAAGGGGTTGATTGGATGGCAGCCGATCTTCAGGGCGATTATAGCTATAAAAAGGATGGGGATACCATCACGCTCCAACTTAAAGTGGACGGGGATTCTTTACGGGGTCCTTTGATATACAGTTTCGCCGAGAAAGACAAGAACCAAGGGACGTTTCATGGCGTGATAGAAGACTCACTTTTGGTGGGAACCTACCATTTTAGATCTGAAGGGATCTATTCAAGTCGAGAAACCGTTTTCGGAATTTTGCCCGACGGGCTGCTAGAAGGATTCGGTGAAATTGAAAATCAAGATTCTATGGCTGTTTTTGTTGACCGTCATCACTTGCGTTTTGATCACGGAATGCTGCTCGAGAAAAGGTGATGTGCCGACTATCAATTAGTTATCAACAGTTTCCCACCAGTGCTCGAACGTATTCGGCTGGTCTAACCGGATTAATTGACCTAAACGAGGGGTCCAAATAGGCACGCCTATTTTTTTAGCTTCTGCGCTCACACGGATCAATGGCTCATCCCAGGCATGGTTGGACAAGGGGAACTTCGAATGGTGTACCGGTAAGAAAACCCTAGCATTAAGATCGCCCGCCGCCTGAACCACCTCTTCGGGCATCAAATGAATGTACTGCCAATATTCGTTGTATTGTCCGTTCTCCAATACGGCCAAGTCGAACGGCCCATATTGTTCGCCAATTTTTCGAAAATGTTGGCCATAACCGGAGTCTCCCCCTACGAAAATACGCATCGAATCACTGTTGAGTACAAATGAAGACCACAAACTTGTGTTTCGCTTAAGCCATCTGCCGGAAAAATGTCGAGCGGGTGTTGCCGTAATTTTTAAAGCCCCAATTTGAATGTCTTCGTGCCAGTAAAGTTCATGTATCATCGAACTGTCATATCCCCAGCGCTCCAGATGTGCGCCGACCCCCAGGCTAGTGACGATGGCTCCGATCCGTCCTTTGAGCTGACGAAAAGTCGGGTAATCTAAATGATCCCAATGGTCATGCGTAATCAACACCACATCTATATCATCCGGCAGATCCGCTACACGATAGCGATGGGTGCTAGAGAACGCTTTGATGCTACCGGGTATTGGTGAGGCACGATCATTAAAGACAGGATCCACCAATATTCTTTTCCCATCAATTTGCATGTAATAAGACGAATGTCCAAACCAAACCAAAATATTTTGGTGGCGATCTAAACTTTTCAAGTCTGTCACATCCACAGGAAGCGGTTTGCTGGGAACGTTTCTTTTGTCTTTGCCTACGAAGAAAGATTTGAACACCGTGAATTGGCTGACTCCTTCTTTTAAAGCCGGCGTCAGTTCGATATTCTGAAACGCGCCATCGCGGTATGTACCCGTACTTTCCATTCGTTTTAAACGCTCGCCTATTGCCAATTTTCCCATTTGTTCACTTTGACTGAGCCAGATAATAAAAGCGGCTAATAGAACGATAACGAGGAGAAATAGATACATAGTGATTTTTAAAACCTTCTTCATGATTGGACACCCAAAGTAAAAACAAATGTTGGAAAACAATGTAAGGTTTCCGTCAAATAAAAACACAAAGTGCCGGCCAGAGCCGACACTTTTTTAATCCGTATGCTATTTTGGTTATTGATAGCCCAACAGCTTCATCACCTGTTTGGAATTCTGTTCTTCGCCAAATACTTCGTAATTGAACGTCTCGTCCCGATTACGTCGTATCAGTACATGTTTAGGGGATGGGAGCAGGCAATGATGTATTCCACCGTATCCGCTAAGCACCTCTTGATAGGCCCCCGTATGGAAAAACCCAAGATATTGAACTTTGCGAGTCTTTGGCATAAATACGGAATTCATATGGGCTTCTTGATTATAGTAATCTTGTCCGTCACAAGTGAGTCCACCCAAGTTGATCCGCTCGTATTCCGAATCCCAATTGTTGATCGGTAGTAGAATGTATTTTTGGTTTAAAGCCCAGACATCTGGCAGGTTGGTAATAAATGACCCGTCAAGCATCAGCCATTTTTCCCGGTCGTTCTGTTGTTTTCTTCCCAATACTTTATACAAAATTCCAGAGGCCTCCGCCACGGTGTATTTTCCAAATTCTGTAATAATGTCCGGTTCGACCACTTCGTGATGTGCACAAATCTGCTTGATGCGGTTCACAATTTCATTGACCATATATTCGTAATCAAAATCGTGTACCAGCGAATCTTTAAAGGGCATACCGCCACCAATATCGAGGGTATCTAGGTCGGGATTGATTTTTTTGAATTTACAATACAAGGTCACATACTTTTCTAGTTCGTTCCAGTAATACGGCGTATCGGAAATTCCTGAATTGATGAAAAAGTGGAGCAGTTTGACCTTGAAATTGGGGTTGTCGATAACTTTATTATTGTAAAAATCAATAACATCCTCCATTCGAATCCCCAAGCGAGAGGTGTAAAATTGAGAATCCGGTTGCTCTTCGGCAGCTATACGTATACCCAGATTACAAGGCTCTGGTAATTCAACCTCATCATTATACATATTAAACTCCTCTTTATTGTCTAATACAGGGACAATATTTCGGAAGCCGTCATGCAGCATATCGACAATATACTGTTTGTATTGGAATGTTTTAAAACCATTGCAAATGACGGTAATATCCTTAGTGACCTTGCCGTGTCGTTCCAAAGCGTCGATCATCGGCATATCAAACGCCGAGGAGGTTTCCAAATGGATGTCATTTTTCAACGCTTCTTCCACAATGTGCTTGAAATGAGATGATTTAGTGCAATAACAGTATTTGTAGGATCCTCGGTAATTATGTTTCAGCATCGCCGTCTGGAACAAAATCTTAGCCTGTTGGATCTTTTTACTGATCATGGGTAAATAGGTAAAACGTAAGGGTGTACCATACGTTTCTATCATTTCCATCAAATTTAGATCGTGGAAGTATAGTTCGTCATCGATAATCTCGAATCCGTCTTGTGGAAAACCAACACTTAAGTCAAGAAATTCCTGATAGCTCTGCATTTTTTGTTATTTTTGGCAAAGATATGCTTTCGGGATGAATACCTGTATAGAGGAAGCGTTAATTTTTGAATTCAGAATCAGAAAGTTAAGAATATTACGAAATATTTACATGATAAAATCTATTGAGCAACAGCTTATTGATAAAACAGTTGAAGCCGTTAAGGTCCTATATGGATCGGAAATCCCCATATCTCAACTCGCACTACAAGAAACCCGAAAAGAATTTGAGGGACAAATGACCCTGGTCGTTTTTCCGGTAACTCGTTTTTCTAAAAAAGCTCCCGAGGTAACGGGAAATGAGATCGGAAATTATTTACAAGAGCATATTCCCGAAATTTCCGGCTTCAATGTGATTAAAGGATTTCTCAATTTGAGTTTATCTGACGAGTATTGGGTGACGCTGCTCAACCACCGTATTTTGAGCCCGGATTTTGGCACCTTCCCAAAGAATGGGAAGAAACTGATGGTCGAGTACTCCTCGCCAAATACGAATAAGCCGCTGCATCTGGGCCATATTCGAAACAATTTGTTGGGCTATTCCGTCTCTGAAATTCTGAAGGCCTATGGATACGAGGTTATCAAGGCGAATTTAGTCAACGATCGAGGCATTCATATCTGTAAATCTATGCTTGCGTGGCAGCATTTCGGCCAGGGCGAGACGCCCGAATCGACCGGGCTCAAAGGAGACCATTTGGTCGGCAAATACTATGTTATCTTTGATCAGGAATACAAAAAGCAAATCGAATCGCTGGTCGCTCAAGGCATGCCCATGGAGGAAGCCAAGAAGCAAGCACCCTGGATGAAACAGGCGCAGCACATGTTGCAGCAATGGGAAGCGGGCCAGGCCGATGTCATCGAACTTTGGAAGACCATGAACGGCTGGGTTTATGATGGTTTTGATGAAACATATGCGAAATTGGGCGTCGATTTTGATAAATTCTACTACGAATCAGATACTTACCTGTTGGGAAAGGACATTATTCAGGAAGGACTCAAAACCGGTGTGTTTGACAAGAAAGACGACCAATCTGTTTGGGTCGACTTAAGCGATGAAGGATTGGATCAAAAGCTCGTTCTTCGAGGTGATGGTACCTCGGTATACATCACCCAAGATTTGGGGACTGCTCAGTTGAAATATGATGAGTTTGGTGTGGACGAATCGATCTATGTTGTTGGAAATGAGCAAGATTACCACTTTAAGGTGCTTTTCTCGATTTTGAAAAAACTGGGAAAAGACTGGTCCGATGGACTATTCCATTTATCGTACGGGATGGTTGACTTGCCATCAGGTAAAATGAAATCACGAGAGGGAACAGTTGTGGATGCGGATGAATTGATGACCGAAATGGTCGAGACCGCTCGACAGCGTACGGAAGAATTGGGTAAAACCGGTATGTTAGAAGACATCGAAAAAGAACAACTCTATCAGACTATTGGTATGGGAGCGTTGAAATATTTCCTGTTGAAAGTTGATCCGAAGAAGCGCTTATTATTCGATCCCGCAGAGTCTGTAGATTTTCAAGGCCATACCGGGCCATTTGTGCAATATACGCACGCTCGAATCAAATCGGTTTTGCGTAAAGGGTCTTATGTTGATAGCAACCGCACCGCAACACCTGAGCACCTCTCCGTCCACGAAAGAGACTTGATACAAGCCTTGGCGAACTATCCCGCCATTATTGAAAGTGCTGCGCGGGAATTCAGCCCGGCCCATTTGGCGAACTATGCCTATGAGCTGGCTAAGTTGTACAACAAGTTCTATCATGAACAAAACATATTAAAGGCGGAACAGGAGGCAGTCAGGAACTTCAGGCTGAATCTTTCAGCCGCGGCAGCCAGGACGATCGCCGGGAGCATGCGCTTGCTAGGAATTCAAGTCCCCGAACAAATGTAATTATGGGAAAATTTAAAATAGGATTAATCGGATTTTCAATTGGAGGGCATGTATTTCATGCCCCATTTATTGATGGAAATCCTGATCTACAATTGTATAAGGTTACCGCTAGAAAGGCCGAGCAACAAGAGATGCTCCAAACGCGATACCCCCAAGCCATAGGCGTCTCCACTGCGGATGATATTATAACAGATCCCCTAGTGGACCTGGTGGTCATTGCGACCTCTAATGACGTACACTATAGGTTGGCTAAGGCCGCTTTAGAGGCTGGGAAACACGTGGTCGTAGAAAAACCGTTTACAAATTTTAGTGCAGAAGCTGATGAGCTGATTGCACTGGCCAAGGACAAGGGGTTGTTACTTTCGGTACATCATAACGCAAGATTTCATTCAGATTTTAAAACGGTTTCCGAAGTGTTGAAATCAAAGCGATTAGGCAGAGTCGTTAATTATGAAGCCAGGTATGACCGTTTTAGGAACTTTCTCCGTCCGGGTGCTTGGCGGGAAGAAAACCTGCCAGGATCGGGTATTCATTACGATCTTGGTGCACATTTGATTGATCAGGCGTTGCAGTTGTTCGGACATCCCATATCGGTATTTGCTGACCTGAGGATACAGCGTGATGAAGCTAAAACTATTGACGACTTTGAATTTATCCTTTCTTATCCCGGTTTAAAAGTCTCGCTTAAGGGGCAGATGCTAGCCAAGATCCCGACCGCACGTTATGCGGTTTACGGGACCCAGGGTAGTTTTCTAAAATGGGGGGTCGATCCTCAGGAAGCGTTGCTTCGAGCGGGTGCTGTCCCTCACCAAGATCCCCATTGGGGACAAGAGCGTGAAGAGGATTACGGGACCTTATCGATTTTAGAACAGGGACGTGATATCGAGGAGAAAGTTGAAAGTTTACCCGGAACCGGACAAGCGTTTTATCAGAATATTGCAGGTGTTCTGAAGGGAGAACAAGAGTTATTTATTAAGCCTGAGCAAGCAAGGGACGTCATCCGCATACTCGAGCTCGCTGAACAGTCTTGGGCTGAACAGCGCGTCATTCCCCTACAAGGAGAGCTAAATTCCTGATGGAAGCTTACGATGCGATCATTATCGGTGCTGGTGCCTGTGGCTTAATGTGTGCCGCACAGGCTGGCCTTTTAGGAAAACGGACTTTAGTGATCGAGGGCAATGATAAACCGGGAGCAAAGATTTTAATTTCTGGAGGCGGTCGGTGTAACTTTACCAATCAACATACCACGGTCGAGAACTTTGTTTCAGAGAATTCTCATTTTCTCCATGGCGTTTTTTCCCAGTGGACGGTGGAGGACACTATCCTTTTTTTTGAACAGTATGGAGGGATTCGAGGGAAGGAGAAAACACTAGGGCAACTATTTCCTGACGGACATAAAGCGAAAGATATTGTTGCCGTGTTTACGCGTCTGCTGGACCAAACGGGTCAAGATATTTGGTTGAACGCTCGTGTTCTTGATCTGGATCAAACCACTGATCGTTACAGCCTCTCGGTAATCCGAGACGGTCAACCCATCACTATCCACGCAAAGAAAGTGGTGGTCGCCAGTGGGGGATTACCCGTTGCTAAGCTAGGCGCGTCTGATTTTGCGCTAAGATTGGCCCGAAAGTTTGGGCTAGCGGTGGTCGACACAGCGCCCGCACTGGTACCGCTGACCATTACCGGAAAACAGGCTTCCTGGTATGCGTCATTATCGGGGAATGCTGTTTTCGCCCGCGTATGGAACCAGCGGGCGTCCTTTGAAGAGCATATACTCTTTACGCATTGGGGATTGAGTGGACCAGCGATACTTCAACTATCTTCTTATTGGCGTCCTGGCGAAAGGCTCTGGATGGATTTGTTGCCCCGATTCAACCTCACAGAAATTATTAAATCCGAGCGAAATCAGGGCGGTAAACGTACCCTTGGACAATTGTTGAGTGATTTTTTTTCGAAGCGAATAGTCGACGCCTTAGCCGCATTTTTGCCCAATGATATAAAAATCGCGTCGCTGTCTAAAACCGATGCGAAAAAACTGGTTGATCTGATCCACAAGTTTGAAGTAAAGCCCGCCGGTGATAAAGGTTATGATAAAGCCGAAGTGATGCGAGGAGGGATTTCTACGGATGAATTACACGCCAAAACATTGGAATCTAAACGCTTTGTTGGCCTTTATTTTGGTGGCGAGGCGGTGGATATAACGGGCTGGTTGGGCGGCTATAATTTTCAATGGGCTTGGGCGGCTGGTTTTGCCATTGCTAAAGACCTTTAGCATGACGAATTGTAGAGAAAACCCAACCGGTTGGATCGATCGTTTTTCCGACGAATTTTCGTAAGTTTGCTACCTGAAGCAAACTGGCTCTATCGCTGCATCTCACATGGGATGAAGAGGAAAGTCCGGGCAACGCAGAGCGATACGCTTCCTAACGGGAAGGCTGCTCTTGATGGAGTAGACAGCAAGTGCCACAGAAAATATACCGCCTTTCGAGGTAAGGGTGAAAACGTGAGGTAAGAGCTCACGGGCTTGTATGGTAACATGCATTTCGGTAAACCTCGTATGTTGAAAGACCAAATAGGTTGCAAGAATAGAAAGCGGCTCGTTTTCTACCTTAGGGTACTTGCAATGGGTAGGTTGATAGAATCTGCGTGCGAACGCAGATCTAGATAAATGATAGAGATCCTATACAGGGTACAGAACCCGGCTTATAAAGTTTGCTTCTTTTTTTTAAAGCCTAAAAATGAGTTTGAAAGCGTATGATTACGATTTTAATTTTAGATGATGAACGTCCAATTCGCAGTTCGCTGAGAGACATCTTAGAGTACGAAGATTATAAAGTCTTGGACGTCGAGAACGGCGAGGATGGACTCAACCTTCTTAAAAAGGAGAAAATCGACTTGGTGTTGTGTGATATCAAGATGAACAAGATGGATGGAATGGAGGTGCTCACCGCAGCGAAAGAATTCACAGATATTCCGTTCATTATGATTTCCGGACACGGTACGATTGAAACCGCCGTAGAGGCCGCCCGCAAAGGAGCATTTGATTTCTTAGAGAAACCTTTGGATCTCAATAGACTTTTGATTACCGTTAGAAACGCTTTAGAAAAGGGATCTCTAGTCAAAGAAACGAAAGTGCTGAAGCGCCGAATCTTCAAAACCAAAGAAATACTGGGAGATTCCACAGGCATCGGTCTTATTAAAGATACCATTGAAAAAGTAGCCCCGACTGAAGCGCGCGTACTCATCACCGGTGCTAACGGAGCGGGTAAAGAACTAGTTGCGCGCCGACTACATGAGAAATCGACCCGCGCAGCGTCGCCTTTGATTGAAGTAAACTGCGCAGCGATCCCCTCTGAACTCATCGAATCCGAATTATTTGGCCATGAAAAAGGATCGTTTACCTCGGCGGTTAAGCAACGTATCGGAAAATTCGAACAGGCGAATAATGGGACTTTGTTTCTAGACGAAATAGGCGATATGAGTCTTTCAGCTCAAGCAAAAGTCTTGCGTGCACTTCAGGAAAGCAAGATCACTAGGGTAGGGGGCGAAAAGGAAATTGATATTAATGTACGCGTTATCGCCGCGACAAATAAAGATCTACTGCGGGAGATCGAAGACGGTAACTTTCGTATGGATCTCTACCACCGTTTGAGTGTAATCTTGATTCATGTACCTTCTTTGACCGAAAGGAAAGAAGATATCCCGATGTTGGCTCACGCCTTTTGCGAGGAGATTTGTGCTGAATACAGTATGCCGACCAAGACGTTTAGTCCAGATGCTATGAAAGCGTTGCAAGCGCTTCCCTGGACAGGGAATATACGGGAACTCCGTAATATGATTGAACGTTTGATTATCCTTTGTGATAGTAAAATTAATGAATCCGATGTGCAAACCTTTGCTAATCCTACTGGTCCGGTCAGCAGATCAAGTAAATCAAACAATGGGTTCGCGAGTTCTGCAGACGAAGTCGACATGGAACAATTTACGTCGTTCCAGGATTTTAAAGATTTTTCAGAATGTGAGTTTATTAAATATAAACTAGAAAAAAACAACTGGAATGTATCGAAGACCGCTGATGAACTGGATATTCAGCGGAGTCATTTGTATAGCAAAATCGAGAAATTTGGGCTAAAGCGGGATTAAAGTCCTTAGCGGATTGGTGAAAAATAAGAAATGCCTCCAAAATCATTGATTTTGGAGGCATTTCTTGTGGCATCCATAAGAGACGATCCAATGCAGCCTGGCTTCAATCGTTAAACCGACGTTTCTGACCCTTATACAATATATAGGCTGCTGCGATTAACACGAATAGTCCGATCAATAGATACACTATAGCCGAGCTCTCATTCGTGTTAACTGTCGTACCCTCACCCGCACCCAATGCGAGGGACAACACCTGTAGTAAGATGAGCATAGTCCATTTTTTCATAACAATAAAAGTTTATTCGTGTGTATAAACTAAAACCGGTTATAATCTACCATAAAAATAGTAATAAAGCAAATGGATTAACAATTGGTTAACTTTAAGTGCGGTAAAATAACAACTGCTGGTGTAAATTTTGGGTAGATCTCTGAGATAGCAAAGGTTTGGAGAGGAAATCTGAATAACGGTAAAATCAATATAGGGAATGGGCGTGTGGGTGGCAACGAATGGTCAGAGCACGGTTCTACCCAACAGAAGTAGCGTAAGGGATGCCGAAAAATCGATCGGCACCCCGTTTTATACCTTGATTTTAAGGAAGTTCAGCGATAAAATTTTCTTTCCGATGGATCAGATCCCGTTTATCAATTACTTCTTGTAATTGTATCCTTCCTATGATGTACTTGTGATCCGCACTGAAGAATCTTTCCGATATGCTGTTGAATTGGATTTTCGACAAAAGCTCCTCATCTTCATACCGAAAATAGATATTAAGTTCATGATCCGTCGAATAAACGGCCCCTTGCCCGTCTAGATGCTTTTTATATTCGTACCTATAATCATAGCGTAACGCCGTAATGTCCGAAAGTACAGCCGACCCCGTGGGATGACCACCTGCGCCCTTGCCCAAGAAAAACTGTTCATCAGCAAATGCAGCTTTAACCAATACCCCATTGTATTCATTTTCTACATTGTATAGAATATCGCCTTTAGGGATGAATTTTGGTAACACATAAAGGACAACCTTTTTGTTTTCAGTCTCGCGAGCCACCGGAATTAATTTGATTTTATAGTCCTTTTCGCGCGCGTAACGAATATCCACATTGCCCAGTGTATCAATCCCGAGGTTTAAAATATCCTCCGGGTCAACGTAAATACCGTAAGCGTGGGAGGCAACGATTGCCAGCTTAAATTTTGGATCGTACCCGCCCACATCAAGTGTAGGGTCAGTTTCGGCGAAGCCCAAATCCTGCGCATCCTTTAACGCGGTGTCGTAACTTTGGTCTTCATTAAAAATCTTCGATAGAATATAGTTGGATGATCCATTGAAGATACCACTTACCGAATGCAACAATTCGTTATCATAGTACTCTTCTAGGTTTCGGATAATGGGAATACTTCCACAAACAGCACCTTCGTACAACAGGGACGTTCCGTGCTGTTGTTGAATTTCCGCGAGCTCTTCCAAATGAAGAGCAATCATTTTCTTGTTGGCCGACACCACATTTTTCCCCGATTCCAGTGCTTTTTTTGTGATTTCGAACGCAGCTTCAGGGTCGTCGATTAATTCGACTACAGTGTTGATCTGTGGATCGTCCCATATGGCATTGGGGTCGGTGGTGAAAAGGTTTGCCGGTAAAGAACGTTTTTTGTTGGCATTTTTAATGACGAATTTCTTGATCTCGAGGTTGAGGTTTTTTGTCTTAATTATATCATATAACCCTTGGCCAACCACACCAAATCCGAACATCCCAATGGTCAGTTTTTTACTCATTTTCTGTTTAAATTAATTGATTTTTTGGTTTTGTTTTATGTCTTTCTAAAAAGCTTCCAATGATATTGGCTAATACTTTGGTCTCCAGCAGAAACCCATCATGTCCAAAAGAGGATGGAAGGGCATAGTACTGCGCTTGAGGAATATGGCGAGCAATAAATTCCTGCTCTGCGGGTGGAAATAGCACATCAGACGGAATACCGATGACTAGCGTGTTGATCCCTTCAAAAGAAGCCAATACGTCCTCCACACGACCACGTCCTCGTCCCAAATGGTGACTATCCATGGCTTTGGTGAGATACCAGTAGCTATAGGCGTTAAAACGTTTAACCAATTTCTCTCCCTGATAGGATTGATAGGAGGCGGCTTTGTAATCGTCGGTTTTGTCGAAATCTGATTCGAGCTGTGTAGACCAATAGGCCTGATAAGTACGATAGGATAGCATCGCGATACTCCGAGCAGCTTTCAGGCCGCGGGCGCCCCCTGTAGGTTTATTTTCAAAAAAAGCAGGATCCGCTTCAATGGCCAAACGCTGACTTTCGTTGAAAGCCCTGCCCCAAGGTGAAAATACCGCATTGGTGCCAATGGCAATTAGGTTTTTGATCGGGATCGATCCCAAAGCAGCCCATTCAAGAGCTTGTTGACCTCCGAGCGAACCTCCCAACAAGGTATCGATCTGTGGGATACCCAAATGGACGGCTAATAGCTGATGCGCTTGAACAATATCCCGGATCGTAAAGGACGGAAAATCCAAGTAATAGGGCTCGTTCGTTACTGGATTGATCGACAAGGGATTGGTACTCCCGTAATGAGAGCCCAAAACATTCGCGCAAACAATGAAATAATCGCGATCATTCAGTAGTTCATCCCTCCCAAAGATTCCTGGCCACCAGCCGAAAACATCCGAGTTAGCGGTCAACGCATGGCAAACCCAAATAACGTTCGATCGTTCTTCATTCAGCTTACCAAAAGTATGGTAAGCAATTTGAAGACGAGGAAGTGACGCGCCGTTTTCCAAAACGAATTCTTGGCCGTACTCAAAAAATTTCGCACTCATTCTCACCCGATCCTGCTTCTTCCGTTTTTAAACCCCAACAATCTATTTGATTTTTTCAAAAGCTTCCGCCAAATCCGCTTTGATATCTTCCACGTGTTCGATACCCACAGAGATTCTCAACTGACCTGGAAACACACCCGCTTTACGTTGGGCATCTTCGCTAAGCTGTTGATGGGTAGTCGCAGCCGGATGGATGATTAAGGATTTGGTATCACCTACGTTAGCCAAGTGGCTAATCAGCACCAAGGAATCGATAAATTCGTTTGCCTTTTCTGGACCTCCCTTAATTGTGAACGAAAGTACCGAACCGTAACCGTTTTTAAGATACTTTTGCGCACTTTGGTGGTAGGGATGATTCTTTAGGCCTGGGTAGCTTACCTTTTCAACCTGTGGATGCGCCTCTAACCAATGGGCAATTTCCAAAGCATTGTCCACGTGGCGCTGTACACGAAGAGACAATGTCTCCAATCCTTGAGTAAGTAAAAAGGAGTTGAAAGGAGATAGCGCCGGCCCGAAATCGCGAAGTCCCTCGACCCGTGCGCGGATGGCAAACTGAATATTTCCGAACGAGCTCCCTTCACCGAATACATCTGAGAACACTAGACCATGATAGCCTTCCGAAGGTTCAGAGAATTGTTTGAACTTTCCGTTGCCCCAGTTGTAATTACCGGCGTCAATGATCACGCCACCAATACTGGTCCCGTGTCCGCCGATCCATTTTGTCGCTGACTCCACGACCACGTTGGCACCGTGTTCGATGGGCTTAAATAGGTAGCCCCCCGCACCAAAGGTATTATCCACAATTAAGGGCAGGTCGTGTTTTTTAGCGATCGACGCGATACGTTCGAAATCTGGAATGTTATAGCTTGGATTACCGATGGTTTCTAGAAAAATAGCCTTGGTTTTTTCATCGATCAACGACTCGATCTGATCGGGATCTGAATCGTTCGCCAAACGAGCTTCAATACCCAACTTCTTGAATGAAACCATAAACTGATTATAGGTGCCACCGTATAGGTTCGAACCTGCGACGAAATTCTCGCCTGATTCCAGGATGTTTGTCAAGGCAATGAATTGAGCGGCCTGACCAGAAGCCACCGCGACGGCAGCGACCCCGCCTTCAAGTGCAGCAATGCGTTTCTCGAAAACATCAGTCGTCGGATTCATAATGCGCGTATAGATGTTTCCGAATTGCTTTAACGCAAAAAGGTTGGCCCCATGTTCCGCATTATCGAATACAAAGGAAGTGGTTTGATAAATCGGAAGTGCACGTGCACCCGTGGTCGGGTCGACTTCTTGTCCAGCGTGTACTTGTAAGGTTTCAAATTTTAGGTTGTCAGTATTTGCCATTTTTAAATTTTTTTAGTGAATAAATAAAGAATGAAATCAATTGTCGTAAGGTTGGTCGTCATCTCGGTTCATATCCTCACTACCCCAGATCAGTATGGGCGTAGTGGCCAGAACGACGACTAGCACATTCGTTGGAATGTCATCCGAGGATAACAAATCAACAACGGTGAGTGGGATCGAGCATCGCTAGATTCGATCTTATTTGACAATGATAATTTTAATAATGTTGGCTTCATAGTCTATATCATTTATATGCTCCTTGACAAAATCGCCTTGGACAGGATTTGGCACCTTTTCAATCCGAATTGAAGGTTGCCAGTGGGTCATCGAGCCAGTCTCTCGCCACTTCTTTATAAATCAAGACCAATTTTGCGAAAAGGTTTTGATTAGGGTGCCACTATTGCGGTACGGCACAAATATAGGTTTCGATTTTTAAATATACAATCTTTTTCAAAAATATTCGCTCAGCCTTCAGTACAAATAAAAGGCCGACCGCTTTTTAGAATTACATCGTTGGTCTTTTAGGCTCGCGCATCTCAATGATTTTATCCACCATGTATCTGGTATGCCCCCGCCATGGTAGAACACCATGATATTCTTTGTAATGCAGGTCGAATGCCTTCCCACTATTCCGTTCTAAAATAGTGAAAATAGAATCGCTTGCTATCGAAAATTCAAATTCGTTGCTCGATAGCCCCGAACCCGTATTTTGGGTGCGAATGCCGTCCTGTATTAGTTTACCTTCATACGTTTTAAATACATTTCCTTTTTTGACAGCGTAATTTAAAACGCCAGACTTGACCCCTTCGCCGAAAACGAAATAATATTTAAAGTAAACGAATCCACCCAGGGAAAGGAATAAAACGAGCAAAAGCCAACCAAAAAGGCGTTTAATTCCAGACGATCTATTTGTAGTTTGTTGTGGGTTGGTCGTTTCCATCGTTCCAGTTGTTTCAATTCGGATTGCAAAAAAGGTACCTAAAAATAAATATACCGATAATTATTTGATTATCGGTATACTTATTTTTTATGCAAGTTGCTGCATTTCTAGATCAATTGCTGCTCCAGTGGTCGCGCCGATGGGCACCAAAGGTAAACGAAGATGTGCCTGTCCAAAACCTTTTTTCTCCAAAATGTATTTAACTCCTGCCGGGTTGCCTTCCAGAAAACAAAGGTCGGTAATGTGCAACAGCTGATTGTGGATAGCCCGGGCTTTTTCATAATGCCCCTCTTTGCATAAACGTGCCAGCAGGCTCACTTTCTCTGGATAGACATTAGCCACTACCGAAATGATCCCCGAGGCACCTAATGCCATCATCGGCAAGGTAACGGGATCGTCTCCCGATATCAGTTTAAAGCCTTCAGGTCGGTCGCGTAAAATTGAACTAAACTGATTAAAATCCCCTGATGCCTCTTTAGTAGCCACAATATTGGGGTATTCTTTAGCCAGGCGCAGGGTCGTTTCGGCACTGATATTCCCACCCGTCCGTCCAGGAACGTTGTATAGAATTATAGGCAAAGATGACGCTTCTGCGAGAGCCTTATAATGCTGATACAGCCCCTCTTGGGTTGGCTTATTGTAATAAGGGGAAACCGATAAGATCGCACAATAACCCAGCACATCAAATTCTTTAATCTGACGGATAACCTCCGTTGTATTGTTTCCGCCGATTCCAGCAACAAGTGGGATGCGGTTGTTGACCTGTTTGGAGGTAAAGCTCCAGATCTCTTTTCGTTCGTGTGCGGAAAGCGTTGCGGTCTCTCCGGTGGTGCCTAAAGAAACTAAGTAATCAATTCCGCCTTCGATTTGAAATTCGATTAAGCGCGCCAAGGTTGGGTAATCTACTGTTCCATCTGCCTGAAATGGTGTTATAAGTGCCACACCAGCTCCTTCAATCTCGTTCATTATGGTTGTTGTTGTCTTTTATGTGTTATTTTTTAATCATGTTTTCTACATCCTGATCAGAAATAATCGGAATTTTTAATTTTTCTGCTTTGGCAAGCTTCGAAGGCCCCATTTTGTCGCCAGCGACCAAATACTGTAGTTTGCCTGAAATCGCACTTTGTATCTTGCCACCATGAGCCTCGATAAGTTCGGAAAGC
The DNA here is from genome assembly GCA_052092145.1 of Sphingobacterium sp. Classification (GTDB taxonomy): domain Bacteria; phylum Bacteroidota; class Bacteroidia; order Sphingobacteriales; family Sphingobacteriaceae; genus Sphingobacterium. Next base: position 86,307 of record JBQDCW010000002.1, on the reverse strand, counting down.
TCCTCACGAGAGTAAGTGGCAAATACACCAGAGATTAAGAATGTTTTCCCTTCTAGTTGATCACCGCTGCGTACGATCTCCTGTTCGATCGTTTGGAATTGTAATCCGGCAGCTTTCAAACGCTCGATTTCATACCAGTGGTTTAGATCATTTAAATAATGATGTATGCTATCGGCAATACGACCACCAACATCTGGAACGGAAAGAAGCTCGTCAATTGTAGCCGCTTTAATGGCTTCGATATTTTGAAAATATTGAGCCAGTTTTTTGGCAACCGTTTCACCGACATGGCGAATACCGAGGGCAAACAATACCTTTTCAAAAGGTTTTTCTTTTGATTTCTCGATCCCAGCCACCAAGTTGTCTATGGATTTCTTACCGAATCGTTCGATGCCAACCAGTTCTTCCTGCCGCTCATTGAGCGAATAAATATCTGATATCCGCCGGATTAAACCGAGACGGTAAAAAGTCACAATGGTTTCATCCCCTAAGCCCTCTACATCCATCATTTTTCGCCCAATGAAATGTTGTAATTTGCCGACGATCTGTGGCCTGCAGCCGTCCTCGTTTGGGCAGTAATGTACCGCTTCTCCTTCCTCTCTGATCAATGAGGATCCGCATTCTGGACAGGCATTCGGGTAGTGAAAAGGAAGCGCATTTATCGGTCGTTTCTCCAGATTGGCCCCCATGACCTTCGGGATGATTTCGCCACCCTTTTCTACGAAAACGGTGTCCCCCATGTGTAAGTCCAATCTCGCGATTTCATTGGCATTGTGTAAAGAGGCGCGCTTCACCGTCGTGCCAGCTAGTAATACGGGTTGCAAATTAGCGACCGGTGTGACTGCGCCAGTACGACCCACCTGATAACTGATGCCTTCCAAGAGCGTCTCGGCTCGTTCGGCTTTAAATTTATAGGATATGGCCCATCGAGGAGATTTCGCTGTAAACCCCAGTTCTTCCTGCTGTGCGTAGTCGTTGACTTTGATGACAATGCCATCTATCTCGTACGATAAATCATGGCGGGCCTGTTCCCAGTAATGCACAAAATCCAGGACCTCCTGAATACTTTGGCATTTTTTGGTGTGTTCACACACCGGAAACCCCCATGATTTCACCGCTTCAATACTTTGCCAGTGGTTGCTGAATTGTCTATCGCGGTTTTCACCATATAAAAAGTAGAGAAAGCAGTCTAAAGGACGTTTCGCTACTTCTGAGGAGTCTTGTAGTTTAATGGTTCCCGATGCAAAATTTCGCGGATTAGCATAAGTCTGTTCACCATTTTGCTGTCGTTCATTATTGAGTCTCAAAAAGGCAGATTTATGCATGAAGATCTCTCCACGAATTTCGAAGTTTTCTGGATGATTGCTTTTTTTCAGTTCATGCGGGATACTGCGGATTGTTTTGACATTATTGGTGACCTCATCACCCATTGTCCCATCACCTCGTGTCACTGCACGAACGAGTTTCCCACCTTGGTAGGAAATAGATATCGAAAGCCCGTCGAACTTTAGTTCTGTAACGTATTCTACATGTTGTCCAACGGCTTTACGAACTCGCGTGTCGAAATCCTTGAGTTCTTGTTCGTTATAGGTATTGCCTAACGACATCATCGGCCAACGGTGCTTAACGGTATCAAAGCGCTGGGTGATATCACCACCCACCTTAAGAGTAGGGGAGTTGGGATCGCGAAAATCCGGGTATTCTGCCTCCAGTTGTTCAAGTTCCTTTAGCCGCTGATCGAAATCATAATCCGAGATCTCAGGGTCCGCCAATACATAATATTGATAATTGTATTGATTGAGTTCCTGAGTCAGCTGTTGGATTCTTTTTTGAATGGCTGTCGACATAGGTCACGAAAATACAAAATATTCTACGCCTAGAATAATTTAATAGCCGGACGCCTGGATACGTTTCTGTTCCATTGCATGCTTGGAAATGTCTTGTTGGAATAAAATTCAGCGATTGATCTAATGTCTAAAATTTTCATCTTTGAGTTGGGAGAACTTCTGTATTTTATTCACAAAAAAATCCCACAGGATTGGACGTTTATATTCACCAACACGATTCGCTTTGGCGGAAAATTGGACGCGTTTTTTTCTGTTTTTGAAAAAATTCCAAAAGAAATATTGATGCGCTCTACTAACCGCCCAAGCATCAGCAGATTTTCGATCGATCAAAAACTTAATTATGGCGAAGAAATCAATCCAAAGACGAGCGAAAACGACCAGGATTGCTTGGAATGCGGGAAGATTTTTCTGCAACATGATCATATTGTTTCGAAAATTCAAGTATGTTTTTTGAGGATTACTGGTTTTTAGTGTTCCACCACCTACATGATATACTTGCGCATCAGGACAATATCCTATTTTATACCCCATGCGTTTTAAACGCCAGCAAAGGTCTATTTCTTCGAAATGTGCAAAGAAATCAGCATCGAACCCACCAGCCTCTCGCCAGAGGTCAGCTTTAATGAATAATGCGGCACCAGTCGCCCAAAAGACCTCCTTGGAATCATCGTATTGACCCAGGTCATGTTCTACTTGATCGACTATTCGTCCCCGACAGAATGGAAAACCAAAGCAATCGATATAGCCACCCGCGGCGCCCGCATGTTCAAATGCACCTTTATAATGATAGGAAAGTATTTTCGGCTGACAGGCGGCCAAGAGGTGATCGGCTTCCATTTCCGCGATAACCGGTTCAATCCAACCAGGCGTGACCTCAACGTCGGAATTCAGCAATATAAAATAATCCGCACTCACTCTTTCGAGAATCTGATTATACCCACCTGCAAAACCGAGATTCTCTTTATTCTCCAGGATTTTAAATACCGGAAAATTCTCCCTTACATACTGCACAGAATTATCCGTTGAACCGTTATCACCGATTACGAATTCAATGTTGGGGTAGGTGCTGTTAAAAACCGACGGAAGGAATTTCTCTAAGAAATACTTTCCGTTCCAATTCAGTATAACGACTGCGATTTTCGGAAAATTGCTCATTTAGTTTCTTCTTTTTCGCTTCCATCGGCGATGGGACCATAGCCAATATTCTGGTTGTTCACGAATAACACGTTCGGTAAAACGATTATGAATGTGGGTAATTTCATGTTCCGCATGCTCGTCTGGCTTTTCAACTACGGTGGTCAATTTGCAAGTATAAAAACCGCGCTTTTTCTTTCTGCGTAATTCGCAGTAGACCACAGGAAACTTGGTTAAGCGGGCAACGCGCTCTGTTCCGGTATATACCAATGTATCTTGATTGAGAAACTCCATAAAATAATCCGAATCTTGATAGGTGGGCGTCTGATCGGACACGAACACGCTAATATGAGGAATATTTTTCATTCGGACAATATGGCGAAGGATCTGTTTCATTGGAATCAAACGTGCACCGAAGCGAGACCGGATCTTATTGTGCACCTGATTAAAGGTTGCGTCGTTTAGCGGTTTATAAATGATAAGTTGCGGAATATCCCCCATCATCATCGACAGCCGATGTATAGCAAGCTCCCAATTGCCATAATGTGCCGTGACGCAGATGACCGGTATTCCTTTATCGGTGTGGCGAAAGACTTCCTCGGTATCAACCATCTCCATGCGCCTATAAACCTCTTTGGCGGATATGCTGGCCAGTTTTACGGATTCGACCAACAGGTCTGGGAAGTAACGATAGAAGCGATAAGCAATTTTCTGTATTTCTGATTCCGACTTTTCGGGGAAAGAATTTCTTAAGTTTTCCAACACCACTTTTTTGCGGTATCCAATCAGGTAATAGATGATGAAAAAAAGGAGGTCGGACAATAGGTAGAGACACCAAAATGGCAGTAAGGAGAGGATATAGAGCGTACCGTAAACCAATTTTTCTTTCATGCTTCTGCCTAAGTGATTTATATTATTCACCAAATAAAGTTATTTTTGCCGACAATTTGAAGTGAATAATTGAGTTATGGCGCAAGGATTACTATTACCGGCATTTTATCTCCCGAATATAAGCTATTTTCAGGCAATAAAAAGACACAATGGGCCCATCGAATTGGAGCGGTTTGAGCACTTTCCTAAACAAACTTTTCGGAATAGGACACAGATCGCGACCGCAGGAGGCGCATTGACGTTGACTGTGCCGATTCAGCATGGACGGAAGGATCGAGTAGCCATGAAAGATATTCGAATCAACTACGATCATCCTTGGCAGCGTCTGCATTGGCTGAGTATACAAACAGCGTATAGAAGTTCGGCTTATTTTGAGTATTATGAAGACGATTTACGTCCTTTTTATCAAAAACATTTTACGTATTTATTCGATTTTCACCTCCAGCAGCTGCGCCTCCTTTTCAAGCTGTTGAAACTGGATCTCGATATCTGGTTTACAGACAGTTACCAAGCGGAGTCTGGGCCGGGCGCGGATTATCGAAATCAATTGCACCCCAAACAACCGTCCCTTTTAGCGAACCCGACCCCTTACTATCAATTGTTTCAAGAGAAGCATGGTTTTTTACCGGATCTCTCGATCATTGATCTCTTATTCAACCAAGGGCCTGAATCCAAGAGCTATTTTTAAGGTAAATTTCTTGCTTTTCAAAACAAAATCAATTTCTTTGCTGTTTAATTAAGTAGTGATTTTCCCTATGAAGCAAGTTTTGGCCCTTTTTTTTATTATTCTCTTTAGCTGTGATGTTCACGCGCAGTCTGAAAGCGATTCCCTTCATTATCACAAGGTTTATTATTTTGGTGGAACAGGTCTGTCGTTTCCCTTAGGGAAAACAAAAAATGTGCTGAGTACCAAGTTGTTTTCGAGTAGCCTCGGCCTTGATATTTCCCTCGCCAATCCCCGTTATTACTTGCAACCGACACTGTATATGATGAGTTTCGGGTACGAGCAGCTTGAGGATGATTTGGATTTTAACCGCGTGTTAAAGAATGCGCGATCCACGATGTATCTACTGAGCTTAGCTGGTGGCCTACGCAAGCAATGGATGAACTTAAATACGTACGCCTATGCGGGTCCAGCTGGTGCATTGAATATGGAGCCCCGCGCACAAGATCAATCCGAGAACGGAGTCGTGGAACTAGATTATCGTTATACGGTGTCTCCCGCTGTTAAATTAGGAATAGGATCAGACTACAAGTTTAAGGGATTTTTTATAGGGATCGAAGTCGGCTATATGCACAATTTTAGGCCCATGCAGGGAAACCCTATTCATATTCTGAATATGATGGTGGGACTTAAATCAGATATCACAAATATCAGTGATAAAGTTGTGGATGTGATTGGCCGATGATTTTTGTTGCCTTTCGATAATCCGGATATTGGCAGTCTTTTTTTTCGTTACTTTTTTTGCCAGGCAATATTGTTTGATATCGATCGTTATAAGACTATCTAGATAAAAGAATATTTAGGTTAATAATTGGTTTGGTAAAATACCTGGAGCTCTCCGCTCCGGGTATTTCTGTTTACCGGCGTCTAGTTTACTAGAAAAAATAGCCTTGAAGGGATAGCCAGTGATGACGCTGTTCCTCTTGCAACAAAGGTGCCCGAGGCATACAGCGATTTGAAATTTGAACTATTTAAACGAACCGACGTGGTCTACACATAGATGGTCTAGGGGGGATTGTCGGACCTGGAGCGGGATCAATGCTACCGGTCGCAAACTGAACTCGTTTTTGTGTATCCAAAAACGCTGTTGATGTGAATAAATCGATTCCGATACGCTAACCCAGGTTTTATTTAATAATTTACTTACAAATAGCTCTGCCAAGGCGGACATTAGTCAAATTCATAGCGTCGACCCTTTGCGTAATACTCCTTGTCTTTCTGTTGGATTTCTCGTAGGACGCGACAAGGATTGCCTACAGCAATCACGTTCGGTGGAATATCGCGTGTAACGACCGATCCGGAGCCAATAACACTATTATCACCTATCGTGATACCCGGGTTGATGACGCTATGACCACCGATCCAGACATTATGACCAATTAGAACAGGGAAAGCAAATTCCCAGCCTTGGATTCGAAGCTCTGGGTCGATGGGATGCCCCGCTGTAAAAATGCTGACATTCGGTGCAATCATGACGTTGTCCCCAATTTCAACCCGAGCACTGTCCAAGATCGTTAAATTACAATTCGCGTAAAAATTCTCTCCGACCTGTATATTATACCCGTAGTCACAGAAGAAGGGCGGCTCGATGAAGAGACGTTGCCCGGTCCCACTAAAGAGCGTTTTTAGCATGCGATTTCGTTCACGGATCTTAGTGGGAAATAGCTGATTGTATTGCTGCAAGACAATTTTTGTTTGCTGTCTATCCTTAAAAAGCCCATCGCCATCAGCCCGGTAGGGTAGGCCGTTAATCATTTTTTCTTTGTCGGTCATTAGCGTAGCGAATCTATGGTGTTCTGTTAGCAACCAAGTTAGCTAAAATCGGTTGATGATAAGGAATTTTTATCGATTAGAGGATAGTGGCCTTTTTAAAAAATCGAGCAACGTGAATCCCTTGCTATCGATCTCACATCGCTTTTTGTCGCTGAAAAGAATACCGTACAGACGATCGATACGTCTGATAACGAAAAAATCCCGCATGTAGCGGGATCCGTCCTGTTTTGAGCTTCTATGCCTTATAAACAGACAGAAGCGTTAGTTTTTACTGATCACAAAATCTGCTTTGGCGATCCTTACCTTCTTCAGGTTAGCAAGCCAATCGTTTTGTTCATCGCGAAAACCGAGTGCCAAGATCGTGACCGATCGTAATCCCAATTCACCGAGACCCAAGAAGCGATCAAGCGCTGCGTTATCGAACCCTTCCATTGGTGTGGCATCAACCCGTTGTTCGGCCGCAGCAGCGATGGCTATACCGAAGCCGATATAGGCCTGGCGTGCTGCATGATCGAAGTGTTCGTCTTTTGATTGCGCCTGGAAACGGGTGATCAATCCGTTTTTGTAATCATCGGCGAAGCCTTGAGGCAGATTCCGTTCGACTTCTTGTTGTAAGAATACAGAATCGACTCTTTCGGACGTGTATTCGTCATAGGCTGCAAAAATCAATAGATGCGAAGAATCCACAATCTGCGATTGACCAAAAGCAATCGGTTGAATTTGTTTCTTAATTTCGGGGTCGCGAATCTCTATCACTTTGAAAGGATGTAATCCCGAGGATGTGGGAGCCAGTCTGGCTGCTTCAATGATATCGTCTATTTTCGATTGGTCAACCGCTTGCCCATTCATTTTTTTGGTGGCATATCGCCATTGTAAGTCGTCTAATAAGCTCATGTTCTGACGTATTAATAGATTATTATTTATATAATTTAATTAAATATTTACTGACTGAAGGAGCGAACATAACTGTCGATTGCATCCTCAAGTACCTCCGACGGACAAATATCTGCTCTGTTTTGTAACGAAAGCAGATCGATAGCAACGATGCCGTGTAGGATCGACCAAAGGGTCTTGAGTTTCAGATGTTCATCAATATGTGTGTTGCCGCTTTTTCGAATAGCTGCACCGACCAATGTTTGCATGGTATCGGACACCTGTCGCATCTGTTCACTGCTCCTGATTGAATCACAAGTAGGGATACCCAAGCCAAACATGATTTCATATAACTTGGGATTGCCAGCTGCAAATAGCCAATACGCTTTGGCTAATTGTTTAATTTGAGCATCCGGACTGTGATTCGGCAGAATAGCTCGGTCGATTTCCTGTTTAAGCTTCGCAAAACCATGCTGTACGAAATAGGCGATAATGGCCTCTTTGTTTTCAAAATGTTTGTAAATTACGGGCACGGAATATTCTATCGCCTCTGCAATCTTTCTAATTGAAAGATTGTTCCAGCCGTCTTTTTCCACAATCTGACGAGAACAGTGGATGATTTCATCTTTTAACTCTTGCTGTTGCCGCTTTTTTCTTTCTGTGATTCCCATATCGTTGTTAACAGTGTTAGCAAAAGTAACATAGATAAATTAATGTGCCAAAAAGAAAATAAAACAAGACGCGACCATGACATTCGTATATCTAGAAATAAGTGGTAAATTTAGCTATGGGATTTTTGAAAAGCAGACGAAAAGTCTCCCTTGTTTTGGGGGGTGGTGGCGCCCGAGGATTAGTGCAAATCGGCGTCATACAGTCACTGATTGATAAGGGTTACGAGATCGACGAGGTGGTTGGGTGTTCGATCGGATCCTTAGTAGGCGCGGCCTATGTACAAGGAAACTTGGGAAGTTTGGAGGAGTGGATGTTGAAAATCACCAAACGACAGGTATTTCGACTACTGGACTTTACCAACCCCAAGTTCGGATTGTTAAAAGGCGAACGGATATTTGACGCCTTAAAAGACATCATGCCCGATGTGCCGATCGAAGAGATGCGCATACCGTTTCGGGCAATTGCTACCGATATGCTCAATGAAAAAGAAGTCGTCTTCAGCCAAGGTAGTGTTTATCGAGCCATCCGAGCATCGATTGCTATCCCAGCGGTATTCACGAGTGTGGAAAGCGATGATTGGAACCTCGTGGATGGCGGTGTACTTAATCCACTTCCTATTAACTATGTTCAACGCAAGAGAAGAAACCTCATTGTTGCGGTTAACCTGGATGGTCGACCCGATGCCGCATTCGGGCCAATCACAGCTGCCAAGAAATTGACCTCTATTTCCCTTTTACAGGAGTCCTATTTGATGATGCGGCGTCGGATTGCCGAGATGAGCATCACGCTGTATAAGCCCGATTACGTCATTCATGTCCCACACAACATCGCCGGAATTTGGGACTATGAAAAGGCCGAATTCTTGATTGAAAAGGGAGTGGAGTTAACCGACTTGGTCCTGCCATCTTCTCGTCCTAGACGTAATCATCGGCAAGACGTGGTCTCCTCAACGGACTAGTTCCTTATCGAACCCGTTGAAGTAATTTATGCATATGTTCGTTAAATAGATCAGGAGCTTCCAGATTGGGAAGGTGACCACAGTTGGCCATTTCGATAAATTCAGCACCTTGGATTGCATTAGCCATTTCGCGCATCGGCTCGCTAGGTGTTATTCTGTCTTGGTCACCGCGGATGAGTAAGGTGGGAACATCTATCTTGGATAAAACGGCGCTGGTGTCCGTTCGAGCGGCTAGCGCCAGAAGTGTTGCGCAAATCGAACCCACACTATTGCGCCGGATACTGCTTTTGATCAACTCAACCGTCTCGGGACGTTCATCGATGGTTTTGCTGGAAAATACATTAGATACAAAACCGATAGCATAGGGGCGGCGTCCATGACGTAGCACTGCTTGTATGGCGTCGAGCCGTTTTTGCTTGCCCGCATCGTCATCCGAATGACTGTGCGTATCGGCTAGAATTAGGCCACTGATCCGTTCGGGAAAAAGCTGATAGGCGCGGAGCGCGATGTATCCGCCCATTGAAATTCCACAAAGCACCGCCTGTTCAATATCCAGTTTTTTCATGAATACGCCTAAATCCTTCGCAAAAACATCCATAGAAAAAAAACCATGCCCTTTTGTGCTGTTTCCATGTCCCCGGATATCGATCGCAATCCCGGTTACATCGTCACCAAGGCTCTCAAGCTGTTCGCGCCACGTGTTTTTGTTGAAAGGAAAACCGTGCAAGAAAATGATGATTTTCTCCGGTGTATCGGTTGCTTTTTTAATATAATAGGAGATGCTTAAATCACCAATACGGATTTTACTGCTTTTAATAATGCGTTCAGCCATAAATTTAAATATATTAATATCAACACGATATGCAAAATATAGTTTCAAAATGTTCGAAAAATCCCCAAACGGTTTGGAAAGAGAAAAAAAACCGCGATATTTGCCAATACTTAAGGACGCAATTCTTCTTAAGTCCTGCGCTCATGGCTCAACTGGATAGAGCATCTGACTACGAATCAGAAGGTTAGGGGTTCGACTCCCTTTGAGCGCACAAAATGTACCTAAAATAAGGAAACTTTCCTTTTTTTTAAAAGACTGACTAGGGCTCGATGCAAAGGTTTCGAGCCTTTTTCGTGCCTATCGTTATTGGTGTTGTTGTGTTGGTTAGCCGATGCATTTATTCGTCCACCTCCCATACGTGCATTTTGGAAAACGTAACCCATCATGTGCTTTGGATTCCCTTTATTTTCGTCCATTGAATACATGAGCTTCAATAGCTCTGATTCTTTAAATCGGCTATTAAACGGTTCAAGCTTAGTACACTAAGATGTGTTTCTTTCTTGTTCAGCATATTCCCCTTAGATTTTGATGTTATTATTCAAGAATCTCAAACAAAGGAGATTGACGTGTATTTTAAAAAAAAGTTTTGCTGAGTATATTATTTCTTTATATTTGCAACACCAAAACAGAAGGGGCAAAAGTCGTGAAGTATTGGTCGCCGCGCTCATGGCTCAACTGGATAGAGCATCTGACTACGAATCAGAAGGTTAGGGGTTCGACTCCCTTTGAGCGCACTCAGTAAGAGCCTAATTCTTAAATCGGATTAGGCTTTTGTTTTTTCAACAAAAATAATTAACAACACATTATGCTAAACCTAGTATTATTTGGACCTCCGGGAGCAGGTAAGGGAACCCAGTCTGCCAAATTGATAGAAAAGTACGGCTTGCATCACATTTCCACGGGCGATATGTTTCGTGGGCATATCAAAGAACAGACCGAGCTCGGTCAGCAAGTGAGTCAAATTATTGCTGACGGTAATTTAGTGCCCGATTCGATTACTATCGCTATGTTGGAGGAAGAAATTAAAAACAATCCAGAAGCCAAAGGATTTATTTTTGACGGTTTCCCTCGGACCGTTGCTCAAGCCGATGCACTAGATGAATTCCTAGCCTCGATTGAGACTTCCATCACAGGTGTTATTGCCTTAGATGTGGATGAAACCGAGTTAACGCAACGGATTGCTAAAAGACAGGAAATTTCCGGTCGGGCCGATGATGCTGCCGATAAATTGAGGAAGCGCATTGAAGAATATTTTGGTAAAACGATCCATGTTCTGCCTTTCTATGAAAAGCAAGGTAAATTGACCAAAGTGAATGGTATTGGTGAGATTGAAGAGATATTCAATAACCTAACTGAGGTAATCGATAATTATTAAATAGTTTTATAGTAGGAGTCATGGCGCAGGGGTCGAATTTTGTAGATTATGTAAAAGTTTGTTGTCGTTCAGGAAGAGGTGGCGCAGGCTCTGCTCATCTCCATCGGGATAAATTTACAGCCAAGGGCGGACCTGACGGTGGTGACGGTGGTCGGGGTGGTCATATTATCCTAAAAGGCTCAAGTCAGCACTGGACGTTGCTTCACCTCAAATTCCGGAAGCATATAATCGCCAAAAATGGGGAGCCTGGAAGCAGTGGGTTGTCTTCAGGAGCCAATGGTCAGGACGAAATATTGGAGGTGCCGCTGGGCACAGTGGCTAAAGACGTGGAAACAGGGGAGGTAATCTTTGAGATCACCCAGGATGGAGAAACCAAGGTGTTGACCTCCGGCGGGAAAGGAGGGTTGGGCAACTGGCACTTTAAATCTCCAACGGTTCAGACACCGCGTTATGCACAGCCGGGATTGTCCGGGATAGAGCAGTGGGTTATTTTGGAATTGAAAGTCTTGGCGGATGTAGGGCTCGTTGGTTTTCCAAATGCGGGAAAATCTACACTGTTATCCGTTGTGTCCGCTGCCAAACCTGAAATCGCTGATTACCCGTTTACTACGCTCGTCCCCAATTTAGGTATTGTGAGCTACCGAGATAACAGATCGTTCGTCATGGCCGATATTCCAGGGATTATTGAAGGCGCGTCCGACGGAAGAGGACTGGGACATCGATTTTTGCGACACATCGAACGAAACTCGGTATTACTTTTTATGATCCCAGCGGATACCGATCGCAGCATTGCGGAAGAATATGATATTCTTCTAGCTGAGCTAACGGCATATAACCGCGAACTCTTGGACAAGCCGAAGATTTTAGCGATCACCAAATCCGATATGTTGGATCAGGAGCTAGAAGAGGAAATGACACACCAAGTACCTGAAGGAATCCCCTATCTGTTCATTTCTTCGGTCACCGGTAAGAACATACAGCCCCTGAAAGATCTCATTTGGAAAGAGGTGAATGGATAAGCGTCATAAAAGGCTGGCTTTTCGATTTTGACTATGGACCTAAAAGATTTTTTGGATGGGAAAGTAGAGGAGTACAATTGCCCTGCTTTCATTACCGATGACCCCATTCGTATTCCTCATCTTTTCACTCAGCAACAAGATATAGAGATTATGGGTTTTTTCGCCAGCATTCTTGCCTGGGGGCAGCGGAAAACCATCATCAATAAATGCATCGAGCTCATACAGCGTATGGACGGAGAGCCTTATCAGTTTATTCGTCATCACGGTTCGAGTGATCTTAAATCTCTTTTAGGGTTTAAGCATCGTACGTTCAATGATACTGATTTGCTTTACTTCGTCGCGTTTTTTAAACACCATTATAGTCAAGCGAATAGCTTAGAAGATGCTTTTTTTCCATCCGACAGGCAGGAAGGAGTTTTTCCAGTAGAGACCGGCCTGAACACGTTTAAATCCTATTTCTTTTCCTTACCCGACTCCCCTCATCGCACGCGAAAGCACATCAGTTCGCCCGAACGAAAATCAAGTTGTAAACGCCTAAACATGTTTCTCCGCTGGATGATTAGGAAAGATGATAAAGGGGTTGATTTTGGTCTATGGACAAAAATAAAACCCAGGGATTTGATCTGCCCTTGTGATGTACATGTGGAGCGTGTCGCAAGAAAATTGGGGCTAATGCAGTCCAGTCGCGTCAATTGGAACGCCGCAATAGCATTAACCGAAGAGTTGCGCAAACTAGATCCAAATGACCCGGTTAAGTATGATTTCGCATTGTTTGGACTGGGGGTCTCGGGTGAACTTTAATCCCCAAAAGCATTTCCTCCTCCGGTAAGCGACGTTTCTGCCCTTCGGAAGACTAATTTTTTTCGGATAGAATAGCCATCACATCAACCAGACGATTCGCATATCCATATTCATTATCGTACCAGCCTACTACTTTGACCAATCCGCCCACGACACTCGTCAATTTCGAATCGAATACACAGGAATAAGGGTTGTTGATAATATCCACCGATACGATCGGATCTTCAGTATAATACAGAATATCTTTTAATTCACCTTCAGCAGCCTCTTTGAATTTTCGGTTGATCTCCTCGACGCTCGTTTTGGCAGCAAGGGTGCAGGTAAAATCTGTTAACGAACCGTTCAACACCGGCACACGTATACCAGCACCGCCTAGTTTGCCGTCCAAATGGCTAAATACGTTGGTAATGGCTTTTGCAGCACCAGTAGTGGTGGGAATGATGGATGCTGAAGCCGCTCGGGAACGTCTCAGATCGCGGTGTGGTGCATCGTGTAGATTCTGATCGCCAGTCATCGAGTGTACCGTGGTGATGTATCCATCCATAATTTGCCAATTGTCGTCCAGAATTTTTATGAGTGGTGCAACATTATTGGTCGTACAGGATGCGTTGGAAAAGATGGGCGCTTGCCAATCGAAATCTTTATCGTTAATGCCCAATACCACGGTAGGCACTTCGCGATCAGGGGAAGGTGCAGAGATCACCACCTGTGAAGCACCTGCAACCAAATGCCCCTCGGCTTGTTTTTTATGGTGGAATTTACCCGTAGATTCAATCACCAAGTCAACCTGAAGCGTTTTCCAAGGGAGTGTCTGAGGGTGCGTTTCGTTAAATATAGGGATCACCAAATCACCGATGATTAAGGTGTTGTCCTGGTGGGAAACAGGTAGCGGAATCGGACCATGGACCGAGTCATATTTGAATAAATGCGCCAAGGTGGCCGCATCAGTCAAGTCATTAATAGCAACCACGCTCACGCCAGCCAATGGGCGTAACAGGAGATTGCGTAAGGTGTGCCTACCGATTCTTCCGAATCCGTTTATTGCGACTCTCATTTTGTGAATTCCGCTATAATCTCCTCGATCGGCTTTTCGCCTTCCCAAGATGCTTTGAGTTGGCCGTCAGGACCATAAACATAGTTTGCAGGGAACATATCAGGGATGTGAAATTTCTGAATAAAATCTTGGTTTCTATCCCAGAGCATTTCCACATTTTCTTTCCCTTCAAGTTCCTTTCCAAAGCTGCTGAAGAATTGCGTCATTAAGGCGGGATCGTTCATCGAGACATACAAGATGTTTACATCTTTAATTTGATCATAACGTTTCGCCAGAGCAGCCGTTTCTTGTTGGCAATGATTGCAACCTGGATCGAAGAGCAAAAACACTGTGTTTTTACCCGCCGGGAGATCGTCCTTTGTATACGCGATTCCGGATTTGACTTTGTAGAACGTAAAGTTGGGAATCGATGTTGCCGCCTGGCTGACAGGCGGCGTAACCGGCGCGTCCGCAGGGGCAGCTTGTTGTGATCCGGTCTCGTGGCTTGCATTGGGATGCTGCGCAGGTTGCTGTGTCGTTCCTGTGGCTGTAGTAGCACTGTTATCCGTAGTTTGCTGATTGTTGCATCCGACTGCAAACAATACACTACTCAAACCAAGGGAAAAAAAGACAAATTTGTTTCTCATAGAGTTTACTTTATTACCAAAACTACTAAAAATATAGAGTATCAAATACAAATAAAATACAATCAACACGATTTTGACAATAAAAAAATGCCCTGCATAGCAGAGCATTTTTTTATTCATCATCTCGTCCAGTATTATGGTGTTGCAACTTTAGCTGGAGTTTTAGATTTACGTTCAGGAGCGCTAGCCAAGTGTTGACCACGGCTCCAATCGAATATTGTTGGCGCTGCTAAGAAAATAGAAGAATAGGTTGCCACCACAATACCAATTAAGATTGCGAACGAGAACCCACGGATGACCTCGCCACCGAAAATGAACAATACAGCCAATACAAATATGATGGTTAATGAGGTAATCACGGTACGACTCAATGTCGAATTGATGGCTTTGTTAATCGTAGTTTCCGTTTTTTCCTGATGCGCATTAGGTTTCCGTAGGAATTCTCTCAGACGGTCAAAGACAACGACTGTGTCGTTCACCGAATAAGCGAGTACAGTCAGAATCGCAGCCACAAAGTGTTGATCAATATCCAAGGAGAAAGGTACCAAACCATCAAGAAGAGAGAACAAGCCCAAAACGATAATTCCGTCATGAATGGTTGCAAAAGCAGCACCTACAGAATATTGCCATTTACGAAATCTCATCAGTATGTATAAAGCGATGACGATGATTGAAAAGACACCTGCATACACGGCGCGATCACGAATGTCGCTGGCAATTGATGGGCCAACCTTTTGCTGGGAAATAATTTCATAGGCATTTCCTTGAATGTCACTCAAGCCTTCATTCAATTTGGCCAATACCTCTTGGTCAGCTTGATCGCTTGTTTCTTCAATTAGATACGAGGTGGTAACACGAAGCTGGTTTTCACCTCCGAAGGTTTTTACCTCAGTCGATGTCCCAAAAGCAGCATCCAATTTTTGACGTAAACCCTCCAAACTAACATTCTGCTCGTAGCGAACCGTAAACGAACGTCCACCTTGGAAGTCTACTCCATAGGAGAATCCTTTTGTGAAAATCACGACAACACAGAGCACAATCGCGACTAGAGAAATACCGTACGCAATCTTCCTTTTCTCAATGAATTTGAAGGCCGTGTTTTTCAACGTTTGGCTCGACCAAGGGAATGCAACCGTAATCTTGAGATCACGCTTAAGCATATACGCGAAAATAATACGAGTTATAAAAATTGCGGTAACGAGCGAAGTTATGATACCAATCATTAACGTCGTTGCAAAACCTTGAATTGGACCGCTACCGGTAAAGAATAAGATTAATCCGACTAAGAACGTGGTGATTTGCGAGTCTAAAATGGACGGCATTGCATGTTTATAGCCATCAGCAACTATTTGTCGCATCGATTTGCCTAAAGCCTGTTCTTCCCGCATGCGCTCATAAATCAGCACGTTGGCATCGACCGCTGTACCCATTGTCAGGACAATACCAGCGATACCGGGTAGCGTGAGCACCGCACCGAGTGACGCTAATACCCCCATCAAAAAGAAAACATTGAAGATTACAGCGATATTGGCTGCGATACCCGCACGGTTATAGTAAGCAATCATAAAAGCCATCACAATAATGAAACCGACGACGGCTGAGTTGATGCCCGAATCGATAGCGACCTGGCCTAATGATGGACCTACGATAGCTTCTTCAACGATTTTAGCAGTCGTTGGAAGACGACCTGCTTTTAACACGTTGGCCAAATCCTTTGTGTCCTCAATTGTGAAATTTCCTGAAATCTGCGAGTTTCCATTAGGAATCTCTTCATCGACGACTGGCGCAGAGTAGACGACATCGTCTAGTACAATTGCGATGTGCTCATTATTTTGGGCTGCCTGAGCCGTGACCCGTCGCCATTGGCGAGCACCGTCCGCGTTCATTTCCATCGAAACAATCGGACTGTTTTGTTGATCGAACCCGTCACGAGCATCGGTAATAACATCTCCGGCCATCACCGGTCCGTTTTCGCTGCCTGCCGTCTTGATGGCATACAGCGAGAGAATATCTTGACTTCTACTGTCGGGTTTTACGGCCCAAAGAAGCCGTAAGTTTGCTGGAATAATCGACTTAATTTCTGTGCGTGCTAAATAGCTGTTGACACGCGCTGTATCTTTGAGTTGGGCATAACCAACAGTGGCGCCAGGGGCTAATTGTTGTTGGCCGTCCGGACCTGCATAGGTCGCTGGACTTAATATAGCGAACAAAGGATTGTTAGCCATTAACGTGGCATCCATCTGGTCGGATGAATCTGCTTCAGCGGAATCACTCTGGTTGGCACCTAATTGGGTCAAAAGGTTTTCCTCTTGGTCCGTGCTATCAGCCGCGACGGCGCTCGTGGAATCGCTAGCAATATTGCTTCCCGTATCGTCTTGTTTCAAAGAAGCCGCTAAGGTGTTATTGATATTTTCTAAGAGCGCGTAAATTTCAACATTGTTATAAGTCTGGTAGAACTCTAAGTTGGCGGAACCCTGTAATAACTTGCGTACACGTTCCTCATCGGTTACTCCTGGAAGTTCAACTAAGATCCGGTTCGTTCCTTGTTGTATTTGAATATTTGGTGAACTAACGCCGAATTTGTCAATCCGAGTGCGGAGCACTTTGAAAGAGTTTTGAATGGCATTGTCGGCCTCCCGGTTGAGGAAGCTACGCACCTCTGATTCCGAACTGTTTCCACTGATTTGTCTCGCGTTATCCGTGGTGGCAAAGAAGTTGGCAATTGGAGTACCAGCTCCCGTCGCTTCGTATTCACTTAGAAACAGGTCAATCAAGGACGTGTTCGAGGTTCTGCTTTTGGCGACCGCCGTTTCCAACGCCTGGTTAAAATTCGCGTCGTCCGGGGTATCGGCAAGATTGGCGATCAACTCATCCAAGGAAATTTCCATGGTGACGCTCATTCCGCCCTTCAAATCAAGCCCCAAAGCAATTTCGTTCGCTTTTGCTTCTCGATAGGTGAATTTTGCGATGCCTAAATTATAGACCACCTCACCGGCAATCGAATCAAGATAACCTTGTTCTTTCGCTAAGTCGCCCTGTGCGTACGCCGCTGCATCTTTTTCAATTTTTCGCGTTACAAAAGTGAATGATATGGAGTAGAGGCACGCTAAGGAAACCACTATCACAAAAAATTTAATCAGCCCGTTACTCATTGTTTAGTCGTAAATAAATTATGGTTTTTGTGTGTTTTTTAAGCTTAATAATATTTTACCAAGATTCGCAAAGGTATAAAAAAAATAGATAAAGGAAAGATTATCACAAACTAAACACCCGAAAAAAATGTGAACCTAGATCGGTTTCTGGTCAAGGAATTTAATTTGCTAGAACAGGGTAATGGAACCAATATATTTTTGTCTCCGATTTTCGACTGGATTATTGAGACAAACCAGTTTTTGCATGGGTTCTTCAGCATGCAGCATGTAGATTTGGTGCTTGCGGGGTGAAAACGAGCGCCAACAAAAAAACAGCCCTTAATGAAATAATAACATTGAAGAGCTGTTCTTTTTTAAGTCAAAGGACTAATTAGGCCTCCGACCGCCGGTGGCATAAGCCACTGAAGTTTCGTGTACCCTAGTTTAAAACGAATTTGAAGCCTAAGGTAAAGCGACCTGCTTCAAAATTAGAGTTATGGGATAGGTTCCACCACGGCTTCCAATCAAAATGAAGACCTAGCGGGGTGGAAGGGATTTTGTATTCTAAACCAGCAGCAGGGCGAATCGCAAACCAAGTCTCGTCATGGGCAAATCCCAATTGAGGACCTACTCCGACGTACCATCCTAGACCGTTCGTGCCCGAAAATGGTGTATTGTATGAGTAATCAGCACCCACAACCGTATAGTCGTCACCGAACAAAACTTGCGCCTGTCCTGCGTTATGCCCACCGAAAGAATGTTTGATTTGAGGACCGAAAAGTGTTTCACCATCGCCTAAGTCAATTGCTAGCCCTATGGCTGTTCTATAAGGTGTTTGCGCGTTGGCTTGGTTGAAACCTAGCGTCAAAGCGGCAGCTGTTGCTAATGAAAGTAGTACCTTTTTCATAGAGTAGAGTTTTTAATTAAACCTTCTGTTTTATGATTCCCCCTGCAATTAGCCTGCCAAAATTTAACAGTTTGTTAACAAACAGCGGCGGATAAATCAAAATCTTCTGTCGGATTAATGTCGTTTTTCACAAAATCGGCAACCCGCTATTTAAATAATCACTGAGATTTCGTAGTTTTGCCTGGCAAATAGAAAACCCCATTAATATTTGCTTATGCAATTAGATCCACAAAAATTCGTACAGGAAGGACTCACCTACGACGACGTTTTATTAATTCCAGCTTACTCTGAAATATTGCCTCGTGATGTAGATATCAGTACATTCCTCACCAAGAAAATAAAATTGAATATTCCATTAGTGTCTGCTGCAATGGACACTGTAACGGGAGCTGATTTAGCCATTGCAATCGCGCAAGCTGGAGGTATTGGCATGTTGCATAAAAACATGACGATTGCTGAACAGGCGGCTGAAGTGCGCAAAGTTAAACGGTCTGAGAGTGGCATGATTCAAGATCCGGTAACGCTTTGGGAAGGCTCTACTGTCGGTGATGCTTTTAAGATTATGGAGGAGCACAAGATTGGTGGTATTCCGGTAATTAATAGCGAACGGAAATTGGTTGGAATCGTTACCAATCGGGATCTTCGTTTTCAAAAAGTCATGACTCGTCCGATTACAGAGTTGATGACCAAAAACAATTTGGTTGTGGCACCTGAGGGGACAGACCTCATCAAAGCTGAGGAAATTCTGCAGAATCACAAGATCGAAAAATTGCCGGTGGTTAATGACGATGGATTATTGAAAGGGCTGATCACCTTCAAGGATATCCAGAAATATAGACACTATCCTAACGCGGCTAAAGATGAGCACGGCAGACTGTTGGTCGGCGCCGCGGTAGGCGTGACCCACGACACTATAGAGCGCGTTGATGCTTTAGCCAAGGCAGGCGTCGATGTTGTGACAATCGATACCGCTCACGGACATTCTCTAGGAGTCGTCAATAAACTAAAAGAAGTGAAGTCCATCTTCCCAGATCTGCAGGTCATTGTGGGAAATATCGCGACAGGCGACGCGGCTAAGATGTTAGCTGACGCTGGTGCTGATGCAGTCAAAGTGGGTATTGGACCAGGCTCGATTTGTACAACCCGTATAGTAGCAGGTGTGGGCGTGCCACAACTGTATGCTGTTTACGAAGTTGCTAAGGCATTAAAGGGTACGGGCGTACCGTTAATTGCTGATGGAGGCGTTAAACAAACCGGTGATATTGCAAAAGCGATTGCTGCCGGAGCCAGTACGGTGATGGCTGGGTCTTTGTTTGCCGGGGTCGAAGAAGCGCCCGGCGAAACTATTTTGTTAGAGGGGCGTAAGTTTAAATCCTACCGAGGAATGGGGTCAGTGGAAGCCATGGAAAAAGGATCTAAAGACCGCTATTTTCAGGATGTGGAAGAAGATATCAAAAAATTGGTGCCAGAAGGTATTGTAGGGCGCGTGCCTTATAAAGGAACTTTAGCAGAGGTAGTTTACCAATATATCGGTGGCCTTCGTGCCTCGATGGGATACTGCGGAGCAGGGAGTATTGGGCAATTGCAAGAAGCCAGGTTCGTTCGGATCACCGGAGCCGGTTTGAGAGAATCACATCCGCATAATATTCAAATCACGAAAGAAGCCCCAAACTACAATAGCCGGGGATAATTTCCGGTCTGAATGGGGTAATAAAGAGCTTCCGAAGTTTGTCTTCGGAAGCTTTTTTATTTCTATGACCGAAAATGTACTCTATTTGATTTGTCTTTAGCAACTAGATTTGCCAGGGGCCATTGCGTCTCTTGATTGATAAACCACAGTTCGGTCAGTTTGCATCTTTGGTTAGGGTTTGGTATATTGTAAATATTGAATTAACAGATGGTTAACATTTAAAAAACAATACTAAGCATATGGGTAAAGGAGATAAGAAAACAAAGCGAGGTAAGATTATTGCAGGGTCTTATGGTAGAAAAAGGCCAAGGAAACCCTGGAAAGACGAATCCAATTCTTCTGAAACAGGAAAAAAGATCGGAGTAGCAGCTCGGCAAGACAAAGAGTGACGATCGGTTAACGACAAATAGCGTTCACGCGCGATACCTATAGAAGGCATTAAAAGGGATACTTTTGATGCTTTTTTTATGGCCTGAACTTCGGTGTTCCCTGTAGTCGGAATTGTCCGGGGGTCATTGCCTTTAACCGTTTGAACGTTTTGTGAAAACTAACGAAATTATTGAACCCGCTATCGAAACAGACTGTTTTAAGATTCAGTTGGCTATTGCTTAACTGCTGGCAAGCGTAGGAAATACGAAGCTCATTAATGAATTGGATTGGTGTTTTACCTACTTTTTGTTTAAAATACCGACTGCAGGAGTTCGGCGTGAGGCCCGCGATATTTGCAAGTTCGCTTAAAAGAATTTGGTTTCTAAAGTTCTTACGAATGTATTCCATTAAGTCATTCATGCGGGTTTGACCTCCGATGTGGTTAATTAGTGAATAACTATCGGACAACAGTGGCCTGGCCACCATGTTGGAGAGGCATTGCAGTGTTTTTAGAAATTCGAAAAATCGATCGATTCCCGATTTTTTTAGTGATGCATTGAGGTGCGCAATGAAGGAGGGGCTGCTTTTGCCAACGGCCAGTAATCCTCGTCGCGAAACGTTGAGAAACGTATTGAGCCAATGGAATTCAGGAGCCCTTAATAAATTAACGATGCCGAAATCGGCACGGAAATGGGCAACAAGACAATTAATTTCTTGAAAGTCGTCCGCACCGGTTGTCTGGTCCTCGAATAACCAATAATGAGGGATTAACGAAGGAATGAGAACGATTGAATCTTCTGGGATTGTCCGGATACTATCCCCGATACACAAGGTGCCCGTGCCTTTGATAACATACACCAATTCCAACTCTTGGTGATCATGCCAGATGGATGGATATCTTGGAATCCGATCTCGACGGATCAGGAAACTCTGTTCATCGGATTGGGTAAGCGAAAAGTGTTTACTAGGCATGTTAACGATTTTATTCCCTTTACAATTGGTGTCGCGCTGCAGGTTTGTTGGAATAGTTTACAAATATGTTAAAATTATTCAATAAATTGTTGGCATTAATAGCGATTTTAGTGAAATACATTATAAGCCGGTTTCCTCGCAATTAGTACCATTTAAGCGTCCGTATGGGAGCCCCTCTACACGAGAGTTCTTGAGACAAATTGGGGAATCATGCTCGTGATGGCCCGATGGGACGGACCGGCAGGAACAACCTCGATAAAAAATGAAAAAAAGACGATACGTACTGGCCCTTGATTTAGTGAATGACCCGGAGCTGATCGCGGAATATGACGCACATCATCGTCAGGTCTCCCAGGAAATCAAAAAGTCGATCGTTGAGGCAGGCGTTATCCTGATGGATATCTACCGATACGGACATCGCTTATTCATGATTATGGAAGTCAACGAAGAGTTCACCTTTGATAAGAAATCGCGAATGGATGACACCAATCCGACGGTACAACAATGGGAATCGCTGATGTGGAGGTATCAACGTCCTATTCCTGGCGCCAAGCCGGGAGAGAAGTGGGTAGTAATGGAACCGATTTTTAGCTTGTAAAAAAATGATCAGAGAAGAATTTATACAGATACATCCACGAGATAATGTTTTGGTCGCCCTTGTAGACTTACCGAAAGACCACCGAATTGAATTTCAGAACCATGCTTTTTTCCTACCTTCCGCAGTGCCGGCGAAGCATAAATTTTCTTTTTTGCCCTTAGCAAAGGATAGCCCGGTGTTGATGTATGGCGTGCTGGTTGGGCGGGTGAACTTTGATCTACTGGCTGGCGAATTGCTGGAGGTGAATAATCTGCGACACGATACAGCCGTTTATCAAGTGGGAGAGCGCAGGTTAGACTGGACACCACCCGATGTGTCCGCCTTTACCAACCGGAAGTTCATGGGGTTTCATCGAAGTAACGGGACGGTTGGAACAGCGAACTATTGGCTGGTCATTCCCTTAGTTTTTTGCGAAAACCGGAACGTATTGACGCTGAAGGCAGCCTTGGAAGAGAAACTCGGCTACCAACTCAATTCAACGGATTATTCGGAAGAAGTCGATCAGCTGATCGAGGCCATGAAAGCAGGTGCATCAACCGATTCTATATTGAAAATGGATCTCAGTGCGCAAGATCGTGAAAGAAAAGAACAACGAATCTTCCCCCATCTAGATGGAATAAAGTTTTTAAACCACGATATGGGCTGTGGAGGTACTCGGATGGATTCCGATTCACTCTGCGGTTTACTCGCTGGGTATATTACGCATCCCAATGTGGCGGGAGCCACTGTCTTGAGTCTAGGGTGTCAGCATGCGCAAATCTCGGTCTTGCAGGAGGAAATTCGTAAACGTGAGGCAAATTATGATCGACCCCTTTATATCTTTGAACAGCAAGAAGAAGGTACAGAGAAAGAGCTAATACACAAAGCTTTAAAAGCGACTTTTGCGGGTTTAATTCAAGCCAACACCATGCGCAGGCAACCGGCGGATCTCGACAAACTATGCATTGGTTTGGAATGTGGAGGGTCTGATGGATTCTCCGGTATATCGGCAAATCCAGTTTTAGGCTATCTCTCTGATATGCTGGTTAGTTTGCGAGGATCGGTGATTCTTTCGGAATTCCCTGAACTCTGCGGCGTAGAGCAGGAGCTTAGTGATCGGTGTATTGATGAAACAACAGCTGAGCGATTTTTGAATCTCATGAATCAATATAACGCAAAGGCCGAGGCCGATGGATCGGGGTTTTACATGAACCCCTCCCCGGGCAATATTCGAGATGGATTGATTACCGATGCGATCAAATCGGCAGGGGCAGCGAAAAAAGGAGGAACCTCGCCAATACAAAGGGTTGCCGATTACCCTGAACGCGCCAATGGACCGGGACTCAATCTATTGTGTACGCCCGGAAATGACGTGGAGAGCACGACAGCGGAAGTTGCCGCTGGTGCGAACATGGTGTTGTTTACGACGGGATTGGGGACGCCAACCGGTAACCCTATTGTCCCGGTGGTTAAGGTTGCTTCCAATACGCGAGTTTTCAAGCAGATGAATGACGCGATCGACCTAAACTGTGGGACCATTATCGATGGAGAAGAGACCATACAGCAGGCTGCTCACCGCACACTTGACTACGTTATTGCCGTCGCTAGCGGTGAGACGACGGTACGGGCCGTACAATTAGGGCAGGATGATTTTATACCCTGGCGTAGGGGCGTGTCTTTATAAAAAAGGGAACCCGGGCACCGCGTTGCCGCAGGGACATGGCTATTATGAAACTGAAATTGGAAAGAAATGAAGCTTAAAGGCAAATCAGCAGTAATCACCGGAGGCGCTAGCGGAATCGGCCGAGCGATAGCTGAATTATTCGCTCGGGAGGGTGCTTTCGTTCATCTTATCGATATCCGGATTGAGACGGGCGAGGACGTGCAGCGGTCGATAGTTGCGGAGGGAGGTCATTGCCGCGTTTATGATGCGGATGTGAGCGTACAGGATCAAATGCTTGCTGTTATAGAAAAAATAGGGCGAGTGGATATTTTAGTAAACAATGCTGGCGTTGCTCATGTCGGGAACGTAGAGGCCTGTAAAACGGAAGATTTTGAACGAGTTTTTAACATCAATGTCAAAGGGGCCTATAATGCACTGTATGCGGTGATCCCAATGATGAAATCAATGGGTGGAGGTGTCGTTCTGAACCTCGCTTCAATTGCGTCGTGGGTTGGCATTGAAGATCGCTTTGCCTATTCCATGAGTAAAGGGGCCATTTATGCGATGAGTATGTCAGTGGCTCGGGATTATTTGAAAGATAATATTCGATCAAATTCAATCTCCCCGGCCAGAGTCCACACGCCATTTGTCGACGGATTTATTGCTAAAAACTATCCCGATAATCAGGAGGAGATGTTTACTAAGCTTTCTGATTCTCAACCCATTGGACGGATGGCCAAACCGGAGGAAATTGCTAAATTGGCCCTGTTTCTTTGTTCCGAAGAAGCCGATTTTATAACCGGTAATGACTATCCCATTGATGGTGGATTTATTAAGCTCAATAATTAACGCACGCAATAAAGAAATTAAAAAAATAAGTATCAATAATTGACTCGGCACTGCGTTGAGGTGCCGTGACGTAAAACAAAAAAAATGAAACTAATTAGGTACGGTGAATCAGGCAAAGAAAAAATTGGCGTACACATCGCGGGCAAGCATTACGATGTCTCGGCATTTGGTGGCGATTATAATGAACAATTTTTCTCTGAAAATGGCCTTTTGCGACTAGAGGAGTTTGTTCAGGCCAATGACGGCCAGTTGATTGAAGTGAGCCAGGATACACGATTGGGCTCTCCGGTGGCCCGGCCATCGAAAATCGTTTGTATTGGACTAAACTATAAAGACCACGCGGATGAAACGGGAACGCAAATTCCCCAAGAACCGATTATCTTCATGAAATCCACCACGGCGCTAAACGGACCGGATGATCCTGTGGTTATCCCTAAAAATTCAATCAAGACCGATTGGGAGGTAGAATTCTGTATCGTGATCGGAAAAAGGGCGTCGTATGTCAGTCAGGCGGATGCTATGGATTATGTTGCAGGATACGTCTTGCACAACGATGTTTCTGAACGGGCGTATCAATTGGAGCGTGGAGGGACCTGGGATAAAGGAAAGGGTTGTGATACCTTTGCGCCGCTTGGGCCCTATATGACTACGGCAGATGAAATTCCGGACATCGATAACATCAATCTCTGGCTTAAAGTTAATGGACAAACCCATCAGAATGGCAATACCTCGAATTTGATTTTCTCCGTGGCTCATTTGGTCGCTTACACCTCCCAATTTATGACCTTGTTACCGGGAGACGTAATTTCGACGGGTACGCCAGCGGGTGTCGGTTTGGGGATGAAGCCACCCGTATATCTTCGAGCGGGCGATGTGATGGAACTCGGTGCTGATTATTTGGGACAGCAGCGTCAGCAGGTTGTCGCTTATCCGGGAGATTAAATCTAAAACAAAAGATATGCGAATAGATTCTCACCAGCATTTTTGGCTATATGAACCTATTAAGGATGCTTGGATCGGTGCTGGAATGGAAGCGATCCAGAAGAATTTTTTACCCAACGATATTTCCGGTTGGATGAAACAATTTGATATGGATGGGGTCGTCGCGGTGCAAGCAGATCAATCGACCCATGAAACTGATTTTTTATTGGAATTAGGATCCGTTTATGCGTTGATTAAAGGTGTGGTCGGTTGGGTTGATCTGCGTTCGGACCGGCTTGGCGATGACTTGAGTAGATGGTCATCGAATTCCTTGTTGAAAGGGTTTCGCCATCTTGTAGAGCAGGAACAAGATCCGGATTTTTTGATTAGAGACGAATTTCTGCGCGGTCTCCAAACCTTACAGCCCTTTGGGTATACCTTTGATTTATTGGTCGGATCAATTCATTATTCGGCTACTTTGAAATGTGTTGCCGCTAATCCAGGGATCAATTTCGTGTTGGATCATATGGCCAAGCCACAGATGCAGGATAACGCATTCGCTTTGTGGGCAAATTTTATTGCAGAACTTTCTAAATCCGAAAACGTCTATTGTAAAATTTCTGGACTGGTCACGCAAGGCGATTGGAATAATTGGAGCGCGGAGGATTTTGTTCGCCATGTTTCGCATGTTGTGGATTGCTTCGGTTCTGAACGAATTATGTTCGGTTCGGACTGGCCAGTTTGTTTGTTAGCCGCGCAATACAAGGATGTGTTGCAGGTGGCTGAACAAACGTTAGGAGACCTGTCCCAGGAGAATCTTGCGGGATTTTGGGGAAAGAATGCAACGAATTTTTACGGATTAAAATAAACAGATGGATTTGCACTTGGAAAATAAAGTGATCGTGGTTACCGGAGGAGCAAAAGGGATCGGGTGTGGAATTGTAGAACTATTAGCCGAGGAAAATGCGATACCGGTGATCGTCGGTCGTAACCAAGAGGATAACCTTCAGGTTGTCCAAAAAATTGAAGAACAGGGGGGACGCGCTTGGGCAGTCCAAGCCGAGCTCACGGATTACAACGCCTGCCAGCTCGCGGTAGAATTAATCGGGACGAAGTTTGGTCGCATTGATGGTTTAGTGAATAATGCGGGTCTGAATGACGGTGTGAGTTTGGAGCACGGGAACTATCATTCGTTTGTTGATGCACTGCACAATAGTCTTATTCATTATTATTTGATGGCTCATCATTGCCTGTCAGATCTCAAAAAATCGAAAGGAAATATCTTGAACATCAGTTCAAAAACGGGTGAAACGGGGCAGGGGGGCACTTCAGGATATGCTGCCGCCAACGGAGGCAGGAACGCACTGACTCGAGAATGGGCAGTCGAATTGTTGCCTTATGGTATTCGTGTTAACGCGTTAGTTGTTGCCGAAAGTATGACACCCCAATATGAAAACTGGATTAAAACGCTACCGGATTCGCAACAAACGCTTCGTCGGATTACGAATCGGATTCCCTTGGAGAACCGGATGACGACCGTGCAAGAAATCGCCAATATGGCTGCTTTTCTGCTCTCGTCCCGTTCGAGCCACACCACCGGGCAGCTCATCCATGTGGATGGAGGATATGTGCATTTGGACCGCGCGCTGATTCAAGAAGGGTAGGTTCGCTTTGAAGCGCATGATCCATCGGTGCTTGGTCTACCGAATGGCAAACCTGAAGCGGCGAATTTCTTGATTAGATCGGAAAAGACCTGCTGTTTTTTTTTAAAATGAAACAGAAAAATTTTGATATTAATCGATTAAGCATTATAATTGTGTAATTATAAACAAACAAAGTAGCCTGTTCATACCGCGTCATTCCATAAAGAATGGTCCCTTTTTTCTGGGTTGCTTAATCGATTAAACAATACATTCTTCAACGAATTTGATGTGAAGGATTTTTGTGATCGAAAGCGTAAAAAGAAAACTTCTTGCGCATCGATACTGTATAACCAACTAATCGCATAGACATGAAAATCAAATTATTATTAGTAGGATTGCTAGTTTGGGGCATGGCCGGAGCACAGACACAACCCTTCAATGGGATCGATATGAGCCTAGGGAATCTTTCCAAACTCTCCGACGCAAAAACCCGATCCATCAGTCCAGAAAATTTTACTGGCGAAAAAGGTAAAGGAGGAATGGCAGACCCAGCCACACAGGCGGGCGAGCGGAATGCAGCCAATGCCCATCACGCCGCGCGCGAACTCGGTGTGGGCTGGAAGGTGAATCCTTTTGTCACTATTGAACCTGGTGAAACCTTCACCATGGCAGAAATTGATGAATCGGGTGTTATTCAGCATATTTGGATGACGCCTACAGGCAACTGGAACCATACGATTTTTCGTATTTACTGGGATGGAGAAGAAGCCCCGTCGGTAGAGTCTCCTGTTGGACCTTTTTTTGGCATGGCGTGGCATCGGTACGCACCTTTGAACTCCTTAGCGATGACCGTTAATCCGGGAAGTGCTTTTAACTCCTATTGGAAAATGCCGTTTCGCAAGAGCTGTACGGTTACTATGGAGAATATTTCCGATCAGCCCATGAATCTCTACTATCAAATCGATTACGCGGTAACAGAGGTGCCCGAAGATGAAGCGTACTTCCATGCACAGTACCGTCGCTCTAATCCCACCGAGGGTGCCCTTCATACTATTGTTGATGGAATAGAGGGGAAAGGGCAGTACGTCGGTACCTATTTAGGTGTGGGGGTCAACAATGTCGGTTGGTGGGGCGAAGGCGAAATCAAATTCTTCATGGATGGAGATCAAGATTATGCCACTATCGTAGGAACGGGGTTAGAAGACTATTTCTGTGGTTCGTATAATTTTGAAAATAAAGAAACACGTCAGTACGAAGAATTTTCAACCGCTTATGCTGGTTTGCATCAAGTTATCCGTCCCGATGGAGTTTACGAATCCCAACAACGATTTGGAATGTACCGCTGGCATATTATGGATCCGGTACGATTCGACGGCGATTTAAAAGTGACAATCCAGGATCTAGGCTGGCGCTCGGAGGGACGTTATCTTCCCCAGAAGTCGGACATGATATCGGTCGCCTATTGGTATCAAGCAGAGCCCCATCATAAATTTCCGGATTTGCCGTCTAAAAATGATTTAGAAGTGAATTGATTATGAAGAAGCAACTCACCTATATTTTGGTCGGCGCGTCAGTCCTTTTGATGGGATCTTGTCAGCAGTCCACCAAACACCAAGCAGCAAACCAGGAGAACGTGAAATCAAACTATAAAGAAGGGACATTCGGTTATGACCTCGAATTTCTTAGACAGCATGACAGTATTCTAGTGCTCAGCAATCCATCTGGTTTGGGTCAAATTCTAGTCTCTCCAAAGTATCAAGGGAAGGTCTTTACCTCGACCGCTGAGGGGCCGGAAGGGACGAGTTTTGGTTGGGTTAATTACAAAGCATTCGATGCGCCCTTGGATCCCCATATGAATGCCTATGGTGGGGAAGACCGCCTCTGGCTTGGTCCAGAAGGCGGACCGTACTCCCTGTATTTCGAAGGCGGGAAAGCGATGGAATATGAGAACTGGAAAACACCTGCGGCCATCGATACCGAAGCGTGGACACTGCTTTCCCATACAGACCAATCCGTCCGTATGGAAAAAAATACTCAAATGACCAATTATGCCGGTACATTGCTGTCGATGCTCTTGAGAAGAGATGTTGAAATTTTGGACGCTGCCCAAATTGAATCCGATCTGGGCATCACATTGAGTGAGAACGTGAGACCCGTAGGATTTACAACAATTAATAGCATTACCAATATCGGCGAATCGGCGTGGACCGAAAGTACGGGAGCGCCCTGTCTATGGAGCCTAGACATGTTCTCGCCCACCGATAGTACGGTTATTTTAGTTCCTTATCGAGAAGACGGAGAAGGATCGATTGCGACCACCGATTATTTTGGAGCAATCGATGCGGACCGTATCCGCTATCAAAATGGAATACTGTACTTCAAAGCGGATGGAAAGTCACGCGGCAAGCTTGGTGTTTCACCTGATCGCGCCAAAGATTTTGCAGGTAGTTATGACCTTTCCTCTGGTGTATTAACGGTCACCAAGTTCACCTTGGATCGAGAACAAACCTACCTCAATCAAGAATGGACAATCGAAAAGGATCCCTTCACGGGTGATGCTGTTAATGCCTATAATGATGGCCCGCTAGCAGGAGGGGAGCAAATGGGGCCATTCTATGAAATAGAAAGCGTCTCGCCCGCAGCCTTTCTCGCCCCTGAAGAACGTCTCGAACACATTCACAAGGTCTACCATTTTGCCGGAGACCGTGACGAAGTGGCGCAGATTTTAAAGCAAATCTTCGACATCCAAGTTGAAGACATTCAGTCCGCATTATAAACGATATAAGATGAACAATTATCCAAAAATAGGAATCAGACCCATTATAGACGGGCGATTCGGTGGTATCCGAGAATCCCTGGAAGAGACGACAATGAATATGGCCAAATCGGTGGCTGCATTCTATGAAAAAGAACTCCGATATCCTGACGGCTCGCCGGTACAATGTGTGCTTGCTGATACCTGTATCGGTGGTGTGAAAGAAGCTGCGGCTTGCCAATCCAAATTCGATTTACAACATGTAGGTGTTTCTTTGTCGGTGACCTCTTCTTGGTGTTATGGATCTGAAACCATGGATATGGATCCTTTAAGGCCAAAAGCGATATGGGGATTCAATGGCACCGAACGGCCTGGAGCTGTTTATTTGGCGGCGACTGTCGCCGCCCATAATCAAACAGGTTTGCCGGTTTTTAGTATTTACGGTAAGGACGTCCAAGATATGGGCGATGCCCATATCCCGAGGGATGTTCAGGACAAATTGCGGTCTTTTGCCAAAGCGGGGCTTGCGGTATCAATTCTTCGGGGAAAGAGCTATTTAGCGATCGGATCCGTCTGTATGGGAATCGGGGGGTCGATCGTCAACGCCGATTTTTTTCAAGAGTATTTGGGCATGAGGAACGAATATGTGGACTCAACCGAAGTACTGCGGCGTATTCAGCTGGGTATTTATGATCACGAAGAATTCGAACGCGCCTTAACCTGGACCAGAGCGAATTGCAAAGAGGGCGAAGACTTCAATCAAGAACACAAAATCAAAAGCAGAGAAGAGAAGGAAAAGGATTGGGAATTTGTGGTAAAAATGGCGCTAATTATAAGAGACCTAATGATTGGAAACCCCAAATTGGGGGAGATGGGGCATCCCGAAGAAGCGCAGGGCCACAATGCCTTGATCGCTGGTTTTCAAGGGCAACGCCAATGGACGGATTTTTTACCAAATGGTGACTTTGCCGAAGCCCTGTTGACCTCCTCTTTTGATTGGGACGGTACCCGTGCTCCTTTCATGGTTGCCACAGAAAATGATTCGCTTAACGGCGTATCGATGACGCTCAATTATCTATTGACCAATTCGGCTCAAATTTTTGCAGACGTGCGTACGTACTGGTCTCCCGATGCGGTTGAACGTGTCAGCGGTTGGCGGCCAGACGGCGAAGCGGCATCGGGCTTTATCCATCTGATTAATTCCGGTGCGGCGACCTTGGACGGTACAGGAAGACAAACGGATGGAGAAGATTGGGTCATGAAACCTTTCTGGGATCTGACAGATACCGATGTTAAAAAATGCCTAGAAGCCACTACGTGGTACCCGGCCAATCGCGATTATTTCAGAGGTGGAGGCTATTCGTCCAATTTTCTCACCAAGGGAGGAATGCCGGTAACGATGTGCCGTATCAACCTGATCAAAGGATTGGGTCCCGCCCTTCAAATTGCTGAAGGCTATACGATCGATCTGCCGCACGAGGTCAATCAGATTTTGGATGAACGGACCGATAGAACCTGGCCGACCACCTGGTTTGTTCCCAACCTGACGGGTCAGGGACCATTCAAAGATGTCTATTCGGTAATGGCCAATTGGGGGTCAAATCATGGTGCGATTAGCTATGGCCATATTGGCGCCGATTTAATCACGCTTGCTTCCATGTTGAGAATACCTGTATGTATGCATAATGTGGAGCAAGAACGGGCACTTCGCCCCGCAACGTGGGCCGCTTTTGGAATGGACGCAGAAGGTGCAGATTATAAGGCATGTCAAGCCTTTGGACCGTTATACAAATAAAATAGCATTCAGATGAGTAGACAGAAAAAATCATTATTCAGGGACGACCGCGGTAACTATTTATTAATTCCATTTTTATTCATTTGTAGTTTGTTTCTCCTCTGGGGATTTGCCCATGGGTTTCTGGATGTATTGGATAAACATTTCCAAGATTTACTGCATGTATCCAAAGCGCAGTCTGGCTTCGTACAGTTCTCATTATACATTGGCTACTTGGCCATGGCGATCCCTGCCGGTCTATTTATTAAGAAATATGGATATCAAAAAGGAATCGTTTTCGGGCTCGCTGTATTCGCTATTGGATGTTTCCTGTTTTATCCGGCGGCGAAACTGGCTGCCTTTATCCCATTCTTGACGGCCCTTTTTGTCATTGCCTGCGGTCTAGCATTTTTAGAAACAGCTGCTAATCCATATTCGATAGCCTTGGGATCAAAAGAGGGAGCGGCCAGAAGAATTAATATTTCACAATCTTTCAACGGATTGGGCTGGATTTTAGGTCCCCTAATCGGTGGATTGATGATCTTCGGAACGGAGGCCGAAGGCGAACACGATAAATTCGATTCATTGGTGACGCCCTATTTAGCCGTCGGCTGGATCGTGGTCGTGGTCGCGATTGTTTTTCTGCTGATTAAGCTTCCAGAGATTAAGGAAGAGAAAACAGCCGGCGAACAGGAAGAAAATCCGCCGATGAAAAATTTGCTAAAACATCCTGTTTTCATTTTTGCTGTAGTCGCCCAATTTCTATATGTGGCCGCTCAGACGGGAACAAATTCGTTTTTTATCAATTATGTGATTGAAGCGATCCACGACTTGAGAACACCAATAGCAGGCATCATGGACCACCTGGGCTATTTTGGAGAGTTCTTTATGCCTAGGAATAACGAGCAGGCAGCGTCTTTGATTTTAGCGATCGGCGGGATGGGTGCGTTTTGGATAGGTCGTCTCTCTGGATCCTATTTGATGAAGTTCATTGCACCGAATATACTGCTCAGTATTTACGCCCTGGCGAACGTTATTTTAAATGCGTTGGTGTTTATGAATCTCGGTTGGGTTTCGGTCTTCGCATTATTCAGCACGTACTTTTTTATGTCGATCATGTTCCCGACGATCTTTGCACTAGGCGTAGCCGATTTAGGTACTTTAACCAAGAAAGGATCATCCTTTTTGGTCATGGCTGTGGCTGGTGGTGCATTTTGTCCACCGTTGATGGGCTTGATTGCGGACAATAGTAATATGGCAACAGGATTTATTATACCGGTCTGTTGTTACATTGTTATTGCTGGCTTTGCGGTATGGGGTAATGGTAAGTTCGGCGAGATGAACCGATCGGAACAACCTGCTCATTAATTTAACAATTTATCATGGACTCACGTTATGTTATAGGGGTAGATTTTGGAACGGATTCAGCGCGCGCATTACTCGTCAATGCACGCAATGGGGAAACTTGCAGTACGAGTGTAGCACCGTTTAAACGCTGGGCAAAAGGCTGGTATTGTGAACCCTCGGAGAATCGTTTTCGGCAACATCCTTTGGATTATATCGAAAGTCTCGAGCGCTGTATCGTGGATTGCTTGGCTAAAGTAAACCCGGATGTTCGCGCACAAATCGTTGGTATATCCATTGATTCGACCGGTTCTACGCCAGTCGCCGTAGATCAGAAAGGACACCCGCTCGCACTTCAAGAGCGATTTTCGGAGAATCCCAACGCGATGTTTTTTCTCTGGAAGGACCATACCTCAATTCTTGAGGCCGAGGAAATTAATAGCAAAGCGAAAGACTTTGATATTAATTATCTTAATTACTGTGGAGGGGCATATTCCTCTGAATGGTTTTGGTCGAAATTGCTTCATGTATCGCGTGCAGATCCAATTGTTTTCCAGGCAGCTCACAGCTGGGTGGAGCAAAGTGATTGGCTACCTTATCTACTGACCGGCGGTCAAGATGCCGCTGTCATCAAACGCAATGTTTGCGCTGCGGGACATAAGGCGTTGTGGGCAAAAGAACACGGCGGTTATCCACCTCTACCTTTTTTCGACGCCATCGATGAATCATTAGCCCGTTTTCACCATTCCTTGGGTCATGCGGTTTATACGGCTCAAGAGATTGCAGGTCATCTTTCTGAAGGCTGGGCGGAAAAATTAGGATTATCGAGTGACATCGTTATTGGTGTTGGCGCGATCGATGCGCATGTGGGCGCGATTGGTGCTCAAATCGAAACAGGCTATATGTGTAAGGTAATGGGAACATCGACCTGCGATATGATGGTGGTATCAAACGACGAGCTTCAAGATCGCCTAGTCGAAGGAATATGCGGACAGGTCCAAGGCTCTATCGTGCCCTCGTTAGTCGGATTAGAAGCCGGCCAATCGGCTTTTGGTGATGTGTATAGTTGGTTCAAGGATTTGTTGCTCTGGCCCCTTTTGCAACAATTAGAGAAACAAGAAATTGATCGTGTGTATCTGTTAAAACTAACGAAGCAATTAGAGGGGAATCTCTTGCGAGATCTTTCAGAATTAGCGAAACAACAACCCGTGTCGCTGGATGCCGAATATGCATTAGACTGGTTTAATGGTCGACGAACACCAAACGTCGATCCCCATTTGAAAGCAGGATTATTTAATTTGAATCTGGGAACCACTCCGGTGCGTATATTTCAAGCTTTGGTGGAATCGACCTGTTTCGGTTCCCGCGCGATTGTTGAGCATATGGAAACACAGGGGGTGCGGATCAAAGGAGTTATTGGAATTGGCGGAATCGCTAAAAAATCAGATTACGTGATGCAGACCCTTGCAGATGTCCTCCAGCGCCCCATCAAGATACATGCTTCAGAAGAAACTTGTGCTTTGGGCGCGAGCATGCTGGCTGCAACTGTGGCCGATGTGCATTCCTCGCTAGCCGCAGCGATGAAGGCCATGGGGCCGGGCTTTGAAAAGGAATACCATCCCGATCTCCAAAAGAAGGATTTGTACGATTCACGTTATGCTCGTTATTTGACGCTGGATCCAAATAGGAAGCAATATGAAAGGTAAACAACCTGTTTTTTACAGGATCAGCAGGTGGAATACGGGCCTATTATTACTATTATTTATGCCTCAGTTGCTGTTTGCGACAATACCCGAGGCCATTCCAGCGTCTTTACGCGACTATATTGAATCGATTGAATTTACACTGAACGATCATGAAGTATCGGTTAATTTCGAAAAGCAAACCGCCAATCGCTATTATGTAGCGTTGGATTGGGCATTTGATGAATCTAAAGAATTGGAAGATTTAAAACTTTCCGTAAACCCCAAATTTAGACCCACTTTTCATTGGGCGCCACATTTAACGCCCACCCAGGAAAATGTAATCGCACAGCACGTTTTCCGATCACCAGCGCTCATTGTTCATGATGAGGAACGTTGGATGGCGTTGATTCCGGATTTGACATTGCTTAAAACACAACCTAAAGTACCCTGGTACCTGGATATGAATGCAGGAGAAAATCAACTCACTTTAGGAATGGCTGAATCCCGTCCTACCCAACACGTACTCTATGAACGTGTGAAATCGACGCGTTTTCCTGCCGGCAACTATAGCATGGGGTTCTATGTTCTGGTATCCTCGGCAGAGAAAGAACGAAAGAATCCCTTTGGTGAGGTCAACCGCTTTATGTGGAAACAATGGGGAGAGCCGCTGTTTACAACAGAAAAACCCGATTTGGGAGCAGCACTTGCTGTTTATGTGGACCATACCTACCGCTGGGCGTTTCAAAACTGGCGAGAGCAAGTCTGGCAAGAATTTGATATGGACGGGCAACGGGTAGGGGCGCCAACCTTTATCGTGAATGTGACGCAAAGTCCGAATTATACGGGACTAGTAAATGAAAGAGAATTTAGGTCCATTTGGAATCAAGCTTGGTTTAGTTCTTTGCGTTCTGCTTCAGGATTGTTCCGATACGCTCGGCGGAAAGGTATAGATAGCTTGAAGCGTTATGCGAACCTGACGAAAGAACTTGCCTTGGCGTTTCCTCAGGACGACGGACTTTTTTCAGGGTTGATTGCTACGGAAATGGAAAACCTCGAGTTGGACGGACAGACCTATCGGAGATCGAAAGGATGGGATACCCGCTATTTCGGGAACTCGAATCGCAACCCGTTTACAGATGACCCGAAACAGGCGCCTTACCATTTATTGGACATGAGCTACACGGCGTTATTGATGCTCGATTGGTATCGAGAATTAGACGCCGATGAAAGATTATTGGACTACGCGAAAAATTACGCCAATGCATTGCTCAGTCTGCAACGCCAAGACGGCTATTTTCCAGCCTGGTTGGCTGTTGACACACGACGCGATATGGAAACCCTTAGTCGCTCTCCCGAGTCGGCGATATCGGTGACTTTCTTATTGAAACTTTATCAAATCACAGCGGACGCGTCTTATAAGAAAGCTGCGCTCTGGGCGCTAGAAACTATCGGAAAAGATGTGGTAGCGGAAGGGCGATGGGAAGATTTTGAGACCTATTGGTCCTGCAGTCATTTTGGACAAGACCATGTCGGGCGGAAATTTCCCAGAAACCAAATGCATAAGCAGAATACATTGAGTATTTACTACACCGCTCAAGCCTATATGGAAGCCTATAAGACGACAAACGACATCGAGTTTCTTGACGCGGGTCAACGGGTCATGGATGAGCTGTTGATGTGGCAAGCCGTTTGGCAACCCCCGTTTATTTACATCAGCGCTTTGGGCGGTTTTGGTGTGATGAACGCTGATGCGGAATGGAATGATTCTAGGCAGAGTCTATTCGCTGAGCTGATCATGGACTACGGTAAAATATTGAATCGGGAAGATTATATGCAGCGGGGAATCGCCGCTATACGGGCCTCTTTTGTATTGATGTATTGTCGTGAGAACCAACAAACCAAAGAACAGTGGGAGCATCGATGGCCATTTTTAGCTGCCGAGGATTTTGGTTTTATGATGGAGAACTATGGACACGATGGTGTCACTAGTTCCCAAGGCATCGGGATCGGCGAGTTTACGATCTACGACTGGGGAAATGGCGCAGCCGCTGAAGCAGTTAACCGGATTAGAGATCATTGGGGCGATGTTTTTTAGGAATCAGCGCGCTTTAAGTTATTAATTATATATTTACATCATGGTGAAAAAGGTGTCATTGAAAGACATAGCGCAGCGCGTGGGCGTGTCCACCGCTCTGGTTTCATATGTATTGAGCGGCAACCAAGAAAAGGGACGAGTAGGGAAGGCTACTGCCGAAAAAATCCGTCAAGCGGCCCAAGAATTAAACTACCAACCGAATCACATCGCTAAAAGCCTTAAGACAGGAAAGACGAATACCATTGGGCTCATTGTGGCGGATATCTCGAATCCCTTTTTTGCATCCATAGCTCGCGGTGTAGAAGATGAATCTAGCCGGTCTGGATTGACGACTATTATCGGAAGTTCGGACGAAAGCGCCGAAAAGCTAAAAAAACTGGTTGATGTCTTCGTCAAGCGCCAGGTTGATGGCTTTATTGTTTCGCCAGCCGAGCATTCCGAGGACACCATATCGTACATTTTATCGTTGGGTATTCCTATTTGTTTAATTGATCGACATTTCGAGCAAGTTAAAGCCAGTTATGTAGTCACCGACAATCGCGAATCCATGCGAAATGCGGTCAGTCACCTCGTGCAGGGAGGATATAAAAATATTGCTTTTATATCCTATCAGAGCAATTTGCAACATATGCGAGACCGAGAGCAAGGCTTCCTGGAGGCGAGCCGCGACATCAGATCGACAGTATTTAAAATTCATTATACCAAACAACATACGGAGCTGCGGTCGACCATTGGCCAATTACTGAAAGCGAAAGAAGTGGATGCCATTGTGTTTGCCACCAACACGCTCTCTGTCGCGGGACTGAAGTATCTACGCCAACAGGACGTACAGATTCCAGAGGACTTGAATGTCAGTTGCTTTGACTCCAGCGAAGTATATGATTTTTTCCAGCACCCGATCACCCATGTCCGTCAGCCTATCGACCAATTGGCGAAGGAAAGTGTCAAGATTCTAGTAGAACAGATTAACCAATCGGGACACGAAATAGAAGGCTGTGTTTTGAGTTCAGAATTAGTGTGTGGGCTAAACTAGAACGTTACCGGTCTCTTTCCTACTGCTAACGACAGCGCGAAACAGTTCGATCGGTCGTTACAGCCGAACATTGCCCAGTTGCTGGCTACTGTTGTGGTTCGTCTACGGGGGACCATTGGCATCAGTCGCACGTTACAGGCCAAAGCATACCAGCATTTGTACGCTTCATGGCACCAAGGGTTTTACGCCAAGTATCGGAAAATTTGTATTCCTCCCCAGACCGCTAAGAGGCCCAAGACCACACTCAATCCAATATAGAGCAATGCCGAAACCAATTGTTGCTGTTGAATTAGCGCGATATTCTCTGCAGCAAAAGCCGAAAATGTGGTGTAGCCTCCGCAGAATCCAGTGACGAGAAACAATTTCCAGCCCGGAGACGCCTGGTGCTTAATGAAATAGGCCATCAGTACGCCGATGAGCAGGCAACCAACAACATTGACACCTAGTGTGGCTAATGGAAACTTCCCGGAAAAATGTCTGTTTATTACGAGCCCGGTGGCATAACGTAGAACGCTACCCAGGGCGCCCCCTACTCCAACATATAGAATTTCTTTTATCATCGTGCTGATCAAGATTGTTTAGGTCGAACGATAGCCGTTGTTCCAGCTCTAAACTAATGAAATTTTGATAATTTTAGCGAACAGACTGACGTAGTTTCGGGTTCAATTGCGTTTTTATTAACAAGATCGTACGCAATAGAATGAATAAAACTTTGTTGCTAGCAAATAATTGATATTTTTGTGTAATAGCGACGCAAGTACTTCCTCTAGACTTGTCGTCGGCCAATTGTCGAACTTAACAGCCAATCGATGGAAGTATTAAAAAGCAAGGAGACGCGTTTTCCGATTGAATTCACCGTGCCTGCCTTAGGAACTGGATCGTTCTATATACAGGAAGATACACGGGATGATTTTTATAGTCATTATCACCGGCATAACGAGATTCAAATCACGTATATTTTGAAAGGACGAGGATCTGTCGTTATTGGAAATCTGATTCAACCGTTCTTTGAAAATGAGATTTATATCTTAAAGGCAAACGATCCACATATTTTCATTAAGGAGGGAGCTCCAGATGAACGCATTCACGTGGTTCACATTTTTGTTGCTTTTGACAAACTCCAAGCGCTGTTTAACCTGCAAGAGATTCATGGCATCCGTTCTTTTTTCGACAACTTGGCCTCAAGTAAGAAATTACTTCCGGAGCGAGGCCTGGACTACCGTGCGATTTTCCGTTCGTTAATGGCACAAGAGGGATTAGTAAAAT
The DNA here is from genome assembly GCA_052092145.1 of Sphingobacterium sp. Lineage (GTDB taxonomy): Bacteria > Bacteroidota > Bacteroidia > Sphingobacteriales > Sphingobacteriaceae > Sphingobacterium. Next base: position 47,054 of record JBQDCW010000002.1, on the reverse strand, counting down.
TGGTCACGGTGCTTGAAATATTTGGATTCTTGGCACGTAGTGACAAACATTTAATTTCCTTGTATTCAGGTTTACAGGAATCACATTTTAACGACAAGGTAGGCGTCCGGATCAATATGGTTCTTCGCTATTCTCTGGAAAACTATAATAGAGAAATTAGTATCGATGAGGTGGCTACGTTGATTCATATGACACCATCGGCTTTCTGCAAGTATTTTAAGAAACATACGATGAAGACCTATGTGACCTTTTTGAACGAAATACGCATAGAGAAGGCCTGTCAGCTGCTCATTAACCGTTCAACGGAAAATATTTCTGAGGTGGCCTACCAATGTGGATTCAATACCGTGGTGCATTTTAATCGAGTGTTCAAGCATATTTTACAGAGTTCGCCCTCACAATTTATCCATCGGCATTCGGCTAATTTAGCCTAAAGTAACGGCCCTTATTTTGACCTGCGGTTCACCGAGGAGCCTGTAAGCCTTACACTTGAGAAGTTTGAATGATTTGGAGTTGTGCATAATTTTTGCTATATTCTAGGATAAACAACAAAAAGAAAGGCTATGCATGAGAAGAAAGCAACAAACAAAAAAGACAACTTTGATCAACAACCCATTATCGTATTATATGACAAATTGGGGTTTCATGGGAATTAATCAACCCACATTTTCAAAAAGGCGAGGCAGGAAAACGCCATAATCTCGTCAACTATACCAGAGGTAATCATGCTTTTTTAACGAAAAGCATTTCGTGTTTAATAGCCATATTATGGCATCGTGTGCCACTCTTTGCTGGCTAGTAGCGGGCGGGTTTCTCCGAACCGTCCGAAACAGAAGATTCGGATCTCAGCTTGCTAAATACCAAAAGATCGCGAAACTGATCGTTACCGATCCATTCTCCATGACGTTTGATGCCCTCGAGGTGAAAACCCAATCGCGATGGAATAGCCCTACTTTTTTTATTTTCCTTCGCGCAGCAAATCTGGATGCGTTCGAGCCCTCTGTCTTCAAATAAAACCCGGATCAACCGATCCACGGCTTGCGTCATAATACCGCAGTGTTGATGTTCTTCAGATAACCAGTAGCCCAACTCCGTATTCTTATTGATGTGGTCAGTTTCCTTAGTGCCTATGAGGCCTATCAATCGATCGTTTAAACAAATTTTGTAAACGAAATCTTTATCAGCTTTACGGTTTTCGACGGCAGCGGAGACAAATTCTTTGATGTCCTCCAGACGTTTAGTAAACTGCACAAAAGGAAGCCATTTGCCTAAATACTCCCTTTGCTGATCGATCAAATAATAGATGGTGATCGCATCGATCGGTACCAATGCTTTTAGGGAAATTGTGTCGTTCACTTGAATAATTCTTTTCATCTATAACCGGGCTTACTAGACGCTAATTTAATCAAATAGTTTTGATCGATAGTCCCGACCAGGAAGCCATAACGATGTCGCCACATTGTTGGCGTATACCTGAGTTGAGGCCTTCAGCTCGCGCAGCTGGATGACGACGAACGAGACTCGAGGAAAATGCGACCCCCGAGTAGTCTCTTGGATCGTTGTGATTCGATAGCATTAAAACGCAATTTGATTAAATTGCCAATGTTTCGTATCCAATAGCGTTAATTGGTTACCCTCAACGGGAAGGTTCACGATGATTTTCAGCACCTGCATAGCCATCATACTCCCAATGATGCCTGGAAGGGGCCCGAGTACTCCGAAACGATCACAGTTCTGCATCTCCTGGTCTTGCGGGATCGTGGGGAACAGATCACGCAGGTTTTTACTGCCCCGATAGTTGAATACCGCAAGCTGGCCCTGGAAAGCGAAAATACTTCCATAAACTAATACTTTTCCCAGTTTCACGCACGCGTCGTTTACCAAATAGCGTGTCTGGAAATTATCCGACCCATCGACCACGATGTCATATTTTTGGATAATCTGCTCTACATTACTTTGTTCCAGTTTTTCGTTGATTGCCTGAAATTCAATAGATGAATTGAATCGGTTAACATACTTCTGGGCGCTTTGAACTTTAAGTTGCCCAACTTGATCTTCGCTGTGAATCACCTGTCGGTTCAGGTTATGGATCTCCAATTGATCGAAGTCAATCACCGCCAATTGGCCGACTCCAGCACCCGCCAGGTATTGGATAACGGGAGAACCCAAGCCTCCGGCGCCAACCACCAGCACTTTCGATTTCATGATTTTACGTTGACCTTCGATTGATATTTCCTCAATAAAAATCTGTCGACTGTATCTGGCAAACGGACTCTGCATCTTAAAATCCTCCATTTGAAAAACAGCTATCCCAATCTTTCATTACCGGATCATAACCTTGATGTTGAATTTGTTTTCTGATCGTGTCCATACTCCTTTCATCGGATATCTCAAATTGCTCCAATGATTGTGGGTCAACCACATACCCTCCCGGATTAGTTTTGGATGCTGCACTCATTGAGGTAATACCCAAGGGGATGACGTGATCACGAAAGGTTTCCTGTTCGCGCGTAGATAGTGAAATTTCTAAATCCGGGTTCCAGATCCGATACGCACATATCAGTTGCAATAGATGTCGATCCGTCATGATAAAATTAGGACCGGCAGTTCCTTGGGCAGGACGTAATCTCGGAAAGGAGACGGAATATTTGGAACGCCAATATTTAGATTGTAAATAATTGATATGTAGCGCATTGAAAAAACTGTCGACCCGCCAATCTTCTAAGCCGAGCAGGACACCCAGACCAATTTTATGAATTCCTGCGGTGCCAATTCGATCTGGGGTTTCTAATCGGAAGTCAAAATTGGACTTCTTGCCTTTAGGGTGATATTTGCGATAGACTTCTCGGTGATAGGTCTCCTGATAAACCAACACGGAGTAGACACCGGCTTGATACAGCTGGCGGTACTCTGTCGTGCTCAGGGGTTGTACCTCAATCGAAATATTAGCAAAGTACGGACGGAGAAGCTCGATCGCGTCTAGAAAATAATTGATGCCTACCGTTTTATTGGCTTCCCCCGCAACCAATAATACATGATGAACATCCATTGCTTTAAGTGCCATGGCTTCCAAAAGCAATTCAGATTTCGAGAGGGTCTTGCGCTTCATCTGATTATCCATACTGAACCCGCAATAGGTACATATATTTTGACATTCATTGCTGAGGTATAACGGAGCGAATAATTGGATGGTCCGTCCGAAGCGTTTTTGAGTGATGGCCGCCGAATGTTGCGCCATTTCTTCGAGGAAACCGTCTGCCGCCGGCGATAAAAGAATCAAAAAATCCTCTACGGTTAATTTAGGCTTATTCAGGGCTTGCCTGACGTTGGCCGGAGTTTGAGCGGCAATCAGCTCACGGACCTCCTGCCAATCGTAGCGTTCTAAGTATTGATTAAATTCTATCATGTCAGTCCGTTAAAAATTCGGTTAATGGAGAGGAAGGAGACGCTGTGGTGACAGCGGCCAGACCCGATTCAAAGGCCATTCGTCCGCTTTCTACCGCCAAGCGGAATGCTTCTGCCATACGTATCGGATCCGCGGAAGCTGCGATTGCCGTATTGACCAATACCGCATCTGCGCCCAATTCCATGGCCATTGCCGCATCTGAAGGGGCACCGATACCTGCATCCACTACGACGGGTACTTGGCTCTGTTCAATGATGATCTCTAAAAAATCTCGAGTGCGTATCCCTTTGTTGCTACCGATCGGGGAGCCTAGTGGCATAACAGCGCTGGTGCCGACCTCTTCCAGCCGTTTACACAGTACCGGGTCGGCAGGAATATAAGGCAGAACGATAAAATCCATTTTAGCCAACTGTTCGGTGGCTTTTAAGGTTTCGATTGCATCAGGCATCAAGTAGCGGGGATCCGGATGTATCTCCAGTTTTATCCAATTGGTCTGCAAGGCCTCTCGCGCTAATTGTGCCGCAAGAACGGCTTCGGTCGCGTTTCTGGCACCAGAGGTGTTCGGCAAGAGATTAACCGCTGGAATCCGTAATGCAGCAAGTAGGTCATCACTTTGTTTTTGCAGATCGATGCGCTTGAGCGCCATCGTGACGAGCTGAGATTCCGCGCATCGAATGGCTTGATTCATGGTTTGTAAATCCCCAAATTTACCGGTCCCCAAGAAGAGCCTGGAGTTAAATTCTTTATTTGCTATGTTTAATGCAGTTGTCATATTGTTGTTTTATAGAGATTAAAGATTGTGGATTCAGGTTGATTTGTGAGGAGACAGCCACCCCGTAAACGCCCGTCTGGCAAAGTTCGCTAATGTCCTCTTGGCGAACCCCTCCAATGGCAATTAAGGGCGGGAAGACTTGTGATTCCTGAACTAATCGGGCGGTGATTTCTCGATAACCTTGGTGCCCCAGTACTGGACTTAGTTTCGTTTTTGTTCTTGTGTATCGCAGCGGCCCCAGCCCAATGTAATCGCAACCCTCCTGAATACGCTGGAGAATATCCTCGACACGGTTAGCCGTCCCGCCTATGATTTTTCCAGGCCCCAATAGCGCTCTGGCTTTTTCCACTGGGCCATCCTTTAAACCCAAATGAAGTCCATCGGCGTCTATGTGTTTGGCCAGTTCTGCAAAATCATTAATCATTAGCCGAGCGCCGTAGCCTCGAGAAAGCAGCCGAACCTCTTCCGCCAGATGGAATAACTCGAATTTTGATCCCTCTTTCCATCGTAGTTGAATCCACTCGGCACCATAGTCGAGCGCTTGTCGGATGTTTTTTATTTGTTCATTTTTGGTTTGACCGCTCGATATGTATTGAATTCTAGCTATTTTTCTCATCGGTATGCGATTTAATCCTACAAAGTGTTCTAACACAGGTTGCGACATATTCTACTGGCTGATCTGCGGACCAGACTGCACCCAGTAGTGCGGCGCCATCTGCACCTAATTCAAATAATTCTTGCAGTTTTTCTTGGGTGACGCCACCCAATGCAATCAATTTTGTTGTCCCTTTTTTTCGTCTAGTAAATTCGTTGAGTACTTGGTTGTCAGCGCCGTATCCAGCTTTGGAAATGCTGGGATAGACCGGGCTTAAGAAACTATAGTTCCAAGAATCCGAAAGGGCATTAAACTCTTCAATACTATGTACAGAGGTCGACAGCACGCTATCTTTCCAATCGCTGCTTTTCAGTGTATCTCGCCTAGCTGCTGAACAATGAAATCGATGCAGACCCTCGGGAATAGCCAATTGCTGAAAATGATGCAGTACCAGTTTATGACGATGTATCGGATCGATTTGGTGGACATATTCCTGAATAGCCTGAGCATCTAGATGTTTTTTTCGAATATGGAATACGTCCAGTCCTCGATCAAACATAGCGTTAACTATCTGTGTTTCTCGAGGGACCTGATGCTCTGGAGAAATGACTAGGATCATAAATACAAGCTTTTTCCATGTTCAATAAATTCTTTTGATTTCTCGCGCATTCCATTTTCGGTTTCCCGTCGAATTTCTTGGGTAATTTTCATGGAACAAAATTTTGGACCACACATGGAACAGAAATGAGCAACTTTAGCACCCTGGGCAGGTAAGGTCTCATCATGAAACGCTCGAGCGGTATCTGGATCCAGCGATAAGTTGAATTGGTCTTCCCACCGGAATTCAAAGCGCGCTTTACTAAGGGCATTATCTCTGTACTGTGCTGCCGGATGACCCTTCGCCAGATCGGCGGCGTGGGCGGCGAGTTTATACGTGATTACACCGTCCTTTACATCTTGACGATTGGGTAGGCCTAAGTGTTCTTTAGGCGTGACATAACAAAGCATCGCGCACCCGTACCAAGCGATCATGGAGGCGCCAATCGCTGAGGTGATATGATCGTAACCTGGAGCGATGTCGGTGGTCAGCGGACCCAATGTGTAAAATGGCGCTTCTTTACAGGTTTCTAGCTGTTTATCCATGTTCTCTTTGATCAGCTGCATCGGTACGTGACCGGGACCTTCCACCATGACCTGTACCTCCTGTTGCCAGGCGATTTGAGTGAGCTCACCTAGTGTTTCGAGTTCGGCGAACTGCGCGGCATCATTGGCATCGGCGATGGAACCAGGCCGTAACCCGTCACCCAAAGAAAATGCGACGTCATATTGTTTCATGATCTCACAGATCTCTTGGAAATGGGTATAAAGAAAGTTTTCCTGGTGGTGAAAAAGGCACCATTTGGCCATAATCGATCCGCCGCGGGAGACGATTCCCGTCACGCGCGGGGCGGTGAGGTGAATGTATCGTAATAACACACCTGCATGAATCGTAAAATAAGAGACCCCTTGCTCTGCCTGTTCGATTAAAGTATCCCGGAAGACCTCCCAAGTGAGATCCTCAGGCACACCGTTCACTTTCTCCAGCGCTTGGTATATGGGCACCGTCCCGATTGGAACCGGTGAATTTCGGATAATCCACTCCCGGGTCTCATGAATATTCTTTCCGGTTGACAGATCCATGATCGTGTCGGCTCCCCAACGACACGCCCAAACCGCCTTATCAACCTCTTGATCAATGTCAGAAACGATCGCACTGTTGCCGATATTGGCGTTGATCTTTACTAGAAAATTACGCCCGATAATCATGGGTTCACTTTCCGGGTGGTTAATGTTGTTCGGAAGAACAGCGCGTCCCGAAGCAATTTCTTGACGAACGAATGCTGGTGTAACGTGTGCAGGAATCTGAGCGCCCATGTTATCGCCTGTATGTAAGCTCACCTCATAGCTGCTTCCCTTAAGTGCGTCAATTTTTTGATTTTCGCGGATCGCCACGTATTCCATCTCTGCGGTAATGATCCCCTTTTTGGCATAATGAAGTTGGGTAACACATTTTCCGGGTTTCGCGCATTTGATTGCCTGCTGGTGTTTAAACCGTAGTTGATCCAACAACGGATCTTCCAGCCGTGTATTGCCGTACGCGGAATTCGGCCGATCAAAATAATCCACATCCTGACGGTCGCGAATCCACGGGTCACGAATTCGATTCAAACCCTTTTCAATATCGATTTTTGCCTCGACATCGGTGTACGGTCCAGAAGTATCATAGACGGTCAGGGCGGGATTAACTTCCATTGCGCCGTTATCTAACTTTGTTGGACTGAGACTAATTTCACGCATCGCAACCCGAATAGGATGCAAAGTTCCTTTACAATACACTTTCTTAGAGTTAGGGAAAGTGCCTGTGCTTAATTTTGAGGTACTCATAATTGAAAAAATTGAGATGAACATTAACCGCCTTGAGCAGCGGTGATGATAAGAATAGAATCGCCGTCACCCAACAGGGCCTCTTCCCATTGCGATTGGGGAATGACCTGATTGTTCACGGCCACAGCGATACCCGATGTTTGTTCTTTGAGCTCCCATTCCATCAGTTGTTTCAAATGAGTTGGGGCTACCTGGTACTGTTTTGTTTTGTTGTTGATCTTGAGTTCCATTCCTTTATAGGTTTTAGCATGACGCTTTAGGAATGGCTACAGTTGGCACAGACACGTACCTTGAAGTCACTTTCACTTTTCCCTACGCTAGTATGATCTAGATCAGGTTCTAAGGGTTAATCTCAGCCTGCTGTTTTGCAGACACCCCTAAAGCGATCGCAATATAGGCATTCATAACAGGAAAAGGAAATAGTCTCTCCAGCTTGCTGGTCAAAAACACCCATTAGGCACTTAAAAATGAGTCACAAATTGTCGTATTGCTCGGGCTTTAATACAATTGGTGCTTCACGATTCAATTTTTTGAAAAGATCAACCGTATTCATCAGATTCGACATTTGATCTGGTGGATCAATTCCGCGCTTTTGGAATAAAGAAGGACCGATTTTTTTACCCAGGAAGTTTTTTGACATAAAGGTATGGCATCGTTCGGTTGCTGGTTTGGATAGGACGTGAGACTATTTGTGTGTATTTTGATACGAAATCGTGAGTTTTCAGCCTGATTTTTCTATAGTTTTATGCTGCAATTGAAAACCACAATTTATAGAAAATAAAAATGAATGAACCTATCAAACTGAAGATGCTTGGAGTGCTGATCTTTTTATGCCTAATCAGTGCTAGCGCTGCATCGGCTCAACAAAGGAAAGCGCCAGCATATCCACTAATTACACATAATCCCAATTTCAGTATTTGGTCCTATACCGATGAATTGAATCAATCAGCGACCACACATTGGACCGATGCCGATCACTCGTTGTTGGGTTTAATCCAAGTTGATGACCAAGTTTATCGGTTCTTAGGCGAAGAGGAACCAAACTACCAGTCAATTTTAAGTACGTCTCAGGAAGGAGACTATTCCGTAAGTTACACGGAACAGAAACCCGGAGAAGACTGGACATCATTGGACTATCCGACAACCGGTTGGCAGTCGGGAAAAGCACCTATAGGTGATCAACAACTCTCAAATACGCGTTGGGAATCGGATGATATCTGGGTCCGACGAACGTTCGAAGTGCGTGATCTGAAGCAGATCAATGAACTCTTCTTAAAGCTGAACCACGATGATAATATTGACGTCTTTTTGAATGGTGAGAGGGTGTATCAGAAAACAGGATGGACCAGCAGTTTTGACTATATACCTCTTGATAAGAACGCGCTTCGGTCCGGCGAGAATATTATCGCGATTCACCTAGCTAATACAGCTGGAGGGCGCTTTCTTGATTTTGGATTAGTGAATAAATTAGCGGATAGTTCTCAGCAAAATTTGTTGGCTAAACAAACCAATGTTGAGGTGACTGCCACTCGGACGATTTATAATTTCACAGCCGGATCGGTCGATTTGGAAGTTGTTTTCACGTCCCCACTATTGATGGATGATTTGGAGGTGTTGGCGCGTCCGGTTTCTTATATAACCTACCGGGTTAAATCAAATGACGATCAATCCCATGCGGTCAATGTCTTTTTCGCGGCATCTTCCAATATCGCTATTTATCAGCCCGCACAGGAGGTGACAACTGAACACTATGAGACCGACGAATTGTCCATCTTAAAGACCGGAACCGTCGAACAACCAATTCTTGAAAAAGGGGCGGATGACATGCGTATCGATTGGGGATATTTTTACGTGGCGACACCGAAAACTACCGGAGCTACTCAGTTTATCACCAAAGGTGCAGATGCAGCAGATGCCTTTAGGACGGCGTCCACCCAGTCAACCGCCTCCACAGGGCGGTCGCTTTCGCTCAATACGATTATCCCCTTCGGAAATGTTGGCCAGCAGACTGTCGAGCAATTTGTAACATTGGGTTATGATGAACGCATTTCAATCCAGTACTTTGGAGAAGACCTTCGTCCCTGGTGGAATCATTCTGGTGATCAAACGATAGAAGGACAACTCACCCAGGCCGTGGACGACTATCCATCCATCATACAGCGATCCGAAGCATTGGATCAACAGATTTATGAAGACGCGCTACGTGCAGGGGGTAAAGAATACGCGCATCTCTGCCTATTAGCTTATAGACAAAGTATAGCGGCACACACGTTAGTTAAAAGCCCGAAAGGAGAGACCCTATGGTTATCGAAGGAAAATAATAGTGGGGGCTTTATCAATACCGTGGACGTGACCTATCCATCGGCTCCTCTTTATTTACTGTACAACCCGGAATTATTGCAGGGGATGTTAACCGGTATTTTCTATTTTAGTGAATCCGGTAAATATCCACATCCTTGGGCAGCGCATGATCTAGGTACCTATCCTAAGGCAAACGGACAAACCTATGGGGAACCGATGCCGGTGGAAGAATCAGGAAATATGATTATCCTAACGGCCGCAATCAGCAGAGTGGAAGGCCATACTGAATATGCGGAGAAGCATTGGGAAACGCTGACCACCTGGGCGAATTACCTGGTTGAAGAGGGCCTTGACCCTAAGGAACAATTATGTACCGACGATTTCGCTGGCCACCTGGCACGTAATGCTAACTTGTCGATCAAGGCAATCGTAGGTATTGCGTGTTACGCACAAATGGCGGAACAGAAGGGAGATCTCGAGGTCGCGAAAAAATACCGTGCGATTGCCGAAGGCATGGTCCCGAAGTGGATTGAAATGGCTGATGCGGGTGATCATTTTGCATTGACTTTCGACGATAAGAATACCTGGAGCCAGAAATACAATTTAATTTGGGATAAAGTGTTAGACCTGAACCTTTTTCCACAAGAGGTTTACGATACCGAAATAAATTATTACATGACCAAAGGGAATAAATACGGTCTGCCGCTCGACAGCCGGAAAGCCTACACTAAAAACGATTGGATTGTTTGGACCGCTAGTTTCGCGCCCGAGCAAGAACAATTCCTGGCCTTGATTAAGCCGCTTTACAGGCATGTACTAGAGGGACCGTCCCGAGTGCCACTTAATGACTTTTACGATTCGATTACCGGTGTTCGCGAAAACTTCAAAGCACGAAGTGTGGTCGGCGGGTTCTACATGAAAATGTTGGCCGATCGATTGAAGACCGAATAATATTAAAAGAAAACCGATTTAGGAAAGGCTAAAAATAGCTGTTGGACGACCCAACACCTGTTTTTAGCTTTTTCCTTTTTTAGGTCGTTCCAAGCATCTTGAAAAGAACGCGAACCGGATGGTCAATATCCTGGATTTCTCTGATCCGATTGTTGCGCTGAAGGTATCGGTCTGCGGCGAAACCTGTGGATCCATGTGATAAGTGTTCAAAACCTGTTTTTTTGACAGGGAAACGGCCTGCGTTGCAACCGGTTCATAAATCTTTTATTTAGTTTTGGTTGCGAATTTGGAAATTCTATTTCGTTTTCGATAAGAACTTCTATTTTTGTTCTGCCGCAATTATGGTCGTGCACTTGGGGAAAAGGTGGGGCGAATTCCTCGGCTAGTTGATGTTAAATTTTGTAAGATGCATCGTACCAAAAATTTTGCAGTCTCTGCCGCACTGTTGTCTATGATCTGTGTGCAAGGCGGAGCCTCGATTGCCAAACAACTTTTTCCTTTGATCGGTCCGGTGGCTACTAGTGCCATGCGCATTGGCTTGGCTGCCCTGTTGTTAAATTTAATCATTCGCCCTAATCTTTTAAGATTCAACCAGCAGCAATGGCTCTATTGTCTTTTCTACGGTGTAGGGATTGCGGCGATGAATTTAATTTTTTACCTCGCGATTCAACGGATTCCGTTGGGGTTGGGCGTGACCATTGAGTTTATAGGACCGTTATTTTTGGCTTTCGCACTCTCCAGGAAGTGGATGGATGTGCTTTGGGCGATACTGGCCGGTATGGGCATTTTGTTAATTGTACCCTGGGGACAAAATTCGATTGATCTGACCGGGGTGTTACTTGCTTTCCTCGCTGGACTATTTTGGGCGGTTTATATCGTCATGGGACGGAAAGTATCCCGTGTATTGGACGGTCGGGATGCCGTTGCTACCGGGATGATTATTGCCAGCGCGTTGGTGATTCCTTTTGCTATAGTCGATGGAGGATTATGGCGGATGACCGATCATGCTCTTCTGTTGGCCTTGCTGTTGGCCGTTCTCTCTTCGGCATTGCCCTTCTCGTTAGAGATGATGGCCATGTCTAAGCTACCCACTAGAACCTTTAGTATTCTGACAAGTCTTCAACCAGCATTTGCAGCTTTATCCGGTTTGTTTTTTTTATCAGAGCAGCTTGGTTGGATGCAATGGTTGTCAGTATCCTGCGTGGTATTTGCTAGTCTGGGAACGACCTGGGGGAGTCGTGGGGAACCTTAAAAAACGGAAACAAAAATAGAATGAGGCTGCTTCTGTATTAAAAAGGAACGGCAAAAGATCACGGACTATAAATTGAGGAACCGGACACCTACCAAGCGTTGTTTGATAAGGATCTGAGTTCGGAGAAAGCAGCCCGAATTTCCAACCTACAAGCGGTAGGAACTAGTCCATATCCTTTAGGGAAATTGGACGAAAAGCCGCGCATGCTACGGGATAGCTCGGGCCAAAGCGCTTGAACGAGAACGAATCACTCTTCAAGATGAATCTCCAAACGTCCGTTCAGATCCTCCGCGCTGGCCACTAGTTTTCCATCTATCCAGACATGAAGTTTAGCTTGTTTCCCGGATTGGCCCGTATCCCAATCGTTGTTCCAAGCCAGATCAATTGTCCGGCCATGGTAGTTGATGTTGCCCAGGTAAAAATAATCCCACTGGCCCGTAGGGAGTAGGGGATGAAGGACTAATTTGTCTTCATGAAAAGTTTCCAAACCGATTAAGTCCTCGATGATAATATCAGGATAGGTGGAGTGAAAATAATCTTTTTCACCACCAAACGCCCGGCCATCGCTAGGGATGTACCATTCACCAATATTGGGGGCTTCGATATCGTGCATGAACGTCAATTTCTCAATATAGTCATATAGAAGCTGCATTTCTTCCGCGGTAGCCATCTTCTTGTAATCTCGAAGGTAATGGGCGTACGCCTTATAAACGACAGAGTTCTGAAAAGGCCAACCCCGACCATTCCAAGCATAGGCTTGTTCGTTATAATAAGCGTGTTGTCGTTCCGCTGTTGTCATCCCCATTTGATTTAAAAAACCTTCTTCTGAACCGAACATGTCCCAAGCTGTTGCATAGATTTCATAGGTGTCTTGTGGGATCATCCCGAAATACCAAGGTGTATAACCAACGGATTCGCGCACGCGGGCCTCATAATCTTGGATACCATAGGTGTTGTCACCAGCGCTGTAGGTATTAAAAAACTGATCGTCATCGTTCCATAACGTGTTCAATACTTTGGTTTGTAGCTGACGAGCCTTCTGTTGGTAATGTTTGCTTTTTGTACCAAATTGGGATAGGGATCGTTCTTGATTGATGAGCGCGTAGAGGTTGGCCAGCGCGCTAAGGTTTCCATAAGCATAACTGTTAACCGATGGACGCGCTAAATAAAAATCGGGATAGCCTTTGCGAAAAGCTTTGGGGAATTTCTTAGCCGCTTCGCTCATCGCCGCTTTGTCGGTCGTTTCCCAACCCAAGTAGAGGTCCCGCCAGGTTTCCTCGGTATAGATTTGATAGGCATCTTGGCTTGCTATAAGGCCTAATACAGCAGAAAGACTGAATTCCATGCCATCATAAAGATCTAATATTTTATAAAGCCCTGCCGTCTCTGCCTGGGGATCGTTTACGCGGAACAGCCGATCCCAAACCGCTTGATGCTGTTCCATATGTGGAAGCATTTCTTCCGTCCAACCGCGATCAGGATGGACCTTTAGAAAGGCTTCGATCCCATCAATCATCCAACTGGAGAAATGGTGGCTTTCCGGCCGGCTCATATAGGTTAGAAAATTATCGTTTTCCCGCTGATTAAGCGTGGCGGCACTACCCTTCATGTAATATTCGGCGTAAGACCGTAAGTATTTGGGATCGCGTAACCAACGAACATCGTAGAATTGGTGTCCCGCCGGACAGGTAATAGCACCACTTAAGCTCGCCCAAGGCCGTGGGCCAAAAAACTCAGTGATGACCCAGTAACGATCGCCATCTCGCGTATCCTGGTATTCTTTGAGGTGCTTACTGATCATCCACCAGCGATAATTATATACTTTGTTGACCTCGTCGTTTGAACTGAAAAATAAGGGTGCGTTTTCAGTTAAGAATGCTTTGTTGTTCGTCGCGTTATACGGCCCGTCCGATGCAGGGCGATCGGGATAATTATTAAATTCCTCGATATGCTTGCTGAAATTAGCCAGCGCTTTTGCTCTGAGCTGTTCGACACTGACCTTTCCGTTCGTTGTCTGCTGTTGCCGGGTATGGCAGGAGGTGAAAAAGCCTATCCAAAAAAGGAGACTTCCAAAAATTAAAGGACGAAGCATTCGATTCATTATAGGTGGCGGTTGATATCGGTGTTTACGACAATAAATATAAGTTTTCCGAGGCGTATTATCAAACCATAGCTTGGTTGATTGCTGTTTTTGCCTTGTCCTCTTCACGAAGCATCAACAGCAGACTAGATACTTTCAACGCTTTTCTATCGCCTTTGGTAAAACGCAAGAATTGATCCGATCGAGGATTCGAATACCATGCGGTCCGTCGCTGTTGCTGCCGCATCTGGACATCTAACGGATCCGATGGTCGATACGCGACTAGCCCAGGAGAAAAATTGGCAGGTCTTATCGGTTGCATCGGTTTTAAGAATTGCGCAGATTAGAATTATTTTTGCTTAAAACCGTTGTTTTTCTTAAGATTCGGTATCTTTATATGAAAAAACAACCTTATATGCAAGATCACAAGCTAGCTGTACTCATCGACGCGGATAATGTTCCCTATGGAAGTGTGCAAGAAATGCTCGAAGAAATATCGAAGAGTGGAACGCCTACTGTTAAACGAATATACGGCGATTGGACGCATCCCAGGCTATCCGGCTGGAAGGTTGTTTTATTGGAAAATGCGATATCACCAATCCAACAATATAGCTATACCACAGGGAAAAATTCCTCAGACAGTGCTTTGATCATCGATGCAATGGATATTTTATACAGTGGCCAGGTGACTGGGTTTTGTATTGTGTCCAGCGATAGCGATTTTACCCGGTTAGCTACCCGGTTGCGGGAAGCCGGAATGCTGGTTGTTGGCATTGGTGAAAAGAAGACCCCTAAACCTTTTATCTCGGCCTGTAACAAATTTATATATCTCGAGATTTTAAAGAACGGGGAGAAAGATGAGGAGGAGGAAAGTAAAGTTCCTGAGAAGAGCCGAACTGTCAATAAAACAAAACATAAAAAGAGGGCGTTAGATAAAGTAGATCGTCAAACTGTCAAACTAATCGTCACCAGTGTCGATGATTTGGCTGATGAAACCGGTTGGACATTTTTAGGTCATTTAGGTAATCTGATTTCTAAAAAGAAACCTGAATTTGATCCTCGTAATTATGGTTTTTCTAAGCTTTATGAATTGGTGAAGCATATCGACAAATTCGAAATCGATGAACGGGAATCGGGCGGGCATCGAAACAATAAGCATATTTTCCTTCGCTTAAAAGGATAGAAGCGGGACCGTTTAAAGGCGTCTTGGGTCTTGGCAACTGCTGATCCGCATGCTATAAGAAAATATCAATCCCTAAACATGCAAGCGCCTGTAAGTAAAAATTGTGTTTTTGTCGAAACACGTGCTTGAGTGTATGCAATCCCTTGGAACGTGAATAATAGACGGTCGCCGCCGTAGTTCCCAGCTCGGCACAGATTTCCTGCGTATTTTTCCCCTCAACCACCGAAAGCTGGATGATCTTTGCCTGTTGTTTGGGCAGCTTGTTGATTTCAGCGGATAGTAGTTTCAACAGTTCCGTATAGATCATACCGTTGAGCATATCGGGATCCTCAGATTGGATTTCCGCCAACCACTCTTCGCTATGAGGTAATTTGATTCTCGATTGCTTGAGATAATCCAAGCATCCGTTTTTGGTACTAATAAACAAGAACGCTCGCAGACTTTCCAAAGCATGGAAATTGTCGCGTCGTTGCCATAATTTGATAAAAGAATCTGAGACAACTTCGGCCGCTATCTCTGGTTTTTTGACGAGTTTAAGGGCAAAAAACTGTAGTTCATGCGTTAAAAGTTCCATAAAGAAACCTAAGGCATGCTCAAATCCGGCGCGCAGATCTTGCAACTGTTTATCGACCTTCTCCATGATTTTAGAAATAGGCTATATTGGTTTTGTAAACTTAATGTTAATTGAGCAAAATTAAAAGTGCTTAGACGTAATTTTCAGATAAAGCGTACAACTGCCTGCGATATGCTGACTCGCAATAAAACGTGCGAACGCGTAGTGGAATTCTTTACGAAGTGTTCGCCGATGAAGACAGACTATTGGGAACGAAACATCCAAAACCACGCGGTACCACTTCCATCCGGTTCTGGATAGGCAAGCACCAATTGTTGACCATCCACAACCAAGATATCATATTCAAAAACTGGCGCGTTCCCTTCGTTGGGTGATTGACCGCAAAGCACAGTGACACCCTTGGTCGTTAGTTTTCCTTTCGCCCAGACCGTGCCGTCGTCTAAGGTCACTTTGCTGTCCATATCAAAAGAAAACGTTCCGGTTTCTTCATCGCCGTTGGCATATACTTTGGTTAATGTTGCCCCGCGTAAGGTAAAGACCATTTTGGCCCCAACACCTTGGTCAGGTGCTTGGCCGTCAACTTCCGATTCCGACAATACCCACCAGGCTGGGGCATCATTTGTCCGATATCCACCATTACCCCAAACAGCTGGCTGGTCAGTGTCCCATACCCAGGATTTATCGCTTCCATCGGTGAGAAAAGCCCATTCAGGTGGTACCTCGAAAGCCATGTCTTCGACATTGACCTCCATCGTTCGACTGATCTGTGTGCCGTCGGGGTTGAGTCCGGTAAAAATAATTTCGTTTAATCCGGGTGCGACCAGTAATACGGTGTCGGTTTTTCGTTGGGTAACTCCGCTCCCATAATCCCATGAGGAGAGTACGGGGCTGGAATTTTCAAGCACCACCTTATTGCTTTTTTTTCCATCGACAAGAATAGGGGTAACAGAAAGTTGTAAGTCGTCCGCACGCATAGCTTTACCCAAGTCTAGTCGGTCTTCGATAGGATCACAACCTGTTAGCCCGCCCAATAGGAAAAAGCAAAATATAATTTGGATTGTTGTTTTCATGGTTATATTGTTTTTTAAATTACCATCCTGGGTACTCATGAGCAGCATCGCCCCAACCCGGGTTTTGTTCAAGTATGCCTTCAGAAAGATCTATTTGTGATTGTGGTATAGGCCAAAAACCTCCAGTTGCTTCGAAACGCGTCCGATAGCCACCACCAAATGCCTTCATTCGGGTATCAATCCCTTTGTTTTTGATTGCTACGCCCTCCTGACTGGCCAGCGCGTCGGCGGCGTCCTGCCAACGCATTAAATCAAAGTACCGCAGGCCTTCGAAAGCCAATTCCCACCGGCGTTCATTTTTAATCGCCTGAAGCGAATAGGAGACTGCAGGAAGACCAGCACGTGCACGCACTCGGTTTAAATTGTTGGCATTTTCGCTCAATTCTGCATGCATTAATAGGACGTCGGCAAAGCGAATTAAAACCAAGTCTTGGGTATGGGCCAGCTGCAATTCGGCAGGGGCCGCATCAGCGAGTATCGCGTAGGAAGGAATAAATTTTCCGTCGTCATAGGCGGTAATGGCAATGTATTTTTTTTGCCACAGTCCCGTTTCTTCCATTTGACTATCAGCGCCATAGGTGTAGTTCTCCACGTCAGTTTCGACGTTGATAATTGAACCTGTCCTGCGCATGTCGCTAGGCTCGGCGATGCGCCACTCGGTCCAAAGATCAAGATTGACAGGCCCTGCTCCCCAACCCTGTCCAAAAGGGAATGTGCTTTCCATCCCGTTACCTGACCGCAATCCAAAATGAAGATTATATTGATTGGAGTATCCGAGAATGTATTGATCCCCCCAATCCACCAATGTGCCAAATTTAACGGCAAATACGGTTTCTTTATGACCATCACCGGCGTAGCTTAATTGATTTTCTTGTGCGTACGGATAATCACGTTTGGTAAACTCATTCGTATAGGGCCAGAGATTACGAAAATCCTCCAGCAGGTCATGACCGCTATTGTCGATACATTCTTCTAGCCATTGAACGACTTCGGATTTGCGGATTTCCCCCCCGGATGCTAGCGGTAGTTCGGATTGGTTATACACCCCCGAATAAAACAGGAATACCCGCGCCATTAACGCCTGAGCAGCCCATTTGGTCGCATGCCCAGCGGCTACACTGGTATAACTGGCGGATGACATCAGTTCAATAGCCTGCTTGAGGTCCTCAGCAATGGCGGCGTACGTGTCCTGTGCGGGCGATTTTGGGATATTTGCAACTTCTGTGCTGAGAATAAGCGGAATCTCCCCAAACATTTGTGAGAGTTCAAAATAATAAAGTGCCCGAAGAAAGTGCACCTCGCCCAGGACCTGGTTGTACTCTTCGTCGCTGGCCCACCCATTAACTTGTTGCAGTGTTTCTAACGCCGTATTTGCCCGGAAAATACCTTGATAACGAGCGGTCCAGAAGGATAGAAAACGATCAGGTTGTGTATTCATCAAGTGGTCTAACCCTTGCATATCTCGATCATTTTCACCACCCCCACCAAAGCGGTCATCGGACGCTAATTCAGCCATAAAGAAATGGGAATGTTGCGGGTCAGAAACAACCGTATTCAAACTGGAATAGATTCCATTCAACATGGAATGCGCATCGTCGACGGTCACAGGAAAGTTGCCCGTGTTTTTCTTATCGAAGCTCTCGGAATCCAGGAATTTCTCGCAGGAGGTGAAGAGCCCGAGGCAAAGTATGAAGATGAATGTCTTTTTCATATTGACTAAAATTTTAGGTTTACGCCAAGAAGTACGGTCCTTGGTTGAGGATAGAACCCTAGGTCAATCCCGGATACCCAAGATTGGTCATATCCGTAACCGATTTCAGGATCCATTCCGCTATAGTTTGTAAAAGTGAACAGGTTTTGCACCGTGGTGTAGATTCTTGCTTGGCTAAAGGGGGCTGTACTCCATAACTGTTTAAAATCGTAACCCAATGTGATATTCTGAATCTTGAGGAAATCGCCATCCTCCACATAGATATCTGAAATATATTGATTATTGGTATGACTGCCATTCGTTAAACGGGGCACCCTATTGGACGTGCCTTCACCGTGCCAACGTTCAAATATTTTGGTGGTATAGTTTTGTAAAGGACTGTCGGCGAAAGAACGGTAGGATTTCGCAATTTGATGGCCAAAAGAGCCGATCGCGGTCACCGATAAGTCAATTCCTTTATACCCAAAATTTAAGTTTAATCCTCCCGAAAAATCGGGATGAGGATTACCGATCATTGTTTTATCATCGTCGGTGATGGCTCCGTCCATATTGGTGTCTACAAAGATTACATCACCTGGTTGAGCAGTGGGTAGAACACCGTGGCCGGATGCACGTAAATCACTTATCTGCTGTTCATTTTGGAATAAACCGTCGGTTTCGAATCCATAGAAATACCCAATAGGAAAACCTTCTTGAGCACGGTACATTTCTTTAGTTCCCTGACTCAATACATCTGGGTCACCGTGTATGATGCCTTCACCGTTGGCGATACGCAAAACTTTATTTTTATTGTAAGCCCCGTTGACACTGATGCCGTATCGAAATTCACCACGAGTCTCATTCCAATTCAACCCAAATTCAATTCCTGTATTTTCGACATCACCTCCATTTATAAAAGGTGCGTTTGTTCCATAAATGGCTAATACAGGTGCTCTAACCAACCAATCTTTAGTCGTCTTTTTATACCAGTCAACCACCATAGAAAGCCTGTTCCCTAGAAACCTAGAATCGAATCCGAAATTGAGTTGTTCAGACGTCTCCCAACTGATGTCGGGATTGGGAAGAATATCAGGGTAGGCACCCCGATTAAGGGTGTTCTTATTGTTTCCAAAATAATAACCGTTCTTATTATCAATGGCGACAGTTGCTAGGTATTGAAATGGGTTGATGCTCGCATTACCATTCTGGCCCCAGCTACCACGTAATTTAAAGAAGTTTACCCATGAATTGTCTTGTAAAAACTCCTCTTGGCTCATGACCCACCCCAAAGAAGATGATGGAAAATAGCCCCATCGATTTCCTTTTGAGAAATTAGATGACCCGTCAGCGCGAAGGGTGAAAGAAGCAATATATTTCTCTTGGTAATTGTAATTTCCTCGTCCAAAGAATGACGCGATAGTACCAATGGGCCAATGAACACCGTTGACTGTAGGAATGAACCCTGCATAACCCTGGCCGTTCGACACCCAGGCTTTATCCCATTGACCTGGGAATGCTGAATTCGATGTTACTACCGCTAAATCCTCTCCTAAGCCGCTTTTTTCCATCGACTGTCCAAGAAGAAAATTCAGGGCATGTCCCGCATCAAGCTCCTTGTGGTAACTGATTGTATTTTCCAATATCCAGGTATAGCCTAAACCTTGATTCTGATTGATGTCATCCACCGCATTAGCGACGGTAGTCGAAAGATCATAGGTGGGCGTGTACTGTCGATAAGAGTTTGCACCTAAACGATATCCGAAATTGGACTTGAGCTTCAGATCTCTAATCGGCTGAATTTCCAGGTACGCGTTCGCGGATAGACTGTGTGCTTTGGATAGATTATATCCTCGGCGATAGACCATCTCTGCAATGGGATTGGCCGTCGGCCCATCGAATGCCCAAGCATCGGCGTTTTTGCTGGGCTGGTCGTAATATTCCCCACGCTCATTGTAGACTGGCAAAAGAGGATTCCCCACGATCATGTTATGCACGTCGTTCCAATAAATATTTCCGATCCCTATCCCAGACCTGTTGTTGTAAGAGTAATTCACATTCTCGCCGAAACGAATAATATCAAACGCATCGTTTTTCCAAATAACATGTTCTGAATTAAGTCGGGTAGTGTGGCGCTGGAAATCAGGTTGTGCGGGCACACCAATGATACCTTCGCGGTCGGTGATGGAATAGCCCAGCGAAAAACGAGATTGTTCTGACCCGCCCATCAAGTTAAAAGAGCTATTCTGTAAAACCGCATTATCATTATGAATTTCCTTCATCCAATTGGTGCCATTCCATGTTCCATTCATAATCGCTTCATATTGTTTAGGTATTAGCGACTCCCAATCATAAGGTGCGGTTCCTTCGTTGAAACGCCGTTCATCCTGGATGGTCATGTATTCTTTGGCATTGAGTAGCGCCGGCAATTTGTAGGCATTTTGAAACCCTAAATAACTGTCCATGTGTACAGAAATATCACCTTGACGACCTTGTTTAGTGGTGACCAGAACAACCCCATTTGCGGCTCGAGCACCATAAATAGCAGCAGATGCTGCATCCTTTAAAACATCGATGCTTTCAATATCCGACGGGTTAAGTGCATTGATATCCCCCCCAGTAATTCCGTCGATGACGTAAAGAGGAGAGGAGTTTCCGATAGTCCCCAGGCCACGGATGGTTACTTTGAACCCTTCTCCAGGCATCCCTGAACTTTGTGTGATTTGCACGCCAGGTGATTGGCTTTGTAGTGCCTCCATAATGTTCGGGGTGCTGAGTTTTTGCAAATCATCCCCCTTGACTTGAATAGTGGCACCAGTTGTTAGCTTTTTCTTCTGCGTTCCGTATCCGACCACGACGACTTCCTCCAAATCACCCAGACTTTCCTGGAGCGTTACATGCACTGTTTGTTGGTCCTCAATCGTTAATTCCGCGCTCAAATAACCAATATAGGAGATCAAAATAGAAACAGGTCGCTGATGGGTCTCTAAATTAAACTCACCACGCTCATCGGTGGTTGTACCTTGGTTAGTCGCTTTAATAACGACAGACGCTCCTTGAATCGGGTGTCCTTGTTCGTTGGTAACAACACCAAAAAGCGATTGTTGACTGCGACTAGCGGTTTGCTTATTTTGTTTACTCATCGGCACCTCCTCTTTCTTACGGATGACGATCGTCCGATCTTCAATTACCCAGGTTAGCGGCTTGCTCTTAGTGATTTCCGAAAGAGCAGCTTCCAACGGGACACTATTCAATTCGAGATCAATAGGCGTATTGGCGATATCTCTTCCGCTAAATAAAAATGGGGTTCCACTCTGTTCTTGGATCGTTTGCATGACCTTCACCAACGGCGTATTCTTTACCGTAATGGTAATGTTTTGCGCGAACCCATTGGCGGATAGTTTCAATACACTGAGCAGAAACAGTAAAAGGATCACTTTAGTACGAAATCCCCGGTTTGACAATGTAAATCTGGATTGCATAGGTTTAATATATTTTTGGTTTAAAATTGCTCGAATACGGTACATGTTCGAAGCAGAGACTGGTGATCGGCTAGGCAAGAAATGGCAGCTGTCTCTCCTCCTGCTGTCAACTTCCGCAAGCATGCTTGAACGATCTAAGTGGGGTAGAAGTGTGCTGTTCTATTCATTTTTTTTATATGATTTGGTTATTGTATTACTTGTAATCTGTAGTTTTTCTGATCTTGTTTGAACTTGAATTTCAGGCCACTGTTTTCCAGAATACTAAGTACACTACCTAAGTCTTTATCTTTCGCGATCTGGCCGTAAAAATAAGTTTCGGGAATACCAGGTTGATAGGTGACTTGAATAGCATACCATCTGCTCAACATTTTCATAACCTCCCGTAACTCCGTTTCAAAAAACATAAACTTGTTGGCTCTCCAAGCTACATACTGGTCGATTTCTATATTTTTTTTCTGAATACCTGTCTTTCCGAGCGCACTTTGCTCATTTGGTTGTAACGATACAGTGCCGAATTTCGAACTCACTTCTACCGATCCTTCTACCAGGGTGGTGACGACCTCAGGATTATCGTGGTATGCTGAAAGATTGAATTCTGTTCCTGTGACTCGAATGGTTTGCTGATCTGTATGAACTTCGAAGGGCACCGATTGACCAGCATACGATGCGGCGGCCACCTTAAAATAACCTTCTCCCTGCAGATTAACCGCGCGTTTATCGGTATTGAATTTTAACGGATAATCTAATCGTGACATAGAGTTGAGCCAGATTTCAGTGCCGTCGTTTAGCTGAACTTGGTATTGCCCACCCTGTGGAACGATGATGGTGGCGTGGAGAGTTTCCAGCTCATCTATTTTTAACGCAGTGATCGCTGTTCCATCCGCGTATTTCAAGTTACCGTTGAAAATAATTTCATTCTGGTCAGAACGCAGATTGATTTTCTGGCCGTTGGATAAAATCAACTCGGCATCTTTTTCTGGCCGGTAAAAGTTAGTGGCCGAGATTTCTTGTTCAAACTCCGGGGCATCTTGCTGCATGAAGAGAAAAATACCTAAACAAAGTAATACCGTTGCCGCAACCCCAATCCAGGGCCAATACGTTCTCCTAGAAGACAGGGGATTGGATTGTCTAATGGATTGAAATGTACGCGCTTTTGTCTCTTGGAACCAGCTTTGCTTTTCTGGGTCAGTTAGATCCTTCCATAGCTGAAGGTCGGCGTAAACCTTGTCTTGATCGAGACAGTGATCAAAAAAACGTTGATTGGCCGGCGATTTTTCCAACCATTGCCCCAATCTTCGGGACTCCTCAGCCGTTATTTCTCCAGCGATATATTTCTTGATGATTAGCACGATTTCTTGGCTATTCTCCATAGATTTTAAATTGGTAGTCTCTTACTCAAACGATCCAGTTGAAAAAACCTTAGTAAAAAAATATGTTAAAATTCCTATAGCGTTGGTTTTTCGGGTTCTTTTCGGATAAAATCAGAGATGATGAAGTATAAACCAGATACTTTTATTCGTATTAAGAAAATCGATTAAATGAAATAATCAAGAGGAGTTGTGCGCTACAATACAACGACCACTTCAGAAATTATTTACGTCAGAAAAATCAACACGATCTGCCCGAAACCTTTTTAATTAAGGAACGTTATTTTATGGGAACGAGTAGTGGATCGAACCCTTTAGACCAAAAAATGTATGGAAATCAATCATCATAAACTGGATCAGATCGGTCAGAATCTGTGTGAAAATGGTGTCAAATTGGCACTAGCTGAAAGCATGAGTGCGGGTTTTTTTTCATCCATCTGGAGTCTTCAATGTGATTCAGGTCACTATTTTCAGGGCGCGATTGTTTGTTTCAGTGAACAGGTTAAAAAGATGCTGCTCGGTGTTCCCGAAACCTTGATCAATCACTTTAGCGCAGAATCAATTGAAGTAACCCAGGCCATGTTGGATGGATTGAAAAGACAAATCGACGCCGACCTTTATTTAGCTGTTACTGGAATCGCTTATAAAGGATCGGAGGTTAAAACCAGTTCGCCTGGAGATATTTTTCTCGTGGCTGAATTTCAAGGACGAGTCTATGAAAGAAAAATAAAGGTCAAAAATGGAAATGCCGGTGAGGTCTACATTCGAGCATTTAATGAGAGTCTTGTATTTTTGGAAGCAGTGATCTAGCGCATGAATTGGGATTACAAGCCTCAAAGAAAACCAGCGACCTCTTGAAGATCAGTCTTGTAGGGCATTCACCGATCCGGGCCCATAAAAGGGAAAAACTTCTGACCCAACTTATACCAGCTGATGAAACCATCCATCAGCACAGCATTAGTCAGGGTGCCCCCGATGACATTATTCCTTAAGCGAGCCGCTTAAAGATCACGAAGTTCTTTAATGTGCGCGTGTGCCGTTTCCTGTTGAACCAATTGAGATCGCATCAGATCGGCGACTTCCGGGCAGTCCACAAGCGCATCTTCTAAAATACGTTGATAGGTGCGTTTAAACTCATCCTCACCTTCTTCGCAGCTGTCTAAAACAGCTTGTTCGGTGGAGGCAGCGACGGAAGATTTGATGTCCATCCACGTTCTGAAAATCTTACCGCTCGCCTTCGTCCCTTCCTCGATTGTGGCCCCGACGCTGGCTAAAAAAGGCTCGATTTCACTTACAAATTGTCGAGATTGTTTTTTGTACTGTTCAAATAGAGACTGAAGATCACTTAGATTTTCGTTCGCTACTAATTCTATTGCTTTGTCGTAACCCGCAATGCGGTCGTTATTAATCTCGATTGCTCGATTTAAAAGGGCTACTTTCTGTTCGTTGCTTTCCATAAAAATTAGTTTTTTATAGTAGAACACTTCAAGGAAGAGGAAGTTGTGATAAAACCATTATTTCGTATTAAACACCATTTACAACGTATTACGCGCAAACCTGTTCCGCCAGAAGAATACCCAAAAGATAACGTCTGATGAATTATTCACGATTGCGTTCAAGCACATTTCATGTTTTTTTACCAACAATCCATTTGACCTTGTTGAACTTCCCCTAGGAATTTTGGCCAAGTATAATGCTAGGGTGTTGCCTAACGCTTGGCCCACCGCCTGCTCAACCGCTGTGCGGATTTAATGCTTCCGATCGATGCGCAGGCCCTCTATCGGCTTTCCTTTGATATCGAAACCGCAGAACTCACCCTGAGTTCTTTTTCGGCACTAGCTGACCCGTTTACTGCCGACACAGCGAGCCTGCTCCGCGGCCTGATGCATTTTAAACTTAATGATTTCGTATGGCATCAATCAATTCTGATTTTTTCATATCGTGACGTCCCTTGATACCGATTTTTTTCGCTTCCTCGAGTAATGCTTGTTTGCTACGTTCGTCAAGTTTTCCTGCCTTTCCCCCTTTCACACTTGATCCGGGATCGTTGGAAATACGGGCAGCTTTTTCCTTACGCATTCCTTTGTCTCTAAGCGCTTCATATTGCGCGTTATTTTTAATGCTCTTTCCGTGAT
Organism: Sphingobacterium sp.; assembly: GCA_052092145.1. Taxonomy (GTDB): domain Bacteria; phylum Bacteroidota; class Bacteroidia; order Sphingobacteriales; family Sphingobacteriaceae; genus Sphingobacterium. The sequence goes on along the minus strand of JBQDCW010000002.1, from coordinate 21,775 downwards.
TCTTAGTCATGATCTTGTCGTTTTAAACGTCGAGTGAAATCCCGAAATTAGCTTCGGGATCATTATGAAAATGAACAAGTAAATATTCAGAAAGTTCTTTCTTGAAATCCGGTGATTTCCGTCTGTAGGTTGTTGGCGGTTCTTTAATGAAAGGTGTATTCTTCAAGAAATCCTCAAAACTAGCCATCTAGGAATAGCGATCGTTTTGAGGATTTAAGAAAGCGAAGGGTTTTCGCTTTTATTTAAACTACATTGTCTTTTCTTCTTATTGAATAGCGCTTTCGACTTCGTCCAGCATCATTTTTATTGACTTAAGACCGCCTCCTGAGAGGTACCATATCTCTGCGTTCAGAAATACAATTTTGTCATTTTTAAATGCATTTGTTTGCTCGATTAAAGGATTGGCAAATTGTTCTAAGCTGGCGCTTTCACGTTTAATTGCTGCACCGCGATCAATGACAAATAGAATGTCAGGATTTACCTCTTTAATAAATTCGTTGGAAACGGATTGACCATGGGTGGACGATTCGATGGTTTCATCAGCTGGTGCAACACCAAACACATCGTGTATAATGCCAAACCTCGAACCTTTTCCATACGCGCTCAACCTTCCTTCATTGGTCAAAACAATGAGGGCTTTTTTACCGGACTCCGCTGCTCGGGCTTGAATAGCTTCAATACGGGCATCGATAGCTGTGAGTTCTTTTTCGATCTCCTCCTGCTTGCCATAAAGCTCACCGATAATACGCTGATTCGCTTTAAAAGACGCCAGGTAGTTTTCGCTATCCACACTCAGATTGATCGTAGGCGCAACTTTAGTGAATTCGTCGTAATTTTCGGTCAGGCGACTTCCGATAATGATCAGATCCGGTTCAACTTCATTTACTTTTTCCAAATTAGCTTCTTTTAACGTCCCTACATCTACTATATCTTCAATTGCTGTAAACTCCTTTAGATACTCGGGGGTGCCCGCAAGCGGTAAGCCTTTAACGGCTGTTTGTAGCCCCAATTCGTCATATGTGTCTAAAACACCATAATCTAACAGGACCACCTGCTGTGGGTTTGTTTTAACGGTACTGTTTCCAGAGATATGGGTAACTGAAACAGTAGACGAGGAGTCGGCCGTGTCACTTGACTCCGTTGAGGCGTTGTTGCAGGCTGCTGTTAATAGCGTTGCGCCTGCTAGTAGATTCATGAATACTTTTTTCATAAGGTTGGTGTTTATTTAAAGTATATACAATATTTACAGTTATTATGTGAAACAATTCGCATGTCCAAATCAAAAATAGCCTTGAGTTTATCTTCTTGCATAATCTCGTCGGTCGCTCCATAGTAAAGCACTTTGTGATCCTTCAGTGCCACAATATAATCGGCATAAGAAACCGCAAAGTTGATGTCATGAACCACGACGATGATCGTTTTACCCAAGTTGTCCGCCAAGTTTCGGAGAATCCGCATGATTTCAACCGAGTGCCGTAAGTCTAAATTATTCAAGGGCTCATCCAAGAGAATATATTCGGTGTCTTGAACCAATAGCATGGCCAGGAATGCGCGTTGTCTTTGTCCTCCGCTAAGCTCGTCCAAATAGCTGTGTTGGATGTCCTGCAGCGCCATGTAATTGATCGCCTCATCAATCTTCTGTTCGTCTTCTGCCTTTAGTCGACCTTGAGAATGCGGGAATCGCCCGAAGGAGACCAATTCGCGAACAGTCAGACGTACGTTAGGGTGATTGGATTGTTTGAGAATAGAAAGACGTTTGGCAAAATCACGGTTGGTCATCGCGTAAATATCCTGATCTAGAAGGTTGATCTCTCCAGCATCTTTTTTGACCAAGCGGCTGATAATGGAAAGAAGCGTGCTTTTCCCGGTTCCATTCCCACCGATGAGTGCCACAACTTTCCCTTCGGGGAACTGGACGGAAATATCATCCAAAATAATTTTGTTCCCATACGATTTCGATATATTCTTGATCTCTATCATGATTTATTATTGGATTTTAAAAGGATATATATGAAATAGATCCCACCGATGCAGTTGATGATTACACTGATCGTTGTATTCATATTAAAAACACGTTCAACGAAATATTGCCCCACAATAACAACCGTCGAGGTCAGCAAACAACAACCCAGAATCAACAAGCTGTGTTTATTACTCTTGAACAACTCGTAACTGAGGTTCGCGACCAGAAGCCCCAAAAATGTAATCGGTCCAACCAACGCTGTCGACACAGCGACCATCACCGAGATGATGAGTAGGTTGTTTCGGACTAACGTGTTATAATTAACCCCCAGACTAATGGCATTTTCACGACCCAGATGCACGACGTCGAGTTGTCGGAAATAGCGTGCGCCCAGAACCATTGCGCCGATTAGAATAATGGTTGAGATCCCTAAAAGACTGATTTGTATATTTTCAAAACTGGCAAACATGGCCGCTTGTACAAAGAGGAATTCGTTGGGGTCCAGTAAGATAGCGATGAAGGACGAGATGCTCCGAAAAAGCGTTCCCAGCAAAAGACCCACTAAAAGCAAGATATAGATGCTTTTGCTTTCTTTCCGGAACACAAAAACATACATCAATAGCGCGAAAACCAACATCAACACGACGGCAAGAAGAAAATTGTCGGTTTTTGAGAGAATTTGATAAGTCTTATCGCCGTAGATGAAGACGATCATGGATTGAATTAGCAAATAGAAGCTGTCGAACCCCATAATCGACGGTGTCAAAATCCTGTTGGATGAAATGGTTTGAAACACCACCGAGGAATAGCCGATAGCACAAGAAATCAAAATCATCGCCCATATTTTGTAACCCCTCCTGGGTAAAACAAAATCGGGATTCTTTCCCACGAAGGTGAACATATAGATCGCCACGCTTATCAGTAATAAGGCAGATACCGTTAAAATCACCTTATTTTTAAACATATTTCACTTTTCTTAATACCAGTATCAAAAATATAACCCCGCCCAGGATGCTTACCGTTAGTCCAATGGGGATCTCATAAGGAAAAATGACCACTCGGCTGATCATATCGCAGATGAGTAAAAAGATGGCTCCCATTAACGCCGTATAGGGAAGGGTCTTCTTCAGATTATCCCCAAACATCAAGCTGACGACATTCGGCACAATCAAACCCAAAAAAGGGATGACTCCGGCCGTGAGCACAACGACAGTTGCGGTGATCGAAATCAAGAATAAACCGAGATAAACAATCTGTGTATGATTTAATCCAAGACTTTTAGCAGCGTCTTCACCCAAGCCCACGATGGTGAATTTGTTCGCGTATAAATAGCTGATAATAACTACAGGTATGGCTAGGTAGAGAATCTCGTAATTGCCTTTTACGATATAGGAAAAGTCTCCGATTAACCAACCTTCCATATTTTGGACGATATTGTATCTGTAGGCAAAAAAGGTGGCGATTGCACTAATAATATTTCCGAATACAATGCCGACCAGCGGAATAAAGATGAGGCTCCGGTATTTAACTTTCGAGGCCATTCTCAAGAAAATTATACTGGCGATTGCAGAAATCGAAAAAGCGAACGCAAATTTCATGTATATGCCCGCAGCAGGGAAGAGAATCATACTGAGTAAAATCCCCAATTTGGTCGCGTCCAACGTACCCATTGTAGTGGGTGATACAAATTTGTTTAACGCGATTTGTTGTACGATTAATCCCGATATGCTCATACCTACACCCGCAATCAAGATGGAAACCAATCGAGGGATCCGACTCACGATCATGACCAACACGTCATCATCATTGAGCTCGTGGATATCAGCAATTGAAATATCTCTTACCCCGATGAACACGGAAAAGAAGGCTAAGATTATCAGTGCAAGCACCAAGACACCCCTCAATACTACGGAATTATTAAACATGAACGCTCCTTACCGTCATAAATGTGTGATTGGCGCCAAAAATACGAAATCCATTCGTTATTTAAAACCATTCCAAATAAAAATTAGGGACGACATTGGATACAATCGGGTGCGTCGAATGGGAACCGCTCGTATTAAAATAAAGAAAGGTATCTCGCCCCAACCGGCAAAGACACCTTTCTTTGTTCTATTCTGCTACCCAATAACGGAGATAGCCCGTTTTCGATGCAACTGAGTTTTGACGTTAAGAAAACAATGCTATCGGGTGTGTATTCCTTCTGCGAATTCCTCAATAATCTTTTTATTGAACGCGGGTAGATCTTTCGGTGTTCTGCTGGTCACCAATCCGTTGTCTGTGACCACTGGAGCGTCTTGCCAATGGGCGCCAGCATTAATTAGGTCAACTTGAATCGCATCAACAGCGGTCATTTTCTTACCATTGGCAAGGCCAGCATTGATCAGAACCTGTGGCCCGTGACAGATGGCCGCAATCGGCTTGCCTGCCCGGGCAAAAGCTTGGACGAACTCCAAGGCTTGGGGGTTCGTTCTTAATTTATCGGGAGCGATCACCCCACCGGGGATCAGTATCCCGTCGAAATGTTCAGGTTGAGCCTGTTCCAACGTTTGGTCTACAGGATACTCCCCAACCCATTGGTCTCCGGATTTCGCCCGGAGCTTTCCGGGCTTTGGTGAAATAATTTTAACTTCTGCACCCGCCTCTTCAAGCGCTTCTTTCGGGCTTGTTAGTTCAATCTCTTCAAACCCATCCTCGGTCAGGATTGCTATTTTTTTTTCGTTTAAAGTTTCCATCATAGTTGTTTCTAAGAGGAACACGCCACCAGTAAAAACGTTGGCTCTCAATCGAGCTTTAGAAGGTGGGTTCCTGAACCGAGATCGTCGAGGGGTGAAAAATTTCCCAATGGGATAACCAAAAACTAAGGGTGCTTTCCGCGCCTTGGTTTCGATTAACACCGTACGCTTCTAATCCGTCACAACAGCCTTTGGTGCGCTGGTCGTATAAAAGCGCGCCTTGGTCGTTAAATCCAAAAAACCAAAGAAATGCTTGTTTTTTCCATTCCATTAAGCTGGGATTATTTTGATAACGAGCGAATTCATCATAGAGTAAAATTGCGGAGTAAATTTCGATAGGTTGTTGTCCGAATCGACTTCTTTTTTGTCCCTTGGTATACCAGGATTGATTGCCGATTAGTGAGATGTGATCGTTCTGGAATAGTAACTCGTGGAGAAAACTGAACGCATTTTCGGCGCTCTTTCTCCATTGAATTTGATCCAATTTAATCCCAGCGCGGAGGAGCGCCAATGGTAAAATTGCATTATCATAGGAAACAACAGATTCAAACCATGGCCATTCTTTGCTGGATGCTAGCTGAAATTCATTTTGAAGGAAACCCGCCAGATGCTTTACAATTTTCGTAGCTTCGTTCTGGTGACTGGATTCCAAAAAATGCAATAGTCCCAGTAGCGTATACCCCGCAGCGCGAAGAGATCGGATGGACCAACACGCATCCAAAGCCCGATCTAAAATCTCTCTGCTGATCGCGTGATATTCAGCAAGGGCGGGCGTGGCCAATACATAGCCGATCGCCCAAATCGTTCTCCCGAAGCTGTCTTCAGTCCCTTGTTCGTCGAGAAAATGACAGTCCATTCCCACAAAATTTCTGAAACGGCCATCTTCACGTTGGGCATAATAGATAAAGGTTAAATAATTTTGGAAAAGCTCGTCGTAGGTGTCCTCCGGATTATTTGATAGGGCTTTGGCCATCAATAGTAATGCACGACTGTTGTCATCTAAACAGTATCCATGGTGATAATTTGGAATATTAAATTTGGCGTGTTGTAGGATCCCGAATGACGTGCTGATCCGTTTGATGTGCCGAATGTTAAATAAGGGAGCCACTCCGCGGGCGGTTTCCAAATCAATGGAGGCGATGTTAGTTGAAATCATAAATGACAGCGGTAAATTAAGAATTGGGATTGATTAAATTATCGGGAGACGAATAGGATAGGGGTTTTCTTGATACCGATCCATTCCGCTGTTCTTTGTCCTCTTTTTTCCATCGGGTTCGTCCATCTATTTTTAACAATGAAGTCACTAAATCGTGATGTTCTTTTGCTATGTTTTTCCAAGACATCGTCGCACCAAACTGTTTCGCCCGTGTACGATAGGTCACTAGTTTCGCCCGGTCGGAGAGAAGTTCGCCAATATGGTTTGCAAGCGATTTGGCGTCACCAAAAGGAAAAAGCAAACCGCGGTCACCCTGGAGTACATCGCGGGCATACCAGTAGGGGGTCGATAGGACTGCTGTACCTGCTGCTAGAGCGAAACTAAGCGTGCCGCTACTGATTTGATTTTCATTAGGATAAGGTGTAACAAACATGTCGCAGGCGCTCAAATAGCTTTTCAATAACGTTTCGGAAGCAAAGCAGTCGATGAATTTAATTCGTTCGGTGGCACCTAAAGCCGTCACCTGGTCTTGCAAGAAATGGCGGTACGATTCTCCCTCTTCTCGGAGTATATTGGGGTGTGTACTGCCCAGAATGATATAAAGGAAGTTCGGATCCGGTATATAACTAACCGCCTGGATGGCCGTTTCATAACCTTTCCCTTGACCTAGGAAGCCAAAACTCAACATCACTTTTTTCCCTTGGAGACCCAAAACGGATTTGGCGCGTTCTTGCGGCAAGGTAAACGAGGGAACGCCGTGCCTAATGAGTTGAATTTTATCGCTCTTCGCACCGTATATCTCGATGAGAAACGAGACGGCACGTTGGCTCATGACCGTTAACTTGCTACTGGCGGTAAGGAGCGAAGTCATGACTCGTTTTTCGTCTGATGAGGGGTTGGGCACCACGGTATGTAGATTTGTAATTAGTGGAATTCGAAGGCGCGTAATTAATTCAAGAATATGGCCACCCGCGGCGCCCCCGAAAATACCAAACTCATGCTGCAGGATGCAACAATCATAGTTCGAGCTAATCCATTCCGCTGCGTGAGCGTATTGCGACTCATCATCTTCAGCTACCGTGGCTTTTACCTCCTTTGGAAACCCTTCCTCTGTTCCATCGCTGATCGCAAGAATATCAACTTGGTCACCGGCTAATTCTTCTAAAGATGTGCTAAAGGCGGAAGTGAAAGTTGCGATACCACATTGTCGGGGCGGGTAAGTCCCAATGACTATTATTTTCATGTTGATCTTAAATTAAGTTGTCGTGTTTTATATTGTATCCGATGCGCCGAAGTGTCCTACATTAGAACAAGTCGTTGGACGTTTAGTTCTAGATTGAAAAAACATATTTTTTAGAAACAAAACTGCAAGGCGAACTGTCTATATGGACATGACCGTCATGTTGAAAAGAAAAAATATTTATTTCCGTCCCTATTTGGATCGCGTACTGGCCCGTCGCTTTGATTTAGGTGACGAGCGATCCGTCAAGATCATGCAACGTGTTTTGGCATTAGCGGAGTCCGATAAAAAGGAATTGTTGAGCCAAGTACTGCGAAACTACGCAAAACGTCACCGAAGCATAGTCAATGTTTTAGAACGAAACTTCGGACTAAGAGAACATCTTCTACAAAAGTTACCGATCACCAAGAAAGAAGTTAGTGAAATCGATCGCCTATTGATCGGTTCCTATTTCACAATGGAATATACCATCGAGTCCGCGGCTTTTTTCAATCCTTCGATCGTACTCAGCCCAGACCAGACACAACTGAACCCCGGTGAACGCAGAATTATTTTAAGCTTCCGTGCCGTTGGCGAGGGGCATCTTTCCTCGTTGGTGTTCCGTAGCGGCGTTATCGATGAAAATCTGGATATCCATCTGGAGGAAATTGGAAATCTCCTTGACAAACCGCGACATGTTAAAAACCACATTTATAAAAAAAATGAGTTTTTAGGAGAATTGTGCCAATTGTACCAACCGGAAAAGGCCATTCGTGATCAACTTGAAGATAAATTTCCCGAAACATTTACCTATGACGAGCTGGTGAGATTTGCCAAAGAAATAAAAACAGAGTCTACTCTTTCACTGGATGGTCAAGTATTGATCCAACAGATGATGTGGTTGGCTTCCTCTCATTATGAAATTAAGTATTCACTGGACACGGCCATCTCCGAACGCGTGATATTTCCGATTAGTGATACGGAAAAAAATGGAATTGAAGATGCACGTTTTGTACGCTTTTCTTCTTCAAAGGCCCCTGCTGTCTATTTCGGCACTTACACCGCTTACGATGGCATAACTATCCTTCCTAAATTGATCTCGACCCAGGACTTTATCTCGTTTAAAATTCAACCTATAAACGGTGAAATTGCCAATAAAGGTGTAGCGTTGTTTCCGCGTAAAATCAAGGGTCAATATGCAATGCTTTGTCGGATAGATGGTGAGAATAACTACATTACATTTTCCGATGACATTACCAACTGGCATGATGAAGTACATTTATTAACGGAGCCCGAATTTCCATGGGAATTCGTTCAGCTGGGGAATTGTGGATCTCCTATTGAGACAAATGTGGGGTGGTTGGTAATTCTCCATGCGGTGGGCCCGATGCGCGAATATACGATGGGTGCGATGCTTCTCGATTTAGAAGACCCGCGCAAAGTAATCGGAAAGCTAAAGCGGCCATTGTTGTATCCCAACGGCGAGGAACGGAACGGATATGTCCCTAATGTCGTTTATTCTTGTGGGCAAATGCTCCACCAAGACCACCTCATCATCCCTTACGGTTTTTCCGATCATGAATCTACCTACGCGACGGTTCCGATACAGGAACTCCTCACGGAATTGTTAGCTGGGTAGCGAGCTTTAGATAAAACAAAACGCTGTTTAATAGTTGTATTTCCAGCATAAGGAGTAATTTGGTCTAACCCATTCTCCTCTAACTTTTCGTGTCCAGACCCACAAAATTAGTCTTGACTACCGTGCACTAGCGGCCTGATTACCTAATCTCAACGACCACAGACTCTTTTTAAGGGATGATTTGAATCGTTGAAGAAATGTTGGCTGTATTGTACAGTCGAACGCCAAGGGTACGAGAGATCTCCCGATGATTTGCAAACTTTCTTAACGTATGTACAGTATGGGATTAGCCAGGATGCCGTTTTTAATTTTTTGGACGATCATGGCCTACGGAATAGGGAATAATTGGCGGGTTTTTAGTCCCCTTTTTTAGTCTGGTGCGCGTCGATGTAAGTTCAAGGGATCCTTTAACGAGTAAAGGATAGTGTGGAGCGTTTCAATGGGATCTCAAAATGATCAAAAAGGCGCGCATGGGAATCGGTTGGGGCGGTCAATGTGTAGTACTGACCGATGATCTTCAGACCGGTAGGCGTGCGTTGGATTTCCATCTTCATAAAACCGAAACAATCATCACAATAGTTCACGAGTTTTACGGTTTTCCCGTCTCCCTGGAGTGCTTGTACGGATGGGTCATCTAAGTCTGCAACGCGATGTAAATCGGCGTAGCCCCCAGCCCCCGCCACAATATAGGGGATAGTGGTTCCGTCGCTTAGTGTTTGTTGAAAGCGTTGATAGCTATGGACGTGGCCACTACAAACCAAATCCGGTGTAACGCCGGCCTGTGAATAAGCATGCTGAAGAAAGTCAATCATCGCGAGACTAGAGCCGTGGTTGGTGTCTGCCGAGTAAGGCGCATGATGAAGACAGACAATGATGGCTTGTTGATTACCAGCGGTGCCTGCTGTCCGTAGTTCTTCGATAAACCATTCTTGTTGTTCGGCATCAATAATTCCATGTTTGGTTACGTTCGCATATAAACCGATAAACCGTGCAAGCGGTGTTTCCAGTGTCCAATACGGGTTGGGCTGAACCATGCTCATTCGACCATCGCTTCCGCCAAAGTTTACGCGTCTAGGCTTGGTGTCACAAAAGACTTGCATAAAAGCATCTAAGCTTTCATATTGGTTCAATGCAGTCGGGTTGATATCTCCGTCATGATTTCCCGGGATAGCGAAAATTGGTGCATCATACCGGTTATATGGGGACAAGAACTGGGCAGGGTATTCCTCTGCCTCGCCAAAGTTATAAACGATATCGCCTAAATGATAAAGGAAAGCCGGCGATATTTCTGTTTTGTCGGCAAGTTGGGCAGCCAGGGTGCGTGCGACCGTTTGTTGAAATTCGGAGTGCCGAACACTCCCGGTATCGCCAACCATATGAAAAGCCATGCGATCTTGTAACTTACGCACCGCTGTGCCAATAATTTTTTCTAGGTTCAGATGGTAAGGAAAAGAACCGGTGGGACTAGGAAGTGATCTAAATCCATGTGGATTCTCCATATAGTCTGTCAACACAACAGGGCCCTTGTATTTTTTCATAGGTGCAAATATACCAATCTAAGATTACCCGCCTGTTAAATCACAGCCGGATTGCTATAGATATGGACTAAATTTGACAAACTTCTTGATAGGAAGGAGGGTGGCGTGCTCAGACGGTTTCTAAGTCGTCAGGCTGGGGAGCGTCTGATGGCTAAAATAGTGGGCGCATGGTTTGAAATTGAAGTTTAATGAGGTCAGCAACCGAACGGTTTGCTTGTGCATTGCGAAAATTGGTTTGCGTAGATAAACTAAACGGTTGTTTGTTGGTTTCTCTCGGGATGTTTTTTAACTTCAGCTTTTACCCGGAGAACGTTCGGTTAAATCATTCAAATTGGTCGAAGCAAAACAAGCAACGAGGTGAACGGTCTGGATAACCCCAAACATTTAGGAAGACTTAGGTGTTTTATGCAGTAAGATGTTTTAAAGGAATGACAACTGTTAAGACGTACTTTCAGTGTTTAGAAAAAAATATAATGATATGGATTTAGTGGGCAAAAAAACTTATTTTACACCAGAAGAGATCACCTCTTCGATGAAAAAGATCTTCCACATAAAACAGGATTTCGAGGAAAAAATTGATGACGAGGATTACCCTTGTTTGGGGGCGAAATCGGCTTTAAATACAGGCCACTATAGGCTAGGTATTTATGATCGTATGGGCGCAGATGCAACAACGAGAGATTTGGCGACAGACCTGAGCAGGTATATACAAGAAACCTTGGACAGTGACAGCCAGTACATGACGATGATAGCTGTATTTACCGACAACGTGGATTCGGAAATTGATTTCGAAAACCGACTCTGGGCGCAGTTACAGTCTCTGCATGACGCAGAGAAAGCGCAGCAAACCTGGGATCCTAAGGTCAGTAGTGATCCTGAAAATCCCAGTTTCAGCTTTAGCTTTCAAGGCACGGCATTTTTTATCGTTGGGTTACATCCGCTTGCCAGCCGGAAATCAAGAAAATTTAGATATTGCGCGATGGCTTTTAATCTGCACCGGCAATTTGAGCAACTGCGAGAAACCGATCGTTTTGAGAAAATGAAACAGGTGATTAGAGCGCGGGAAATAAAATATGAGGGAACGATAAATCCAATGCTTTCTGATCACGGTGATGGTCTGGAAGCACCGCAATACAGTGGGCGTGAGGTAGGGCAAGAATGGAAATGTCCATTTCGGTTATAGGTGATCTCGAAGAAAGAAAGGGCTTTTTTTTAATATAAACTTATAAATGCCGTAGGCAATGATTCAAACAATAGATAAGCAAACAGGTGTCGCCTTCCATTTGAAGGCTGGTGAACAGTTAAAAGTAATTGATCCGCAGGGCGAGCAAGTAAGTGACATGGTTCTGTTTAATGCAAACGATAAACGGGAAAAAATTTCCTCCGGAAAAACGCTGGATTTTGAGAACACAATCTTGATCACTAAGGGTCATCATTTGTGGAGTAACCGGAGTCGAAAAATGATGGAAATAGTTGAGGACACCAATGGTAGGAATGATTTTTTATTAGCGCCCTGCAGCCCGGAAACTTTTCAGATTTTATATAATAATCCGGAATACCACCCCAGTTGTTTTGAAAATCTTTATACCAACCTCGCTGCGTTCGACATTGCCCCCGATGATATTCCGACGGCGTTTAATATTTTTATGAATGTACAGTTCACGCCAGAAGGGGACCTGTCGGTCGACCCACCACTGAGTAAAGCAGGAGACTATGTCTTATTTAAAGCCGCAATTGATTTGGTAGTCGGTCTCACGGCGTGCTCTGCCGAACAGTCCAATAATTATGTTTTTAAACCAATTCAATATCAGGTGATTAAGTAAACGTTAGTTGTGCTACAGTGGGCCACGGTCTTTATCCGATAAACAATAACGACCGTCCTTTTCTTTCCAGGTGATTTTTTTCTCGAGAAAACGTTTCGTTTGGACGTACCCTTTTCGAGATGGACCAAGCGAGTTACCTTTATAAATCGCTTCTCTAGCGGCCTGAGTTGCTATGACATGATTTTTAGATCCTGGAGCGATAACCTATAGATTAACGTCTTTTTCCAGCAGGTTCTATCGTCCCCAATAAGGGAACTAGAGGACCAAGACTATAAAACGTTAGCGGCCGAATACGACTTACCAATTGTGGGGACATTGTGAAACAAATTGATATTTATTAAGTTGTTGTGTAACAGTAGTTTTGCAAAACAGTCTTGACGCTTGTTTGTCTATTCCCGAGAATGTTGTCGTACCCGCATGTATGGAAGAAACGAATAAATCAACTGAAACGAATGAGCTGGGCAACGTCCAATTGGAGACTAATGGCCAAGCATTCCCCAAAAAAAATCGATCAGAAAATCGGCCAAAGCAGGTCCTTACCGTAACTGATGCAGTTGTTGTAATTGTCGGTATTGTCGTTGGTGCTGGAATCTTTAAAACGCCCTCCATTGTTGCGGGCAATACGGGAAGTTGGGAGGTGTTTTTGACGGTGTGGATTATAGGGGGCTTGGTATCACTGATTGGGGCGATGTGCTATGCGGAACTTACAACCACTTTCCCCAATACCGGTGGTGACTATCATTTTATCCATCGCGCATTCGGACGTCATCTCGCCTTTCTCTTTGCCTGGGCCCGCATGAGCGTGATACAGACCGGTTCCATTGCCTTGTTGGCGTTCATCGTCGGCGATTATGTGAGTGAACTATATAGGCTCGGGCCCTATTCATCTTCCCTTTATGCGGCCTTTGTCGTGATTGGTCTCACGGCTATTAATATTGTTGGAGTTCGGGTAGGGACAGGAACCCAAAAAATTTTCGTGACGCTTCAATTTGTAGGCTTATTGATCTTAATGGTATCCGCATTCGTGCTAGGACCATCCGAGCGACCGCTCCTGGAACAACCTAACTCAGAAATAGCTGGAAACTCAACGGCAATCGGCGCCGCTTTGATCATGGTTTTGCTCACTTTCGGAGGCTGGAACGAAGCCGGATACATTTCTGCCGAGATGCGTGGAGGAAGTAAAAAAATGGCCCGTGTGATGGTGGTTAGTATCTTGGTAATCACCTCGATCTATTTGCTGATCAATGCGGCGTATCTTTATGTTTTAGGAACTGATCAAATGGCAGAATCGGAAGCCGTGGCAGTCGATCTCATGCGAGCGGTAATGGGTGAGCGTGGAGCCTTTTTTATCGGTTTACTGGTGATTCTTGCCGCTTTAACGTCCACCAATGCGACGATTTTTACCGGAGCACGGACCAACCATGCTCTAGGGAGGGATTTCTCTTTTTTTGGGTTTATGGGAACCTGGAAATCCAAAACCTCTACACCGGTTAATGCTCTTTTAGTGCAAGGTGCTATAGCGACATTTCTCGTTTTCGTCGGTTCTTTCGCCCGCAGCGGATTTCAATCGATGGTTGATTTTACCGCGCCGATATTCTGGTTCTTTATTCTTTGTACGGGATTGGCCTTATTTATTTTGCGGCATAAAGAGCCCAACGTCCATCGCCCTTTTAAAGTGCCATTTTATCCTGTATTGCCACTCATATTTTGTTTGAGTTCTGCGTATTTGTTGTACTCAAGTTTGTTGTTTGCTGGGCGTGGTACCTGGCTGGCTATCGGCGTATTAGTATCAGGAACCCTTTTCTTTTTTTTTATCAAAAAGATTACTTTAACCTAAAGCGGTTCATAAAGAGTAGTTTACAAGAGAGGGAAACTCTATCGGTAACGATTTAGTAATGGTGCTTACTGCACTTGATTTCATTCAATTACCTTGTAAATCAATACTGCAAATATAAAAAATAAAGGGTGAAGTACATTGGCTTTACCCTTTATTTTGTTCCTTCTATTAGAAAAATCTTCGTAAAAATTCCCCCACTGGGGGGAAACTGTGATATTGGTTTCAATATTATTCCCAAATTTTGACATACTAACAATAGGTGTAACGCCGAAACAAATAGTGATAACTTTTAAAAGACTATGCTATGGAAATCGTGTTGAGCAAAATATTATCGCAAATTCAGCATCAGGAAGATAAACTATCTTCTCAAATGATGCAAACGGGAGAAGAGGCATACCAAATGACTTTGTTCCTAAATGAAATGCTGGGAAGTATAAAAGCCAAAGTATTGCAGGATAGCTTTGCGGGCGAACAGCAGGAAATTGATTTCTTTAAGAATATCAAGCCACAGATTTTAGGGAAACTAATTTACTATAATAAAGTATTCCGTATTGAAACAACCTGCCCTGTAAGTAATGGAGAAATACACCAAAGCTATTATGAGAACCTATTGAAAACCCTCAAATCAGAATATAAAGAAAGTATCTGCAACGAGGACTTTTATAGATACTACCGTGCGGGCAGGACTGACCGTGACCATACTTATTTCAGACTTGGACAAATCAATTACCACGATGGGTTAAAGAGTGGCGTATTTGAAATTGACCTTAGCTTTTCAACATATTATGATAACAAGATAGCCCATATTATAGCGAATGAATTACTTTATACTTATATGATTACCAAAATCAATCCCGAAGAAAATCCTGATCTGGTTTTACTAAATGCAGATGCAAACAAGGATATTTCGTGGACAAATTCACAAAATGCACTTATCGAACTGATATACGCTCTATATGCTTCCAATTCCGTTGCATTCGGAAAAATAGGCATCCGAAAATTAGCTTTGATTTTTCAGGTACTATTCCGAACACCATTAAACGACATCCATCACTCTTTCCACCGAATGAAGACAAGGGCAGGTTCCCGAACGGCCTTTTTAGACCAGCTTAAAATCGCATTGGAAGAATATATGGACAAAGACCTTTAGTTTTCGATAAATATCCACACAACAAGGGCAGTACATTTTTTGTGTACTGCTTTTTTTTTGCTCCTTTTTTCTCACTTTGCCCATATCTGCCAATTGGCAGAGCCTGCCTGTTTGCCTGCTTTTTTTTAATTAGTTTTCTACAATCCATTAATTCATAATTGGTTACATGGATTGTAAAAAACTTCAAAAAACCGTAAAACCAATTGGCAAGGCTTGGCGGACAAACTCTACCACCTTTATCAATTTTGCATAGTGAACTTTTAAAAAGCTATGCAATGAAAATAATAACCATTGAAGAAGAAGCGTGGAAACAGCTAAACAGCCGTATCAACGCCATTGCCGACTATTTGAAAAGAATGGAAGATACCGGCTATGATGACCTGTGGCTAAATAACCACGAAGTATGCCAATACCTGCACATCAGCGAGAAAACCCTCTGGCGTATGCGTACCAAGGGTGAGATTGCTTATTCAAAAATATACGGGCAATACTTCTACACCATCGGAGCAATTAAGGATATGCTCAATGCCAATGCCATACAGAGCAGTGATGATTATGTGCAGGAGCTTATGGCAAAAGGCAAAAGCTATATCGAAAAAGGCAGGAAGCTAAAGACAGGCGTTAACTCATAATTTCATCATCATGAATATCAACAGAATAGAATTTATAGCGTGGATGAAACGCATTATGGACCGGCTTGATATACTTGGCGACCATATAAATGATTTACAAAAGAAACGTAACAGTATTGACGGTGAGGAATTGCTCGACAACCAGGATCTGCTCCAGATGCTGAAAATAAGCAACCGTTCGTTGCAACGCTACCGCTCCATCGGGAAGTTGCCTTATTACACCATCAGTGGAAAACTGTATTACAAGCTGTCCGATGTACATCAGTTCATCAGGGATAGCTTTAACCCACCCTCAACTCAATGAACGCCAATGAAAGACAAACACTGCCTTTGAGTGCCACGTCGGGCAATGCAGCCAACGCTTCATTTACATTCGGCGGTAAACTTTAAATTTTCAGATTATGAGTGAAGAAACAACAAATAAGCAGGAAATGCCCGAACAATTATCGGACATATTGCTGGTATTGGATAAAGAGAAAATGAAAATCCAAGCCGTAAAGAGTATTGACGAAAACGGGAAAATGGAAACCGTTGAACCCACGAAGAAAAACCAGAACCAGTTTATGCGTGTGGACAAGAGCGGCGATTTCTTTTCCAACTTCTTCTCCAATTTTTTCAGCCAACTAAAGAACCCTACCAATTTCTCATTCTTTAAAGTGCCTGCACCGCTTGCAGTTGAAAAAGCGGAGGAAATACAAAAGCAGGTAGATAAGCCAACTCCCGAAGGCGAAAAGGTGATGAAAGAACACGAAGTGAAAACAGAACCGCAACAAGATAAACAAGAAAATCAGAATAATATGGCAACAGTACAAACCACACCGGAAGCCAGCGAATACCGCTACAAGCCGGAGCAGATTGATTGGGAAACTATGACCAATCTCGGATTAAGCAAGGAATATCTTGAAAAGAGAAACCTGCTTGAACCTTTATTGAAAGGTTTTAAAACGAATGAACTTTTACCCATTGGCGTTAACCTCGGTGGTACTATTCTCCGCACCGATGCCCGCCTGTCTTTACAGCAAGCCGAAGACGGAAAAGTTGTTGTGGGAATACATGGCATCAAAAAAGAGCCTAATCTGCATTTTGAGTTTTTCGGACATAAGTTTACGGATGAGGACAAGAAAAACCTGCTCGAAACGGGTAATATGGGACGTGTAGTTAACCTGACCAATACCAAAACAGGCGAACTGATGCCGTCCATTATCAGTATAGACAGACTAACAAATGATGTAATTGCATTACGAACAGAGTTCATAAAAATTCCCGATGAAATTAAGGGCGTAAAATTGGACGATGCACAAAAACAAACCTTAATGGAGGGCAAACCACTTTATTTAGATGGAATGATTTCTAAGAAAGGAACTGAATTTTCGGCAACCGTACAGTTCAATGCAGACAAGCGTTATGTTGAGTTTATGTTTGACAGAAGTAATTCCAATCAGCAATCACAAAGCAGGGGGCAAAATAACCATCAAAGTCGGCCGCAGGAAGCTCCAAAAACATTCAGAGGTAAGGAACTGACCGATGAGCAACATAAGGATTTTAAAGCCGGACAAACCGTCTATATTGACGGATTGAGGGATAAAAAAGGGCAACCATATCAGGGGTACATCACTTTCAACAAGGACACTGGTAAAACCAATTTTGAATTCCCCAATAAATATAAGGAAAGGGTTAAACCCACCGAAGCTCATAAAACACAAACTGCCGTCAATTCGGAGGGCAAGACCAATGAAGCGACCAAAAACATCAAAGAGCCTTTGAAGTCCGGGCAACAAAGACCAAAAAACAAACACGAGCAGGAACAACAAGAAAAGCCCAAAGCTCCTGCAAAATCTAAAGGCGTAAAAAGGTAATCAAGTATGAAAACAATCATTGCAGAAAAGCCAAGCGTAGCAAGGGAAATAGCCGGACTTGTGGGAGCTTCCGATAAAAAGGACGGCTACCTGACAGGTAACGGCTATTTTGTTACCTGGGCATTCGGTCATTTAATCGGATTGGGAATGCCCGAAGATTACGGCATTTCGGGGTTTGACAAAGCCGCTTTGCCGATACTTCCCAATCCTTTTTTACTGACCGTTCGGAAAGTAAAAAAGGATAAAGGCTATATCGCCGATACAGGTGCATTAAAACAGCTGAAAGTCATCAAAGAACTGTTTAATAAAAGTGATAGCATCATTGTAGCCACCGATGCGGGTCGTGAGGGCGAATTGATATTTCGCTATATCTATGAATACCTCAAGTGCAACAAGCCCTTTAAACGCCTTTGGATAAGCTCACTAACCGAAAAAGCCATTAAACAAGGTTTTGATAATCTTAAAGACGGGACAGCATTTGACGGATTATACCAAGCAGCACAAGGCAGGAGCCGTGCCGATTGGCTGGTAGGCATCAATGCGACACAGGCATTGAGCATTGCGGCAGGTAATGGGATTTATTCGCTCGGAAGAGTGCAAACGCCTACACTCGTTTTGATATGTAAACGCTATCTGGAAAACACGAATTTCTCGGTAAAGAAATATTGGCAGATACAGTTATCGCACAACAAGGAGTTCATTGATTTTAAAAGTATCGCCACAACCAAATGGGAAGACCAAAAGTTAGCCGATGATACGCTAAAATCTATTCAACGGACTGGAGTGGCAACGGTTACATCCGTAGAAACCAAAAGTGTTACGGAGCAACCTCCTTTATTGTTCGACCTTACCGGATTGCAAAAGGAAGCCAACAAAAAACTCAACCTCTCTGCGGAAGAAACGCTCAATATTGCCCAAAGCCTTTACGAAAAGAAGTTTATCACTTATCCACGTACAGGAAGCAAATACATACCCGAAGATATGTGGGCAGAGATCTCTAACCTTGTGAGGGCTTTGCAGGACAGGGAGACCTGCAAGCAAGCCGTAGCTAAACTGAAATGGGGACGGTTCAATAAACGCATCGTAAACGACCTGCGTGTTACCGACCATCACGGATTATTGATAACGGATAAAATCCCGTCTGCATTATCTGCAAAGGAAAATGCAGTTTATGATATGGTTGCCTTTCGGTTGCTCGAAGCCCTTTCACAGGCCTGTGTCAAAGAGATAGCCGATGTCGGTTTGCAGGTGTCGCATTACGATTTTGCGGCAAAAGGCTGTAAAATCATAGAAGCTGGCTGGCGTTCCATCAAAGGCAGTTTCTCCGATGATGATACCGAACCTGTACAGGATTTGCCCGAAATAAAAAAAGGCGATGAACTCAAAATAAAAGAAGCATCCGTACTGGAAAAGAAAACCAAACCGCCTGTACTTTACACCGAAGCAGGGCTTTTGTCGGCTATGGAAAGTGCAGGAAAGGAAATCGAAAATGAAGACGAACGGAAAGCCCTGCAAAATATAGGTATCGGCACTCCGGCTACAAGAGCCGCAATAATTGAAACCTTGTTTACCCGCAATTATATCCAACGGGAAAAGAAGTCCTTAATCCCTACCGAAAAAGGATTGCAGGTGTACGAATTGGTCAAAGACCGCAAAATTTCGGATGTGGCAATGACCGCCGAATGGGAACTCGCTTTGCAGAAAATCGAAAACAACGAAGCAGATGCAGGGACATTTCAAAAGGAAATGGAAAATTATGCTTCAACAATCACAAAAGAACTTTTACAAACCTCCGTTGCCCAAAGAAACCTGCCTAAATTGACCTGCCCGAAATGCAAAAGCCAACAACTCATTATCCGTGATATAATCGTGAAGTGTCCAGATGAGGGTTGTAATTGGGTGCAGTTCCGCAATGTGTGCGGCGTACAAATTGGTATAGCCGATATTGAAAGCCTTGTCAGTAAAGGAAAAACTTCACTCATAAAAGGAATGAAAAGCAAGGCGGGTAAGAAATTCGATGCTTTCATCGTGTTGAATGAGGATTACAATACCTCCTTTGAATTTGCTAAAAATAAAAGCTACAAAAAGTAATGGAAAATAAACCTGCCATTAGTCCAAAGGAAATCAAGAACCTGATTTATACCATACGTGACAAGCAAGTGATGTTGGACAGCGACCTTGCTGTTTTGTATCAAGTAGAAACAAAAAACCTTAATAAAGCTGTAAAACGGAATATTGATAGGTTTCCTGAAAAATTTTGTTTTCAACTGACCGTTGAGGAAGTCGATTTTTTGAGGTTCCAATTTGGAACCTCAAACGTGGGGCGAGGCGGAAGACGTTATCTTCCCTACGTTTTCGGCGAACAAGGAATAGCAATGTTGAGTACTGTGCTTCGATCCGATGTGGCTGTAAAGGTCAGTATTGAAATTATGGATGCGTTTGTAGAAATGCGTAGAATGCTCATCAGCAATGCTTCCCTCTTTCATCGCTTGGATAAAATTGAGCTGAAACAATTAAAAGCCGATCAAAAGATTGAGGAGATTTTCAAGGCTTTGGAAAGCGACAAACTCTACAGCGAAAAAGGTGTTTTTTACAATGGGCAGGTCTTTGATGCCTATACCTTTGTTGCGGATATTGTCCGAAGTGCCAAAAGCTCCATTATCCTGCTCGATAATTATGTAGATGATACCGTACTGACCTTATTGGGAAAACGCAACACTAATGTGACCGCAACTATCTACACCAAAACCATCAGCAGTCAGCTACGGTTGGATGTACAACGGTACAACAGCCAATATCCCCCTATCGACGTAAAGATTTTCTCCGATGCACACGACCGCTTTTTGATAATAGACCAAACAGAACTGTACCATATCGGAGCATCGCTCAAAGACCTGGGCAAAAAATGGTTTGCCTTTTCGAGAATGGATATTGAGGTAGGCAGGATGCTCCAAATCTTGAACACTCCATAAAACAAAACCCTCCGAATTCAAGAGGGTTTTGCTTTAGCCTTTAGATGCTTCCAAAGATGCCTTTCTGAACTCCTTTAAAAGTTTTTCCAATTCAAGAGAAGCCTTGCGTGCTCTTGTACCTGCCGCTTTGTTTCCTTTTCCTGCCTGTAATTCAGCATCTGCTTTCAGTGTTTCAAAGCTCGCATTGATTTTTTCGATTAGTTCATTCATTATGGTAATGGATTAAAAATTTCAACACAAAAATAGAAAAAAATAATTTCACTGTCTTGCTATGTTAATTCGGACTTGTATGTTAGCGGAAGTTTTTATTGTTCGCCTTTTAGCTCTTCGATGAAATGTTCTCCTAATGGAGAAAGCCGGTAACCTACATTGTGGCTTATGGTCAAGCCTAAATTTTTAAGTTTTCTGATATTCAGTTTCAACCATTCTTTTTCAAAGCCTGTCAATTTTGCAATGCCTATGGCGTGTAAATTGGGATTGTCTTTTATCGTCAACAGGACTTTTTCAGTCCAATGACCTTGTTTACTGTAAAGGTCTAAACGCTCTAATCTACCTTTTAACTCTTCAAATTGCTGTTCTGACAATCCTGTTTGCTCCCTCAACTTAATTCGTGGGTCTTCGGCATGATAACGAACGGATATTTTAAAAATAGTTCCTGTGCTGTTGTGGGTAAATGATTTTAGCAACTGCTTTTTTTCCGTAAAGCCTGCCTGTACTGCTTCTTTGTCGCTTATATCATTTTCGCTTACAGCTTCAATCTTGCCGATTTCGAGCAAACCAACAGATGTATGCAAAAGGCTTCCGGTTTTAACGGAAACCTTTTGCCACTTACGAAATGCCAAAGTGATTTCTCCCGATTTAATACCTTGCAGGTGTACTCCCTTAAATAGCATAATTATAATTCTTTTACATACTTGTTCAAATCAAATGACTTTCTACCAAGCAATTTTTCAAGTGTACTGTCCACATGTGAAAATTCGCCTATCTTAATCCCGTTGGCCATACTGACCAATAAATCCACGACTTCGACAGGTATTTGATAGCTAATCAGTTCTTCTCTGAAAACTTCATCCGAAATATCAACGTGGTTTACGGTTATACTTTTTTCTTTACTTATCACCCCTGCCAATTCATCAAATGAAAATGCTATGCTACCTGTTATTTCATAGGTCTGGTTTCCATGTGCATTTCCCGTTAATACGTGTACGTCTTCAAACTAAATTAGACATATTAGGTTCAAACCTTAAGGAGAGTT
>JBQDCW010000001.1:0-288413 GCA_052092145.1 Sphingobacterium sp. | reverse complement strand
CGAAATAGATATTGCGATGCCGTTATGTATAAATAGCCGTCATCGGAAAATGCACAATTCGCAGTACTGTGTCCAGTGCGTATGCGTCCCAATACCTCACCCTCCGGGCTGATGATGCATACACCATCTCCAGCTGCCGCGAAAACGTTTCCTTTTTCGTCGACCTTAATGCCATCAGCAGCCATTGACTCATCGGGGAAGTGCTTCTTGAAATCGAAAAAGATCTTCCCATCATCTGTCGGTTTTCCGTCTGTGAGTGCATATTCCATAATATAGGGCTTGGATCCGTCGCTAAGGGCAACATATAGCTTCGTGGCATCGCCTGATAAGGCTATCCCATTGGGACGATCCAGATCCGAAATAATTTGTTCTACATCTCCGTTTTTATCCAGTCGATAAACACCATTGGCTTCAATCTCTCGATTAATGGTGTCTTTTTCGCGATCGGGTAATCCATAGGGTGGATCCGTAAAATAGTAATCGCCACTGGGATGTTGACAGATATCGTTAGGCGAATTAAAACGCTTGCCGTCCCAGCGATCGACGAGTGCCTCTTTCTGTTTAGTAGCAATATCAATCCGGGCTATACGACGGTTCCCGTGATCACAGGCGATCAAATCACCGTCGTGATTGACCAACAAACCGTTAGTGCCAGGCTCCGAACTGTAACCATCAGTGCCTTCATATCCCGATGGTTTAATAAATTCAACGAGTCCGTTTTCTTCGTCCCATCGATAGATGGTATTCAGTGCCGGATCGCTAAACAATAGGAATCCACCTTGTTTAACCCACACTGGACCCTCGGTCCATTGCATCCCATCGGCCAATAGTTCAACCTCCGCGTCAATATTAATGATCTTCTCTAATTGAGGATCCAAAACCTCTATTCTTTTGATGGTACCGAAGTGGTCACTACCGGCATTGTAAGAAAGAAGGAGCGAAAAAATAATGGGCTTTAGCATGGGTGGAACGTTTAGGATAAAACTAATTAGTTATAAAAATGGTAAGCATCTTCGGTATTTCAAAATTTTAACGGCGATAATTGCATTGACACGCGTCGGATACCGGGTCAAATTTTCCATATACTTGAAATTCGGGGCACAACGAACGGGATTGCCCAAATAAACCTTAGCTTTGCCATCAGCACCAATTAGTCGAACCAATTGTATGAGAATCCAAATACTCAGCGATCTTCATCTTGAGATCGGTCAAAGTGATGCTATTTCGTTCGATCGAGCCGATGTCGTCGTGCTAGCCGGTGATATTCACCAGAGTACCCAGAGCATTGCGTGGATCAAGCGCCATATGCCCGATAAACCGGTAATCTATGTGTTAGGCAACCACGAGTACTATAAGGGCGCGTATCCCAAAACCCTACATCAGATACAACAGGCAGCTAAGTCGACCAACATTCAGGTGCTGGAGAATACCTTCTTTGATATCGCGGATGTCCGTTTCCACGGCGCCACTTTTATGGACCGATTTTTCGATTTTTGGAGACCCGCGAGATTACGGAATTCTTTGTCAGGATATGATGAATGATTATCGGTATATCAAACAAAGCCTGTCATATTCTAAATTAAGGACGATTAATACCTATCAAATTCACCAGGTTTCTAAAACGTGGCTGGCTGAGAGTTTATCGGCGTCAACAGACCGTCGGAATATTGTCATTACGCATCATGCTCCCAGTCTTAAATCTATTCCTATGCATCAAAAAAATCAAGCCGTTGTAGCCGCTTATGTATCCAATCTAGAAGCGTTCATATTAGATCATCGTCCGTTGTATTGGGTGCACGGACATACGCACTGGGCTACGCGGTATCCTATAGGTGACACCGAAGTCATTTGTAATCCACACGGTTATATTGACGAGCTCAGGGGAGGTTTTAATCCTGCACTCATTATTGACGTTTAAAAAACGTCCTCTCAGGATTTTCTCAGTCTATGTATATGCTTTCCATTAGTTTTAAATTCAGGGTGCGGTATCTAATCAAAAATTTGTAATTTGATGACTTAACATTTATCATACTCTGTATTGAAATGGATTTAAATCGTAAAATACAATACCGCTACGAAGGCAATAACTTTGAATTTGATGTTACTTATGATCTGCAAACCCATAGCTTTTCGGTTAGGGAAAACAACGAAAATAAGTATAAGCTATTGGTGAATTCCCAAACCAAAGAATGGACATCAGAAGGCGGAACGCCTTCAATACCCATCGATATTCTTGCGAAATTAATCCAACAGAGCTACGGCGTATTCGTCTAGTTTTTAGGGGTGGCCAGGCGAAAATCGTATCCATCCAGTCTCTTTTTCAACAAATAAAGAGTGCTGCTTGTCGTTTTAATGCGTTGATCTAGTTTGTTCGCAATGCGTACGGGTGGTATGGTCGATCCAACCCGGGTAGAAATTACATGTAGCAGTACGGTCTATTGCGTTTTCAGAACTCGAATATAATAGCGAAATTGCGCTGTAAAGTATAGGTAAGACAAAATTAACCCAACGCGTAAATTTATCCATGAAGACAAGAACTGATAAAATCTATATTCCCCTAACCGTACCTAGAAGGATTATTGATCAATATGAAGGCCCGTATTTTTTTGAAAAAGGCGTAGAAATGGAAGATCATGTGCAAGAAAACGAAGTAAAGGATTGCGTTTCTGCTCAATTCGATGGGTTTGAAGTGCTGAACGACTTCCAGCAGGCCGAGCTGCTAGAGCAATCTCCAGAAGAACCATCGATTACTGCGAAGCTTTTTTATTTCGTGGAAATCAAAACCGACTAGTCCTTGACCTCTTTCCATTAATATATCGTCACTTTCAGTCATTCGATGCCCTGGAAGTGACCTTTACCTCATTCTCCAGTCCGTGTTCCACCCGGGCGGAAAAGACCTTGCCAATACGGGGCCAAAGGCGTGCTAAACCGTAACCAAGCGAACACTTGAAAACCTTCCAAGATTACAGTATCTCACGAACAATGTCCGGCAATTGGCCGTTCTTTAGCGAAATCGTGTGAAGATCAACACAAATCTTCCTTTATTTCAATCATGCTAGGAGCTCGGGTAGCATTGTTTCCACCGCAAGAGACAAAATGATTCGACCTATGGAATAGCAGGATTTTTTTTTGATATTAGTAGCTACATTCTTTTCAGAAGAATGTAGCTAGCCCGATTGAAGAGCTTCGATTTCCTTCAGTGGCAATCTAGCCGATAATAGCCATATGGATAAACTTTCGACAACTGAGGAATACTCCCTTCTATTAAAAGTCCGTGATGGGGATCTGGACGCGTTCAACCAATTTTATAAGCTGTACGCGGAGATTCTTTATGTCCGCTTACTTCGGTTAATGAAAAACCCGGAGACCGTTGAGGAAATTTTGCAAGATGTGTTCCTAAAAGTTTGGTCAAAACGGGAAGAAATAGATCCTGAAAAAGGTTTTCGGACCTTCGTATACCGGATTGCCGATCACCTGGCTATCGATCGTTTTCGTAAAGCGTCCAGAGACAAAAAACTCCAGCTCGAACTATGGGCCGCATCAATCAGTTTTTATTACCATACGGAGGAAGATACAATCAACAAGGAGAGACGATCGGTTATTCAAGAGGCGATCGAATCACTTCCACCCAAAAGACGTGAAATTGTGTTGTTGTGTAAGATGGAAGATAAGAGCTATAAAGAAGCAGCAGACTTGCTCGGGTTGTCCGTATCAACGGTAAGCAATCAACTCGTTTCTGCTATGAAAGACATTAAAAGTTACATCTTGAAACATTATTCTAAGGATTTCCTAGTCGGATTCCTATTGCTCTATCTAAGTGCCTAGAAAAATATTTTTTTTTGAATAGTGCTTTTCTCATTCCCGTTCGTATAAGAGTATAAATGCCGACAGGCGAACTAACCGAATTATAAACAATCTTGGACAATACGCGAACGATACGAACTCTTCTGACTTCCTACCTACAAAGTAGCTTGTCTTCTGCAGAACACGCAGCGCTTTTCGCTTTGATGGACGGCATGGATGACAATGACCTTCAAGCACTCTTAGCGGATACCCTTGATGAAATGGAGGATGAGGAAAACACACCCGCCTTTGTCCGGGACCGTGTGGAGGTGTTGCGCCGAGAAATTCTAGATAAAATTAACGCAGAACCGATCTCCGCTAATCCAGCCTTTTGGACGTTTGGCAGAACCCTTTCCGCAATTGTTGCAACTCTTGCTGTATTGGTGTCGTTGACCTATATTTTTATGGACCAGTCTGGCCCTACCGAAACCGACAATAACGTTAGGGCACAGCAAAGTGTACTTCCCGCGTCCATGAAAGCGACCATTCAGATCGATGGAGTAGCATACGAGCTATCTGGCGAAAAAGGCGGTCTTGTCCTTTCGAATGATCGCGTTTCATACGGTGACGGAAGCAACCTGATTGGTGGTATGTCGGCTAAAACGATAGCAATCACCACACCATTCGGCGGTCATTATCATTTAGCGCTGAGAGACGGGACTAAAGTCTGGCTGAACGCTGGTTCGGCGCTCAGTTATACGAGTGAGTTTGGCCAGAGTGAGCGAAGAGTGAAATTGGTTGGTGAAGGCTATTTCGAAGTCGCAAATCAAGATGATTTACCCTTTATTGTCGAGAGTGCCGGGCAAGAAGTGCAGGTCTTAGGTACGAGTTTTAACATCAATGCTTATCCCGACGAAACGATCATTAAAACGACTTTGAGTACGGGGTCATTAAAGATTAAAACCAGACAACAAAATATCGTCTTACAGCCCGATCAACAGGCTCGGGTTGATGCTGCCGGAGAAACAATTGATAAAATATCGGTCGATGCGTCTGCCTTTACCGATTGGAAAGAGGGAATCATTAATCTACACGGGGTTAATCTTGCTGAATGCATGCGAATGATTGCGCGATGGTATGATCTGGACGTTATTTTCACCGGCGATCCACCCGATATTCAATTGGGCGGCAAAATGAGTACGGGTGTCAGCCTACATACATTTCTCAACTTTTTGAAACAGAATTTTCAAGTGGAATCGGAACTGATCGACAGCCGAACACTTTATATCGGACGAACCAAACAAGACAAGCACGATGAAAAAATCAGATAAAAGGATTACTACGCCACCATGAGGCTTGTAGGTAATGCAAAAGGGAAGTGGTGAGAACACTTCCCCAATTGCTAGCAAATGACCTACCGTATTAGAATAGATTCATAAACCTAACATTGCAATAATATGAAAAAAAATCCAGGATTGGAGCGAAGGTCCCGCTCCAGTTTTCCAGGTGCGTATACCCTAATTATCCGAAAGACCCTTATGGTGATTAAAATTTGTTACGCATTCTTGCTTGTGTTCTGCATACAGTTACAAGCTGAAACATTTTCGCAGACTATTACCGTTAAGAGCAAGACGCTCGAACTGGAAGCTGCATTTAAGTTGATCGAAGAGCAAAGTGACTTTGTGGTTTTGTACAACTATCAGGAATTGCGTAAGATGAAGCCGATCAGTGTTGATGTCAAACAGGTTTCATTGAGCAAGTTCCTCGAGGTGCTCTTGCGAGACCGACCTCTTTCTTATACCATTGACGACAAGACAATCCTCATCACGCCCGGTTCCGTTTCTCGCAAGGGAAGCGAACTGACCTCCAACACCAAACAAATGGTGCCGGAGGAAAAGCAGCAGCACCAAATAACCGGGGTTATATCGGACGAAACTGGCGAGCCACTTCAGGGGGTGTCTATTCTGGAAAAAGGAACCAGCAATGGAACCTCAACGAATGAGCTTGGTCAATTTGAGCTTTTGGTCAGTACCGTGCAACCCAGTCTATTGATCTCTTTGATTGGTTACCAAAGTCAAGAAATCGAAATAGAAAACCAATCTCAGATAAACGCAATGATGAAGGCCGTTATCAGCGATCTCGATGAGGTCGTCGTGGTGGGATACGGCACCCAAAAGCGAGTCAATCTTACTGGAGCCGTTTCCTCGGTGTCTGGTGAGCAGGTTGCGAGTAGACCCGTGGGCCAAACCACTGCAGCCTTACAAGGCATGGCACCCGGTGTGACCATCACCCAACGTTCGGGAAAACCCGGTAGTGATGGGGGAGATATTCGTATCCGTGGAATAGGAACGACGGGAAGTGCGGGCCCTATGGTTTTAATTGACGGGATCGAAGGATCAATCAATAACATTGATCCAAATCTAATCGAGTCGGTATCCATTCTAAAAGATGCGGCCTCCTCATCGATTTACGGTTCTCGGGCAGCCAATGGTGTCATCTTGGTCACGACCAAACGCGGATCGGGTGACAAGATTACATTATCCTACAACAACTATTTCGGATGGCAATCAGCGACCAATATGCCGCGCATTGTCGATGCATTGGATCATATGTTATTGACCAATGAAGCGTATTCTAATGTCGGCAGTACGCCTCTTTATCCCGATGAACTGTTAGAAGCCTACCGAGCGCAAGGTGGAGGAAGCTCAGATCAATACCCGAACACGGATTGGCAGAAGGAGTCTTTACTGGGCTCTGGTTTCCAGCAGAGTCACTTTGTCACCGTGAACGGGGGAACCAATAAAGTTAAGATGCTGGCTTCATTCGGTTATTTTGATCAGAAAGGGCTGACCTTGAACAGTGGGTTCAAACGCTACACCATTCGGAACAACATTGATGTTACTTTTTCGGAAAAGCTGTCGGCAAAGATCGATTTACAATATGTCAATCCGGTGATTACTTCTCCCTCAGCTGACATTGACGGTATGTTTCAATGGATGAATAGTATCCCCGCCAACCAATCCTTCCGGAATTCAGATGGGACATGGGGACTAGGATGGAATGGCAATAACCCGGTCTCAGCGATACAAGACGGAGGTATAGCAACGAATAAAACACCATTTGGAAGCATCAACGCTTCGATTATATACCAACCCTTCGCGTGGTTACGTGCTGAGGCAAACTATGCGCCAAAATACGCTACGCGCGTCAACAAAAATTTTCGTCAGATCGTCCAATCCTACAATCCAGACGGAACGCCTAGTTTCGCTGTCCCAGTGCGCTCTGCACTCCGTCAATATAGTGGACAGGAACTCTTTAACAATATGCGAGCAACATTGACCGCCAGCAAGGATCTGCAAGCGCATTCGTTCTCATGGCTTCTTGGCGCTTCTCGGGAAGACTATCGAATCGATAATCTGGAAGGTTTCCGCGATATTTTCGTCCTTCCCGAGTACCAAGTACTGGATGCAGGATCGGCGCTCAACCAGACGGCCACAGGAACGGCGTCAGATTGGGCGCTGCAATCGTTCTTCACGCGCATCAATTACTCATTTATGGACCGTTATCTACTGGAGATTAACGCGCGCTACGATGGATCATCTCGTTTTCTAAAAGGAAACCGATATGGTTTTTTCCCGTCAGTATCCGCAGGATGGCGTTTTTCTGAGGAGGAATTCATGAGTGGTACTAACGCGTGGCTGAACGAAGGGAAGGTTCGCCTTTCCTGGGGTCGTCTGGGTAATCAGAATATTGGAACCTATCCAGCGGTGTCTGCATTGGACTTAGGATCCTACACGTTAGGAAACCAGATAATCAATACTGCTGCGCTGAACGATTTATCCAATCCGAATATCACTTGGGAGAGTACCGAAGAGCGGAACCTAGGACTTGATTTAGTGTTGTTTCGTCACCTCACGATTTCAGCCGATTACTATCATCGAAAAACCAGTGATATTCTGCTTCAACTCGACATACCCTTGATTATGGGGTTAAATGCACCTTATCAGAATGCGGGTATCGTGGAAAATAAAGGATGGGAACTGGCTGTAGGCTACCGAAGCAATTTTGAACAAGATTTCCGTTACCAAATAGGTTTGAACGTCTCGGATGTCAAAAACAAGGTTTTGGATTTACGTGGGATTAACCAAACTGGTCTTTTGGTCAATAGGGAAGGATATGCAATTAATTCAATTTTCGGATATGTCACCGAAGGGTATTTCCAATCGGATGAAGAAGTCCAGGAACATGCTACTCAATTTGGGACCTTGGCACCCGGCGATTTGAAATATACCGATCAAAATGGAGACGGAGCCATTACCGAAGCCGATAAAATTGTGGTTGGAAGTACCGTTCCCCGCTATACGTATTCCATGAATGCGAATTTTTCTTACCGAAATTTTGATTTAAGTTTCCTATTGCAAGGCGTAGGAAAAGCAGACGGATATCTCTACGGTGCGGGTATCCAACCCTTCACGACCACAGGAGCGATAGGCGGTACGATCC
Source organism: Sphingobacterium sp. (assembly GCA_052092145.1). Classification (GTDB taxonomy): domain Bacteria; phylum Bacteroidota; class Bacteroidia; order Sphingobacteriales; family Sphingobacteriaceae; genus Sphingobacterium. Next base: position 280,127 of record JBQDCW010000001.1, on the reverse strand, counting down.
GGGAAGACAATAAAGATAGATGGACACCAGAGAATCCAACGGCGAGCTATCCACGACTGGCCTTTGGACAAAACAATAACCAACAGGCCTCTCAATTTTGGATGCGAGACGCTTCCTATCTCCGACTTAAAAACCTTCAGATAGGCTATCAATTTCCGAACGAGATGGCCTCCCGTATGGGAATTGAGCGATTGCGTCTGTTTGCCAATGGATCTAATTTATTCAGTATAGATCGGTTTTGGGATGGCTACGACGTAGAAGCCCCTGTCGGTGTAGGAAATTATTATCCGCAAGTTAAAGTCTACACATTCGGCCTGGATATCACCTTTTAAACGAAATCTCATGAAAATCATAACTAGAAATATATTTGTTCTATTCCTGGTCATCCTGCAGGGTTTAACCGCATGTGATGACTACCTGGATCGTATGCCGCTGTCCGGTCCTTCTGATGAAAATTACTTCAAAAACGAAGACGAGTTGACACTCGTAGTTAATGGCCTATACAGTTCCTTGGTTTTTCATCCTACGGATAATATGCCGTTAAACTTGACCATTGATGCCGCTTCCGATATCGGCTGGGATCGAAATACCTCACCCTTACAGGCCTTGGGTAGAGGTGATCACGACAGCAACAACGGTTACGTGGTGAATATTTGGACAAACTCCTACAAAACGATTGGTAAGTGCAATTTTGTACTTGACAATATCGACAAACTCGCAGATCAAATGGACCCGGAAAGGCTTGAGAGATATCGTTCGGAAGCACGTTTTGTACGCGCGTACGTTTATCAGTATCTCATCGACTATTTTGGTGGCGTACCCTTAATGATTACAGGTGTTGAATTGGCTGAAGCGAATGTTCCTAAATCCGCTAAAGCAGAGGTTGCTCAGTTTATTTTGGATGAGCTGGCCATGGCTGCGGAATCACTCCCCCTGAATTATGGTGCTGACGATAGGGGGCGAGCGACCAAGGGCGCTGCGCTCGCTATTCGCGCTCGAACAGCGTTGAATAATGGTTTATGGGAAGCAGCGGCTGCATCCGCTAAGGAGGTGATGGATTTGGGTATCTACGAATTGCACCCAAATTATGGCGAGCTATTCAGCTATGCTGGTGAAGCTTCAACTGAAATTATATTCGCGTATCAGTATCTCCGTCTTCAGGATACTAAAACGCATTCAACGACCCGAAATTACTTATCAAGAAATGCGCAAGGAACCTCTAATAAAGTGCCCTCGCAGTCTTTAATTGATTCATACCAGTCAACCGATGGTTTTCCTATCGATCAATCGCAATCCTATGACCCCGACCATCCGTTTGAAAATCGAGATCCTCGACTGGCTTTTACAGTGGCGTTACCCGGTTCGGAGTATTTCGGATTCCAGTTCGAAACCCATAAAGACAGCACCAAATGCTGGAACTACAGTTACGGGACCTCGACACCGGTCAGAATCGACAATCAAGATGCTTTAAACGCGTATGCGACCTTCTCCGGGTACTGCTGGAAGAAGTACGTCGATATGGACGATAAAGATTACACCACACAATCGGAACTAAACGTTATTCAAGCGCGTTATGCCGAGGTGTTGCTGATTTATGCCGAAGCAATGATTGAGGCCAACACGATTGATCAGAGCGTTTACGATGCTATCAATGCAGTTCGGCAACGTCCAAGTGTTGAAATGCCGCCGATCAGCTCGGGTAAAAGTCAACAGGAGCTACGGGAAATCATACGCATGGAACGCCTGTTCGAATTGGCCAGCGAGGGCTTTCGGATGGTCGATCTAAGACGCTGGCAAATCGCCGATAAGCTCCTGAATTCCACCTTGTATGGACGGGTGCCCAAAGGCTTACTCAGCGATGCACCTAAGATTGATCCGTCCGGATTCGTGGACTACAGTTCGGTCGCCAATCAGTCCAGTATGCGTGTCATCGAAAATCGTAAATTTAATGCTGCTCGGGATTACGTATGGCCGATCCCGAATATTGAAGTCGTAACCAATCCGAATTTAGAACAAAATCCGGGCTATTGATTAAACCTTAACGTGAATAACCATGAAAAGAATATTGTTTTTATTAGTGATACTAGTGTTATTAATTCACCCTAAAACTTATGCGCAAACCGAACGGCAGGTCGATTTGTGTATTTATGGAGCAACCTCTGCGGGAGTCATTGCCGCTTATACTGCGTCAAAAGCCGGCAAGTCGGTGTTACTGATCGATCCTGGTAGCCGGTTGGGTGGGCTTAGCTCTGGCGGACTAGGGATGACAGATATAGGAAATAAATTTGTTGTCAAAGGCCTGGCTCTAGATTTTTACCGAAAATTAGGTGCCCACTATGATACTTTTGAACAGTGGATATTTGAGCCCAAGGTTGCTGAATCCATCTTCAAACAGTATATGGACGATTCTAACGCAGAAATGCTGCCGGAATATTATTTGACGGCGGTTGAAAAAGAGGGGTCGGAGATTCAAAAAGCGCTCTTCAGTAATCGCGTTCAGGGCAAAGAACTCCGCGTTAAGGCTACCGTATTTATGGACTGTAGCTACGAAGGTGACCTTTTGGCCCAGGCCGGCGCATCCTTTCACGTGGGACGGGAATCGAATGACACCTACGGGGAGACATTGAGTGGCGTACAACTTCTCGATGGGCATCAATTTCCTGATGGGATTGACCCGTATCGTGAGAAAGGGAACCCCAACAGCGGGTTACTGTGGGGGATCAGTGATAAAAAATTAGAAGCACAGGGGACCGGAGACCGTAAGGTTCAAGCCTATAACTACCGCATTACCTTAACCAATGTGCCGGAAAACAGAATCCCGATCACCGAGCCAGAAAACTACGATCCCAGTCGATATGAACTTTTAAAAAGACAGAAAGAACTGCAGCCATGGAAATCACTGAGTGATGTATTTATATGGAGTCTGATGCCCAATGGAAAAACGGACATCAACAATCGTAATGGTTTTTCGACAGACATGATCGGCATGAACTGGGAATATCCTGAAGCGGATTATGAACGTCGAAAAGAAATCATCAAAGCGCACGAAGATTATACCAAAGGCCTTCTTTATTTCGTGGGTCATGATCCATCGGTTCCACAATTTATTCGGGATCAAATGCAGGAATGGGGCTATCCAAAGGATGAATATGAGGAATATGGAAATTGGTCCCCACAGCTCTATATCCGAGAGGCACGCCGTCTGGTTGGCGAATTGGTGATGACGCAGCACCACTGTCAGGGTCGAGAAATGGTGGAGGACGAAATCGGGTATGCCGCTTACACGATGGATTCTCATAACTGTGACCGATTGGTCGTCAATGGTATGGTGAAGAATGAAGGAAATGTGGAGGTCGGTGGATTCCCTCCCTTTCCGATTTCTTATCGAGCCATCGTTCCAAAGCGAGAAGAAGTTAGTAATTTAATCGTTCCGGTCTGTCTTTCTGCGAGTCATATTGCATTTGGATCTATTCGGATGGAGCCCGTATTCATGGTTTTAGGACAGTCAGGTGCAGTAGCAGCCGTGCAAGCAATTGAGCGTGGCGTTCCTGTGCAAGACGTGAATGTGGACGAGGTGAAAACAGAATTGGCCAATAATCCGAAAGCCGATGGTCGTCAGGCGGATGTTTTAATCCATATCAGTGATTCCGATCAAGTGGAGCTGGTTGGTCATTGGGCAAAAGGGCAGGGCAAGGGTTATGGGATGTCCTTCATGCAGACCGATGGCGACAATCAGGACGCTAAAGCGACCTTCCACACACCGGAAGACCTTCCAGCTGGGCGCTATCAGTTATACACTTATCTTCCCAGAACTAAAAAAAGTGCCCAGGAGTACCAAGTTAATGTATTCGACGGGAAAACTGACGATTTAAAGATCATCAATACAGAGCAAGTTGACATTAAAGGGCAGACCAGTAGTACTTGGGTGGGTGTAGGAGAATATCAATTTGGGCAGGGTGGTGATGCCCCCTTTTTCGAAATAAGCGGCACAGGAGTGGAAGGCACCGTCGCAGCCAATGCCGTACTTTTAGTTCCAGTAAATGATTAAGCTAAATAAAATGAAAAATCTATCTATTTTATGTGTATTTATTTTCTCATTGTCGGCACAGTTCGCTTGTACGGACAGCGAAAAAAAGGTCGTCGCCGCTGATGTTATAATTTATGGAGGTACCTCAGCGGCCATCGTCGCCGCTGTGGAGGCTGCAGATAAAGGGAAGTCCGTCGTGCTGGTTTCGCCAGATAAACATCTTGGCGGACTAACAAGCGGAGGATTGGGATTTACCGACACAGGCGACAAGTCTGTGATCGGTGGTCTGTCTAGACGCTTTTATCAACAAGTCTTTGACCATTACGCGCAGGATTCCGCTTGGCATTGGCAAAGTCGGGAATCCTATGGCAACAAAGGACAAGGCACGCCCGCCATGGACGGTGAGGAGAGAACGATGTGGATTTTTGAGCCCCATGTTGCCGAACAGATATTCGAAAAATGGGTTGCCGATCAATCGATCGAGGTCTACCGAGAAGAACAACTCGATCGTTCCGGATCGGGTGTGATCAAGTCTGGAGAGACGATCCAGAGGATTAAAACCTTGTCAGGTAAAGTGTTTGCTGGCAAGATGTTCATCGATGCGACCTATGAAGGAGATTTGATGGCCGAGGCCAATGTAAGTTACCATGTAGGGAGGGAATCTAAAGCAACCTATAAAGAAGAATGGAACGGGATACAATTGGGCGTATTACATCATAAACACTGGTTCGCAAGTGACATCAGTCCCTATAAAATTGAAAATGACCCCACCAGCGGACTGGTGTACGGAGTTTCTTCCGATCCACCGGGTGAATACGGAGAGGGTGACCATCGAATACAAGCCTATTGCTACCGGATGTGCTTGAGTAATCACCCAGAGGGCAGGGTTCCATTTGTTCGTCCGGAAGATTATGACGCTACCCGCTATGAACTTCTTGCCCGGGTATTCGACAGCGGGTGGAGAGAGACCTTTCAAAAATTCGATCCGATTCCGAATCGGAAAACCGACACCAACAATCACGGACCGTTCAGTACCGATTTCATCGGCATGAACTACGATTATCCCGAGGCAAGCTACGAAGAACGAGACGAGATCATCCAAGCGCATAAGTCGTACCAACAAGGCTTAATGTATTTTTTAGCCAATGATCCACGGGTTCCGCAGGAGGTTCAGCAAGAAATGAAACAGTGGGGACTGGCCAAGGATGAATTCGTAGACAACGGGCACTGGCCTCATCAGCTGTATATACGGGAAGCCCGAAGAATGATTGGGCAGCATGTGATGACCGAGCATGACGTTTTTAGTAACCGTGCCGTTGAAGATCCGATTGCGATGGGCTCCTATACGTTAGACTCCCATAATGCCCAGCGATATGTTACCCCAGAAGGCTTTGTGCAAAATGAAGGTGATATTGGCGTACATCCTGAAAAACCGTATAAAATCGCCTATGGATCGATTATTCCTAAAGCAGAAGAATGCACCAATTTACTCGTCCCGGTCTGTGTGTCGAGTTCTCATATTGCCTTTGGCTCTATCCGAATGGAACCGGTATTTATGATACTCGGACAAAGTGCAGCCGCGGCTGCCGTACTGGCCATCGAAAACAATAAAACGGTGCAAGAGATCGATTACGCCGCGTTGCGTCAAAGTTTGGAAAACAGCGGGCAGGTATTGGAATGGAGTGAATAGCCTAAGGAGACTGACAGAAATAACGCAAAATGGAAGTACTTAATGGAATAAACGCGCTGACACTCGTCTTTGTCGCCCTCTTGGTATTCGCAATTGCCTACCGCGTATACGGTGTGTTTTTAGCTCGTCGGGTCCTCCGGTTGAACGCGCGCAATACGACACCGGCTGTGGAATTTGCCGACGGACACGATTACGTGAAGACCAATAAAAATGTGTTGTTCGGACATCATTTTGCTGCAATTGCCGCAGCTGGTCCATTGGTTGGACCTGTCCTAGCCGCTCAATTTGGTTATCTCCCGGGTGCATTGTGGATTTTAATTGGCTGTGTTCTTGGCGGAGGAGTACACGACATGGTTGTTCTTTTCGCATCGGTCCGTCACAAGGGGGAAAGTCTAGCTAGTATTGCTCGAAAAGAGATCGGCAAAACGATGGGTGCCATTACCGGTATTGCAGTTCTTTTTATCTTGATATTAACCCTGGCCGGTCTTTCCCTGGCTTGCATCAGTGCCATGCATGAAGCGTCGTGGTCATTGTTCACCGTCATAATCACGATGCCTATCGCGGTGCTGATGGGTTTGATTATGCGGTACCGGCCGAACAGCGTTACTTTCGCCAGTATATTAGGTGGTGTGTTGTTGCTGCTTGGCATTGTCTATGGTCACACACTGATGCAAAACGAAACAATTAGTGGTCTCTTTCATTGGGACATACAAAGTATCGGAATCGGCATTGCTGTTTATGGTTTACTGGCTTCCATACTGCCGGTCTGGCTGTTACTAGTGCCTCGAGACTACCTATCAACCTACCTGAAGATTGGGACGATCCTCTTACTGGCTGTCGGTATCGTCTTCGTACGACCCACCTTAGAAATGCCGGCATTGACGGAGTTTATCGGTGGAGGGGGGCCGATCGTGAGTGGTCCTGTTCTCCCGTTTATTTTTATTGTTATTGCATGTGGGGCTATTTCAGGTTTTCATGCGGTGATCGCAACGGGAACAACCCCGAAGATGTTGGGTAATGAGAACCAAATTCTTTTTGTCGGATATGGGGCTATGCTCGTTGAGGGGGTGGTGGCCTTGATGGCGCTTATTGCCGCCTGTACCCTAGTGCCTGGAGATTACTTCGCCATCAACACACCTACCGCCACTTACGATGCCTTTCTGATCGCGCACCCGAATTTAACACCGGTCGATTTACCTCATTTTTCTGAGCTGATCGGAATCGACCTGCAGGGTCGGACCGGCGGAGCGGTATCATTGGCTGTGGGGATGGCCCATATTTTTGACAAAATTCCATTCATGGACGAGATGATGTCCTACTGGTATAATTTTGCAATCATGTTCGAGGCGGTTTTTATTTTAACAGCTATTGACGCCGGTACTCGGGTAGGTCGTTTTTTCCTTCAAGAGATGTTAGGCACCATCATTCCCCGGTTCAACGATAAAAATTGGTGGCCGGGTATTCTACTGAGCAGCGTCTTATTTACCCTCTGTTGGGGATACCTGGTTTTTACAGGAAACGTCAGCAGTATTTGGCCATTATTTGGTATCAGTAACCAATTATTGGCTGCCTGCGGATTGATCGTATGTACGACCATGTTGATACGCCTTAATCGGGGGAAATACGCACTCTATACGGCTATACCAGGCGTATTTATGGCCATTATTACTTTTTGGGCGGGGTATCTCCAGGTCATTGATATTTATATTCCCCAAGAGCAATATCTGTTGGCGGTTTTGGCGATTTTCGCCATGTTGTTGATGAGTATTGTGTTTTTTGGCGCATTCAGAAGATGGCATCGTCTTTTATCGACTTCGGGCAAATTTATGGATCATCGTGGAGAAGAGGTTAAACAATTGGTGGATCGATAGTTCAAAAAATGAAAGGTTCAACTCGATCAGGGATGTGGCACAAAAAAAAACAATCCGATCTGAAAGGTGCATCCTAACTAGGAGTGGAGGGCATCAAAGGTAGGCCCTCAATAGGCATTAAAAGTATTCTGATCCGAAACAAAGCCATCGGGACTGTTGAAAAACAAACGGTTTATGTCGCCGGATCCGATAAAAAAATGAATGGAAAATAACCGTAACGTAAAATATAGGGGAACGACTCGGCGGAAATAGGGAAGGTCGGCCTCCTGACATCCAGCTCTAAAATAAAATTGGAACAAAAATATTCCGCAACAGTTTCCAATTGATTGTATCGGGAAAGCGGACGCTCCGGTCCGATGGGTTATTCGTAGAAAATCCTGCATTTTTGGAAAGTTTAAAATGCAAGAAGGCGCTTTGGCTTAGGATTTGAGCATCGATAGATTCTATGGATGTAAAAAATCTCTATTACGAATTGACCTCTGTTTACCGTTCCGCGGATTCTAAAGTTCAGGATTCGGCTTGGGAGATCATTCAGCGGTGTTATGGCTCGAAATTCCGATACTACCATAATTTCGACCATATTGAATCCATGCTCGCTCATTTAGCACCGATCTGGGAGGCCATCAACGCGCTTGCTGATATCCAGTTAGCCGTCATCTACCACGATGTGGCCTACGATCCTGTAGCTACGGATAATGAAGAACAAAGCGCGGCGATAGCACGAGATAGTCTGTTTGCTTTGAACTTTCCCTCGGAGCGTATAGACCGTATTACTCAGCAGATTTTAGCAACAAAAACCCATCAAGAAAGTCGACAGGCAGATACCAATTTTTTATTGGATGCGGACCGCGCTATTTTGGGTGAACCGCCGAGCAAATACAATTGGTATTGTCAACAGATTAGATTAGAATATACCATGTTCGCCGACCCTATTTATCGGACCGGTCGAAGACGGGTTCTTCAAAACTTCTTGGATCAGGATTGGATCTATTATACCCCGCATTTTCGTCAAAGGTATGAACAGCAAGCAAAAACCAATATAGCGCGTGAGATTCGTTCCCTTTAGTTTCGTATTAAAACCCACCGTTTACCACACTCAAGTGGTACAATCCCAGCAATAATATAAGGTTTTGTTTATTCGTTAGAAATGACTGCTGCGCTAATTTCGAGGTGGACAATTTCCAGGTGGACAATTTCCAGGATATTCCCTATCTTTAGTAAACACTTAACTTCTTTATTTAGAATTATGGATGACTATAAAGTTCCTTCACAAACGCGTATTGGACACGTACATTTAAAAGTAGCCGATTTGACGCGAGCACTTGCTTTTTACCAAGGTGTTTTGGGGTTTGAACTCACCACACGCTATGGTGATCAGGCCGCATTTGTGTCTGCTGGAGGATACCATCATCATATTGGCTTAAATACTTGGCATAGTAAAGACATGCCATCCGCATCACCAGAAGGTGTGGGATTATACCACACGGCAATCGTCTATCCCACCAGAAAGGATCTTGCGGCAGCTTTAGATCGTCTTCGGGATGCAGGATATCCGTTGACCGGTGCTGCAGACCATGGTGTTTCGGAAGCCCTCTATTTAGACGACCCTGATGGAAACGGTGTTGAACTCTACTGGGATCGTCCAAGAGAAGAATGGCCGCGTCATCCCGATGGCACCTTACAGATGTACACCCAGCCGCTCAATTTGCCGGATTTGTTAACTGAATTAGTTCGCTAACAGCATCAGCTGTTCTTCGTTTCTGAAATGCGTTTTAATGGATCCAAATTAACGGTAGTCGTGATGCCGACTTCCTGGAGGAAAAAAGAATCATGGGAGATGACTAGCAGCGTTCCCTGATAGTCTAGAATCGCAGTCGTTAACATTTCAATATTTTCTAGGTCGAGATTATTCGTCGGTTCGTCAAGTACGATTAAATCCGGTGCAGATGCTGATATGGTTAAGCAACACAGGGCTAAACGCATGCGCTCCCCACCGCTCAAGGTTTCACAGCGCTTATCCCAGTCCATCGAATTAAATAGAAACCGATTCAAGCGGATTTTGACCTCATGCTCTTCGAGTTTCCCTGAATTGAATGCTTCGGCTTGATGATATACCGTCAAATGATGGTCTAATAAGGAATAATTCTGATCAATATATACGGAGCTAAGTTGCGCGCGTTCGATTGTTCCATTTTGGGGAGATAACGCGCCCAGCAGTACTTTTACTAAAGTTGTTTTCCCCGAGCCATTCGATCCGGCAAAGGCAATTCGATCACCACTTTTGATTTGAATGTCTATATTTTGATTCCATAATGGTTCTTTATTCGATACATAATTTACGCCCTTGGCGTTTATGAGTACTTTACCAAGATGTACGGAGGAATCGTCGAAGTTAACCTTCATTTGACCAACCTTACTCCTGGAAGCTCGAAGATTTTGCAAGCTTTCGCTGATCTGCCCAATTTTTTCGGATTGGACATTGTGCAATTTAGCTGAGCTGTTTTCCGCCTTGTTTTTCAAGGTGTTCATCATGATTCGAGAAACACCTTCCTTGGTTTTTTTTCCTTTCCCGCGACTATCTCGTTTCTGCTTCCGTTGTTTCGCCAGCCGTTCTACCTCTTTTGCTTTTCGAGCAGCCTTCTCCTTCTCCGATATGTCTTGATCCAAGGCATTTTGTTCAGCACTTTTTTGCTCGAGGTAGAAATCATAATTTCCTCCGTACCATTGGATGCCTCGAGGTCCGAGCTCTGCTATCTGATCGACTTTTTCTAAAAGCGTGCGATCGTGACTTATCAGCAACACACTAGCATTCGTAGAGATTAACCATTCCAGAAACACGACCCTCGTCTGGTGATCCAAATGGTTGGTCGGTTCGTCCAAAATAACCAATTGCGGATTATGCATCGCCAGTCCTGCCAAAAATACCTTTGTTTTCTCACCTCCACTTAACTCGCCTAGCTTTTTGTTCAAATCGATATTTTCCAGTTCCCAATTGGAAAGCGCCTGGAAACATCGTTCCTCTAGGTTCCAATCATCGTTCAGAATTTCAAAATATTTTTCACTCGTCGCACCAGCGAGTATCGATTGAAATGCTTCCCATTTCTGATCGATGCGCATCGCCCAAACGACAGTTTGGTCATCGAATTGATCGAATATTTGAGGCACGATATAGGGATCGGCATCCCCACTAATCTTCCCCGATTGAGGGCTTATTTCACCTGAAATTAAACGAACGATCGTGGACTTACCGGATCCGTTAGCGCCGATCAACGCCACTTTTTCATGCGGTTTAACAACCATGTTAATACCAGACAATAGTTTTCTATTATCGGGGAGGGTATAGTGAAGATCATTTAAATGAAGCATAATACATTTCTTTTTTTAACGTAAAACATACAAGCCAAATCAGGTAAGCCTGTCTTGAAAAATTGTGCTAAAAAGAAATAATGTATTACATAGGTGTGGGCTTTTCTTAGAATTGATATACGACAAAGCTACACTTTTTTCTAAAAAAAGTAAAATTCGGTATACTATCAGCCGTATAATTGGGGAAATACCGATCTTTCTTGTGAAAAACACCGACCCAACAAACGAATCGTCAAACGGCAACACCATTGAGGTTCGCAAAGGGTTCTAGGTTTTTTGATTGAAAATAACACGACACTATGGAAAACCCATCGACTGGGAGACCTGTGTCGAAAAAAGAATCCAACTGTGGGGCATCTTTTATGACGCTGTTGGGGGGCGACGGTCCAAGAAAGGATGGTCCCTGCATCCAATATCGGTCAGAAAACGATGGTGTTTTCTGATCCAGCGCGCAAGCCTTGCTAATGAATTCTTTGATCGACATTTGAAGTCCCTTAAAGAAATAAATTAAGTTGAAAGTAACCGGACCTCTCTAAATTCACCTTAAAAAGTAATTTCGATCTGCCGACCTGCTCGATACCACAGGAATTTCAGAAAAAAATGCCCAAATTGTAGGTAAAATCCGGCTTATTTACGATCTTGCGTTTCCAGATTAACACAGGTCCTGATCGTTTAATTCATGTCTATTGTATAATGAACACGACCTAATAATTAATAGATGAGCGTTCGGGGACAGCCAATCTAATAGGGATCATCGATTTAAGCATACCCCATAACCGAATTTTTTAACCAAAAAAAACGTGAGCAGAAAAAATTACGTAAACCACAGAAATTTTCCATCTTGGGCGAAATTTGTAGTGCCTTTGCTATTGATGAATCAGCTATCGATGGGCCAGGAACGATTCCAGTATCAATTGCCACCAAAGGAAATTGTTGATTTGGTAGACGCCCCACAGTTTCCTGAAACTGAATTTAGTAAAGACGGCAGGTGGATGTTGATACTACAAGCCCCCGGATATCAATCGATTCAACAAGCCTCACAACCGGTATTGGGCCTTGCGGGATTGCGGATCAACCCGACGACCTACACCACGGTTGCCGAAAATTTGGGAACTTTTACCGATATCAAATTGCGAGCGCTACCCGAGAACAAAGACCATGCTTTGCATGGATTGCCCGAAGAACTACAATTAGCTGATTTCCGTTGGTCACCCACCGGCAAACATGTTGCTTTTCTGAATAAGACGATGGAAGCCACAGAGCTCTGGATTGCTGAACTAGAGGACTTCACCGTAAAAAAAGTCTGGGATCGGGTAAACGATACCTATGGAACAAGTTACCAATGGAAACCAGACGGCTCGGGGCTTCTAGTACAGAGTGTTTCTAGCGATCAACAGGAAGAGCCGGTTGCCGATCCGGTTCCCTTGGGGCCCATAGTGCAGGAAAACCTCGGCGGCATCACCCCATCGCGCACCTATCAAAATCTGTTAGCCAGTAGCCATGACGAGAAACTCATGGAGTTTTACTTGCGCTCGGACCTCATTGAAATTGACCTTCAGGGAAGAAATCAGAAGCTGAATCTATCTGGGATATTTCGGGGAATGGATTACTCACCTGACGGTAAATACATACTCACGCAAAAGGTTATTAGACCGTACTCTTATTTGGTTCCGATTCATTTGTTTCCCCTAGAAGTCGCCGTGCACTCTGCCAAAGGGGAACCTGTAGAATTAGTGCACACCCTTCCTCTTGCGGATCGTCTCCCGATCAGTTTTGATGCGGTCTTGGAGGGCCCAAGAGGCTTCCGCTGGCGCGAAGATCAAGAGGCGACATTGGTCTATATTCATGCAGCAGATGAAGGAGATCCCAGGAAACAGGCACAGTACCGAGATGAGCTTTATCAGCTGAATGAACCCTTTAATTTGGAACAATCGGAAAAAATTTTTTCTGGACAATTTCGTATTAGCGACCTGTATTGGGGAGCGGGCTTTTCGATCGTTGAAGAACGGTGGAGGAAAGATCGAAGTTCAAGAATGAGTTTGATCAATAGTGAAAATGATCAACTCATCGAAGTCATCTCTGATCGAAAATCTGAAGATACCTATTCCGATCCCGGGGAGTTCCTCCGAGGAAAGGATGGACTACTTCTTAAACAAGGAGAGAGCACAGTGTTTACTATAGGCCAAGGCGCCTCAGCCGAAGGCGACCGTCCGTTTCTGTTAAAATGGAATCTCAGTACGGGAAAACAAGACACTCTTTACAAATCTCAACGAGATTATTTTGAAAACCCCTTGCATTATCACTTGGGCGCAAACCAGTTATATCTAAGTCGGGAGTCGGCCAACCAGGCGCCTAATGTTTTTGTGAATGATCTGGAAACTACTGTCAGTACGCCAATTACACAATTTTCCGATCCGTATCAGGCGCTATCGGAGGTCCAAAAGACGCAATTATCCTATCCGAGAAAAGACGGGTTAGACTTATCGGCCACCCTGTATATTCCAGCAGATTTCAAAAAAGGTGATCCCCCTCTTCCCGTACTTATCTGGGCTTATCCTCGAGAATTCAAAACTAAAGAAGCGGCTAGTCAAGTAAAGGGATCTCCCCATCGCTACCCCCGCCTGGCATTCCGTTCCCCTGTATTTTGGGTAACACAAGGGTATGCTGTTTTGGATCAAGCGGATATGCCTATTGTTGGAGAAGGAACGAATGAACCTAACGACACTTTCATTGAACAAATTCAATCCAATGCCGAAGCGTTGATTGAACACGTCGTCGCGTTAGGAGTCGCCGATCGTAATCGTATCGCTGTCGGAGGACATTCCTACGGCGCATTTATGACGGCCAATTTATTGGCCCATACCGATCTCTTTGCCGCAGGTATTGCCCGTAGCGGTGCTTATAACAGAACCCTTACCCCCTTCGGCTTTCAGGCCGAAACCAGAACGTATTGGCAGGCAAAGGACACCTATGATACGATGTCTCCATTCAACTTTGCTCCTCAAATCAAGCAGCCATTGTTAATTACCCATGGCATGGATGATGAAAATTCAGGCACTTTCCCGGTACAAAGTGAACGCTTGTATGCGGCGATCAAAGGTCACGGTGGAATCGTCCGTCTGGTGATGCTACCCAAAGAGTTTCACGGATACCGAAGTAGAGAGGGCGTACTGCACACGTTTTGGGAACAGCATCAATGGTTAGAGAAATACCTAAAAAATACGCACGAACATGTTAAGAAATAAACGATACTTGACGCTTGTCTTGCTCTGCTTCAGTCTGTGTGGACTACAAGCGCAGCAGATTATCAGTCCAACAGAACACTTCGGGTTTAATATGGGGGCGGATTACCAGCTCGCCAACTACAGCCAAATGGAAGGGTATTTTCATCAGGTAGCTGAACAATCCGATCGTGTTCTTATTCAAGAAGCGGGTCTAACGGAAGAAGGACGTCAACAATATTTATTGATTATCTCTTCGCCGGAAAACCTTCAACAGGTCGAAAAATACCGAGCGATTTCACAGAAATTAGGACGGGCAGAAGGGCTTAGTGAACACGAAGCGAAGCAGCTCTCTGAGGAAGGTAAACCAATCGTTTGGATTGACGGGGGCATGCATTCTAATGAAATGGTGGGGTCTCATCAGCTCATTGAAACATTGTATCAGCTCACCAACCGAAACGACGATGAAATTAAGAACTACTTAGATGAGGTGGTTGTACTGATGTGGCACGTGAATCCGGATGGACAGGAACTTATGGCAAATTGGTACATGCAATATGAAGATGAGGCAAAACGAAATATGTCGATTCCCAGACTCTATCAGAAATATGTAGGACATGATAACAACCGAGATTTTTTCATGTTCAACATGAAAGAAGCGGAGAACCTCGCCAAGATTATCTATACCGATTGGTTACCACAAATTATTTACAACCACCATCAAACCTCGCCTCGAGGAACGGTGGTAGCAGGGCCTCCTTATCGCGATCCATTCAATCATGTATTCGATCCCTTGTTGGTCTCTGGAATTGATGGTGTAGGGTTTGCTATGATCGATCGGTTACACCAAGAAGACAAACCAGGATATGTTCGGATGGATCAATCCGGATTCTCGACCTGGTGGAACGGGGGATTAAGAACTGCTCCCTATTTTCACAACATGATCGGTATTTTGACAGAAATTACCGGCAATCCGACCCCTTCGGAAATACCCCTGGTGGTTGAAAGACAGATTCCGAGAAATGGGTTACCGTATCCTGTTGACCCGCAACCCTGGAGTTTTCGACAATCTATCGATTATTCTGTTTCTTTAAATTTAGCCATTCTAGATTATGCGGCACGTAATGGAGACAAATTGCTTTATAATTTCTATCGAATGGGAAGAAATTCTATTGAAAAAGGGGATAAGGACCATTGGACAAAATATCCGCGTTATGTTCAGGAAATGGAGCTTGCCTACGCGCGGGATCGCAAAGAGGGGGAAATAAATGAGCTGGAAACGGGTACCAATTATGGCTCCCAAACGATACCCAAGCGATATTACGAATCGGTATTTCAGGATCCTGAGAACCGTGATCCAAGAGCATACGTCATTCCTTCAGATCAACCCGATTTTGGTACTGCGATTAAATTCGTTAATGCTTTAATTAAGTCTGGGGTATATGCCTATCGGGCGACAGCCGAGTTCGAAATCGGTGATCGGCAGTATCCTTCGGGGACTATTGTCATACGTAGCAATCAGGCATTTCGTCCACAAGTCCTCGATATGTTCGAGCCACAAGACCACCCACATGATGTCGCTTATCCAGGCGGGCCACCGGTTCGTCCTTACGATGCGGCTGGTTGGACATTGGCCCTGCAAATGGGCGTATCTTTCGACCGGGTCATGGAAGATTTTCAAGCGCCACTCGACAAACTGCCTCACGGCGAACTTCTTTCGCCTGGAAGCTATCCTGTCCCCAGCTCAAAGCAGGGATATGTAATCAATGCTAAAGCAAACGATGCCTTTGTCGTGGTGAACCGATTGATCAAAGCTGGTGTACCGGTCTATCGCGATCTGGATTCAGACGATTTTTACGTGGAGGCTAAAGCCCAATCGAAACTGCAAGAGTTCGGAAAAGACCTGGGGTTAGTGACTCGATCAACCGAATCGCGCCCTGCGAACTTAGAAAAAGTGGAAGCGCTAAAGATCGGGTTGTTCGACTATTATGGTGGCTCGATGCCATCGGGGTGGGTACGTTGGATTATGGAACAATACGGCTATCCGTATAGGCAGGTGTTTCCGCAAGAAATCGATGAAGGAGCAATTGCCGACTTGGATATTATTCTTTTCGTTGGTCCGGGCATCCCTTCGATAGGATCATCGGTGCGATCCAGACAACCTGAAAAGGAGCTGGTTCCTGAAGCGTATCAGCATCTGTTGGGGAATCTTACAGAAGAGAAATCCGTCCCGATGCTTAAACAATTTGTCGAACGCGGCGGGCACATCGTAACCATAGGGGCGGCCTGTGAATTGGTTTATCATTTCCAGCTACCGGTAAACAATCCGCTAACCAAACAGGTCGATGGAAAATTAACGCGCTTGCCGAGCACTGAATATTATGTTCCCACCAGTGTGTTGCGTGGAGAACTTCGTCAGGGAATCGCGGAGACAAGAGGAATGGACCAGTCGGTAAATTTGGTCTTTAATAACAGTCCGGTTTTCGAGTTTGAAGAATCCAAGGATATGTATTCGCTGGGATCATTTCCGTCTGCAGCTCCTTTATTAAGCGGCTGGGCACATGGACAACATTACCTTCAAGACACGCACTTCGGCTTGGTTGCACGACTTGGAAAAGGCAAACTCGTTGCCATCGGCCCGGAAATAACCAATCGCGCGCAAAGCCACGGTACGTTTAAATTATTGTTTAATCAACTTTATCGATAACAGTGTCCGAGATCTATCAGATGACCGGACCTATCGGTATTTCGTTTTTGCTTACCAGCAGGTAAATTCCATCTGGAAATATGATCATTAGACCTGGATTAAAAGAAGATTCATCGGCCATAGCAGAATTGTTGCTGTTGGCGATGGAGGAAATTGTCTATCAATTTATTGGCACGTCGAATAAACCGCAAGCCTATCGCTTTCTAAGGGGTTTGGTGGATCAAACCGGGAACCAATATTCTTATCAAAATGCGTGGGTATCTGTGCAAGATGGACAGATCACTGGAATTGCTCTGCTCTACGATGGAAGTCGGCTACAGGAGCTGCGTCAGCCGGTAATCAATCGGATTGATGCACTGTTTAACCGTCGCTTCAATATGGAGGCGGAAACCCAAGCAGGTGAACTTTATTTAGATTGCCTAGCGGTACATCCCGAATGGCAGGGGAAGGGCATTGGCAGTTTGCTGATCAATCATCTTATCGTACGTTTTGCCCAGCACGAGGATAGTGTTCTTGGTTTATTGGTTGATGAGAATAATCGCCATGCAAAACGTCTCTATGAACGCTTAGGGTTTCGTGTGGTAGGGGAGAAATCACTACTGGGAAAAAGGCACGAGCACATGCAGTGTGTGCCGGCGTCAATGCATAATCAGGCCCAATAGAAACAGGAAAATTAATTCCTGAAGGTCTTTATACCCCTTGAAGCCTAACATCTTTTTTAGATTCGAGAGCGCCTTTGAACGCGCAAAATATACACTATTAGCGCTGATACCCAGCTCTTTGCTTATTTCCTCGGTTTTCATCTGCTCAAAATAAGTCAATTTGAATACTTTAGATTGTTGTACAGGCAGGTGATCAACTTCTGCAATAATTAATTTGATGAGTTCAACTTGTATCATCCGCGTCAGCGTGTCTTCCGAAGGACTTTCTAGATCTTCTAGGAGTGCGTGATCGTGTATTATTCTATTACGAAGGCGGTTTCGTTCGTCTAAACAAGCATTTTTCGTGCTAATATATAGGAATGCGCGAACACTGCTTTCAGTAGGTAGTTTATCCCGTCCTGTCCATAGTTTAACGAAAGCATCGGATACTATTTCCTCAGCCACTGCCTTGTCATGAAGGAAACCATAGGCGAAGTAGCGTAAAGCCGAGCCATGAACTTTCATGTAATGTTTAAGCCCATCCTCACGTCCCGATTTTAAAGCTAAAAAATATAGGTTAGGTAAACTCAATTTATTGGGGTTTAGAATTGGTATTGAATGATGATTCTTAAATGTAATAATTTGAAGATACAAATCCTAAATTTCGCTTGTTTAGGGCTGCTTGAGATGGTCTCAGCAGCCCGAACAACAAGCCAGGTTAGGTGATTAATTTAAATTTTCAACTTGCCCGCTCAAGCGGCTGCGTTGAGCAGCCTCCATGAATTGAAAGATTTCTAGTGTTTCTTCTTCTGTTACCGGCGGAATGCCGGTATTGAAAAATTCCAAAATCTCAGCGACCAACGGCCCATATCCCGCAAAAGGTCCCAATGGAGAAATACCGGTTTCACCGAAAGCAATACCCGCAATATCTGCTGCCCCCCGTCTAATACCACGTACCGATCCAATTCGGCCGTCTTTCCATTTTCCAACGACTTGTTCAAAATCGTCATGAAATGTGCGGTAAACCTCCAGACATCCTGTCCCCATGACACTGAAAAGCATCTCCACCCCGTGAATCATATACCAAGCCTGATCGAGATGATTAGGTTCAATCTCGGCCGGTGTATAAACATCCGCGCCTAAGACCTTTCCAATCTTTCCTTTTTTGACCTCCTGCACTAATTTGTCATAGCGTAGCGACGAAGAGGAAAAAACTGGGACTGCGTGTTGCTTAGCGAGGGCAAAAATGGCTTCGACATTTTTGAGATCCTCCGCCATCGGCTTATCGATAAAAAGTGGCTTTCCCGCACGAATCACGGGCTCGGCCTGCTGGAGATGGACCCGTCCATCATTAGATTCCAGAAGCACATAGTCAACCTGGGCAAGTAGCGCATCGATCGAATCCACGATGGTAACGCCCATCTTCCTAACAGCTTCAATAATGCCGTCCTTCATCTTCAGCGCCGACGGAATGTCTTTACTGCCATGCGGATAAGCCGCAACGACCCGATAGCCTTGATCTTTCAGGCCACCCTGATTGATATCTTTGGTAAACATTTCGCTATGTGAGGTGTCCAAACCAATAATTCCTATTTTTTTTACTTTTTGCTCAGCCAAAGTAGCGGCGATCGATGAACCCACCATGGCGGTGCTGGCACCTAAAACAGAAACCTGTCCGATGAACTTACGTCTATTTGTTTTTCGCATCATTAAACTTTAGGCATCTCCGGTAAATTAAAACCATTTTGGTAGTCGTGCTTAATCCATTCCTCAGCAGCTCCTTTGGCGTCGAGCTCGACAAATTGTCGGTTGAAACGAGGGTCGCCGTCTATCACGCTGAATTCATCCACTGAAACGATCGAAACCTTATCCGAATCGTTGATATTGGTAAATCTCATATTCTCGCCATCCCATTGTAGATCGCGGTTTAATCCTTGCAAACGAACCGCTAGAACGCCCATGACGACCATTTCGTTAAAAGGCCCTGAGAAACCGAAGTGGGAGCTGGATTCAATTCTACTTTCCGGCGATTCTTTTGCCGCCCGAATCCAATCCTGTTCATGAGCGTTCGTATTCCATATATCACCGTTGCCACCTGGTACTCGTGGAATCCAAGGCTCGGGTTGTTTAAAATGTTCCATTTCAGTAACCGGCAGCAGGGTAGGGTTCATCCCATAACAGCCAGTCATAATCTTTCCTTTTTTACCAATAAAGATAATTCCACCATTTTCATCGCCCATCATTTGTCCAGACGCTAGTTCCTCCGGCCGTTCCGGCATCAAACCGCCGTCATACCAATGAACTTTGACCTCTGGCATATTGACCTTGCCTTTTCTACCGCGTTGCGGGAACGTATACTGCACCATTTGTGCATGCGGTGGCGAATAAAGATTGCTTAATGTAGAGCTTCCATTGACATGCGTTGGATATTTCAGATCCAATGCCCAATAAATCGGATCCATAATATGGCAAGCCATATCCCCTAGGGCGCCGGTACCGAAATCCCACCAACCGCGCCAATTCCACGGGGTATAGACGTCGTGATACGGTCGGTTTTCAGCCGGCCCAATAAATAAATCCCAAGACAGGCTATCCGGCACCTCCACACCGTCTTTAGGTTTCATCAGCCCTTGCGGCCAAATTGGACGGTCGGTCCAGCAATGAACTTCGTATACTTCACCTATCGCGTCGGATTGTATCCATTCGGCAATTTGCCGGCACCAATCAAAAGAGTTTCCCTGATTACCCATCTGGGTGGCAACGTTATATTCTTTAGCCAAGTTTGTCAGTAACCTACTTTCATAAACCGAATGCGTGAGCGGCTTTTGGGTATAGCAATGTTTACCTTGCGTAATGGCATGCGCGGTGACACCGGCATGGGTATGGTCTGGTGTGGCGACCATAACCGCGTCGATCGAATCCCCAAATTGATCAAACATCTCACGCCAATCTTTAAATTGCTTGGCTTTCGGATAATCATTAAAAGTCTTCTGCGCGTATTTCCAATCTACGTCACATAAAGCCACAATGTTTTCCGTATTCATGTTGGCCAGGTTACGCCTGCCCATACCGCCAACGCCGATTCCGGCAATATTTAGTTTATCACTGGGCGCTACATGCCCTAAAGAGCTTCCTAACACATGGCTGGATACAATACTGAATCCCGTCAGCATCGCACCGTCTTTTATAAATTTTCGTCTATTCATCATGTTTAATAGTTTTCATGTTGTACCAGTATCTCGTTTGAACGATCTATTTCTATTTGGGGAATAGGGAAGGGCCAGCTTCGTTCACTAGCGTCCCTACCTTTGTCTGCAAACCCATGTTCTTGGTAGAAAGCTTTCATCGTACTGGCATACCGGCCCCAACGAATAAGGTCATACAGTCGAAAGCCTTCCAGTGCCAATTCGTAGCGTCGTTCTTGTTGGATGGCTTGGAGCACATTATCCGATGATTTAATCGCGTATTGCTGATCGAATTCGGATGCACTGATCGCTTGAAGGGATTCTCCAAATTTCCTAAAGACAGCCGGTTCATCGACTTTCGAGGTCGTTACAAAGGCTCGTTTACGAACTTGATTCAAATACGGTAAAGCTTCCGAGCCACTGCCTCCCGAT
This sequence comes from Sphingobacterium sp., assembly GCA_052092145.1. Taxonomy (GTDB): domain Bacteria; phylum Bacteroidota; class Bacteroidia; order Sphingobacteriales; family Sphingobacteriaceae; genus Sphingobacterium. Next base: position 258,987 of record JBQDCW010000001.1, on the reverse strand, counting down.
TTAATAATCGCCTCTGCATACATCAATAACACTTCCGCATAACGAATCCAGTAGGGCTGCCAATTGCTGCGGGTCAGGTCGTTATCTTGACGATACTGCTGAGGGACAAAAGCCTTTCTGTTGTGTTGAAGCGCGTAGTCATTAAAATATCCGCGATAATTGTGCACTTCTTGCCCCCCTGAAAGGGTTTTAAAAATATCGTTATGGCTGATGATGGTAAACATTTTCCGGGGATCCTTAGCGTCAAAAGCTGCTGCTAGGTCACGCGTTGGCGTATTCCCGCCCCAACCCCCAACATTATTCCTGCCGACATTCATGATCGCAAATACATCTGACTGAAGCCCAAAAGCGGGGTCGTAGGTACGAAGGACACCGAAGATACATTCTTGAGAAAATGGGCCTACCTGATAATCACCGCGAAATAAATCCTGAAAATCGGCTAGCAAATCCAGTCCACTATTATGCACAATTTCGCCAGAGGATTCCTTCGCTTTATTATACTCTTCGATCGGATTACCAGCGAGCATATCCTGTTCCATTAGTCCGGCAAAAAACAAAGCTGCGCGAGCTTTCAAAGCTAACGCTGCATCCTTATTGACGCGTCCGGTCTCCGCAGTGGTCAGCGCCGCACTGCGCGGCAAGTTAGGATCGGCAATCGCCTCCTCAAGGTCGCGGTAAATTTGCGCTCTCAGCTCCGACAGGCTCGCTTTTTCCTTACGAACTGAGGGATCTTCGACTTGGATGACCAACGGAACTTCTTTGAACACCGTCACCAAATCAAAATAGTACCATGCCCTCAAAAATTTAATTTCCGCTACATAACGACTAATGGTTTCTGGACTGACGGGATCGCCATCTTGAACTAAATTTTCGCCATGCGATTCAAAACCCGCTAAAGCAATGTTACAATTTCCAATACCTTTGAAACGGTTGGCCCAGGTTTCAAACAGAAGCGCATTAGAGGCTAGCGGTCGGCCGCGTCCGACTTCTGTGGTTTGTGGACGGTCTCCCGGATCAGAACCACCGGCACCCGCATTATCGACCGCTTCATCACCGACGGCAATCTTGTTGACGGTATAACCCCAGCCATCCAGCATTGGCTGATAACAGCTGGTCAGGAGTTTAAGTCCAGCACCATCGGTTTTAAAGTACTCGCTTTGATCTAATATACCATAAGGATCCCGTTGCAAATAATCTTTCTTGCATCCCATCGGTAGGACCAATACAGAGAGCAGTAATACGCTTATAATGTTTTTTCTACACATAATTAAAAACTTAAATTAACGCCAAACATGTATGATTTTGCGATGGGATAATAGCCCTGGTCTACGCCCATACTTAGCGGCGATCCACTTCCGATTTCCGGATCCAATCCTGAATAGTTTGTCCAAGTCAGCAGATTGTATGCCCCTGCCCAAATGCGGAACCGCTCCAAATGGAGATTCGGAAACAATTCCTGGGGAAAGGTATAGCCCAATTGCAAGCTCTTGATGCGTAAATAAGATCCGTCTTCGACTAACCAATCGGAGACTTGTAAGTTATTTTGATTATTCGCACTTATCCTAAACTGCGTATTGCTGGGGTTATCTTCTGACCAGGCTTCTTCCATTAAGCCCTGGGGCGCGTTGTACCAACCTACTCCGGATTTCATGTCTATTTTAGCGATGTTCATAATTTCATTACCCAGTGTTCCCTGGCCCAGCACTTGCACGTCAAATCCTTTATAATCCAATCCCAATCGAAATCCAAAGGTCAGATCAGGGAAGGGGCTTCCAATCAGTGTTCGGTCTAGGTTGTCAATGACGCCGTCATTATTGGTGTCTACATACCGGAGATCGCCAGGTCTAGCACCTTCTTGGACGTAATCGTTAACCTCCTGTTGATTTTGGAAGATTCCGTCGGTTTGTAAGCCGTAGAAATAGCCGATCGGCATCCCTTCTTCGGTCATCGTCGTCGTGTAGGAAATCCACCCCCCTCCAGTGATGGGTTCTCCACCCCCCAGGCTTAATACTTTGTTTTTAACAACCGAGGCATTCGCCGCGATCGAATACCCTAAGGCGCCCGCTTCATCACGGTAAGAAACATCAAACTCAAGTCCGGAATTCTGTACACCCCCGGCGTTAGACCATGGACTATTTGGGAAACCAAGATAGGCGGGGAGTGGAACGTTGAGAAGCATTCCATCTGTCGTTTTCTTGTAGTAGTCGAAGTTAAATTGCAAACGATGCTGTAAAAAAGCGAGTTCCAGGCCCAAATCCAATTGTTCAGTCTGTTCCCATTGTATTAGGGGATTACCGATGTAGTTCGTCCCACCCATTAACTGCGGATTGCGAGGACCGAACAAATAATAGCCCATATTTCCGGAGTAGGTCGTCAGGTAAGCGCCACTGCTTATGTTTTGATTGCCAATCATCCCCCAGCTTGCGCGCAATTTACCCGCATCTAACCAGTCAACGGATTCCATAAAGTTCTCTTCGGAAAAGTTCCATCCCGCAGATAGCGAAGGAAACGTTCCCCATTTATGCCCCTGTCCGAAGTTTGATGAGCCATCGTAACGAAGGTTTGCCGTAACCATATACCGATTCTTAAAGGAATAAAATGCTCGGCCGAAATAGGAATTCAAGGCATTTTCCCACTTGGTGCCTGAAGCCTGTGGATTGATAGATCCCGCGTCAATGATCCATTGACTGGGGTCATTTGACACCAAACCTTGTTTTGAAGCGCCTGAAGATTCTCCTTTCCATTGCTCGGCTGATGTGCCGGCCATCAACGACATGTTGTGATCTTCGATCTCTTTTTCAAACGTAAGCGTATTTTCCCACACATAATAATTGGTTAAGGAGTTTGACACGCCGACTGTTGCGTCGTTATTAAACTGGTTACCATTGAGATAATATTGCGGTTGAAAGGAGTTGGACACGCTACGACTCATATCGATTCCAAAGTTGCTGCGGAATTTTAACCAAGGCATAATCTTAATATCGACCGCCCCGCCACCTTTAATGGCAAGACCTTTCCATCGATTGTTTTTATAAATCTCGGTTTGCGTCACCGGATTCTCCTTGTTGGTCATCAAAATGGGGCTGTACAATGACCACGGATTATTGGGGTCGATTCGATCTAAAAACAGACCATCCCGCAAAAAATCTGGAATATCCGTCAATTCATTTCGATAAACTTGAGAGATGGGATCTGCAACAAAGGCGATGAATGCGGTGTTGAAACCCGGGCTTCCTTCCAAAACATTGCCGCGGCCTTCGTTGATCAATCCAAAATTACCCGAAATGCTCAACCATTCCCGTAAATTATGATTGAAGTTAGTCCGCCAAGAGAGCCTATCATAGTCCGATCCCGTGATGATGCCTTCCTGGTCCATATAACTCAAACTGGTCCGGTACGCCAAATCTTCGATTCCACCGGAGATCGCAAAATCATAGTTTTGAACCAATGCGTTTTTATGGTTAATTTCTTTCCACCAGTTTGTCCCTTGCTCTGCTCCGGTATTAGACCTTAAAAACTGAAGGACGTCGGCTTGATCTTCCTCCGAGAAATAGGGATCTAGCCCAGCATTGGTATTTGCCAGGTTTTTATAGTCCATAAATTCCTTGGCATCCATCATGTCATAGGTTTTGATCGGATTCTGGAATCCCAAATAGCTATCGAAAGAAATCAAATTATTCAATTCATCACCCTGTTGACTGCCTTGTGCTGTTGTCACCATGATGACACCATTGGCTGCCCGCGATCCATAAATTGCCGTCGCCGAGGCATCTTTCAGCACCTCCATGCTAACAATATCATTGGGATTTAGCCAACCAATATCAGTTTGTGGCAGACCATCTACTACGTATAAAGGATTGTTGTCATTCACCGTCCCAATTCCACGAATACGAACGGCTGGTGGTGTTCCCGGACTACCACCTGAGGAAGTAACTTGTACCCCAGCTGCTTGTCCCTGTAAACCTTCGGTAGCATTTCTGATCGGCATGCTTTTCAGATCATCGCCGTCAACTTTAGACACCGCGCCGGTCAAATCTCGTTTAAGTTGAGTTCCGTAACCGACCACAACAACTTCCTCTAAATCGTTTTCATTTTCGATAAGTTGGATACGCAGTTCTTGAAATCCGGTGACGGTAGTTTCCACTGGGCTGTACCCCAGTAGGCTAAAACGCAAGCTGGTCGTATCCTGGAGCATCGCAATTTCAAAATCTCCATTTCCGTCGGTGGAAGAGGCGATTGCATGCTCTTTGACACGAACGGTCACGCCGGATAACGGATTTCCCTGGCTATCGGTAACCCGCCCGCGAATACGCTCTTGCTGTGTTACTTTGGATACCGCCTCAGTATTCGTAGGAACGCTCTTGACTTTCCGGTCCGCTTTTCTAATGACAATCGTTTTCCCTCGCAGAGACCATTGCACGTTTTTGCCGGCCAATAGCTCCTGCATTGTCGTTTTTAAATCTGCCGAACGAATAGTAGCTGAAACTTCAAGTTGAGCGAGCTCTTTTCCATTAAAAAAGTAGCTGTGACCGGTTTGCTGCTGAATGGTCTTCATGACCTCAATCAACGCTTCGTTCTCGACACGCAGCGTAATGGTTTGTCCGAAGGAGACACCGTACAACTGAAGACTGAGAAGCAATAAAGCTAAACCGAGTCCCAAACGGAAGCGACCCCAGCGGTGCCGCTTGTTAAACTGTTTAGGCCAATCGTGATCAGTGTGTTTCATAGTCAATTTTTGTTATCATGGTTATTAGGTTCAAATAGCATAGGAAATGATCGGTCTCTCAGGCGACCTTTCATTCTTTTGATATCGAAGGCAGTACTCTCAGACGGTTTTTTCCTTCCCGAGAGCTAAACTGGAAACGGATTCCCGCCTCTGCTAATATCGCTAGGACCGAATCCAAGGGTTGGTTCCTATTGAACTCGCCATAAAAGTCAGTCTTGGGAATCTGCTGTCCGTATTCAATGTCTACATCGTACCAGCGTCCCAGTTGTCGCATAGCGATTTCGAGTGGGGTTTCCTCAAAATAGAACTTGTTGTCTTTCCAGGCGATATGACTCGCTACATCTACTTCTTGTTTGCTCAGTCCACTCGGCGAAAAGGAGCTCTGTTCGCCTTCCTTTAGCGAGACCATCGCCCCTCCGGAATGTACTTGAACTTGCCCCTCAACCAACGTTGTTTTGGTAAACCCATCCTCTGGAAAAGCCGATACATTAAATTCAGTACCGGTGACTTCAATAGTTTGCCCGTTTGTACGCACCCAGAAGGGTATTTTATTGACGCCCACAGTGGTAGTCGCTACATCAAAATAGGCTTCTCCGCGCAGCGATACTACTCGATTGGAGGTCGCAAACGTACTCGGTATACGTAATTCGCTATTGGCATTCAACCAGACTTGACTACTGTCCGCTAGTTGTAAGCGGTAGTGCCCGGCTTTTGGGACGCGTATAATCAGTTGTCGTTCCGAATCTTGATCTAAGGCAGGCATCGAGGCCACGGGAGTTCCGTCGGCGTAGCGAATCATGCCATCTTTATCGAGAATTAACAATTCTCTTCCACGTTGTAGGGTTACCTGATCGCCACCCGGTAAAATGAGGGATGCTTGGTATCGACCAGGTGGGACCTCCTGTAGCGAAATCGATTCTGAATCCCGTCTAACAGATTTTTCGCTATTCATCCAGAACAGAAAAATCATACCCAATAGAACTATACTCGCTGCAACTGCTCCATATCGGCGCACGATTTTTCGTCTATCGCTTAGCGGCGTTAGATGATGGTTAGCTTTTAGTTTTCTTAGTGTATCGTGGGCGAGACGATCGGGCCAATGATCGGCATCCGATTGTTCGAGTTCGATCCATTCCAAGGCCTGCTCAAAGAGTCGGTCGCTAGCGTGCAAATTTTCAATAAAAGAGCGGCGGTTAGGATGCTCTTCAACCCACGCGGTTAACTCGGCTTTCTCCTCATCACTGATTTTCTCTTCAAATAGCTTTTTTATCAAAAGGGCCAAATAATCTGGTTCCATATCAGGCGTTTAGGTTCTCTGGTAATGAATACGATTTTTAGTGGGTTTTCTTAGGTGAAATTCCAAAATAAAACATAAGTTACTTTTTGTAAGGTTGTTATATAAAAAAATAGATAGTCTAGCGTTGAAAAAGAATGAGAGGAAGTAGGTGTATGGAATCGTTGATTCGTTTAGAATCAGAAGCCGCGCAAAACGCTCAACTATTTTTGATTCCGTTGATACAGCTTTGCCTTAAATAAAAATTGACCTCATAATGAAAAACGAAAAAAATCAGTAATTCAGCGGTTTGGGGGAGTCTAGGATTTCCATGGGCGATAGGAATCATCCGAAAAACCGGATGAGTATCATTCTCTGAGTTACCCAAAAACAGGGGCTAACAGTGGGAAGGGTGTATATTATAGGGGTTTCTGTGCTTCTAGTCATTTAGGGTATACTTTGGAAGATAGCCGTCTAATGATAGGCCGGAAATTTTTCGAGTCAGCGCCGCTATAACAGGCTGTCCAATGCGTATCGTTGGATCGTTGGTTCTAAAATCAAATTTTCATTTTGCATTTATCAGCAAAAAGACGTTAATTTGAAAAATAGACTACTGAAATGCTAGACTAAAACTATAGAACAACAAATCATGATGAAGATATACAGTTTATTGGGAGCCTTGGTGATCAGTTTCACAGGTTTTGCCCAAGAAAAAACAGCGTTCATTCAAGGAAAATTTCGGGGTTATACCCAAGAGGATAAAATATTCGTCAACTACCGGAATGGCTCCGATCGGGTATCCGATTCGGTTCAGATTAACGCCGACGGATCCTTCGAGATTCAGGCCGAATTGGCTGATCCCGTGCTGGCGACAATAACAGCAGGGAAATCTCCCCGGGAGGCACAGCGTTCGGGCGGAATTCAATTGTATTTGGAACCCGGGAGAACGACAATTAAAACACTGGATTCACTCTCCAGCAACGCCGTTGTAAAAGGGGGGAAGGCGAATAAGGACCTTATTAAACTGAATAAGCGTTTAGCAAAAATTGAACCTCTTTCCCTAGCCATTAACGAACGGTATCGGACTGCAACGGACGAGCAGCGAAACTCACCTGAATTTAATAAGGAATTCCAGGAGCTCAGAAAAGACTATCAGGAAAAAAGGAAAGAAATCGTAATAGCGTTCATTGACAAGAATCCAAAATCGTTCGTTAGCTTTGATCATTTCAGAGATGTTCTAGGCTACACTCCCGAGGCGGAGGATATGGAAATATACTTTAATAAACTAGACCCTGCCGTACGCGAATCGGAACGTGGCCTAGATTATGCTGCACAAATAAAAAAGGCACAAGCGACGTCCGTCGGGCAAATTGCTCCCGAGTTTACTCAAGAAGACCCCGAGGGTAAGGAGATCTCCCTATCAGATTTTCGTGGACAGTATGTTTTTATCGATTTTTGGGCAAGTTGGTGCGGACCCTGTCGTCGTGAAAACCCGAACGTCGTGAAGGCTTACCAAGCGCTCAAGGACCAAAATTTCACAGTATTAGGGGTCTCATTAGATCGCCCGGGTCAGAAAGCAGCCTGGTTAAAAGCAATCAAAACCGATCAATTAACGTGGCCCCAAGTTTCCGATTTGAAATTTTGGGATAACCAAGCGGCTAAAGCTTATAATGTGCGCTCAATTCCACAAAATTTTCTGATTGATCCGGAAGGAAAGATTATCGCTAAGAATCTTCGTGGTGAAGACTTAGAATCCAAGATTGCAGAATATATGGTTAAATGATTTTTGATCTCATTGGAGATCGAAGGAAGGTCAAACCTGATAAATAATGCAAAAAGCGTAGATTTTCTACGCTTTTTGTATGTACTATCCCTGCATCAGCCGATTAGTTTGCCGAGGGGGCAGGGTGATTTTTTGCCGCTTCAATTCGGTAGGTACTTTTTGCTTCATAAGCATTGCCATAATCGTCTGTTGCTCTAACGCGGATTTCATGCGTACCAACGTCGAGTTTTCCAGGTAGGGCAACACGCCAAAGGTGATTGCTCTCCACAGCATTCGAAGGACGACGGCCAGGAAGCAGTGTTTCTGAATGATCCCAAGGATGCAATGATGAAAGGTACGCCGGGTCGGGCGCTTTGACAGCGTTCATCTTTTTCCATTCCCCACCATCGATCGAATATTCAACAGTATTGCCCTGATGACCCATGAAAAAGTTGGCAAAAATGGCGCCACGGTTTCCGCCACCTTGTCCTATCACTTGTGGGTGAAACAAATTAATTTGATACGTTGAATCTTTTCCAGAGACTTGATAGCGAATGTTGTAATCATTGTCTCGGAAATCGATGAAAGCATAACCATGAGGTGTACCATCCCGCATCGTCGCAACCGGCACGCCACGTTTATCCAGTTCGCCTGAATACCAATCTCCCGAGGTCGTTCCTACATTGTATTCGTGATGTGGCTGGTCTTGTTTCCAACCGTCTGAACGATCGTAGAATATTTGTGTCTGGGTATGCGTATGGGCTGAGAGGGATAAAGTGTTCGGGTAGTCTTGCAAAAGCTCAAACAAACGGTCACGATCTTCCGCTCGAAAGCGATCGCCATTCTGATGTTCTAGTGGAATGTGAAAGGCCAAAACGACCAAGTGATCTTTTGGAACAAATTTTAAATCATTCTCTACGAACTTCAATTGTACATCGGTCAAGCCTCCTAAATAGCCCTTGCCAGTACGGGGATTGGGATAGCGAATATCGTCAAGAACAATAAAATGCACTTTGCCGTAATTGAACGAGTAGCTGGCCGGTCCAAAATAGGATTCAAAAGTTTCGTCAGATAAACTGTCAGCCTGGACATCGTAGTTCATGTCGTGATTTCCCTTGACGTTATACCAGGGTATACCAATCCGACCAACACTTGCTTTGTATTTTGGATGAAGCGTCAGGTCATCACCGACTAAATCCCCTAAACTGATGCCAAAGGACACCCCTTGGATACCTTCTACTTCATCGACCATCGCTCGATTGAAAAACGCTATTTCCTGCTCCGTATACGCCTGCGGATCGCCGAAAACTAATGCACGAAACTGGTTTGATTCCTCGGTTTGCTGTAAACCAAAATCAATACTTTTTGGCAGCGGTCCAGTTGGTGCCACTCCAGGATAAGTTAATTCCTTTGGTGATCCTTGGGGTTTGTGAATATAATACGATTGTGGATGATTTAATTCATCCAGTGGCAAGGTGTAACCACTGGGTTTGACAACGAAGACGATATTATCTTCTCCAACAGTCAGTTCGTATTTTCCTTTGGCATCTGTAACAACGACGTCTTCTCCGTTACTCACCGCGACATTGGGAATACCGGCTTCCCGACGATCCTGTTTGCCATTTTGATTGAGATCGTTGAATACAGTTCCCGTTGCCATGTGCTGTGCTTGAACACCGAAGGCCAACATTAGGAAGCTACTGCTCAATAATACATTTAAATTCAGATTCATCTTTATTTGAAATAGTTAATGGTTGACTGGTTACTAAAAAATCGACTTAAACCGCGTTATCCATATCGATTCCCTTTTTCAATTGCGACAAAGGTAGCCGCCGAATATTAAGGTAAGATTAATTTTTTGTAATCGAAATAATTTCAAAACTTCTCCGCGAGGCATCCAGTCCACGAATTACTTACGCCCGGTTTTTCTGTCAGCACTTTCCTTTGTTAAGAGAAAAGCCTATGTTTGCTTAATAACCAATTGACTATGCGTGCTGTTTGTATTTCCGACACCCATGGACGGCATTTGTCCCTCAAGGTACCTTCGGGCGATCTACTGATTCATGCGGGTGATATGACCCGCCGAGGAACACTTCGAGAAGTTCAAGAATTTTTGGAATGGTTTTCAAATCAGAGGTTTAAACATAAAATCCTGATAGCCGGCAACCATGATTTTTTCTTTGAACACGCCAAGGGCGAGCAAATAGCCAATTTAATACCAAGTAATGTGACCTATTTGAATGATTCTGGCATCCAAATACACGGGCTGAATTTTTGGGGATCGCCAGTAACCCCTTGGTTTCACGACTGGGCATTCAACAGAAAGCGTGGAGAAGAGATCAAAAAGCACTGGGACCTGATACCCTTAAATACCGATGTGCTCATCACGCATGGCCCACCATTCGGTGTACTGGATCAGACGGTATATGGTCTAAAAGTGGGATGTGAAGAATTGCAAGCAAAAATTGAAAATATAAAACCTCGATTTCATTTCTTTGGACACATACACGAGAGTTATGGTCAATACAGTGCCCAAGGAACTCAATTTATAAATGCCAGTGTGCTGAATGAACACTATACGTTGTCTAATCCACCGTTTTTGCTTCAACTTACGGACTAGCCATCGCCCGATTTCTAATGCACGTTGTTGTAGCGTCTAATCTACTCGAGCGTGTTGTGACTTCGCTAAGTCGGTGTAGTTGTCCGTTTGAAACTGCTTTCAATCATTAAAGTTTCTTAAATTTAAAATAGACTTAACATTGCCTTTATTCCAAAACCGTTACTTTGACCGCTGCAATGGCCTCCTTAACCGAAAAAATACACTCCAGAGATCTTTCCCAGAAAGAATTCTATGCCTTCCGCGCTGGTGATCAACGGGTTTTCGAGATCGTATTTAACAAATATCATCATATTCTTTACCGTTACGCCTTCTCCATATTAAAATGTAAAACAGAGGCTGAGGACATCGTACAAACTTCCTTTATTCGCTTGTATCGATTTAGGTTATCCATACAAGAGCCTGAAGGCGTATATCCTTATTTGTTTGTCATTGCTAAACGGCTCATTGCAAACGCGTTTAAGCAGGCCGTTGAAAAGCTTGATATCACGCAGGCCGATCAGAATCAAGCGCAATTGCAGGCCCCATCCGTACAGCAAGACCTCTACGCCAAGGAACTTCACGAAATCTTACTTCGTTGTATGGAGAACTTGCCTACAAAGCAACGGGAGGTGTACCGATTGAGCAAACTGATGGGATACACCTATGAAGAAATTTCCGTCGCAACCGGTAGCTCCAAGAATACCGTTAAAAACCAGTTAATCTCTGCTTCTAGGAAAATAAAGGCTCAGATTGAGAAAATATATTTCCTGTTTTCTTTATTTTTTTGGTTTTAGACTAGTCCATTTTTTGAAAGTTCGGCTTTATACATCAAACCAGGTTTAACCAAATTGGAAAAATTACGACTAATTGAATTGTTGAAGAAACTCCAAACAAACCGTTTAAGTGCCAAAGAACAGTTGGAACTCAAGCGATTTGTTCAGGACGAACAATACGCGCAGCTCATCGCTGAAGTTATCCAAACCGATAATCTCGACGGCGTTTCGGGACCCGATCCTAAAGCATCCGCTCGCATGTTGAGGAATATCAAGAATAGTATTCCAGCGGCAACTTCCAATACCCACCCGCTCAGATTACACAGAAGATGGGTTTCGATTGCAGCAGCAGCATGTATTCTGGTTTCGTTCCTGTTGTATCAACGCTATTTTATAAAAACGCAGAATCAAGATCACTTGGAGCAGTTTTTAGTGGATAACCCCATTATTCCCGGCGATCATCGTGCTGAATTGCTATTGGAGGACGGTAGCAAAATAGATTTGGAAAGTCTCGGCAATGATACCACCCTGCAAATGGATGGGTATCAAATCCACAAAAACAAAAAGGGTCAACTAAGTTACTCCCTGCCTCCAGGTAAAAAAAAGACGACCATTTACAACACCATCGTAACCCCTAGAGGCGGTGAATATCAGTTACAATTGCCTGACGGTAGTCTCGTCTGGATAAATGCATCCTCAAAACTTCGCTACCCGTTGCAATGGGCAGCTGAGAGCCGACAAATCGAATTGCAGGGGGAAGCTTTCTTCCAAGTCAATCCAAAGATTGTCAGTGGAAAACCAGTCCCTTTCATTGTCCAAACGGGAGAACAGCAACTTGAAGTCTTGGGGACGTCGTTTAACATCAACAGCTATGAACAGGATATTTTGACCACACTCGTGGAAGGCGAGGTTAAACTGTGGTCCTCCCGGAGTCCGGAAAAAAAACTAGCGCCTAATCAACAAGCGTCGTTCAATAAAGCCCGCGAAACGATAGTGACAAAATCAGTGGACCCGATCTATGCCATCGCTTGGAAGAATGGAAGTTTTGCCTTTGAAAACAACAATATTCAGGAGGTAATGAGCCAATTATCCCGCTGGTACGATGTTGAGGTAGACTATCGGAACGATGTATCGGACGTACGGTTTTCTGGAACTATTTCCCGATTCGAACAAATCAATACGGTATTAAGACTGATCGAATTAACCGGGAGCGTGCGGTTTCAAATAGAAGGAAGGAGGATAGTCGTCATGAGGTAAAATCTTACAGAGGATTATCAATAATCACCGGGTGCGTTGCGACCGCCCCGGTGAAAGTGATAATTAACCACTCGACTGATAGCACATTGATTATTAAACATATCAACCGAATTGCAAATGTATAAAAAAATAGAAACTATCCCTTCTTCATTAGGGGTGGTACGTCGAAAACCTAAACTTCTATCGATGAAATTAGCTTTGGCACTGATGTTTGCAGGCATCATCCATGTCAGTGCAACAAGTCTCGGTCAAACCGTCACCCTGAGCAAGAAAAATGTACCAATGGGTACCGTATTGAAAGATCTTCAAAAACAAAGTGGTTATAATATCTTTTATGACGACAATCTGGTTCCTGAAAATCTCCGCGTATCCATCAACCTAAAGAATCAGCCGTTAGACCAGGCACTAGACGATCTTCTAAGCCAACATGGCCTTGATTATCATTTAGTCGAAAACAATATAATTCTGCGCAAAGCGCAGACCAAGACGGTCGTCCAAACTGATTCGCCCACAATTGAAAAGATTGTCAAACAACAGCAGTTCCGTATTTCCGGACAAGTTCACGATGCACAAGGCCATCCCTTAAGCAATGTGTCGGTCAAGGAAAAGGAGGCGACTCCTAGTACAATGACAGATCAAAATGGGGATTACACACTCCAAATATCCACTCCAGATGCTATTATCGAGTTTAGTAGTATCGGGTACCAAAAGCAGGAAATCGCGTTAGATGATCAAACTGTTTTAAATATCACGATGAAACCCATGTTGACGGAAGTTGACGAAGTCGTGGTGGTAGGATACGGTGAGCAGAAGAAGGTCAACTTAACGGGTGCTGTGAGCCAAATCAGCGGCGAGGAATTCGAAGACCGTCCTGTCACGCAACTCACTCAGGCGCTGCAGGGAGCGGTTCCAAACTTAAATGTTGTGTTTGGCTCTGGTCAACCCGGCACTAGTGGATCGGTTAACGTGCGCGGGAACACGTCCATTAATGGCGGCGGCCCGCTAATACTTATTGACGGGATATTAGGAACTTTAGACCGAGTTAATGTGAACGATGTGGAATCGGTTACCGTTTTAAAGGACGCCTCTGCTGCGGCAGTCTATGGTGCCAGAGGTGCATTCGGCGTTATTTTAGTCACTACCAAACAGGGCAAGGAGGACGGAACAGCGTCCATTGACTATTCCACAAATGTCGGGTACACAAGTCACGCCACCAATACAGATTTTATCACCTCTGGATATTGGAATGCAAAAATCAATGACGATGCGATGTACAATGCCCTAGGCTATCGCGCGACGCGATATAGCGACGAAGATTACGAAGAGTTATGGGCCCGTGTCGATGACAAGACTGAACATCCGGATCGGCCCTGGGTCGTGACCAAACAGGATGCTAGTGGAAACGATATTTATCGGTATTACGCAAATTTCGATTGGTTCAATTACTTGTATGACGACAAGCGCCCTAAAAGCGATCATAACCTGTCTTTAACGGGAAAGTCTGGCAATACGAATTACGCCCTTTCGGGTGCGTTATCTGACGAACAAGGGATCTTTAACATCAACCCTGATCAATATAAACGATACAATCTCCGCGCAAATTTAGTTTCGGAAATACGTCCCTGGTTGACCGTTAGTAATGGGACACATTACTTTAAGTCTTCTTATGACTGGCACGGTTTGTCAAACAACTTTAATCAGGTCGCAAACAATGTAAGCAATAGCCCAACTTATCATTATCACGCCATGTATGTGCCGCGTAATCCCGACGGCACCCTTACCGGGTATTCGGGGATCAACAGCTACCCGATAGGTTATGGTATGCATAATGCCTTGGAAAGCGGAACAATGAAAGGATACAATCGAGGAACCGAATTTACGAACAAAACCGAAGCAGTGGTTAATTTTGGGCATGGACTTACCCTTACCGGTAATTATTCTTACCGTGAATTCAGATCAGAGCACAGCTATCGACAGACCAAACAGTATTATTCGAAGTACCCTGGAGTCATGGAGCTATCATCTTTAGGCGCACTCAACCAGGATAGATTAAATGAATCGATGAGCAAATATTCATGGCATTTTATCAATGTTTTTGCAAACTACCAAAAAAGTTTCGGCGAACACAACCTGACGGCCATGGCGGGTTTCAATCAAGAGGATCGGCAATATAAGCGGGTAGGCGGTATCGGTCAAGACTTGCTTTCGGAATCGTTAAACGATCTGGCATTGGTAATCGGTGAAAAACAATATCTTGGAGGAGCTGATGAATGGGCCGTTCGCGGCGGGTTTTACCGTTTAAATTATGACTATAAGGGAAAATACTTATTGGAAACTAGCGGACGGTTTGACGGTACCTCACGTTTCCCGAAGTCTAGTCGATTTGGATTCTTCCCATCGCTGTCGGCTGGATGGCGAATCAGCGAAGAATCCTTTTTCGAACCCATTAAACAGGCGGTGAATAACCTGAAACTTCGCTATTCTTATGGCTCACTGGGCAATCAAGAAGTGGGCACGTATGCTTATATCTCTTCAATGGGTACCGGGCAAATCGACTATTTGGTGGATGGTCAGCGTCTCAATGCTACATATGACCCTGCACCAGTGGCTAGATCTTTGACTTGGGAGAAAATCACAACCAGTAACTTCGGACTCGATTTCGCCCTTTTAAATAATCGTCTAAATATCGAATCAGATTATTATATCAGGAATACAATCGGCATGCTGAGTATCGGAGAGACACTCCCAGATGTATTCGGAGCGACCGAGCCTCGAGTCAACGCCGCTGACCTCCGCACCAAGGGGTTCGATTTGAGTCTGACCTGGCGGGACCAATTTAATTTAATGGATAAACCGTTCAATTACTCCGTCCGTGGTGTGCTATCGGATTACACCTCCGAAATTACGAAATTCAGTAATCCCGCTGGCTTATTGAACACCTATTATGTTGGGCAACAGCTTGGCGAAATATGGGGTTATCGATACGATGGATTTTTTAAAAGCACTGAAGAGGCCCAAGCCTATGCCCAATCGGTGGACCAAGATCTCGTGAATCGCAGACGCGTACAAGCGCCAACCGAAGATCTCCGTCGTTTACAAGCTGGGGATATCCGAATATTGGATCTCAACGGAGACGGAATCATTAACACCGGGTCCAATACATTGGCGGATCCAGGTGACCGAGAAATCATTGGCAACAGCCAGCCTCGTTACTCCTATGGCCTAACCTTGAGTGGAAGCTGGAACGGGATTGACGCTTCGGTCTTCTTTCAAGGTATCGGTAGACGGCATTGGTATCCGAACTTAGAGGCCCAGGCCTTCTGGTCGGTCTATGCGCGTCCCTACGACTCTTTTATTCCCAGTGATTTCCCCGATAAGATCTGGTCTGAAGAAAATCCAAATTCCTATTTCCCATTCCTAAGAGGATATACCGCTCAGAATTCGGAATTATCGGTTAACAATGATATGTACCTTCAGGATCTCGCCTTCCTGAAAGTTAGAAATCTAACAGTGGGTTATACTTTCCCTACACTCTGGACCAATAAAATACATGTCAATAAATTGCGGCTGTTTATGACGGGTGAAAACCTGGTGACCTGGACTAAACTAAAATCAGATTATATCGATCCCGAACAGGTTATGACGGACAATACCGGGAGAAGTTACCCGGTCGGTAAAGTCATATCATTTGGTGCGCAACTTTCATTTTAAGGATTTAATAGAACATCATGAAAACAAAAATATTTATACCTTATCTATCGGCGTTCTTGTTGTTGACAGCCTGTAATGATGATTATCTGGAAAGATATCCGTTGTCAGAACTCGCGCCAGAAACCTATTTTAAAACGGCCGCAGAATTGCAGAATTATACCAATGCCTTTTATTCGGTTCTTCCCAGTGCATTGGCTATCCACTACAACACCCCTAACCAAGGGGATGATGAGGCAAGAAATACACTCGCCGGAGAAATACAAGGGACTCGGACAACACCATCTAGTGGTGGTGGATGGAATTGGGATGAACTGAGACAGATTAATTTTTATCTCGAGAACTCACACAAATGCGAAGACGAAGCCGCACGTTTACAATATGATGGTGTCGCTCGCTTTTTTCGTGCCTATTTCTATTTCGAAAAGATCGTCCGATTTGGGGACGTTCCCTGGTATGACACCGTATTGCAGTTAGATGATGAAGGACTGTTTAAAGAGCGTGAATCACGAAAAATAATATTCGCCAAGATTCTTGAGGATTTAGATTACGCAATTGAAAACTGCCAGACTGAAAAAAGCACCCAACTAATTACTAAATGGACTGCTTTAGCGTATAAATCCAGGATGTGCTTGTTTGAGGGTACGTTCCGTAAATACCACGGTTTAGGGGATTGGGAGGAGGTTCTAGCGACCGGAGCAGCAGCAGCTGAAGAATTGATCAACTCCGGTGTTTACACGATTCACACCAGCAGCCCTGACCAAGCTTATCACGAACTGTTTATCGCCGAGGACGCCAATCCTTCGGAAATGATTCTAGCCAGACAATACGATGCAGCCGTACCTTTTGTCCATTCGGCCAACTTCTATATTCTTTCGGCCTCATTTGGACGTCCCGGAATGCAGAAATCGCTTGTTAATAGTTATCTAATGAGAGACGGCAGCCGTTTTACAGATCGACCAAACTACCAGACCATGGAATTCTTCGAAGAAACACAAAACAGGGATCCACGGCTTGCGCAAACGATTCGTACTCCCGGTTATAAACGCATTGGCGAAAATCGTGTTTCGGTTCCTGATTTTGCCACCTCAGTGACAGGCTATCAGTATGTCAAATATGTCCTGGCCCCGAGCTTCGATGCGGGCCAATCTAGTAATGATATGCCGATCATGCGATACGCAGAAGTTTTACTTAATTATGCAGAAGCTAAAGCAGAATTGGGGCAACTATCCCAAGGGGACTTAGATCGTAGCATCAAATTATTAAGAGACCGGGTGGCTATGCCGAACTTGAATCTGGAGCAGGCTAACGCTTCGCCAGATCCGTACCTTCTAGCTGAATATCCGAACGTCAATCAGGGCGCGCAAACGGGTGTAATTCTGGAAATTCGTCGGGAAAGACGCGTGGAACTGGTCAAAGAAGGCCATCGGTATCGCGATCTATTACGTTGGAAAGAGGGGAATAGGCTAGCTAAACCATTCTACGGCATGTATTTCCCAGGTGCTGGTGAGTATGATTTGGATAAGAACGGAACGATTGATCTGGTCATCTATGAAGGATCCGCGCCAAGCCAGAAACCAGGCGTGCAATACCAAAGGCT
The DNA here is from genome assembly GCA_052092145.1 of Sphingobacterium sp. GTDB lineage: Bacteria > Bacteroidota > Bacteroidia > Sphingobacteriales > Sphingobacteriaceae > Sphingobacterium. The sequence goes on along the minus strand of JBQDCW010000001.1, from coordinate 241,289 downwards.
AGGGGAGCTGGTTCTGGAAAATGGTAATCAAGGGGGACGGATTGTCAACCTACCCGATATTGTCAAACAATGGAATGAGCAAAAGGATTATCTTTACCCTATACCTACTCAAGAACTACAATTGAATACCAACTTGAAACAGAATCCCGGATGGGCCCAATCTGGCACTTAAAAAAATAGAAAAACATGAAAATTTATAAATTAGTTGTTATCTACCTATTGTTGACGTGTATTTCAACAATAAGTTCAGCTCAGGAAACATTTAAAATTTTATCGTACAATGTCCTTTATGGTCTGCAAAAGGACTCTACTGCTAATATAGAACGATACATTGAGTTGGTCAAAGCGCTCGATCCTGATATTGTCGCTACCCAAGAAATGAATGGTTGGACCCAGAAAAGTTTAGAGGAATTAGCGGAACGGTACAATCATCCTTATGCATTACAATCCAAAGAGACTGGATTTCCAGCCGCACTGACGTCAAAAACTCCACCCGTTAATTTTGAGAAAGTCACCGAGAATATGTGGCATAGCTACCTTTACGCCAAGGTACGGGGTATCCATATCTTTGTCATTCATTTCTCCCCGTTTAGCTATCAAAAACGTTTAGAGGAGATCGACAACATCATTGCGCAGACCGGTGAAATTTCAGATGACGAACCGATATTGATTATGGGGGATTTCAACTCCTTAGCTGTTTCTGACCAGGCGCATTACGGCGAAGAATTGTTGACAACGATGCGCGCACAAGAAAAGAAACACGAGCACATTCGAAATTTGAACAACGATCAGATCGATTACTCCGTTCTAAACAAACTACGTGATGCCGGGTTCAAAGATTCTTATCGTTTACAAAACAACAACTTCGAATCCAGTGTACCGAGCTACAAAAGCGGCAATGCGAAGATAAAAAACTCCAATGCTGGTATCGGTAAGCGCATTGATTTTCTTTGGTGCAACGATACAGCCGCCGAAATGGTCAGTAAAAGCGAAATCATCAAAAATGAAAAAACGCATATTATCTCAGACCATTATCCCGTTTACGTTGAACTAATATTACCCTAGAAATAATGAAACTTGCCGTATCATCATGAGGATGGTACGGCAATATTTACGAATCCGTAAACGTTAAGCAGATGAAGATAGTAGCGTGATCATTCGATTCCGCTCCTTATCGGTAAGATCAATCGACCGCTCGACGATAGGCAGGATTTCCTCTCGCCGATTCGTCTGGAGTAATAGATCCAGAAAACCGAGATATGAACGAATCAGATCTTCTTTCACCCCCACAAAGGTTCGTGGATCTGCCGCATATAACACCTTGATAATTTGTACTAATGTTTTTTCGCGTAGTTGGTCTACCGGAGAGTTTTCATATACTGGAAGCAACCCCCTGTCCAACAGGTGTTGTAATTTATCGTCAACGGCTTTTTCAAGTATATATTTTTTTTGCTTGCGGAATAAAAAATCCCGGAGCTCGGCGTGCAATTTTCTATAGACTTGTTGCTGACCACGTTCGCTGAATAAATTATCCTCTTGAGATAAAGACATATCGGTCGCAAAAAAATCGTCAAAAAAGTCGGATTGGACATAGACACTATGATGGAACGCGATGGCATTATTATTAAAGCTGCTCAACACTTTGGCGACTTCATTTTTCTCTCGGTTCAAAAAATAATAATAGTAGCGGTCGCCGATATTCATTTTCCATCGAAGATAATTTATCTGAAAAACGTACTGTTGATCATCCGAGGCAGCAATTGTCCATTTAACTTGATCCGTTTCATCGATAATCTGTTGGTAATCCAGTGGACTATCATTGATATAGATTTGGAAGTTTTGCTGTTGATTAAGAAATAGGTACCAACCAAATTCACGTGCTAAAAAAGTAAGAAACTCTTGGGACTCGAGTTCCGCGCTTGAGAGTCCAAAAATCCCCTCCAACAGGACAGTGGTGCCTGTAGGTTGATCAGTCTTAACCGGCTGACTGGATTCAAATGCGTCCTTAGACTGCCGGTCTATCTTGATTCCAAATTGCTTAATCTGGGCATCATCATCCAAAAACCGGGTCGTCCAACTGGCATGCGTTGCTAATAGCGAAAATGAGAATCTTCCTTTTCCCTTCCGTCCCCGGGTGTAAGACGTTCGCTTAGGAACGTTCCGTTTCATTGAATCCAGAAAATTCCCAAAGGAATCATCCAGACTTGAAAACGGAATACCCTCACCATTATCGCTTATCTCAATTTTGGAAATATAGCCGAGTTCGTTATGATCATAACGTAATGTGAGTCTGCTGGCTTTAGCGTCAAAACCATTCCAAAAATACTCGGCAATGGCTTGGTACGGATCTTTTACCAATCCAGCCGATTCAATGCTGGCGTTCGTTATTTTAGTGTAATGCTGTTTCATTTGGCTGTCAATGGACGATCAAATCTAGTATATTCTGCCCGAAATCTAACGCCATTTTTTCCTTCTTTCGGAAGGATAGCTGAGAAACTCACCGCGACGGGTTTCATCATCGAAATTCCGATAGCAATCCGGTAGTGGGAAATTTTTCTAACTTAAAAACCTGACGAAGGCTACAGCACCAAAACTTGCAATATCCGCCCCTCAAATAATGTGACAGAGACATATTGATCAGGATTGTCCTTCATCAACTGTACGAATGATCTCGCGTCTTCTCGATCAATGTTATCCGCAATGACCATACTACCGGCGCGCAGTTTGGACCGTAACAAATTAAAAACGGGCAGGTACAGACTTTTTTCGCCATCCAGAAACAACAAGTCGACCGGCCCAACAACATTTTTCAGCGTCTCAAGAGCGTCTCCTTTTAATAAAGTTACACGATGATCCAAATCTGCACGTTGTAGATTACGCGTTGCACGGTCCCATTTTTGGCTTTCCAATTCCGTTGTTGTTACCGTTCCGCCACTATGCTCAGCGGCCCAGGCTAAATAAATCGTCGAAATACCGAATGAGCAACCGAACTCGACAATATGTTTGGCTCTGATACTTCGAGCGGCTAAATACACAAAATCCCCTTGCTCAGCACTGATGGATAGGTACGCCGTGCTCCGAAGTTCCGCTTGCTTTTTTCTACGTTTATCGTCGTCAATTAATCCCTCTAAAATGCGTTCCCTTTCTTGACGATTCGCTTCAGCGCGTCGATGCAGGTCGGTTAAGACATCTTGAATATGCTGTCTATTTATCATGGATATGAATTTATTGGTAGTAAAGTTGAAATCTGGTACATTCTTTATAGGTTGACATCACCCAGAATTTTATCATTTTAAGTTTATCGGTAAGCCAGACGAATTTCACACTTTAAGTCCTATTTTTCGTCGCTCGAATTCAAAGATTTACTTTACCTAAACTACGATTATCAGATGCATTGCCAGTCAAAGCAATGTCAAAACCATCATCTGGCGTCTCACGCCGAACCAACAGAATGTTAGACCAGAGACAGCCAATTGTTAAAAGGGATCCGCTTATGGGCCTTTATGAAGGATCAACAGGGATTGGTTTGTTGGAAAAAAACAGTACTGCAGGTTTCCACTTGATTATAGAGCTTTCCGGCTAGGCTTGTCAATCAGCTTCGAATCTCCCTACGCATGAATAAATAGTAAGTTAACGCAAAACAAACAACACTTGCTGCCGTTAATCCAGTAATTTGTGGCCACACCACGAGTAAACTATCGGTCACACCGAGACTGGAGGGAAGAGCGCCGACGGTTTGTTCCATCGTTATCGGACCGAGACTTCGAACGGACGGCATTAACAAGGTTGTTGTCGCATCTGAGTATAATTGGCTAGGAGAAATACGAAGCAAATTTAGAATCAGCTCGTTGTGCGCAATAAGTTGAGCTTCGGAGAGGAATTGCGGATTTGGCAAGAAAGCACGAATACTCATGTTGACCACAATAGGAAAGAAGATTGTAAAAAACAACCAGATTCCGAAAGCACTGATGGCTGCCGTAGATGGCTGACTAAATACCACCGAGAATAAGATGGATAAACTAAGCCAAAATCCGACGTATAGTATACTGATTGCCACAAATCCGATCAGACGTAATAATTCTTGGGGTTCCATGGAGACCCCTGTTAATAGCATTCCGCTACCAACCATTAACAGCGTTAGAGCAATGAAAAAGCTGGCCACCAGTACAAGCGGAGAAATAAATTTTCCAATCAGCAGATTGTCCCGATAAATCGGTTGGGCCATGATTCGAGTCAAGGTACCTGTATTCTTCTCCGTATTAATCGCATCAAATCCCAGAGCAATCCCGAGAAGTGGAGCTAAAAAATTCAAAAAAACATGAAATGGGGGAATGGCATTGTCAGAAGCGGTCAGAAATTTCAAGTAAATGAGATTTGAGCTTGAATCACCATTACCCGCTACCACTGATTTGATGTTACTCATTGATACATACATCGACGCTACAAAGGTAAAAATGATTAATAAAATCAGTACGACCAACCGCCAGCTCCTGATGTGAGACGATATCTCTTTGTTAACCAATACGCCCAGTACTGATCGATTATTTTTGATTTTATTTTCTCTAAAATGCTCCTTTGAAGAAACTATTTGATTTTTCATGGGTCACGTTGTTGTCCACTTGATTTTCAAAATATTTTTCATATAACTCATCCAGCCCATAGCTTTTCTGACCTACACCAATAATTTTGGCGCCATTTTGCACCATGGTCTGAATGATTTTTGAGGTTTGTCTGTCGGTTGTCTTGATTTCCAGATTCAATCCTTTAATGGTGAGTTCAATAAATCCAGGGAGTTCCGCCAGCGCTTCTTCCAACTGCGTTGGATCACTCAACTCTTCCTCTAATTCTACCCACGTGGAATGCCCGTCACGGTCCAACAGGTTTTTGGCCAAACCACTGATCGATCCCTCAACCAAAAGTTTACCCTTAACGAAGATACCAACTCGGTCACATACACGTTGTACTTGTTGTAAATGGTGAGAGGACAATAATACGGTGAGGTTTTGATCAGTACTTAAAGTTTTGATCAATTGCAAAAACTCGTTAACACCACTAGGGTCAATACCTAAAGTTGGTTCGTCCAAAATAATAACCGAGGGTTCCTTAATTAGTACATCCGCCAGGCCAAGACGTTGTTTCATACCTCGGGAGAACGTTGCAACCTTTCTCTGCGACACATCGCCTAGCCCGACCGTCTGTAGTAAGCTTAAAGATCTTTTTTCAACCGTCGTTTCCTCAATTCCGTTAAGGCGCGCTATTAAGGATAAATTTTGTAATGCAGTCAGATCGTCATAAAAACCGACATTATCCTGTAGATAGCCTACCTTACGCTTGACCTCAATTGGCTGGCGCGTTGCATTGAAACCACAGACCATGGCCTCGCCTGCTGTCGGTTCGGACAGACCAAGCATCATTAAAATTGTCGTGGTTTTTCCAGCACCATTAGGGCCCAATAAACCAAATATTTCCCCTTGCTGAATTTTAAGATCAAGATGATCAACCGCGATTAAAGATCCGTAACATTTTCTGAGACCACGGAGTTCAATAATTGGATCGTTCATTTTCTTCGCCATTCTTTCACGCAATAAATTGTTTCAATATCTGTATAGCATCGTCTCGGCTGTGTCATTGGACGATTCGACCACAGCAGACTAGCGCCGGCCGTATTTTCGAATAAGGTAATAGACGAGCGCCAATGCCAGTGCAATAACAAGGATACCGATCCACCCGGATAGTATCGATGTTTTGACGGTTAACCTATAGTCCAAGTCTGTCTCCTTGTTCGCATTTTTTACCGTAAATTTTGCCATATAATCACCGGCGATAGTTTTCTCGGGAACCTTCGTGTGGACCTGCACATCCGAGGATTGCCCTGGTGGGATCTGATCGATCTTAATGGGATCAAATGTGGCTTCCCATTTTGAAGGTAAACGTGATCCTATCTCTAGATCAGCTAAAGGCAGGCTTCCCGTGTTTTTTACTGTTAACACAAAACTTTTACTACTTCCCGAGACCAATTCGTTGCTCACTCGTCCATTGGGGGTTGTTAGCTGCAAATCAAAAGTACCGGTGATCGCCACCTGAAAAACAAGTTCATGATGTGCGCTTGGTGAGTTTACTCGTAGCGGAACCTTATAATTACCCGGTTTGGCTGATGGTGAAGGGAAAACTTCCATTGTAATTTCTTGTTCGGCTCCAGCTTCGACCTGAACGGACGTGACTCGACTTCCCATCGTGGTGAAATTTGCCCGCCACCCTTCAGGAAGATCCGTAGCGATTTGAAAGATTTCGGCCTTAGCAGCGGTGTTTGTTAGCGTGGCCTGAAATCGAAATGGATCGTTCAAAGAGCCCTCTAGATTGATCAGCCTAGCCGAAAAAGCCGATTGATCCGCATTTTGTGCTTGCAAAACACCAACGAATAGCGTGTTTAACAGAAATAGAATGCATAGGTTTAGCTTCAGAAACGAATGAAGCCAGTGGTTAAACAAGAGTCGGTATAACATGATTTAATAACTAAATTTATGGTTGACAAAAATAATAGCCTCAAATGATGTAAGATTTATTCTGGCATTGTGATAAAAAAACAGGTACTAAATTAATGATCGGAATTTAATAAGTCAAGAAAAAACCAAAAATGATCGCTTAGACAAAAATGCTGTTCGAAATCAGGTATAGCTTCATTTTTCACCCGGGGCAGGTGAGGGGCCGAGATATCGTGCTAAAAATTCATTTCTATAGACCGCTCCCAAGGGAATGATGTGGCCAGCTAATTGGATGCTTGTCGAGTCAAATGTCTCCACGTGATCCAGATTAATGATATAGGATTTGCTCACCCTAAGAAAACGATTGACCGGCAGTTCTTTATAGATATTCTTGAGATTCATTGCTGTTATAATTTGTTGCTGCTTTTCATGTATGACCACATAATCTTTCAGCCCTTCTATAAAAAGAATCTGCGATAATTGCACTTTATGGTAACGCCGGTCGGAACGAACCAAAATGGTTTCCTCGAGTTCCTCGAATATTTTCTCCTGGCCTTTAGCCGGCTGCTGTAGCCGCTTCGCTTTTCCTATCGCTCTAATGAGTCGCTGATTATCAACAGGTTTCATGAGATAGTCGACAACCTCTAATTCATAACTTTTTAACGCATACTGGGGATATGCGGTCGTGAAAATGATCATCGCTCTATCGCCGATACTTTTTGCAAAATCCAGTCCGGTGAACATTGGCATCTCTATATCTAGAAAAACCAGATCGACCGAATTGGTCTCTAGAAAATCCATTGCTCTTAAGGGATTTGCAAAGGTGCCCGTGATTTTTAAATCCGACCATTTTCCGATCAGATACGCCATTTCCTCACGTGCAAGAGGCTCATCGTCGATAATAATACAGGTCATAATTCAATTTCTAGATAGACGATAAATACATCCGTTTCAGAACGCGTTTCTAAATGATAGCGATTTTCGAACAATAAATCCAGACGTCTTCGAATGTTAGCCAGGCCCAAACCGCCGGCCACTTGCTCTGGAAGCTCTTGCAGGCATAATGAATTCCGACAGGTGAACCGTAGCGTGTGATCATCTAGCTCGAATATTAATTCGATAAACGATCCGCGACCATCCGGGTCCACACTATATTTAATAGCGTTTTCAACAAACGTGGTAAACAAATTAGCGGGAATTAACAATTCCTTTGAGGTGGCCTCTTGCTCTTGAATCTCAATACCTACTCGAAAGTTCTCTCTCCGAATTTTTTCCAAATCCAGGAAATTGGACAAAAACTCGATCTCAGATGTAAAGAGGATCTTTTCATCATCTTTGCCGTAAATCTGATATCTCAGAAAATCGGAGAGTTTCACGATAACCATTCCGGCCATCTCCGGGTCTTTTCGAGTTAAACTTTTGACATTATTAAGCATATTGAAAAGAAAATGCGGGTTGATCTGATTTTTTAACACACTCAGTTCCAAGTCGTGAGAAAGCTGTTGCAATTCCGCAATCCGAGCTACATCGACCGCCCAACGTTGGAATAGTTTCATACCGGTACTAGCGAAAATAATTAACATCGCAATGAACGCAGCATCGACAACGTCTCGCCATTCATGTGTTTTTCGGAGTCCTTCGGTATCAAATAGGTGTTCAAAAATTATCGCTAAAACGGACATTTCTAACCCGACTAAAAGTGCTAATGAAATCACGTAAAGGAGATGTCGTCCCCTCATAAATAAATAGGGAACCAAGATATACATGTTGGTGTAAAACATCCAAACAAATACACTGTTGATAATTAGCACTGCCAGGAAGCGACTGTGACCAACAAATTCATGCCGTAAGCTACTTTGCCATAAAAAGACAAAGAACGCAACCAAGAAAATAAGATGCCGAACCGCGCGGTACCGCGTAGCGGTCCAAAATAAAATGAGTCGTCGATTTTTTACGTTCAGCAGTTCCTCTTCCATTTCAGTTGATTCGTGAATACCATGAGCAATTAAAGGTAGGTGAAATGATCGCAATTACCCTTTTTTTTCGACCAATGGCGCTAATTTCTATACGAAATTGATCCGGATTGCTATTCTTTTACTTTATCACAAACGAGCAATCTGGTGCATTTACCGATCAAAAACTGCCTTTCGTATAATTTTTTATGCTGTTGGTCGAAAAAACATAGGTTAAACTCGCACTATAAATTAGTTTAGTATTCAGTATAAACATATAACCTAAGGAACAAAATGGGAATATTCACCTATTTCAAACAATCCGACAAAGTAGCGCAAGGCGATTCGAATGATTTGACGAAGGAGACGGTGATGGTTGGCATTTTTCGCACCAATGTTAATCATTCCCGGGAAGCGGCTGATTTAATTGCTATTCTACAACACCTGATCCGTCCTATAATGATCACTTTCGATCTTGAGGACTGTGATCGTATTCTTCGAGTAGAGGCCGAAACCTTTGACACTTTCGAGATCATTAACACCGTCAATGTTTGCGGTTTTAATTGCGAACTACTGGATTAAGCGTAATTTATCGCTTACAATTTCAATAGATCTATTGGGAAACAGGAGGCGTATGTCAATTGCAGATTAATGTCTGGTCGATTCCAAAAATGAGCGAATGAGTCGTATGCTTGTTGCGCATGGGTTCATATTATCGTTTTTTATTATTTCCAAAAGGCTGATCGCAGATCCGACTTTTGTATACCGGAATGATCGCGATGCCCCCGTTGTCGTTTGGATACCCTCCCGGAGGCTGTGTGAAATTTCAAGTCCTGAACCGCTTCCCTGAAATACTTGTATGAAATAGAAGAAATCTGTACCTTCAGAGAGTAGAGGATCCTGGTTGTAAACTGCAATTTGCGGACCTTCAGTTTAAAGCTGTATTCAAATTATAAACTTATGCCTAAAGAAAACCTAAATCGCAGGCAGTTCATCGTTGGCACCGGTGCCCTGATGTCCTGGGCGGCTATGGGTGGGAGCGCCTTAGCGAATACCAATCCATCCAAGATTACCGTACAGCGTGTTGCCTTGATCGGTACCGGCTGGTATGGAAAAAGTGACCTGTTTCGCTTACTTCAAGTCAAGGATGTTGAAGTCGTTGCGATTTGCGATGTCGACAGCAGGCATCTTGACCAAGCCGCTGAATTGATCGCCGTTCGGCAATCTTCAAAAAAACAGCCTAAGAAATATGCAGACTACAGAAAATTATTAGCGGAGAATAAACTTGACTTGGTCCTCATCGGAACACCTGACCACTGGCACGCCTTACAAGCCATTGCCGCCATGGAGGCGGGCGCGCACGTATACCTCCAGAAACCCGTCAGCGTCGACGTGCTAGAAGGAGAGGCTGTTGTTGCAGCCGCGCGACGATATAATCGAAAGGTACAAGTAGGAACGCAAAGACGAAGTACCCCGCATATGCTCGAAGCGAAGCAAGAGATTGTCGACAAGGGGCTATTGGGGAAAATTTCCCATGTCGAGATGTGTTGCTATTACCATATGAAAAGTGATGCCAACCCGCCCGAAGAACCGGTGCCAGATTTCCTCGACTATCAGATGTGGACAGGACCTGCGCCATTACGGCCGTACGACGGGCTGCCCCACGGAAGTTGGTGGCGAGCGTTTATGGAATATGGAAATGGAATTACCGGTGATATGTGTGTGCATATGTTCGATACGGTCCGTTGGATGCTCGATTTAAACTGGCCAAAAAAAATCTCCGCTAGTGGAGGTATTTTTGTCCAAAAATCGGGAAAATCGAATATCGCAGATACCCAAACGGCAATTTTCCATTACGATGAATTGGATTGTGTATGGCAACACCGCACCTGGGGTACACCAAGCGACCCGGAATACCCCTGGGCTTTCATTCTGCATGGAGAACTCGGGACGCTCAAAGGGAGTACGATGAAATATGAGTTTATTCCTGTGGAAGGTGAAAAGATTGTTCGAGATGTGGTTTATGAAAAAGAAGAATATCCCGAAGATTTAGAAGAGCCAAGGATTGAACTCAACGCTGCACCGGCAACCCGAAGGCATATGGAGGACCTGCTTCTTGCCATAGCGGAAGATCAGTTGCCCCGGGCAGACGTTTTGCAGGGCCATATATCAACCGCTTGTTGTATCTTGGCTAATATATCGATGGAACTGGGTCGACCGGTGGTATACGACCCGGACAAACGTATTTGTTTGGACGATCAAGAAGCAACCCAACGGCTACGCCGAAGTTATAGAAGCCCTTGGCAACATCCGTATATTGACGATTAGGCTACTGTAATCGACTCGCTATTTTCTCGACCAGCTTCCTGAAATTATCGCGAAGTGCTTGAGGTTCTACGATTTCAACCTTGTCACCAAACATTAATAGCCAACGTGGCAAAGCTTGTTCGATATCTCCGGAAGCGAAAATCATTTCGACTTGGTCATCGACCGGGCGCTCGCTAAGGAAACCATACTGGTTTCTTTGCCCCTGCATATAATGCGCAAACGACTTATCAACCAACAGCCGTACCTCAGTCTTGGGCAATTCGCGATAGGACCGACGCGTGGCAATAAACTCATCCATCGTCGTGTGACTGGCGGAACAAAATGTATTTAGAAGCTCAATTTGTTGTATACGATCGCTGCGAAATTGTCTAAAATCCTTTCGTTCTAAACAATACGCGATGATAAACCAAAACCCCATTTCATGAAGGATACCAATGGGTTCTATCTGACGGATGCGGGACTGCTCGTCCCGAACACCTTGATAGGCGACTTCCAATTGCCTTTTGGATGCAATCGCTTCCACTGTGCTACTCAAAACATGAGGTACTTTATCCGGAAAAAGAGCAGGACCTTGTTTATTTACGACGATCTGCCCCTCCAGCACATCCATAAGTTCTACTTCTCTGCGCTTAAGTACTGCTCGAATCTTTGAAAGAGCTGAATCGTATACTGATGCTGTTTTTTTGTCCAAGAATTGGTGCACCAATTTCTCGGTAGAGGCAAAACTTAATGCTTCCTCCTTCGTAAAGGATACCGGCGGTAAACGATACCCATCTACGAGACTATACCCGAGTCCAGCCTCTCCGATTAGTGGAACGCCAGCCTGTTCTAGACTTCTGATATCCCGATAGATTGTTCTCAAACTTACCTGAAAATGATCGGCTAAATCCTTCGCTTTCACTAAACGCCGCGATTGCAATTGGATGAGGATCTCGACAATCCGATCAAAACGTTTCTTGATTTCTGTGGTCATCTTGATGCCCTAAATATCGCTTAAACGAAAGGTGTCTTTCACCCGAATACCTTTTTCAGTATACTGCAAAGTTGCACACTCGTGAACCGGGTCATGTTCAAAAAACATAATGTATTCGCCATCCACGATTTCTTTCCAGTAGTCTTGCCTTTCCTGCATGGTAACTAAAGGACGGATATCATACCCCATGACGTACGCAATTGGAATATGGCCAACAGACGGAAGAAGGTCTGCCATATAAAGAATGGTTTTGCCTTTGTACTGTATTTGAGGCATCATCATGGATTCGGTATGTCCATTGGCGAAACGCATTTCAATACCCTGGTCATACACCGCGTGCTGAACGTCGATGAATTTCAATTGGCCACTTTCTTGAATAGGGAGAATATTCTCTTTCAAAAAGGAAGCCTTTTCCCTGGGATTAGGGGCCACCGCCCATTCCCAATGGTCCTTATTGGACCAAAAATGGGCATTTTTGAATGCTGGTGACAAGCGATCTCCTTGTCGAATAATGGCGCCTCCACAATGGTCAAAATGAAGGTGAGTTAGTATCACATCGGTAATATCGTCGCGATGAAAGCCCAGGCGATCAAGTGATTTATCCAGTGTGTCTTGGCCGTGCATATAATAATGACTGAAGAACTTTTCGTCCTGTTTATCACCTAACCCTGTATCCACTAACGTCAAACGTTTACCCTCTTCGATCAGCAGTAACCGTGTTGCCCAAGTACAAAGATTACGTTCATCAGGGGGGTTGGTGCGTTGCCAAAGCGTTTTAGGAACTACGCCAAACATTGCCCCGCCGTCTAGTTTAAAAAAACCAGTGTCAATCGTGTGTAATTGCATATTTTTTGTTTTGCTCCTTAAAGTTGCTGTTTTATCTTGTAAGCCACAAAAAAACCAGCAGAATTATTAACTAAAAAAGGGACCGCCATTTTACGACTGTCCCTAGAGTATAACTTTGATCGGATTCGATCTAATGAATAAACAGTAATTCTCGCAGTTTTGGCAAAGGCCATCGTGCATCATCCACGATCTTTTCAAGCTTGTTTACGTCGTACGCAATATCATCAAAAAATGGCTTTACAATTTCGTCATAAGCGATGGCTCTTTCCCGTATATCTTCCATTGCGTTCGCCTTTTTCCGAGCCTGACGCATTTCCTCCGCCTTCTCTAAAATTTGATTCACATGCTTAGATATACGTTCCAAGTAATTAAACTGAGAGCTATAAGCCTCCTTGCCGAGTCCGAGTTCTTTCAGTCCTTTGACATTTTCGATGAGTTCATTCTGATAAATAAAGCACGCCGGTGCGATCTGGCTAGTCACCATATCACCTAGAACACGAGCTTCAATTTGAATCTTCTTAAAGAAGTTCTCCAATAGAATTTCATGACGAGCAATCGACTCTCGTTGACTATAAATTCCCAAGGATTCGAACAAACGTAATGAGCTTGGCGTTAAATAAACATCAAGTGCCTTTGGGGTCGACTTTATATTGGACAAACCACGCGCTGCTGCTTCCTGTTCCCACTCTTCACTGTAGCCATTTCCCTCGAAACGGATCGCCTTCGATTCTTTAATGTACTTGCGAACTACATTCAATAACGCTAAGTCTTTTTTGACTCCCTTTTTTATCTGCTTATCGACCTCTGTTTTAAACTCGATGAGTTGTTTGGCCACGATCGCATTTAAAACCGTCATAGGTAGGGCAGAGTTCGCCGAGGAACCAACCGCGCGAAATTCAAATTTGTTGCCTGTAAAAGCAAAAGGTGACGTACGATTCCGATCGGTATTGTCCCGTTTAAGATCTAGAATCTTAGGAATTCCATGCCAGAGGTTTGCCTCCGCTTTGACTTTTTTTGCGACTCTAGCGGATTCTACCTCTTCTAAAATTTGATCCAGCTGCGAACCTAGGAAGATCGAGATAATAGCAGGCGGCGCTTCATTCGCGCCTAAGCGGTGATCATTTGAATTACTTGCAATCGATGCTCGAAGCAAATCCGCATGCTCGTGGACGGCTTTAATGGTGTTGACAAAGAAAGTCAAGAACATCAAGTTATTCTTAGGCGTTTTTCCTGGAGAGAGTAGATTTACCCCCGTGTTGGTGATTAACGACCAATTATTATGTTTGCCTGATCCGTTAACACCCCCATATGGTTTTTCATGTAATAATACCTTGAAATGATGTCGTACCGCAACTTGTTCCATCAGATTCATTAACATCTGATTGTGGTCGATAGCCAAATTGATTTCCTCAAACATCGGTGCACATTCATATTGCGAGGGGGCCACTTCATTATGACGCGTTTTTAAGGGGATTCCTAATTTCAACGCCTCATTTTCAAGATCCACCATGTATGCCAGCACCCTTTCAGGGATTGCGCCAAAATAGTGATCGTCCAATTGCTGTCCCTTTGCCGACATGTGACCAAAAAGAGCACGTCCGGTCATCCGTAAATCCGGTCGAGCATTGTAAAGCGATAGATCTACTAAGAAATACTCTTGTTCTATGCCTAGAGAAACCGTTACTTTTGAAATTGATTTATCAAAATACTGGGTAACATCTACTGCCGCTTTATCAATGGCTGCGATCGCCTTTAGAAGGGGAGCTTTATAATCGAGAGACTCGCCTGTATAGGAAACAAATACGGTAGGAATACAGAGTGTTTTCCCAGCGCCCGTTTCAAAAATAAAAGCAGGAGAGGAGGGATCCCAAGCGGTATAACCGCGTGCCTCGAACGTATTTCTTATCCCACCGTTTGGAAAGGAAGACGCATCAGGCTCTTGCTGTACCAGCGAGTCGGCATTGAATTTTTCAATCGCCGAACCCGATCCATCTGGCTCAAAAAATGCATCATGTTTTTCAGCCGTAGAACCTGTTAATGGCTGGAACCAGTGCGTGTAATGCGTCGCTCCGTTCTCAAGTGCCCAGGTCTTCATCGCCTGTGCGATGTATTCGGCCAACTCACGTGGAATTTTTCCACCCGTATCGATCGTGCTACGAAGTCTATCAAAAGTTTCTTTTGGGAGATAATCTCTCATTTTGTGGGTATTGAACACATTTTTATTATAAATGTGAATACCACGGTCAGCATTGACCTCCGTTGTTTCGTTGAACAAATGCTTGGAAGCCGATTCGACTGCTGAAAGTCTCGAATTTAGCATGATGTGTGTGTAATGATATAATTAGTTTCTGTTGATTTCAACATAATCAGTAAAAGATTAATCAAAAATAACGTTTTTTTAGTTTTAAAACTTGTTTTTTTACAAAAAAAATGAAAATTTATATCAAAATGCGCGTTTTTAACGCAAGACGGGCGGAAATCATCTAGAAATCCGCCCGTTTCGAATGTATTATTCTAATATTACTCTACATCTAAGCCCCAGTCGATACCTTTTTCGGTCGCTTTGACTCCATGTTTGATCCAATTTGCTGCAGGCTTACCTTTTAGGAAATGATCGAAGAACTGCGCTTCGCGAATCTGTATATCTTTGCGATTCTGTCTTTTCATAAGGTTGTGTTCATCGCCATTGTAGTTCAATAGCCAGACGGGCTTGTGCAGACGACGCAATGCGGTGAAGAATTCGATCCCTTGATACCACGGCACTGCGCCATCGTTATCGTTATGCATAATGGCCACAGGGGTGTTGACCTGATCCATATGGAACAAAGGGGAATTCTCAATATAAAGATCCTGCGCTTCCCAGAGCGGCTTTCCAATACGAGACTGTGTCTTTTCGTATTGAAACTGTCGAGACATCCCGGTTCCCCAGCGAATTCCACCATAGGCTGAAGTCATATTGACCACCGGGGCTCCAGACCACGCTGCCGCATACATATCTGTACGGGTGATTAAGTGGGCAACTTGGTAGCCACCCCAGCTTTGTCCCTGAATGCCCATTTTGGTAGAATCCACCCAACTGTTTTGCTCCGCCAAAAACTGCATTCCAGAATTGACATACTCTTCTGCGGAACGGCCTGGATAACCAACTTCGTAATGAATATCCGGTGCGAATACCAAATAACCATTACTCACAAAGTACGGGATATTCAATCGTGAAGGCGTAGGAGCTGGAGCCTGATAGGTATAAAGACCGTCCGTTAATGTCTCGTAGAAGTAGGCGATGATAGGATACGTTTTATTCGGATCAAAATCCTCCGGCTTGTACAATATGCCTTCCCCCTGATGACCGTTCGGCGTATTCCATTGAACCAATTCTGCCGTACCCCAATTGTATTGGGCCTGTTGAGGATTGATAGTCGTTAAACGACTTTCGTTTTTAAAATCATGTAGTAGATAAAGGTCAGGCGATTGCGCGTAGTCTTCCTTGGTATAAATAATATGACGCAATTTCTCATCGGCACTAATCGAGCGGTAAGCAAATGGACCACCCCAAAGTTCTTCCATACGTTTACCCTTCAAACGATAAAGCCCCTGGTGTTTAGTGCGCTTGTTAAAACCGGATAAATACAGACCATCTTTCTCATCGATGATCGTATGTCGGACCCGCGGATCATCATTCTCGAGCAGATTCTGTACCCGGTAAACCACTTGTTTCTCTCGTCCTTCGCCTTGTGTGAGGTTTACTTTTCTTTTTCCATCCAGCGTGATCTTCCAGATATCGTAACGATCGTTTAAATAAATCGATCGCCCATCTTTTGACCAGCCGGCCACCCCGTAAGGTCTAGCGTCGGTCGGCATATCGTTTTCTTCGTCAACAAAGCTCACCGCAATATCTTGATTGAGTATGGCAATCTTGTCCTCATCGATCCGAAAACTGATCCAGGTGAGTTGATCTTGATCAAAATAGACAACATATTCACCATTTGGTGAAAGATAGGACTGTCCCCCGTTGGACTTGCTGATCAACTTATGTTCACCAGTCTCTGTTGATACCGCATAGATATCATGATGGCTACGACCTTCCCATTGCGTCTGGATTCGATAGGCTTTATCAGAGCTAGCGAGCGCCCAAGTGTGATCCGCATCCCCTGTTAGCTCAATACGATTGAAGGTGTCATCTGAGAGCGGCAGTATTTTGTCTCGTCCCGCAGAGAGATTCAGTAGAGCGGTATAGCTTTTGGTTTGATCTCGTTTCAGTCTGGCCAGTTGCATGGGTTGAAGATACTCGTCTTGCCAGTGCCATATATCTACCTTTGCATGTTCAAATTCAACCAATGTCGTGTCCTTTACGCTTGGTATTGGGGCTAGACCAAAATAGAGCTTTTCGCCACTTTTACTAAATTTGACCTCGCCGTGTCCAGAAACAAACCAATTCTCAGGCATGCCTGCCTTATATCGATCCGCTAGAATGATAGCCGAATCCTGGGCGAGCTTATAGTAATAGAGCTTATATTCCTTTAATAACGCCTTTTCTGGATGTTTTTCTGCCAAAAACACGAGCTGCTTGCTTGCGTCATCGAATGTGAAGCTTTTGTACGTCCCCTTGCCAGCGCTGATCTTTTCAGTTTCACTATTCGTGACATCCCGCAAAAAAAGGCCGGATTGATTCAGGCTATCTTTTTTCCCACCATCGACACTGTACACCAGAAATCGGCCATCGTCACTCCACGCGTAGGCGTCAACTTTTACAATTTGGCTGGTGTCTCCGCTATTCAGATCCAACAGGTGAAGAGCCGATTCAGACCCTTTTTTAGATTCCGATGTGGAGATCGTATCGGTTGAATCCTTTTTCGAAAGTGCTTCACTCGTCGAAAGAAAGGCGACATGATCGCTTCCCTTTCGTGGTAATTTATATGATTTTACTCCGGCAAATTTTAGCATTCGTCCGCTCTTAATCGTGAAGACCATTAACGAGTCTTTGGGCATCTGCTTGGCTTTTTTCTTGTCGATCTTCGCTTGTCTCATCTCCTGAAAAGGCGCATCCATCAGACTGATCACGTGCTCCTCATCCTCTGTTAACTGAAGACGGGAGGCCCTGGGAATTTGCAAAATAGATGTACCGTCTGTCGTTTTGACCTCGCCTAGAGCATCACCCTGTTGTGGGGTTATTGTATAGAACACGAACTGACCGGATGGACTGATGTCGGGTCGCGAAATGCTTTTCCAATCGTCATATACATCGTGGTCAATAGGTCTCTTCTGGGCCCAGGAAAACGAAAAAATTCCCAGTCCCAATAATAATAGGCTTAGTTTTTGTTTCATAGTATAGTGTGTTTGGGGTTCAATAATACCAAAAAAATCAGTAACTTAGGGGATAACCAATCATAACATTTTTAATATATCAGATCTTACAGGAACACGTCCATGAAAAATACAGGTACGATTATAAGCGTAATCGCTGGCGTCTCCATCATCGTCTTCGCCGCGATCTTCGGTGCAGCCTATAAGTATAAATACAAGGTGTCCAACACCATTAACGTCACCGGAAACGCGAAGCAGAATTTCGAATCGGATATTGTTAAATGGTCTGCCTCGTTTAATCGAAAATCAATGAATTTGAGCGATGCTTCAGAGGAATTAAAACGAGATCGCGATTTGGTTCGAGAATTCCTTATCGCTCAACATGTAAAAGTAGAGGAGATTGTATTTGACGCTGTTAATATTAACCGCGAGTTTTCTTACCACACTGATGGCAGTGGGAATCGATACAATACGTTCACCGGTTATAGTCTCACGCAAAAGATTTCAGTTGAATCCAAGGACCTGGATCAGGTTGAGAACGTCTCTCGAGAAATATCCGAATTGATATCCCAGGGAATTGAACTTAGCTCAAATCCACCAAACTACTACTTCTCTGGACTAGAAGACCTCAAATTAAAACTGATATCAGCGGCTTCAGAGAACGCGAAATCCCGAGCCCAGAATATCGCTGAGAAAGCCGGGTCTTCTCTTGGATCATTAGTTAAAGCGGATTTGGGTATTTTCCAGATCACCGGTCAGAATGAAAATGAAGAATATTCCTATGGAGGAACCTTCAACACTAGCTCGCGAAATAAAACTGCTAATATTACAGTTAAAGCCAGCTATTTGACGGACTAAGAGTAAAAGCCCAGTCAGACGGCAGCCGACCGGGCACCTCAAAAAAATACTTTCGAGCGTGGTATCCACCAACGCTAGAGCATAAACTTCATTCCCGCATAATAGTTTCGCGGAGCTGCAGGGTTGAAATAACGATTTCCCATCGCATTAATGTCATTTCCTAAGCTATAAGTCTCATCTAACAGATTGTCAACGCCGAAGAACAATTGCACGCGGTGCTTATCCAAAAGGTCTCCAGTCCAAGACGCTTTTGCTTGAAGTAAATGATACGATTCCGATTCCACGGTGTTGGCATCATTTAATGGAATAGACGAGGTATAGTTGTGTAATATGTTCAAGTCAAATCCTTTAGCAAAATTTAAAGAAAGCGTGTTGGCCCAGATCCATTCAGGAACAGAGGTCACTCTGTTACCCGAGAAATCATTTTCGTCGACTTGATAGTCCTCAAATTTATAATCTTGATAGGTGAGGTTAGTCGATACAATCGCTCCTTGCAGTACTGGGTTTTCTGGTGCTGAGATCAGCTGCCCCAATACGCTGGCTTCTAAACCTTTCTGGTCCATCTTTCCAGCATTAATGAAAAACTCATTCCCCTGTTGGTTCAGCTGCCGAACAATACCATCATTCATTTGGAAGGAATAAGCGGAGAAATCCGCAATTACCCTTCGATTATGATTCTCTACGCGAAATCCCACCTCATAATTCGTTCCTGTTTCGGCCTTAAGTTCTCGATTAATCTGATTGTCGGACGAACGGACCTCAGCAATACTAGGCGTGGAATAGCCTCTGGAAATAGACGCCCGTAAAGCGAACTCCGATGTTGCTTGGTAGGAGAGTCCTATTCGCGGCATCCAGCTTGAGCCAAAATCAATATCCCCTCGGGTGTCAGTTTCGACCGGCAATTGCCGATCGAAGGCTATGCTGTTGAGATTAAGCCCAACAGAGGCCTCCGCTGATAATTTTTGTAAAATCCTTGCCTTAATTCGATAGAAATAAAACTGCTGGCCGTTTTGTAATTTATCATCGTCCGTCAGCTCGCCGCGCGTTCCACCATGGTTCTCATAGTTGCGGACACGGTACCAGCCCTTTTGTCCCTCGGCGCCAAGCTGCATCTCGAGATTGAAGTTTTCATTTTCCGACGCGTTATAAGAGAAATAGGTACGAAACCCTAGGTTTTGCTCGCCTCTTTGTTCATAGTTGGTAATGAATGGATTTTCCAAATCGGTTGTACTTCCGAATACAGAAAGTATGTGCCGTAATCGAGGAGTGAAATCGTACTGATGAGTAATTCCACCAACAAAAGTCTTATTGTAAATACCAGCCTGCTGCTCTACAGATCCGGGCATTGGACCACCTGCGGGTCTTGCTTGTCGCGGGTTCTCCGCGTACTGTTCCGAAGTCAGGCCGCCCGGTGTTTCATATCCCAAATCGCTATAAAGCCCCAAAATCTTTAATTCGCCGCGATCGTTATATTTCCAGCGATGTACAGTTTGAAAGTATAACTTATCCATAGCGGTGTGCTCCCGATAACCGTCGGAGCGTAAATAGGCCTGATCAAAAGAAAAGCCGTATTTCGCATTAACCTCCTCACGAACTTGTAACTGTTGATGAAACAACCCATAGGAACCTCCGGACAGCATCAGCGATTTTTCACTTTCCTGAGCAGTCGCTCCATTTGGCAGCAAATGGACGACACCGCCCGTATTCGGGCCGTATAGAGAGCCGTCAGGCCCCTTAACAATATGTACAGCACGTAAACCAACCGGATCAATCAAGTTCAGATAGGTGTTGCCACTGGCGTCCGTTAAGGGGATTTCATCCAGATAGACTTTTGTATTCCGTACGCCGAATGGAGAGCGAATCATACTGCCTCGAAGAGCCAGACGATAACTTCCAGGAGATCGTTCTTCCATCCGCACGCCGGGTGTGGTATTCACTGCGCTTAAAAAACTACTGGGGGCCTGTGTTTCCAATAGTTTCTTGGGCAACACTTTAGCAGAAGAACTCAATTCGAGCATGGCTTGGGAATTGAAATATACTCGAATTTCAATGGGCGCAATTTCATTGAACGTACTGTCAATTTCCTGGGCATTCGTTTCAGGAAACAGAAAAGTAAAACTTAAAAAACTCAAAAATAAACGTTTGTAGCACATGTTATTATGTAATCGAATTTAAACTAGAAAGCTTCATTAAGACCGAGAAAAATACCGCGTTGCCCAAATCGGCCAACGGCATAATCTAAACATAAATTGGTTCGGGTGGCTTTGTTAAATAATAAACGGAGTCCGGCACCGGCGGCCGGTTGCCAGACCTGGAAAAGATTGGTTCCCATCTGATCATTCGCCGTCTGCACATTGGCAAAGACAACCCCACTGAGAAATTGGTTTCGTAAAATAGGATAACGATATTCTATTTCGGAATAGAAAAAAGATTCGCCCTTGAAGTAACCCATCGTATAACCGCGACCAGTTCGGGCATAGGGATCTTTTCCGGTTCCCGGCAAATCGATATAGGGCAACTTTCCGCCCAAGTTATAAGAGCCGAAATGCCAAAAAGCGAGTACGTGATTTGGCCTTTCGGTCGAGAGCTGCCAATACTTACGAACATCAGTCTGTAATTGAAATGCATTATGTGTACTGCCAAGCCAAGCTTGATTCATCCGCAGAACCAAATCCACATAATAACCTTTATACGCACTATTCGGATTATCCCGGGTCATATATTGCATATTCAACATGATCCCATTGTTGTTTACTTGGGTCGGATCGAATGCATTCCAGCGGCTGTAAATTTCTACAGGTGCTTTATCAGGTTCGCTTCCCTGAGTGACTAACTTTCGTTTGAGCTCAAAGAAAACGCCCAAACCGACAAACGCACCGGGAAAAAGTTGTTTATATATCCGTTCATTGATGCTATAGGTCATGAAGCGATTAACGTAACGCGTTCGGTCTGGATTGTTCAGGATCAACTCTTCTTCCGTTGGGTCATTTAGCGTGCCTCCGATTCCCAAGCCATAATCGAGACCTACCGCTCTCGCCACCATGGCGGCGCCTTTAATGTTCCAACGATTTCCTGGCGTATAAATATCATGTGAAACATAACCGAAGATAATCCCTCGGGTGGTCGCGCTGAGTGCTGCCGCACCGACGGACATCGTGGTATTTGGTTCTTCACCAAGTACCAGTCCTCCGACGGCCTTAACACCTATTTGCGCGCCTATTGAAGGATTGTAATTTAAATTAGGTAGATATGTAATAGGGGAGCGTTTGCTATTTTTCTCTTGACCTTCTTTCTTAAACGGGTTGATCGTCTGAACAAGATCCACGATATCATAGAGTTGATCAGCCTGCCTTAGTGAATCCCGAGTTACTTGCTGCCCTTTGGTGTCGCTGTCCTGGGGGGGCTGAGCCCGACCGGATATATAAGATAAAAGAAAACAGAAGACGGTCAGGTAGCGGAAATACATAAAAACAGGGCCCTAGCAAAATGCTTAATCCAATTGGAAACTCCGATTGCGGAGACTCCCGAGGTAAAAATAGCACAATTTTTCTATTTTAACTCTCCAATGGTCCTGATTCGTCTGAAAAATGGGAAAGATGACCCAATAACCCGGTCAACCCGCCCGTGTGGATCAATAACACACGACTCTGTGCTGGAATTTTGCCCTGCTGAATCAGATCATAGACTGCATAAACCATTTTTCCTGTGTACGTCGGTTCCAACATGATCCCTGTTCGGGAAACAAATCCCTGAATAAAACGGATCAGCTCGGGTTTAACTTTTGCGTAGCCCGAAAAATGGAAATCCAGATGAAAATCAATTTTATCGGGATCTACTCCCAACCGAGCGACCTCCTCTCGCAGGAATCCGGCGCCCTTGAGCACAGCAATGGCATGCAATTGAGAAGTCCAGCCTTTTCTTGAAAGTCCTAGCTGAAGACCAGCCGCTGTGGTTCCCGTGCCCGCCGCGACAACGATATGATCATAGGGATGGTGAAGCTCCGAAATCAATTCAGCGCACCCCTCAGCACCTTGAGCTGAATATCCGCCTTCCTCAAGAAAAAACGCCTCTTGATGACTGTAATGTTCCTGAAAAAGTATTTCTTTATGCCGATATTGAGTCCGGTCCACAAAGCGCAGTTCCATGCCAAACAATCGAGCCATCGTTAATACCGGATTGTCAACAGGTTCTCCTCTTACGAACGCAGTGGTACGGAAGCCGAACTTCGCACCGGCTGCTGCAGACGCAAGGATGTGATTCGACCACGCTCCACCGAAGGTCACCAAATGGGGGGGGGCCATACTCAAAACTTGCTTGATTGGATACTTCAGCTTACGCCATTTATTGCCTGAAATAAAAGGATGTATCATGTCATCTCGTTTTATCCACAATTCAATACCGTAGGGAAGAAGTACAGGATCGGTAACAGGTTCCTCGGGGCTATATATTGGGAAAGAAATCGACATGGAACAAAGTTACGGGATTTTTGTGGTCGCCCACGTAATACCCGTGAAAAAGACTACTTTTGTAATATGGCGGATCAGCAAGAGAACGAACACGACGAAAAGGAATTATTCGAGCACTTAAAAATTGTAGCGGATAAAGGTCAAGCGCTGCTGAGGGTAGATAAGTTTCTGATGAACAGGGTGGAAAACACGTCCCGAAATCGTATACAAAACGCCATTGAGGCTGGCAATGTGATGGTCAACGGACAAGTTATCAAAGCAAGTTATAAGGTTAAGCCCTTGGATGTAGTTACCTTAGTACTTCCTGATCCGCCAAGAGACACGGCGGTTTATCCTGAGGATATTCCACTGGATATCTTCTACGAGGACGATGATCTTCTGATTGTTAACAAAGGAGCTGGCATGGTGGTCCATCCTGGATTCAACAATTACACCGGCACACTTGTCAATGCACTAACGTTTCACCTCAACCAATTACCAACTTTACCCGGCAATACGGGGAGACCTGGATTAGTCCACCGAATCGATAAAGGCACTTCCGGATTACTGGTTATTGCGAAAAATGAGTGGGCGATGACCTATTTAGCCAAGCAATTCTTTGATCACAGTATCCAGCGCCGATATAAAGCCCTGGTGTGGGGTGATATCGAGAAAGATGGAACGGTCACCGGTTACATTGGCAGAAACCTCAAAGATCGTCGGATTATGGAGCTTTATCCCGGTGAAGAACAAGGGAAATGGTCGGTAACACATTACAAGGTTTTGGAGCGACTAGGTTACGTTACGCTAATTGAATGTGAGCTGGAGACCGGTCGAACGCACCAGATTCGCGCACATATGAAATCGATAGGACATCCCCTTTTTAACGATGAGGCGTACGGTGGAAATAGAATATTGAAAGGAACAAATTTCAGTAAGTACCGTCAATTCGTCGATAATGCTTTTGCCATCTTATCACGCCAAGCGTTACACGCTAGCGTACTGGGTTTTTTACATCCAAAGACCAAAGAATATGTGCACTTCGAAGTACCATTGCCGGAAGATTTCCGTTTAGTTTTAGAAAAGTGGCGCAGCTACAGTTCAATCAAAGAGATTTAAAGAGTTATAATTATCTATGCCAACACAATATATTAACATCAACGGCACAATCGTGCCGCATGATACGACCATTTTTAATGTAGATAATCGTGCGTTTCGTTACGGCGATGGTCTGTTTGAAACTATGCTATGGAAAGACGGCGATATCCGTTTTTTGGACCTGCATCTAGAACGTCTACTAGAGAGTATGCGTATGCTACATTTCGATAATTTAGATCAGTTCAATACCTATTTTTTGCGAAACCAGGTCGAGGAGCTCTTGCGAAAAAACAATATGCTTGGACAGCAAGCTCGGGTGCGTTTGATTGTCTATCGGCAGGGAGCAGGCTTATATAGCCCGGAGAATAATCAAGCTGGATACGTGATACAAGTAGACCGGAAACCGGAAACATTACGGGACAGTAGAACCGGACTGATTGTCGATGTCTATACGGAGTACACAAAACCCTTTAGTGAATTATCGAAAATCAAATCGAATAATGCACTGATTTATGTGATGGCCGGAATTTATCGAAAAAAACAGGCGATGGATGAGGTAATGATCCTTAACCAGAATGGAAATCTCTGCGAGGGGTTGGTATCCAACGTATTTGTCTTTTACGAAAAAATACTTTATACACCTGCCCTCTCAGAAGGGTGCATAGCAGGCGTGATGCGTCGGGTGGTCATGGATATGGCTAGTGAGCAGGGGATCCAGGTCGTGGAAGCGGAGATTAAGCCGGAAATCATGAAAGTCGCCGATGAAATATTCTGCACCAATGCGGTAGACGGTATACAGTGGGTAATGGGGTATAAACATAAACGGTATTTTAATAAAATTTCCCGTCAGTTTCAGGAGCGTCTTCGTTCATGGACCTACGACGACATCCAAGAACAATAGAGAGGTGAACATTGCGGAATGAGCCGTTAAAAGAACAGGCCGGTTCTTACCACCAGCCTGTTTTTTTTTGTGCACGATTGTCCTCCGTGCGTTAATGTAGATGCCCGGAGTGGAAAAGATTTATTGCTTGATCAATTCGACATTGACGATGATAGCTACCTCTGGAGCTAGTGCGACGACTCCCGCTGGGGTTTTATCATCGTAATCGATATTGTAGTCGAAGCGATTAATGGTGGTTTTTGCAGTAAAACCCGCCCGCGTTTGTCCCCAAGGGTCAATAATTACACCGTTATTTTGTTCCACTTCAAAGGTGACTGCTTTGGTCACGTCTTTAATGGTCAAATCGCCCGATAGCTGGAATTTCCCTTCACCAGCTGATTTAAAAGTCGCGTTTTGAAGCGTCATTTTCGGAAATTTCTCCGCATTGAAGAAATCCTCGCTCCTTAAATGTTCATCGCGTGCCTCAACCCGGGTGTCGATGCTAGCGACATCAATTTCAAAGGCAACCGTCCCCGCATCAAAAGTCGTCGAATCTTTGGTTTCTGCTTGACCGCTGAGTTGAGTAAATTCGCCATCAACAAAGGCTATACCTAAATGTTTGATTTCAAACCGAGCATTCGTATGCGCTGGATCCACCGACCATTGCACTTGGGCGAAAGCCACATTACTCATCAAGAATAAGGCGGCTAAAAGCGTGATAAATGTTTTCATAATAATGTTTTTTATTTGTTTTCGTTTTATTTGCTCTTGCAAAGATCGGCCGCCGAAAATAATTAGACATTGATCTGTGTTAATTAATACCAAGAAGATGGTTTTTTGTTCTAGTTCCTTTAAATATTGCTTAGGCTCGAGATTTGAATCCAAGCCTATTTGTTGAATAATTTTAATTATCTTGGGTAAGATCAAAAAAGGGACGCGTCCACTGGCCGCGGCTTAGCAAGAGTATAGTCTTATGATGCATATCAGTGGTTTTCAAAAGATAAAAAGAGTTGGGCAAATTCTACGTATTCTATCCAAACATGG
The DNA here is from genome assembly GCA_052092145.1 of Sphingobacterium sp. Taxonomy (GTDB): domain Bacteria; phylum Bacteroidota; class Bacteroidia; order Sphingobacteriales; family Sphingobacteriaceae; genus Sphingobacterium. The sequence goes on along the minus strand of JBQDCW010000001.1, from coordinate 215,082 downwards.
GTTCGACGAAATCCTCTCCAGGTCCAATCTAGACCGAGTCTTACCCGATAGTTTTTTGTTTTGGAATAGGCACGCCAAAAGCGTTTTCCAAGATGATTTCAATGTTCGATTGCGGATGGCTATCGAAGAGCTCGGACCAACATTTATCAAGCTTGGTCAGATGCTAAGCAATAGACCGGATATCATACCCAAAGACCTTCAAAAAGAACTCATTAAGTTGCAAGACGATGTGGCCCTAGAGGATATCGATGTGAAGGCAATTATGACAAAAGAACTCAATATCGATATTGAGGAACACTTTAGTGCGATCGACGCAGAGCCATTAGCCTCTGCATCGATCGCACAAGTTTATAGAGCGACACTCGCCGACGGTCGACCGGTGGTCTTGAAGGTTCGTCGCAAAGAGATCGAAGAGGTCATCCACGCCGATCTGGATTTTCTTAAGGATCTGGTGAAATTATTACAACGCAAGTATGAAATGATTCATAAGATGAACTTATACCAGATCGTACTGGCGTTTGAAAGCTCCCTCCTCAGTGAGTTATCGTTTGCCAACGAGCTGAATAATATCGAACGGTTCCGACGGCATTTCGCGCAAAACGATACGATTTCAGTTCCTAAAGTTTTTCGAGAATATTCTACTGACTTTCTACTTTGCATGGAATTCGTGGATGGAGTCAAGATCAATGACCTAGCGGGCTTTCAACGCTTAGGATTCTACCCCAAATCGGTGTTACAGAATGTTCTCGACCTTTATCTGGAACAGGTTCTGATGCATGGATTCTTTCATGCGGACCCGCATCCTGGGAACGTCATGGTTAATAATAAAGGGCAGATCGTTTTTATCGATTTCGGAGCCATGGGCTTTATGATTCCACAAGATCGCGCTATCATCGAAGCGATGGTGATCGATTTTCTATCCAACGATGCCAAGAGCTTGATTAAGAATATTAAGAGGCTGGCTGTTATCCATCATATCGAAGATGAAAGACGGCTTGAACGCGACGCCTATGAGATATTTGAAATGATCCAACAAAATGCACTGCAAGACATCAATATCTCAATCATGTTGCAGAAACTAAACATCGTTCTACAGAACAACCATATCCTCCTGCCAGATTTTGTTTATACACTCCTACGCGGTGTTTCGATCTTGGAAGGAACCGGCAGACAACTTAACGCAGATCTCAATATTCCCGATAGTATCGAACCCTTCGCGCGAAAGATTGCAGAAGAAAAACTTTCTGCAGAGTATCTTTTTTCTCAGATTAAAGACAAAGCGAAATTGGCAAAAGATTTTTTGAGCGATGTGCCATCTGATCTACTTGAAGTGCTTGATCGTGTCAAAGAAAACAAAATAACGTTGAATCATAAGATGCGGGATTTCGATAACCTGCAACTTATCCTGCACCGTATGGGCAATAAGTTTTTACTCTCAATTCTTGCTATGACCTTCGGTGTAGGGGCAAGTATTATGGCACACGGTCGGGTAGGGTACTTAATCTGGGGAATACCGGTGCTATCCTGGTTTGGCTTTACGATGAGCTTTTTTCTCTGCTTTGCGTTACTTAAACACCTCTACCAAAGCAAGTAACGCAACCCGATCACCGCTAAGCGGAGAAGGAGGTATAAGACAACCCCCAAGATAAATCAAAAAAAGAGCCGTATCAATTATTTAGGATACAGCCCCCTTCGTGTTTCGGTATTCGGTCGTCCTAGAATTTATAGGTAACTCCTGCTCCCACGACCTGTCTGACTTGAAGTCCTGGAGCGTTTGTTTCTGCCAACGTGATGTTATCATCATAGATCAATTGCACAGCTGCATTGACCGTGATAAATTTATTGACCTCCATGGAGAGATTGGCTAGATAGTCCACATCGACATTTTGCGGATCTTCTAAGTAGTTAGAGTATAATTTTAGAATATTTTCCAAGGTAATATTTTCCATCAGACCCACTTTGTAATAAGCATCCAAGGAAGCACCAAATTCATTTCTGGAAAACTTATCCGGATCGACGTCGTAGCTCGCGCGCAGACTTTCAGCACCCACCATAATAAAGCGAGCCGAAGCAGGAGAAATATTGATCTTGAAATTATCAGATTCTTTGTAGGCAAACCCAGGGCCGAAGCTCAAGAAAGCAGGGGCGAATGGGGCTGATATTTTAACTCTTCCGGCATCGGTATAATCGTAACCGTTGGCAAATTGCGTATTGAAGTTCAAAAAGAACGTGTACATCCATTTTTCTGCGGCTTCGTAACCCAGCAAGCTACTCACGGCGAAACGGTCATCGTTTTTTCGCCAATCGGTATCCTTAGTAAAGGTCTGACCAAAAGCTGCGATAACCTTATTGTCCCAATTCCATTTATCTTTCTTGTAATTGAAATCGTAATTGAAAAGTAAGTTACCTGCGAAAGAATTTACCCCCCCTGCAGCCCAGTTTTTAAAGGAGCTTTGGTTGAGCAATAACGTGTTTTCACCCGTAATCGTCCAAGTCTTCGTGGTGTCGAGCTGATCAACCGCTTCTTCCGGATCTTCCTGCGCAAGTGCTTGAAATGTGAGTAAGGATAGGGCTGATAAGAATCCAATTTTTAATCCATTCATTGTTTTAAAGGTTTAATTTGAACTGTCTTGAAAATTTTGGCGCTAAATTATTAATTATAAACCTATTTTGCTTGAATGCCGGCGAGGAAAAAACGAGATTAAAGTCCTGATCGACGAAGCAAACCGTTCCTATCTTGGTTAAGCTTGTTTTTTATCGTAAAATAGGAGTTTTTACAATTCTTCGGATCGCGTCGAAATGTAACACTTATGTTAATACAGGATCGAAATGGGAGTCGTAATTAGGTGGGAAAATTGACTCTTTTAATCCCAAAACACTGTTCGTAAAAAAACTCCCTAGGCGGGGAGCCTAAGGAGTTCTAACTAACCAATTATTAACCTAAATTATGAAATTTGATATAAAATAATCAATGTCTGTGCCGAATTTTCAGTGTGGTGTATTTCATACACTGTTTTAACAATTTTTTAACATTTTAGTTGAAATATGGCCATTATTCGGCCTTTCTTAGCAACGTAGGCGATCTGACAAATGGGCGTCGGCAGTGCAAGTGCCTCCTTTTTTGTGCACAGCCGGTCGCCCTGTCAGTTCACGAACATTTTCATGTGCTCACTTTCTCGCTCAAAACATATTCTCGCTTTAAATTTAAATTCATTAGAAAACCTAGGTAAAGTTTTAATTCAAAAATGGTATATTCACCACCAACGATCATCCAAAACGTTCAAATTAACTGCAATTCTAAACCCTCCATGTTATGAATAAATTCCTCAGACCATTAATTGCTATTTTCTGTGTTGGAGCATTTATCACGATTTGCCAAGGACAACCTTACCAACAAAACCGTACGCCCTTGTTACAGAAACCCTATATGGAGATTCCACTGGGAAAAATAAAGCCGAGAGGTTGGCTAAAGGAAATGCTCCAAAGCCAGAAATCCGGAGCAACGGGCAGATTAGATGAGCTTTACCCGCAAGTGATGGGCGAAAGGAACGGATGGCTAGGTGGTGATGGGGATCAATGGGAGCGGGGTCCGTATTGGATTGATGGATTACTTCCGTTAGCTTATCTGTTAGACGACCAAGCGCTCATGACTAAAGCGGAACGCTGGGTAGAATGGGCAATAGCTAGCCAGCGAGAAGACGGTTATTTTGGGCCAGATCAAGATTATGAAAATGAACCCGGAATACAGCGAGATAACGCACATGATTGGTGGCCTAAGATGGTTATGCTCAAAATTTTGCAGCAGTACTACTCCGCAACAGGTGATGATCGTGTCGTGGATCTGTTCAGTAAGTATTTCCAATACCAATTAAAAACGATTGAAGAAAAACCGTTGGGGCATTGGACTTTTTGGGCTGAATACCGATCTGCGGATAATCTACAAGCCGTTTATTGGTTGTATAATCTCAACGCAGACCCCGATCTCCTTAAACTCGCTGAAATTCTACACGGACAAGGATTCGATTTTACGGAACGTTTTTTGGAACGCGACATGCTGTCCACCCATCGAAGTATTCATTGTGTCAATCTTGCCCAGGGGCTAAAAGAACCTGTGATCTATTATCAGCAAAGTCATCATCCTAAACATCTCGAAGCCGTGAAACAAGGACTGCATGATATCGCTCATTTCAATGGCTTGGCACATGGGCTATATGGAGGAGATGAAGCCCTTCATGGTAGTAATCCAACTCAGGGATCCGAGCTCTGTACGGCTGTAGAAATGATGTACTCGTTGGAAAAAATGTTGGAAATTACCGGAGAGGTCCCGCTTGCCGAGGCGTTAGAAAAAGTCGCTTTTAATGCGTTACCCTCTCAGATAGCTGATGATTTCATGACCAGACAATATTTTCAGCAAGCCAACCAAGTGCAAATCAAAAGACAAATGTATAATTTCGATGTGAATCATCAAGGAACCGATGTGGTTTTCGGTTTACGCACAGGATACCCTTGTTGTACATCAAATATGCACCAAGGCTGGCCTAAATTTACGCAGAACCTGTACTATGCATCGGCTGACCAGGGTGTGGCTTCCCTGATCTATGCGCCCTCAAGCGTCGAGGTGATGGTCGGGAAGGATCAAAAAAACGTTCACATTGAACAAGAGACTTTCTACCCCTTCGAGCAGCAGATTAGACTCACGATTCGTCATGAGCAAAGTAGCCCAATTCGTTTCCCTTATCACCTGAGGATTCCTAGTTGGACCCATTCGCCTCAAATTACGATCAATGGAGAGAAACTGGACAAAACCCTAATACCGGGCGAAGTCGTCAAGATTGAAAGAACCTGGAATTCCGGCGACCGAATTGAGCTGGATTTTCCAATGGAACTTCAGTTTGACGTTCATCATGAAGGGTCGCGGTCAATTCAACGGGGTCCGCTCGTGTTTGCGCTCGACATTCCGGGTGAAGAACGTGAGATTTTCTTTGAAGATGAAGAGCGAGATGTCTTTGGAGATTCCTATATTGAAGCCACGCCGTTGTCCGATTGGAACTATGGACTGCCGCTTTTTGATAAAAATGAAATGGCCCAATTATTTACCGTAAAACACAATCAAGGGATCGATAAAGACTTTCCCTGGAATCGAGAGAATGCGCCATTGACCATCCAAGTCAAAGCGAAACAGCTCCCATTCTGGAAATTATACAACGGAATGGCTGGGCCGATGCCCACCGCCGATATGGACGGTTTGAATGTTGATGAGTTAAAGGAACAAGAAATTAATCTGATTCCCTACGGGTGTACTACGCTGCGTATTTCCCAATTTCCGATGCTGCGGCCTTAGAAGAAGCACCAGGTTTAGGCCGATGAAGATCGGTCTTCCTAGTGGGGTAATGTAGACAGGATAGCGTGTGCAACTACCGAATGGCGTCTACATTTTCAACAAACTGTATGTGTCGACCTTGGTTACTTTCATAGACAAAATCACGCAAACTGCGACTAGACTCGGAGCCAAAATCCCCCAGAATAACTAAACGCATTCTGTAATTCGAAAACTTCTGAAGAATATCACCTGCTAATTGACTTTTTAAGTCAAAAAAATCAGAACAAAAATGGGCACGACGAAGAATAATCATATCGAAACCTTGATAATAAAGGTCTCCCAAAAGATCTAAAGCTCCTTGTAAATCTTCTATAAGTAGATCGCTTGATTTGACTTCGGCAGCCTTTAAGCCTGTCACAGTGTGTGGTATGATGTCCATTGGCACATAGAATTTACCCGCAAGGTACTAAAAGGAAGCCAGTTCATCGGCAATCGTTCGTTCGCCATTGATCAAATCAATTGTCTTGCCGGCAAAACGTCGTTCAGCGAGAACATGAAGAACAACCTCAGCCACGTCTTCTCGAAAGATTTCTAAGGGTGCGCCGGACTCACTGTCGACTGAAATTTGACCGGTTCCTTGACCATCAAGCAAACGAGCGGGTCTCAAAATTGTGTAATCCAACGAGCTGTTTTTTAATGCCCGATCCGCATAATGCTTAGCAATATAGTAGGGTTTTATTCCAGTTGCTTCCCAAGTCCCCCGGTTATCGGCATGAATTGCACTTACCATCACGAATCGATTGACACCAGCCGCTTCCGCCGCCTCTATACACTTGACCGCTCCGTCCAGGTCCACGGTTAAAGTTCTATCAAATTTGGTTGTTTCGCCCGAACCGGCCGTAAAGACGATGGCCTGAATGTCCTGGAGATTGCTTGCTAATTTCTCCACTGACCCTTCTAAATCAATCAACCGATGTGTAAGGCCTAATTCCGCAAAATAAGGAATTTGTTCCTCGCCGCGTATACCTGCCACTGCTTGGAAATTTACAGATTTTGCCATTTTAGCACTGACTAAACGACCTATTTTTCCGTTAGCCCCAATAATGAGTGTGTTCTGCTTATCCATAGTTTTTAGTTTTCGTTAAACTAACGATTTTATTTCAGCTCCACAAACAATCGCGGTCACAAGTGTCTCAAAATCACTCGTTCAGATCAGCACTCTGGAGTTTGAATTCCATTGGGCTCAAACCGTAATATTTTTTAAAAATTCGGCTAAAATAACTGGGATCATTGTACCCGCAATGGAATGCTATTTCATTAATAGGGATGTCATTTTTAAGCATGATTGACGCCCGTCGCAGACGATATTCTGCCAGTAACGTTGTGGCATTCTTTCCCAATGCTTTTTTTAGCTTAAGGTGTAAGCTCGTTCGACTCATATACATCTCTTTAGCCAAATCGTCAACGGATAAATTACTATCCATGAATCGAGCATGAAATATCGCACTCAGCCTTTTCAGAAACTCTTCATCTTTGTTGTTTTCAGGAAGCTTATTCTTTGCAAATTCACTGATGTGGATAATCCTTTCTCGTAATACCTTCCGCGACCAAAGCATGTTTTCGATGATCAGCTCGAGCTCCTTCAATTTGAAGGGCTTTGCCAGATAGGTATCCGCCCCAACATCTAGCCCATCGAGTTTCATGCCTTGATCACCAGCCTGCGACAGCATTATAAAGGGTGTGTGTCCAATATCGGGATGCTGCTTGACAAAACGACAAAGTTCCAATCCGTCTATCTTTGGCATTTTGACATCACTGACGATAATATCGGGAGCTAGCTTCAAAATTTTTCGTTTCGCCATAGCCCCATTAGTGGCTCGATCAACTTGGTAATTTTTGGAGAAATGTTCGGATAGGAATCCAAGGAGTTCTTTATTATCTTCAACAATTAATAGCGAGTATTTCTTTCGCCCATTCTCGCTGGTGATTGGAAATTCCACCTGTTTGGCGGATTGACCGGTGGCAAGGGAAGATTGGTTATCCATTCGTACAGACTTCTCTACTGGCGTTGCGGGCCGGTTATTTAGCGGTAATTCAACCACAACCGTCGTTCCTCCGCTTACAGGACTTGTTATGTTGATTATTCCACCGAGGTAGTGTACCAAGCTATACATCAAGGGCAAACCTATTCCGCTTCCTTCTCGATTTTTTCCTTTGTTAAAAAAGGGTTTAAACGCATTCTCTATTTCTTTTTTGCCCATACCACTACCGGTATCTGACACCAGGATACGGACCCAGTCTTTGGTCGAATCCGTCTTAATACCTATTGATACCTCCACGCCACCGTGGACCGTATTTTTCAATGCATTGGAGAGCAGATTGATAATAATTCGCTCGAGTTTCTGTTGATCGAAATAGCACATATATTGTGGAATTTCAGATCGAATTTCCAAAGAAAGACCTTTTTCATTGGCCAACGATCTGAAACATGAGACTACATTGACCAGGAAACCGACAATATCCTCATGGGCAAGCTCGATTTTGCTGTGGTTGTTTTCTGCACTACGGAATTCCATCAATTCCTGGATCAATTCGAATAAGGTGGAAGCGCTTTTTGTAATCTGCGCTATCTGTGGATTTTGTTGCAACGCTCTGGAACCCTCAGCAGTAAGCTTATCTATAGCGGCTAAAATCAAGGTCAGTGGCGTCTTGAATTCATGGGATATGAACGTGAAAAAGTTCAACCGGTTCTGCGTGAGTTCGTCCGTTTTTTCTTTTTCCAAACGGGCCAGATTCAATTCCAATTTACGCTCATGGAGAAAGCGAACAAAACGTCCGTATGCAGCAACGGCAGCAATCATTAGAAAAGCATAAAGGACATAAGCAAAGGTGGTTTTATAAAACGGCGGATTAATCTGTATCTGTAGACTCCGCACAGCGCTACAGTCCGACCCATCAGCTTGCACCGCCTTCACCTGAAAGGTATACGCACCAGGAGCCAGATTGGTATACGTAGCCCGTCGTTTTTCAGTGGGTTGATTCCATTCCTCCTCAAATCCCTCCAGGAAATACTGAAATTGTATACTTTCTGGATTCGCAAAATCTAAGGCCGTGAAATCGATTGAAAATACATTCTGATTATGATCCAAAGCGATCCCGTCCAAATAATTGACATGATTACTTAAAACATCTGATTCTGCAATATCAACACTTTTATTGAAAAGGCTAAAGTCGCTCAGTAACAGATACGTACTTTTTTTACGCGGCTGAATATCCTCCGCATGGAAGTAACTAAGACCGTTCACTGAACCAAAATATAAGGTGCCATCAGCGGCTTTTAGAAAGGATTTAAAGTTAAATTGGTTCGAAGGAAGGCCGTGTTTACTGTTAAAATGTGAAAACTGATTCCGATGGGGATCGTAGCGTGTCAGTCCTTTATTGGTGGACATCCAAATCATTCCTTGGGTATCCTCTAATATTCCATAAACACTATTGTTTACCAGCCCGTTGTGAGTGGTTAGGCTATAGAACTGATCGGTCGAATAATCAAAGTAACAGACACCTCCGTCGAGGCTTCCGAACCAAATACGGTCGTCATGATCCCGATAAGCACTAATGATTTGGTTTCCTTGAAGTCCTTTAGTGGAGCTATCAGCACGATAGTGTTTCAGGCTGTCCGTCGTTGGCCAGTATCGATAAATGCCATCCGCACGGGTACAAAACCAGAGGCTGCTGTCGGGACCTTCGATCATGTCGTAGATAAATTTATTTTCAAAAATAGCCGGCTTAAAAAGACTGAATTGCTCTTCTTTCCGATCAAATATATTTAGGCCCCGTTGTGTTCCTATCCATAACCTATCCTGGCTATCGGTAAAAATAGCATAGATATTATCGTTGGAAATACTGCTTTGATCATCCGAGGAATGACGGAATATTTGGGTGGTTTTTTCCTTCATTTTAAAACGATGCAATCCGCCTAAAAATGTACCCACCCATACGTCCCCATGCTGGTCTTGGTGAAGCGCATGAACGTTATTTATTGATAAATAGAACGGTGTGCTGGATCCATTGATATAATCGATTCGATCCTCAGTGGAGTCATGAATTGTAATCCCACCATCTTCGGTTCCAATCCAAAGACGACCCGATTGATCCTCCATTAGCTGACTAACCGCTTTACCATGTAATCTATTCCGCTCGCCACTAGCACGCATTGTTTTAAACCCATAATGACTAGAGGGTATGTAATTAACGCCCCCGAAATAGGTGCCAAACCATAACGTCCCGTCTGTACTGATGAAAGAGGAGTATATTGCTTTATCATTAAGCTTCTGTTCATGATGATCATAGCTATGGGTATAATGTTTGACCTGCTTTTCCTGAAGATCGTAGCTGTAAATCCCATCTTCAGTACCGAGGTATAATAGATTCGAACGATCGCCAAGGATTGTTCTAACCGTGTTGTTTTCTCGATTTTCGGTCGAGGATAGATTAATTTTCGTAAATCGGTTCTTTTGTTCTTCAAAAAGAAACAGGCCATAATTTGACGCCAGCCATACCTGTCCTGACCAATCGGTATATAGATCATGAACGGTGAAGTCCGATCGCTCCAATTCTGAAAGCTCAAAGCCGCTAAATCTCAGCAATGGATTTCCATTTCGATCTATTATCTTTAATTGCGAGCCCATAAACACCATAAATCGGTCTTGGCTAAGTGGGGTCAATGCCCGTACTTCTCCGGTGTGGTCATGGCTTAGTAGGTGAATTTCCTGATTAGTAATCCGGTAAAGACTTCTCGACGTTCCCACAAATACGTCTTCCCGGTATGCGTGAAGCATCAAAATGGCTTGATGTTCGCTTAACAGAGCTGCCCGCGTAAGATTATCCAGCATCGGATCATAGAGAAACAATCCGGCATCGCTCCCCACATAGACCCGGTTGCCTACAGCAGCTAAAGTGTTGATTTTGTTCACTGCCCCCCCGGCCGAAGGACTTTCCAGGTAATAGGTAAACACTTCACGCCCATCGAATCGACTCAACCCTTCTCGAGTACCAAACCACATCATCCCCATTTGGTCCTGCGTCATAGCATAAACCGTATGATGGGAGAGTCCCTCGCTAGAGGTGATCTTCCGAAACGAGACGTCTTGAGCCGAAAGCTTGACAGCCAAACAAACGGCAAAACAAATGAACCAAGTCAGTTTTTTACGCATGGATTAGGGTGTGTTTTTTTTGGTGGTTTACCAAACGTGGTGTTAATGACCACTAAAGCCTGAAATTAAACAAAAATCCTGAACATTTAAACAAGAGTCCTAATGAATTACCGGAATTTCAAATAACATTGTATGAGGTATTTGGGTCCCAAAATTCACACAAGATTGGTTCCGATGTGCCCACCGGTTATAGACCACTATAAACAAATTAAAATTGATCAGTACATGAATTTATCCGTCCGTATTGGCTGTCGGCGTAGCCATCTGGGCAATCAAACAAGGGTCTGAAAGATGCTGACAAGGGTTGCCGAGGCATACATCGATCGGGATACCTAAACCACCAGGATACAGCAGTATAGAGATCATTGGTCGAACGATTAGCATATTTAACAATACGAAGGCTTGACTTACCTTTTAACCAACCAAAAATGAACCGATGAACACATCAAAAAATAAACTGATAGCAATTTCATTACCCTTTTCCCTAACTTTATTGATACTATTGTTTGCCGATTTAGCCCGCAGTCAAGATCGACAAATCAGCGGGTATGTCCATGATGAATCCGGAAAAGCAATTGTTGGAGCCACCATAAAGCTTCAAGATGGTTCGGTGCAGGTCAGCAGCGACGATCAAGGCGCTTTCCTCTTAAGATTTAACGGAGCAATGGATCGAGCCGTGGTGAGTCACCTGGGATATCTCCCGCAGACAATAACCTTAGCAGGCCGCACCGAACTAGAGATTATCATGCAACCGGATGATAGCACAATTGATGAGGTGGTTGTCGTGGGGTATGGAACGGTTCGCAAAAGTGATTTGACCGGGGCAGTAGCATCTGTTCCAGCAGAAGAACTAACCAAAGGCGCAAATCTCAATCTACAACAAGCCTTGCAGGGACGTACACCAGGCGTGCAAATCGCTCAAAAAAGTGGCGAGCCAGGAGCCGCAATGAGCGTACAGATTCGCGGAGTTACCTCGATAACCGGTAACAATGCGCCCTTATACGTAATTGACGGTATGCCGGTCAACGATGCAGCCGCAATCGGTTCTGCGGGTGTGGGTGGAGCAACAAATAACCCCAACAACCGCAATCCACTCAACGCCCTAAACGTGTCGGATATTGCATCGATCGAGATCTTAAAAGACGCATCGGCCACCGCCATCTACGGGTCCAGAGGCGCTAACGGAGTGGTGCTTATTACGACAAAAAAAGGTCAAGAAGGCAACCTTACATTAGATTACAATGCCTCATTCGGTAGTCAACAAATCGCCAATACACAACGTTTTATGACTGGCCAGGAATACACGGAGACATTAAATGGAATAATCGAAGAAGGAGATCTGAATCCCAATGTATACCATCCCGTAGACGGAGAGAATCACAACACCGATTGGCAAGGTCTTTTACTTAGGAATGCGGGCGTTCAGACCCACGATTTTTCCTTTAGTGGCGGTAACCCTACCACCAAATACTATATCGCAGGTGGGTATTTTGACCAAGATGGGGTAATGCTCAATTCGGGAACTACACGGTACAACGGAACACTCAATGTACAGACAAGCGTTCCCTCCAAATACAACATCGGCATGAGCTTATCGACAGCCTATACTGATGACGCTTATAATGCCAATGGGGTGGGTATTAATGACAACGCAAGCGCGCTGTATATGGCACAAAATTATGATCCAACTGCACCAGCCTATAGCGCAGACGGTGAATATTTCCGTTCACCACTCATGGCCCCAATGGACAATCCATTAGCGGTTATCCACGGTCAGTATTCAAAAGGAGAGACCTTTCGGACTTTCGGGAACGTATTTGCAGAATATTTCCTATTACCTTCTCTCTCAGCAAAAGCCAGAGTGGGGGTTGATCTCAATAATACTAAACGCACTTTCTGGATCGATCCCTCGACATTAACAGGTGCTTCTTATGGCGGATATGCCGATGTGCGTGACGGCAAACGAGGCTACTACCTGTTAGAGGGCACACTGAACTACCAAGAGACCTGGGCGAATCATCAAGTCAACGCCGTACTGGGAGCGACCTACGAAAGGTACACGTCCAGCAGCCTGACTGCTAACGCTCGATCTTTTTCACTTGCAGATTTGACCTATTACGGTCTCGGGTCCGGTGATGCAACGCTGAATCGAGTAGGTTACGGCGCCCAGGAAAACGTTTTGTTATCCTATCTCGGTCGCATCAACTATACGTATAAAAATCGTTATTTATTAACCGGCAGTTTTCGGGCCGACGGCTCTGCTCGATTTGGTCCCGAAAATCGCTTTGGCTATTTCCCTTCGATTGCTTTAGCATGGAAACTACAGGAGGAAAATTTTCTGCAGAACGCTGTTTGGATCAACGATCTGAAAATTAGAGCGAGCTATGGCGCAATAGGCAATCAACCCAATGTCAATTATCTGTATTTCTCCACCTATGCTGCTGGACGAAATGCGATATTCGATGGAGAGCGCGTGACCACGATTGCCCCTACACGCAGTGCGAATCCATTTTTACGTTGGGAATCGGCTGAGCAATTCGATCTAGGATTAGATTTTTCTTTTTGGGAAAATCGACTATCAGGGAGCCTGGACTACTACGACCGACGGACCTCGCATTTACTGTATAACGTGCCCCAGCCCCTTAGTACAGGTTTTAATGCCCGAACTGAAAACGTGGGCAGTATGCGAAACAGTGGGATGGAGCTCACCGTTAACGGTTCATTGATAGATCATAATGCATTCCAATGGAACGCTAGCTTTAACTTGACGACGCTGAAAAACCGGGTAATAAGTTTGGGTAGTGTGGAGGAATTCATCGGCACTGGTCCCGGTAATATTGGTCAATACAGTATCTTGAAACCTGGCGAATCAATCGGTTCTTATTATGGGTACCTGGTCGATGGCGTTTGGCAAATCGATGATGATTTCTCACTGGCTCAACCGGGTGTTCGACCGGGCGATTTAAAATATCATGACTTAGACAACAACCAAGTTATCAATACAGACGATCGAGTGATATTAGGTAAGGCATTACCTGATTTTTTCTATGGCTTGAACACCGATGTTAGTTACAAAAACCTTAATCTAGCCATTTTTTTAGAAGGGTCACAGGGAGCAAAGATGCTTAACAGTAGCCGCGTGGATTCTTACTATCCAGTAGATTTCCGTCGCAATAAACTAGCTGCATTATACCTCAATCGTTGGACGGCACAGAATCCAACCAATGACTATCCTTCTTTTATTCCAGGCGATGTCCAGGGATCCAGAAATGTAACCGATAAAACTGTAGAGGATGCCTCATATCTACGTCTTCAGTCCATTCGCTTAAGCTATAAAATACCCTTGCTGGAGAACAAATATATTAGAAGTGCCACGGTGTTTGTGAACGGACAAAACTTGCATACCTGGACCAAATATTCGGGTGTTGATCCTGCGGTGAACGCGATAGGCGATAATGTACTCCGCGTCGATTACAACTCCTATCCTTTGACGCGGACTTTTACCGCAGGTGTGAATTTGCAATTTTAAAACTAAGAGAAATGAAGAATATTATAAAACGAACCCAGCTCCTCGTTCTGGCCATACTGGCTACTGCGGTCTCCTCCTGTGAGAAGCTACTGGATGTGACCCCACGCTCAGAATTCTCTCCCGGCAATGTTTTAACATCCGAAGAGGGGATCAAATCGCTGTTATTTTCGGCCTATGCGCAGCAACAAACCCAACAAAATTCCCGATTTACAATCAATAATTCTGAGGTGTCCACGGATATGGCTCATAACTCAGGTGGGGCGGAGAACGGACAATTCGTTCATTTAATGAATTTCAGTTGGGACCCTAGCTTACAGACCTTCCAAGGAGATGTTTGGGCCCCTAACTACCGTTGTATTCGTGACGCGAATGATGTCATCGAAAGCATTGTCAATGTGCAAACCAGTGAGGAAGTAAAAAAACTGGTTTTGGCTGAAGCGAGAGTGCTCCGGGCACAGGCTTATGCTATCTTATACAATTGGTTCGGGCCAGTACCCTTACGGACCTCCACGACACAAGGAGCTGACCTAAGCCGCGCTACCGAGGAGGAGATCGCCAGGTTCATCGAGACGGAGATTATGGAAAGTGTTGCAGATCTCCCGGATCCGGGGCAAGAAGAATCTCTCGGACGCTTCAATCGTGGTAATGCATTGGGCGTCTTAGCGAAGTTTTTGCTGAATACTAAACAATGGGAAAAGGCGGCGGATGCGTGTCAAGAAATCATCTCGCTCAATTATTATAGCACCGATCAACATGAATTCAAAGACCTATTCCGCGTGGAAAATGAAGGGAAAGATAACCGTGAAATGCTTCTGGTCCTACCCTGTAAGAATGAAGTCCAATTTGGCAATTGGTTTATGGCAGGCGCTTTACCCAGTGGCTTTAAGAGTGCCGATGATTTCCCCGAGTTCCAGTACAATCCAACGATGTCTAATTTTGCAACACAATATCGCCTTAGAACCGAATTTGTAGAAAGCATCGCCGCTCATGACAAACGGCGGGATTTAATTTGTACATCTTTCATCAACAATACTAACGAAACGGTAGATCTATTATCTGGAGACAATGCCAGGAGTTTTAAATATTGGGACAACCATACCGTCGGAAATAATAGCGGAACAGACGTGCCTGTAATCCGTTATTCGGATATTCTGCTCAGTCGTGCCGAAGCGCTCAATGAACTCACTGGAGCCCCAACCGACGAATGCTTTGCGCTTATCAATCAAATTCGGCAGCGGGCAGGATTAGCGAATCTTCACCCTGGAAATACGCCGAGTAAGGAAGCCTTCCGGGAAGCAATATTCAGAGAACGCGGATGGGAATTCATCAGTGAAGGAAAACGTCGGGAGGATTTGATACGCCAGGGAACTTTTATCTCCTCTGCCATTGCTCGCGGAGTTTCACCTAATCTTGCTACCGAAAATAAAATACGATTTCCCATACCGCAATCAGAGATCCAAGCCAACAAACTATGTGTACAAAATGAAGGTTATAATTAGCGATATTCATCTAAAATTCCATATTCAAAAACTATATACATGAAGAAAAAGTCAATGTTCACGAGGATCAGTTGTCTGGTACTCACTTTATCAATCTGTCTGTCCTGCTCGGGCCCGCAAAAGGAAGAGGAAAGCAGTTTAACCTTCAGTGACCCAACCGCTCCGGTAGGTGATAGCTTATTAACGGTACCCGCTACTATTCGACCAATTTTGGACGTGTGGATGCGAGACACATATGTTACCTATGGCCCAGATGGTTACTACTATATGACGGGAACCACTGCAACTCCTGAAAGAGAATTTGAGGGCCAGATTCACTGTTGGGACTATAATGACGGCTTATATCTCTGGCGATCAAAAGATATGAAGGACTGGGAAGCCATGGGGAGAATTTGGTCATTTGACGAGGATGCAGCTGACTGGCAAAAAAAAGGAAGTCCGATAGAACCTGGCGCAAAATCTCTAAATGGCGATCCGCTAGATTCGATATTCCGTGCAGTTTGGGCACCTGAATTGCACTATATAGAGAGTCAAGATAAATGGATGATTGCAGCATGTTTAAATGGTGGAAACGGTTCCTTTATCTTAGAAAGCACCAGTGGTAAGCCGGAAGGACCTTATCGCAATATTGCCGGAAATGCGGAGAAGCCGATCTTTAACAATATCGATCTTAGTCTGTTCGAAGATGAAGACGGAGCTGTTTATTTAGTTGGACATAATCATTTTATCGCGCCGATGAACGAGAACCTGACCGATATTGCTCAACCCTTCAAGCGGATCAAAGAAACACCTTATTCCTCAGAACCCTACATTGAAGGGGTGTGGATAGAGAAGCATGACAATCAATACCATCTCCTTCAGACCGTTTGGTCGGTACCACAATCAGACGGCAGCTATTCATACATTCGAGACGACCGAAAAGATTCCGTGCTGCACAGCTACGATGTGGTTCTGGCTACCTCTGATAACGTGTATGGACCCTATGGACCGCGACGTCCAGCGATCATCGAGGGTGGACACAATAATATTTTTCAAGGAGCTGATGGGAAATGGTGGTCAACCATTTTCTTTAACCCTAGAGGCGTAATGGGCACAAGGTTTCCGGTCACCTGCCGCCCCGCTGTGCTGCCCATAAAATGGGAAGATGGTCAATTGATGCCCGATGCTGATGCGGCCGATGAGTTTTATGCAGACATAGAATTTTAACCTAAAGAATACTGATAGGATGATTAAAACATTATTATTTGCGCTATTTCTGTTCTGCGTTTCACAGCTTAACGCGCAAACGAACAAGAATTATAACGTTCTTCTTATATTGGTGGACGACCTTCGACCGACCATGGGTGTCTACGGTGATAAACTTGCGCGGACCCCAGTATTAGACGCCTTAGGCAAACAAAGTCATGTATTCGAACGAGCCTACACCAATCAGGCCGTTTGTGTCGCTTCGCGCTACAATTTGTTGCTCGGTTCACGTTCAACCTCCACTGGCCTATATGATTTCGGACGGGCGTTCAGGGAGGCGTATCCAAATGCAGTCACATTGCCTGAGCATTTTCTGCAGGAAGGCTATCATACCGAGGCGATTGGAAAAGTCTTTCATGTGGGCCACAACACCTACAATGACGAGCAGTCGTGGTCGGTCCCACATCATTATGATTTCGTTGTCGAATACGCGGACAAAACCCACCAAGGACAAACCCGGGAAGAAGCACTTTTTGGGAATGTACCCTGGAGCGAGGCAAACAAATTGGAAAAGGGACCCGCCTGGGAACGTTTAGACGTACCGGACGAGACCTATGCTGATGGACGGGTTGCGATTCGTGCAGCAAAACGATTGGATACCCTGGCCGGTCGTGAACAACCTTTCTTTTTGGCGGTAGGTTTCGCGCGCCCACATCTACCCTTTACGGTCCCGAAAAAATATTGGGATCTATATGATCGCGCGGAAATCCCAATTCCAAAAAATCAGAAAAACCCCGCATCAGCTCCACCATTTGCCGTAAAACGAGATGGCGAAATTCTGCAATACAAAGGTATACCCTCCGCCCAGCAAGCAGACCCATTTCCCGACTCACTGACTCGAAAGCTAATTCATGGGTATTATGCGGGGGTCAGTTATGTGGATGCACAAATTGGAAAGGTATTGGATCAACTAAAACAAAGCGGTTTAGACAAAAACACGATTGTGGTGGTTTGGGGTGATCATGGCTACTTGCTCGGAGAAATGGGCATGTGGACCAAGCATGTTAATTACGAATTGGCCAATCGCATCCCGTTAATTATACATCATCCAGATTCAAAAACGAATCTAGGTAATAATAAAGAGTTGATCGAAACTGTCGATATTTATCCGACCTTGGTGGAATTATGTGGACTACCCACCCCCAATGTTGAGCAACCTTGGGATGGTCAGAGCGCTCGGCCCCTTTTCGATACGCCCGGTGCTGACTTCCGCGAATTTGTATACCATTGTTTTCCCCGGGATGGCATGTTGGGCCGCGCTATTCGCGACTCAAAATACCGATTGATCGAATGGACACCCATGGATGGAAAAGGGGAGACTGTTTACGAACTATACGAATATCAAGATGAGCTCATTGAAAAAGAAAACATTTGGCGCATGGACCATCCCGCTTTTCAACGATTAAAAACCATCCTGGATCAGCAACCCGCACCACTCGCAATGCGACCCGCAAGTAAACCCAGAACACCCAACGACTAGCGGCTCCGTTAGCCAAAAATCTCGTCCGTCTTCCCTGAAACTCGCTTAGCCCCGCTGGCTAGTGCGTTTTAGGGAAAACACTCGGGCGATCCCGATTACAGCATTTTGCGTAATATTCCCGGATAATACGCTCCCAACATAATCGCGCGAGCGACGACATAAATAATAAAACTAATCCAAAGCCCTACATTCCCATAGTGGGGTGTCAGAATATAGGCGGCGGTAATAAACACAAGTAACGCCAGAATTGTTGCGTTTCGCATCTCCGTACTTTTTGTGATCCCAATAAATACGCCATCGAGTTGAAATGCCGCAAATGAAAGTCCAATATAGATCGCTGCGTATAGGAGATGTTCGGATGCCACCTGCTGTACGCCAACATCTTGACTGAGCAAAGAAATAAGGAGATCTCCAAAACCAAAAATTCCAATGGCCAAGACTAACGCAGTCGCGCCAGCTAAAATGGACGAATCTTTCACTTCCCGGGAAAAAGATAGCCGATCTTTAGCGCCGTAGGCTTTACCGGTAAGCATCTCAGCGACGTGGGCATATCCATCCAGGAAAAAGGCCGAAAGCGATACGAACTGAAGCAGCACATGATTTGCAGCCAAAATGGTGTCACCGAATTCAGCTCCCTGATTGGCGAACCAAGCGAATCCGCTTAATAGCGCTAGCGTACGGATCATAATATCTGCATTCACTCGTATCAGACTTAAAATCTTTTCTCTATTAAAAATCCTTTTATATAAAGCGTGAAAACGAGTGGCAACTCGCTGCATTTCTAATTTTTTCAGCAGTAGAAAAGTCGCAAAAAAAACAGTTGACCACTCCGCTATTAGGGTTCCCAAGGCTATTCCCTGAACGCCCATATTAAATCCTACAACAAGCCACACGTTTAACAAAATATTCAAACCGTTGAGAAACAGTTGTACGACTAACAAGTGTCTGGTCCAGCCCGCACCAATAAACGTCCCGAGTAGGGTAAAGGTTATCAGCGTAGCCGGTGCGCCCCAAATACGAATAAAAAAATAGTCTCGAACCAGCGATTTAATTTCATCGCTCGCCTTGAGTAAATGAATCGCAAACTCACCGATAATCTGTTGTAGAACGATCAATATAAGCCCAATAGTTAACCCTAAAAGGACCGCTCGAAACAGTAAAGCATGAACTTCATCCTGATCTTTTGCTCCCATCGCTTGGGAAATGAAACCAGTTGTTCCCATTCTCAAAAAGCCAAAGCCCCAATACACGAAATTAAAAATAAGGGACGACAAGGCAATCGCTCCTAAATCAATGGCTGCCCCGGTCTGTCCGATTGCAGCAGTGTCGGCAATACCTAAAAGAGGTACCGAGGCGTTAGCCAGTATAATCGGTACAGCTAGTTTTAGTATTCTACGGTAGTTTTTCAGGATCATTTGACTTTCAGTAACAGCCAACAGGGTTGAGCAAATTGCTCAAAGATAAAATATTTTCACAGGAAACTGTAGGTATCAGATAGGGGAGATCACCCTACCAATTCGATAGCCCGCTACCGGTTGACTATAGGATAACTCGTCAAGAATTCTGAATCCAGACACCTCGCTAATTGCTAGTAACGCTTCCTTTAGTCAAAAATATGTGTTAATTTTAAACGATTTTTGATCCGATTTTTATGGATAAACAGGTAAATGCAGACGAATTTGTGAACCGGTTTATGTCTGGTAGTCTTGAACACCTCAAACATACACACTCACCGGTCAAGATATTCCGTTTAAGTGAAATCGCCCCCCATCTTAAGATTCCGATTCCGCCCATATTTTTCGGCTACAATTTATTGGTTCACCTCACTCAAGGATATTTCAAGCACCAAATCGGTCCCGATGTCTACACGGTTCAGGCGCCATCTGTGCTGATCAGTAACTATGGCAATATTTCGGCTATCAATTCAGTCGACAAATTAGCGCAAGGACATTGTATTCTAATCAACGACAATGCGATGACGTCGTTATTTCGCGAACAAGAGATATTGAATATATTCAGCATTACACCGTTACTGAATCTCTCGAAGCAAGAAAGCCAGGAATTGCACCATTTGTTACAGCAACTCTATAGCGAGATTCATGACCAAAACCCTTATCGGGAATTGTCTGACAGTTTACTGAAATCCGTTTTACTCAAGGTGATCAAGCTGTCCGAGCACAATAAAAAATTCACCCGAAGACAAGAGATCGCTTTAAGATTCAAGCAGTTGGTGCATAAAAACTTCCAACTCGAGAAACGGCTGGATTTCTATGCAGATCGACTTGCAGTATCGGTCAATTATCTCAACCGCTGTGTATCGTCCGTTTTTAAAAAGTCGTCGAAGGAACTTATATTAGAGGTGCTGGTTATGCACGCCCAGCTACTGCTCGTTGAATCCACGAAAAGTGTCGGGGATATCGCCTATGAGCTTGATTTTGCAGACCCCTCTTATTTTGCTCGCATCTTTAAGAAACTGGTCGGTATGTCGCCCTCGGCCTATCGAGAATCAACCAGTTAAGCAGCTGTTTTCGAAATGCACGATTTGTCCTAGTTATTGTACAAATTCAAATACCGCTAATTGTTAATAACCTGCGATATTTGTATATATTGGTTGTTATTATCATTTCAATCACTATATTGATTGAAAGAATCGCATGCACCGGTCCTTGTGTAGCCAATTGGATACCGTTTATATCGATGACTTAGTGGCAGCAATAACACATACACAAAGGAGAAAAATTCGCGATCGAGGCAACGTTTAGAACAATAAATTTTAAAAATACTATGATTAATGTTTTGGAACAAACGGATTTTGAAACCTTCCTTTCTTCGATGAGGGAAAAGCTTTCCTATTTGTTCAACACCAAATACGATTACAACGCATTAAGCCTTGAGCGAGGCCTACCGTCTGGGTTTCTCAGTGAAATTATGGACTTAAAACCATTGTCAGTGGCGATCCCATCCATTCATGGTGGAAGAGGTTCTTTGGTTAAAGAATGTCTGGGAGTCCTCTCTGCAGCGTCCTACGAATCCCTATCATTGTCGTTAATCTTTGGCATTAACATCGCACTTTTCATCGAACCTTTTGCCAAATACGGCGAGGCTAGCGTTAAGGATAACGTCTTTAGGCGCTTTTTGGAAGAGAAAGCCATGGGCGGGCTAATGATTACAGAGAAGGCGTATGGTAGTGATGCGTTAAATATGCAAACCGCTTACAACCTTCAAGGGAGTTCTTACAAAATAAAAGGACAAAAACATTGGCAAGGATTGACAGGCGCAGCGGATTATTGGTTGGTAACCGCCAGAAAACGAAACGAGAACGGCGATTTGGCACGTGACATTGACTTCTTTATGACCGATGATTCACAAGCCGAGCAGAAAATTGACGTCAGCCATCGCTACAATAGCCTGGGGTTGTACGCCATTCCTTACGGCGTTAATGAGATCGATATTGAAGTTCCGGTGGAACATAAGTTAAAACCCGAGAGTATCGGTATTAAATTAATGTTGGATACGTTGCATCGTAGCCGCCTTCAATTTCCTGGAATGGGAATGGGATTCATCAAACGCTTGCTCGATGAATCACTCCAGCATTGTCGGGAACGTCGTGTGGCTGGACTTCGCCTAAACGAACTTGACTCCGTTAAATTTCAATTATCGAGGTTACAAGCTGCCTACACTTTGTGTTCTGGTATGTGCGCCTACAGCACGGCGGTTAGTTCCATTGATTTTGATCTTTCAGGGCATGCTGTTGATGCCAATAGTGTAAAAGCTTTGGTTACGGATTTAATGCATGAAGCCGCTCAAACAGCACTTCAATTAGCCGGTGCAAATGGCTATCGGCTAGATCATATTGCGGGAAGGGGAGTGGTCGATAGCAGGCCGTTTCAAATATTTGAGGGTTCCAATGAGATGCTCTACTCCCAAGTCGCTGAATCGATTTTTAAGTTAATGCGCCGAAGCAAAGAAAAAAATCTACTGAAGTTTTTGAAAAATTATGGTCTTACACAATCGACTGCTCATTTTTTTCCTACGCAATTGGACATCGATTTAGAGGATAATATAAAACAACGTGATTTGGTTACCCTTGGACGAATGATTGCCCGCGTGATTAGCTTTCAATTCGTCACCTCAATGAGTGAAGCGGGATTCAATCAACAACTCGTCGAGATCACGCGTCAACATATCCATATGGATCTTTCTAAACTTGCAGGTCAATTCCATAGTAAATTGCAGGCTGACCCGATTTTAGAGTATCAGGAAAACGCGGATTGGATGGGAGCGATCTCCTCTTAAATCAATACATTATGACATTCAGCAGTCCAGATAAACTGGACTGCTTTTTTGTACCTGAGCTTCGGTATGTTACCGGCCGGGACATCCCCCTTACCCGTTTTTCAAGCGATCGTCCGTTCTTCCAAACTTTCAATGAATGCCGGCCCTGAGGCGCGTCTGCATCACCGGCGGTATTGCGGTATCTTAATCCACAAAATTACCTAACAGAAGTGCTATCGGTGAGGTCAGATCAGTCACTGCATGGCTATTTAAAAATGAAACAGATGGAAGTTTCTCCATCTGGCAAATATTGACTGGAAATTCTGTAGTGAAGCGCAACCGATTAACGGCTGGGTTTCCTGCTCGATGTTCCTGGTGCGCTGTCCATATCACCCATGTATTCCTCCTGCGAGACTAAACTTTCAAATATCTTTGCGTAAGTCGGGGTCGCTATTTTATATTTATTGGCCTCCCGGATGACATAACCGACAAGGGAGTCTAATTCTGTCTTAGCCTTACCTTTTTTCTCTTTCTGGTTTGTAAAGTCGCTGTGCATCGAGGTAGTCGATCCTTCGGGTGCTCCCCGAAACATTTGCAAAGTGTCCTCCTTAATGCGTGAGGACAAATCGATGTTTTTGTTTTTCGCTAATGTTATAATCTCATCAATTGCCTCGGACAGATAACCATAGTAATCCGGATTATCGGCGATTTGATCAAACGTAGCATTGAAATACGTAGTTACAGCCGCCGCTGAGGAGATAAAAATAAATTTCGACCAAATAGCCTTTTCGATATCTATCGTCAAAGTGGCATCGATATTCGCTTCTTTTAAGATTTTCAACAGCCTATCCAATCGCTCATCGTGGCGATGCTGAAGTCCGAAATGAACCTTTTGAAAATCGGAATAACGCTCAATTTTACCAGGAGAGACCAACCTAGACACAACATTAGCACAGCCATCGGTCACTAAGTTGTCAGGAAAAAGATCGTGGATTCTGGATCTGCTATCAACACCATTGAGTAAGGGGAGAAAAACAGTCCGGTCATTTATACATGGTTTCAAACTTTGTAGCGTTGCTTGGAGATCATAACTTTTGGTACACAGCATAACGTAGTCTACTGTGGGACCTAGTGTCGCGGGATTATCGGTGATACTTGCGGGGTGCGCTATAAGATGTCCATCTTTTGAGGTAATCTCAAGTCCCGAAGATTCGATAATTTTTAAATTTGTACCGCGAGACAAAAAATGAATTTGAATAGTAGGATGCTCCTTAAATGCATGGCATAGCAGTCCGCCAAAGTAGCCGCCGACACCGCCAATACCAACTATAAGTATATTTGTCATATCGAGTTTAGATGGGATTAGAATAGCTAAATGCTAAACAAACCTACGAAAAATTATGAGTACCGGTTCAATGACTGGAATCTACTTTAACCAAATAATTCCTGCTGTTTTCATCAATGGAACAAGGAAAACACGCGCTAAGAAAGCACTTGCCATAGCGAATAACTGGAAGTAATCACGATCATAACTCCCACCAAAATAAACAATAGTTTTCTTGAAATCTTTTTGGCTAAATAGGCGCCCAGTGGAGCGGCTAATGTCCCTCCGATGATTAATCCTAAAATAATCTGCCAGCTGTGGATACCCGTAAAATAAATTAGGATCCCGGCACTGAAAAAAGTAACAAAGAATTCAACGGTGTTCACAGTCCCAATAACAATATTAGGTGTATTTCCCTGTCGAATTAAGTTGGATGTCACAATGGGACCCCATCCGCCACCGCCGATAGAATCTAGGAATCCTCCAAATAAAGCTAAAACAGGTGCGTTTTTCGTGTTTTCTTTTGGTTCTATGCTTTTCTTAAAAGCTTTTGCCAAAATCATAAGCCCCAGTATGAGCAGATACACATTGATATAGGGTTTGATCACATTCCCATCAATCACCGACCCCAAAAGAAATGCCCCAATTGATGCACTGATTACACCAGGTATGACCAATTTAAAAAAAAGCTTCTTGTCTATATTTCCGAACCGTATATGTGAAAGCCCCGAAACCCCAGTGGTAAAAACCTCCGACGTGTGGACTGCAGCAGACGCTAATTTTGGGGAAAGTCCAAAGCTTAATAAAATCGAGGTTGATGTTACCCCGTAGGCCATTCCTAAAGCCCCATCGACCATTTGTGCCAGAAATCCAGCGAGTATAAACCAAAAGAACGTGTCGTTAAAAGTAAGATCCACGGCGGAGGCATTCGGAAGATAATTGTAGACAACAACGGCAATAAGTAGCAGTTTTAGGCTGACGATAATTATTGAAATATGCTTTAATTTTAATTTATCCATAGGTGATTACGCTCTATATTTCCCCATAAACGGGGGCGGTTTTTGTACGTGAACCCAAGTGTTTTTTCTATAGTCTACAAGTTCAGTAGACAATAATAAAGTAACCAGAATATAAAACCAAGAAAAACTTAATTTATTTTGAAATTATTTCCACATTTCTTTGAAATAACGTAATAAACGAACGAGAAAATTGAAATCCCGGCATTTCTCAAATCGACTTTTTAGGGTTTATTCATTCATTTTACTGCCGATGTCAGCGTGAAACGCTGCACTCATACCATTCCCTTAAAACCACGTGACCGTCAACAGTGAGATGACAAAAAGATATAACCTGCTAACTCAGTAAAGAGCCTAAGGATTGATGTTAGCCAAAAGATACGCTATGGACAGACATCAATTTAACGTCCTTGTATTTTTTCTGATTGATCCAGCAAGATTTCAACGCGCGTGCGATCTGTACTATTTAAGATTACTTTTCCACGAATAGAGATTGGCTTTTCCGAAATTCTTTCCTTTTTATTATTTGCGAGCGTTACCTCAACCATTGCTGGTATCCCGTCAGTTCCGCAAAACATACATTGATGTATAGGCAACACCGATAGTAGAAATCTGTTGTGCCGGAATCCACTCTGGATGGGAATAAGATAACCCTGAATAGTGACTTGTTTTCCGCCCAGGTCCGCGAGAGCGGGAGGAAAATAAGGGGTATACGTTTTCTTACCCTGTTTTGTTTCCACCTTATACATCAAAAGATCGAAGGTCTCCCATGTTTCGTTCATCAGCGGTTTGTGCTCCGTGATATGTTCTGCCGAAGACGGGGTCTGTCCCAGTGTAAACTGAAAGGTTAGAATAAAGGGTAACATCAGCGCTATTTTCGAGAATATTTCTGGCATAACTTAAACTTTAATGACTCTCAAAGTTAGTGTAATTTATTAAATGCAACAAGATTGCTTTTAATAAATTCATTCTTTATATTTGCCGAGTCGATCGAAGGAATAGGATTTATCGCATGAAACATTGGTTAACTCCTGGTGGATCAATTCATACAGTTCACGCAACTAAACGGGGGAGCTAAAAACCACGTGAGTTCCTGAAAAGACAAGGGGTTATCTTCACAGGTGAGACTTGATTTCGACCCACTGTATCAATAAACACGGACAACGTTAATATAAAATAAAATGAACGCTTTACTTATTGTTTCCATTCTTTTCGCGTCCGCCTTCCTCAGCGGTATGGCGGTATTTTTAGTAAAAAAAAATAATTCAACTTTTCTAAAGTTAATTCTATCGTTTAGTGGCGCTTATCTTTTTGGATTGACAGTACTACACCTTATTCCTCATGTATACCATAGTGCTGGAGATCAGATGGAAACGATTGGATTATACATACTGGGAGGGTTCTTGTTCCAATTATTTCTGGAGCATTTCTCTAAGGGTATTGAACACGGTCATGTGCATATGAACAAGAATCAACTGTCTGGATTCCCGGTCCCCGTCATGGTCAGTTTATGTCTGCATGCTTTTTTGGAAGGTATGCCCTTGGTTGCCGAACAACAGTCACATTTGGTAATTGGTATTGCTATTCACCACGTGCCAGCCGCTTTCGCCCTAGGTAGCTTGTTATTAGCTGGTCAGATGTCCAAGAACTTACTTATTGGGAGTTTAGCTGTTTTTGCATTAATGACACCTTTAGGGTTTCTTACCAGCAAGGCAATTAGTGATCACGCGGTCGGTAGTATTGCCTTACATTTCGATAAAATGATGGCGGTTGTGATCGGTATATTTCTGCATGTTTCCACGACCATACTATTCGAGTCTGGTTCTGTTGATCATCACCTTTTCAACAAAAAGAAATTCCTGGCAGTTCTCCTTGGCATTCTATTGTCCCTTACAACGCTGTTTTTTGGCGGACATGACCATACCCACAGTCATGGAGATCACCATCATACGCATCAATAATGCCTTATGGAAGCACGTGAATAGGATTCATCGATTTATCCAGACAAATCTCACCATGGGTCGCGAAAGTATTTCGCACAACGAAAAAAATAACCTGATGCGTGGTGATTTTGATATGCTTTATTAAAAACAGACCTGCCGGCACCAACAATACTATTTTTGAACTGTGCCTTAGGCTACATGCAAGCTCGGGCGAGATGTAAGAGTCCCAAGCCGTGATATTTGTCACTTAGTAAATCTTCATAATTTAATAAAAAACGTTGAAAAGCCGTTTTATTAGGCTTTTCAACGTAATATACCTGAACTTAAAACTTATAGCCGAACGATAAACCTATCATCCGATTTCGGCTTTCAAGATCCTTGCTCGTTTTGTTGATAGAATGGTTGTACCTAAGGTCTATGGAAAACTGATCGATATCAGTCCCTAGACTAACAATACCGTCGTACAGAACCGTATTGAAATCTGCGTTATCTGTGGCCTTGTTTTTCTTTAAATTGTAGTTTACCTGAGCGCCGAACGAGCCGCGCAAATTCATGCGATCGGTTTCCACTAATTTATACCCCAATTGAACGGGTACATTTAATTGGTAAAATGTTGGATCATAACTTTTTTGCTGAAAAGTGTACGCTGATTTAAAAGTAGAGAATGCCAGTTCTCCTTCTACATAAAGTTTTTTAGTCGTGCGGGCGAAGACACCAGCTTGCACTCCAAACTTTGAATCAGAATTACTAACCGCCTTGTTGCCATAGCTCGGCATATTATATAAAGCGCCGGCTTTCACGCCGTACGCTATATCCTGGGCATGGGTGGTTACTTGTAAACCCAGACATAAGGCGAGAATCATCAGTCCATACTTCGCTTGTTTTTTCATTTCTTTCATTTTGTGATTACGTTTAAAATTTAATGCTGTGAATTTTCTTTATAACTATGACAGTTGATTCCAGCAGTACCCTTATCATTAATTGAAAAAAGATAAACACATTCTTTATTTTGCTAAAAGATTTAAGGAATGAAAAAAAACGAATAATTCTGTAAGGGTTAAAGCCAAATTGATTGTCTTTATAGTATAGCGAGCACAGTCGAGAGAGGCTGGTTGCCGAAAATTAAAAAAAGCATGATATAACTATGCTCTTAGATAAAGAGAAAAAATTCGAAGAGGTGTTCAGGGCTTATTTTAAAGAACTGCATCGATACGCTTTCAAAATATTAAGCGATTCGGATACAGCTGAAGAAACCGTTCAACAGGTGTTTCTAAAATTATGGGAAAAGGATTGGCAACAAGACATCCATACCTCTGTTCGCGCGTATCTGTATCGGGCGGTTTTCAATGAAAGTATGAATCTCCTCAAGAAAGAACAGCGGAAAGCAAAATACGAAGTGTATCAACGGCACCTCGGTGGCGACGATGTCTATGCGCAACAAAGTGATCGCGAATTGCGGAAACAGTTGCATGTGGCACTGGCTAAATTGCCTGAAAAGAGTAGGACGGTGTTTGAGATGAGTAGGTTTCACGAATTGAAATACCAAGAAATCGCCGATGAATTAACGCTTTCGTTGAAAACAGTGGAAGGACATATGACTAAAGCACTGAAACATTTGAGACTTCATCTGGCAGATTATTTAAGTGTGCTGGCTTTAATCATTATGTCAGGATTATGAAATCGACAGAAACGGCCTTAAACAAAGACGAAGACCAAATGTATCGAGTTCATTATGTCACGGAGAAATTTCATTTGTAAATAAATATTATAATGAAAAAGGAATTGATCGTAAAATATATAGTAGGAGAGGCTGATCGGCAGGAACGCCTTTTAGTGGAAGCCTGGGTCATTGAAAATGAGAACAATAAGAAGGAACTAGAAGAGATGAAAAAAGTATGGGATATCGGAAATGAACCTGGCCAAATTCCTGAAATCGACATCGATAGTGCCTGGTCGAACTTTATACAGAAGCGTGATGGTTTGGAGGATAAGGTCAAACCTCTTGATACGACCTCAAAAAAGGCCTACCGCAATTGGATAAGCGTTGCCGCATCTTTATTGTTTGGTGTGCTAGCTTATTGGGGCCTCCAATCAATATTCAGTGTAGAGAAAACACTAAAAACAGACCTGCAGATTCAACATGTTGGGCTACCCGATGGCAGTACAGTACATCTGAATACCCATGCAGAAATGGTGTATAAAAAAGCATGGCTTAGAAAAGACCGAAAGGTTCAGTTATTCAAAGGCTCGGTCTTCTTTGATGTAAAAGAAGATCGGAACCAGCCTTTTGTGATCGAAAGCGGTAGTAGTAAAATCACCGTACTGGGAACAAGTTTCCATGTCCGGCGCGAAGGCGGACATACCGAGGTAATTGTAGCGAGCGGTTCGGTAAAAGTTGGCTATGGTGAGCAAGAACTCCTTTTAAAACCCAATCAGAAGGTGGTTGTTTCAGATACCTCAAAACAGAAGGTGCTTATCGACACGATTCCTGATCAGCTCTACCGATATTATGTCCATCAACAATTTGTGTTCGAAAACACACCTTTGTCGCGAGTTTTCGATGTCCTGGGAAAAGCGTACGGAAAACAATTTGTCATTGAAAAGCCGAAGACGATGGACCTGAGGTACACCGCGACATTCGAACAACATAACCTGAATGAGATCGTGGATGTTATTTTGAAAACATTCGATTTACAAATAAGTAAAAAAGATAACACCTATTATATCAATTAAGCACCATGTCCGAGTATTATAAATTTATCATGCACTTGAAAATAATCATTTACATTTTACGAAGATCAAAGCTTTTTATCGTAGCTTTTCTGATCATGAACCTCAATTGTTTACCCCTTTATTCTCAAACCGGGCTTTCCAGTCACATACAGCTACCGAAGTTCGAAGGGGAGACTGTACGGGAGGTTTTTGATGTACTGAGAAAGGAACAATCCGTCTTGTTTTCTTACAACAGTAACTTGCTTGATCTAGACAAGGAAGTTCACACTGACCGATACAAAGGGTTGTTAATCAATTATTTGGAAAAACTACTTGGGGAAAAATACAGCTTTAAAGAAACTAATTCCCACATCATTATTACCTATGCTCCCAAACGGATGGATATCAGTACCGTCGATATCGATACAACAAAAAACAATCGAACGATGATTTCGGGATATGTCAAAGACATTCGAACAAACAAACCGATTAGTTTCGTGACAGTTTACGATCGAGGTAGGTTTCGTGCGTCCACATTAACAGAAAAGAGTGGGTATTTCGAGTTGGATGTAAAGCACCCGGAGAACTCATTTACAATCGCATTGAGCAAAGATAACTATCGGGATACCATGCTTGTATTGTTACTTCCAATCGAGCTGTCGAACGAAGAGAGGAAAATAGGCTATTACCCTACCTCAGATTCCAGCAAAACCATTTCAAATTCTGCTCTTGGTCGCTTTTTTACCAGCTCCAGACAACGACTTCAAAATTTAAATTTAAGAGGGTTCTTTGTTTATAGCCCATTCCAGATATCCATGACCCCAGGATTGAGTACGCACGGTTTCTTTAACTCACAGGTCGTCAATAAATTTTCATTGAACATTATTGGTGGATATACCGCAGGGGTAACCGGAATGGAATTAGCAGCTGGATTCAATGTGAATCAATTTGATATGCATGGGGTTCAATTTGCAGGTTTGTCCAATATGGTGGGCGGTAACATCAAAGGATTTCAAGCCGCGGGAATTGGAAATGTTGGCTTGAACAAATTATCGGGCATACAAGTGGCCGGTATCTGGAACAGTGCAGACACGATTGAATCGGGAGCACAATTAACAGGCGGAATCAGTAGGGCAACAACTGTGCATGGAGGGCAAGTAGCCGGATTGATGAATATAACCAAGGATCAAGCGTCCATCCAATTGGCAGGAGGGATCAACAAGGCCAAGAAGGTCAATGGTACGCAAGTGGCTGGATTTATGAATATAGCCACGGATGAAGCGTTTATCCAAGTAGCGGGCGGGGTCAATATTGCCAAGAAAGTGCATGGTGTGCAATTGGCCGTCGTTAATATTGCTGATAGCAGTGATTACCCTATCGGTGTTTTTAACTGGATAAGAACGGGTTCCCGCCAACTTTCACTGGGAGTCGATGAGAGTGAGTTTGTTGCTTTGAACTTTAAAAGTGGCGGACGGGTCATGTACAGTATCTTGGGATTGGGAACCTATCTAACCGACGCAAACTTACAGTACGGTATCGAGGTTGGTATAGGTGCACATCTGATGAAAGGTACGAGATTCACTTTATCAACAGAGTTGGGTAATCGAATCCATTTTGATAAAGACTTTAAGCATAATGAAGCCCATCGAAGTACATTGCGTATTATCCCCGCCGTCAACATCGGTTCCCATCTTCAAGTATACGCCGCTCCGTCATTGACGTATTCTCAGGCAATACATCCTGAGCCGGGAGTTAAAGGAACGACCTGGAAGTTTTGGGGGGCGGATCCCAAAAGGGACACCTTCCATGGCGGGGGATCGGTTGGTCTAACTTATATTTTCTAATGAACTGAAATCGTCTATACCTTAAACGATCGGGCTTGCATCTTGAAACGTTCTCTGATCAGAAATGACACCCCATACTAGCCTCATCGATGCAATACATTGGCCACTTCCGATTCAACGATCGGGTGGCTGTTGTATTTATTTTGCTCTGATCATGTAATGGTAAGGCAGCAGATTGACCTCTATTTCAAAAGAAGTGAATCCTGATTTCTTCAACTCCATTACTGCTTGGTCAATGGACACTCTCATTTCCATTGGTGGTGCGGTAATCTCTTTTGGTAAATCTATATTGAAATAATCTAATACAATCAGTTGTCCATTTAAGGTAAGCCCTTTTTTAACCTTGGAGAAGTAGTCGGTTCGATTTTCAATGTGATGGTACGTGTTGGCGATAAATACGATATCAGCTTCTTTGTCTTTTAATAACGGGTTGTCGAATGGTGTTTCTCGTAGTTCAATGTTTTTTATATCGTTCTTCTCAACCCGTAATTTCAGATAATCTTGAAATCCCGCATTCATGTCGGCTGCAATAACATGTGCTCCTTTATTCGTGAATTTCAACGCATAGTAACCCGTTCCCGCTCCAATGTCTAGTACTGTTTTTCCTTTTATCTCACCAATAAATTGAATCACTTTTTGAGGTCGCTCAATGGAATCGCGTTCCGTTGATTCCAATCTCTTGGCAACTTCTTCTATAAACATTTTGTCTGTAAATCCGTGGTGTTGGTGGGTGTGTTCTTTATGTTTCATACTATTTTTCCTGGATGTTTGTTATTATTGCATGACGTAATTATAGCGGCTATCAATCGTGCGAAAACGTTCATGGGTTTGACCTGTTTTATCCCTAGGGACTGATTGTTATGAACTTATCTGCAAACTTTGTCTTCCAAAATATCACAATTAAATCCTAATCTACGTACTGTCGCTATAATTTTGTCGGGAAAAATCTGACTGCCCGCAATTCTCAGAATTGTGTGTCCGCATGGAAAAGGGAGACCCGTTTCGTTCAGGTCGAAGCTGATTTCCAAGTCGGTAGCTTCATTCTTAATCGTGCTTGATATTTCATTTACCTGAATTTCTGTTTGCAAGTCCGTTATAAAAACTTTTACCATATCTGAAAAATAAATCATTAAAATTCTGCGGCTGAAAGTAAACCGTTTGCCATTGCCCCTGTGAGATTTCCCGTGTACACCGCATTGGCAACGGAACGCATCATACTGGAATTGTCCCCGCACGCAAATACATCTTCAATAGTTGTCTTCTGAAAGGGATCTACTTTGATATAACCTTCTTCGGTAATTTCGCAACCTAAGGAAAGCGGAATATCTGAATGTTGCGCAAACGGGATTGCGGCGTAGACAGCATTAAAATCCAAGTGATTACCATCGTCAAAAATCACCTGTTTTAGTTGGCCGTTTTCGTGTTCAACTTCAGAAATACCAGTCTCTATAATTTTTATAGCGTGCGCGTTTAGCTTTTCAATTTGTTCTAAATTGAAATCAGCTTTTCCATTAGTCAATATGGTAAGTTCCTTTGTTAAATTATTGACTAGCGATGCAAGATGAAAAGCTTTTTCTCCATTGGCAATAATTCCTGTATTTTGATTTCGATACTCGAAACCGTGGCAATACGGACAATGAATAATAGAAATGCCCCAACAGGCTGCAAACCCCTTGATATCTGGCATCAGGTCTTTTAGTCCTGTTGCAAAAATCAATTTCTTCGATCTGAACTTGTCCTGTGTATCTGTTGTAATTTCAAAACCATCTTCTGATTTGATGCCACCGGTGGCAAGGCCGTTATGAAATGTTATAGTTTCATATTTTTCAACCTGTTCTTTTGCAAGCGTTGCGATTTCACTTGGGGTTTTTCCGTCCTGGGTTAAAAAATTGTGCGAATGCGGAGTCTGCCTATTACAAGGTAAGCCGCTGTCGATTACTAATACGTTTCGCAGTGAACGCCCTAATGCCATCGCAGCAGAAAGTCCAGCGTAACTTCCGCCGATTATGATAACGTCAAAATTTTTATTGTCTGTCATATGATTATATTTAGTTAATGCAATTCATGGAAAAGGTAGTGTCAAAGCTGTTAAAGCAAGTCTGCCTTGTTTTATGATTGTTCTCCTGATCATTCCTGAATAAACATTTGGTAAAGGTAGGAATATTTTTTTATTAACGCGACTGTGTCGCGTTAAATTAATACAAACTTGTTGCAATAAGAATATTTGATTAATTTTGAGCATGGTGAAACGAAGAAATACTGCAACACAAGAGGCTGTTTTGGCTGTATTGACCAGTAAAAGAGGGGCCATGAGCCAAGATGCTATTGTAAGGAAAATGGATATTGATGCCGACAGAGCCACTGTCTACAGGATATTAAACCGTTTCTGTGAAGATAAGATCGTCCATAAGATAGTTGCAGACGATGGGAAGCAGTATTTTGCGGTCTGTATGAAACGTCATGATAAGGTGGTTGTTTCGGAGAATCATTTTCATTTTCGCTGCACAAAATGTGAAACTATCGAGTGTCTTCCTTCGCCTGTTGAATATTCAGTCCCAAAAGATTATACGGTGCAACAAATGAACTGCGTCCTCATAGGTATCTGTAACGACTGTTCGTAGTGAAATGCGTTGTTGTGAGGCCGGCATCAGCATGTTAAACTGTGTATCATTCAGTCCACCAATTCTCGGCAACATAGGTTTTCCAATAACTGAAAAAACGACCAAGTCTATTGATACATCAGAAGGTTTAACGTATTGCTCCATTTCTGAGACTGCTTAGTATTCGAAGTTACCAGGATCGCTGGTAAATTAGCAATTTTGTATAAATTTGAGTGTAATGATTAATGGCGCAGTAAACAACTACTGGGGATGCAATCCATATAGAAGGAAAAAGTAAAAAAACGGACGATGTCAGAATGGCTACACCACATTCCTTTCACCCAACCCTTTAATGAAGAAACTATTTCATTGGGAAACAATGTAATCCAAACTAGGATTCATTCTAAAGGAAGTTTTTTACTCAAAAACGGACAAATTTGCGGGAAATTGTATTTTATAGTACAGGGGCTGGTCTATGCGCACACCAAGCAAGAACAGATCTTATGGTATGAGAGTGAAGGCAGCAGCTTTACAGACTTAGACAGTTTTTACGGCCAGAAAGCCAGTAACCACTATTTTAAAGTAGCTGAAAATAACACCCGATTGATTTCTATCAATTTCAACGATCTGCAATGCCTGTTTCGCGAGTCCCATCAGTGGGCTTTGTGGGGTGCACGGTTTTACCAATACGAATTGCAGCGGATTGTGAGTTACTACGAGGCGTTACGCACCAAAGATGCCAGTGCGCGTTATTTTAAACTGATCGGCGCCTATCCCGATATCTTACGACGCGTGCCCCTAAGCCATATTGCGTCCTATCTAGGTATTAGCCAAGTAGGTCTAAGCCGTATTCGAGCAGGCGTTCAAAAACAATAAATGACGGATTACTTTTTTTAACATATGTAAAAAGTAACTTGTCAATTATTGTAGACCTTTGCACTATACACTTAGCGCAAACAATGGAAGCATTAAATAGGAAAGTAGAAATACCTCTATTTCTTCAGGAACTGCACGGAAAAGAAGCGTCGGTAGTCGACTTATTTTTTACGTATCTCACCGCTTTTGTGATTACTGGACTGATACTTTATTCAGCGATTGATGTGCCCATGTCTATCTTTAAATTTATACTACTGGGTTTGCTAGCTTTCGATTTATCCGGTGGAATCGTTGCCAATTTCACACAAGGGACGACCAATTACTATGCAGAGAGCCATAAGAGACGGTATGTGTTCATTGGTTTACATATCATACAACCTATAATGCTAGCATGGATCTTTCCGAAAGATCTGGCTTCTATTTATGTTGCGGCCGCCTACACCATTCTCGCAACATTAATAACCAATAGCTTGAAGAAGGAAGAGAGACAACGTTTTTTAGCAAGTGTTTTTGTAACCATGGGCTTATCCCTTGTATTTTTGATATCACCTGAGTCTAAAGTCGTTTATTTTATGTTGGTGTTATTTATCGTGAAATTGATTTTGGCATTTTCGGTAAAATGGCATGACGCTTCGGACTAATAGTCCAATGAATACGTCTATTGTTCCGACCCAAATTTTAAGAGCAAAAACAGGGTCAACCATCTAGTTCTAAGGATAAAAGTATTGACTGCGCAGTCAATACTGACGCCATTGCAAAAATACCCCGAGTCCCGAAGTCTATGCCTATTTATAACGGCCGCCGTTTAGCTTACTACTCCCCAAAACATTTTAAAATGTAATTTCCACGTTCTGCAAAAGGGGTGCATTACTCATTAACATCGACTCGGTCTCCGTGCGATTTTGGTTGGGAGGTTACCATAAACTCAAGTTGTACATCTGTTCTATTTAAAATTCGATGTTTCTGCTCAGGAAGCACATGAAAGCCTTGATTTTCTGTAACCTCATAGGTTTTGCCATCCACTTCAAAGGTAGCAGTGCCATTCAAGATATAGAAGAATTGTTGGGCATACGTATGGTAATGAAGCTTTTCAGCGCTACCCGGGGGTATACGTTCCTGGATAATACTCAAGGTTTTTGTTTTTACTAAATGCCAACCGTTGCAATCTGCACCCCATTTATAATGTTGACTATTTTCTTTGTGCCTAATCATCGATCTCCTTTTTAAAAGATAGTTTTTGAGGTAATCTTGTTTCGATAATTTAAAGAGCTCCACTACGTTCTGAAATAGATTAAAACGCTATCTGTTGTAAAGTAATGAAGAGATTCTCGAAGAACGATATCCTTCAAAGCACTGAGCCCATCTTCTCTCTTAGACCACGGCATACTTTTTTCTGTACGCGTATCCAAATCTATCGTCTCAAACGCAACGCCCAGATAGGATTTTTGTTTGGAAATTCCGTTAGATAAGAGAAAAGAAGGTTTTTTTCGGAACTAACGCCAACCTTTTCAGTCGAGTTCTGAATTATATAAGCGAACATTTGGCCATCTCCTCTCGCGTACTAGATGAATAAAGGACCTCGAACGAACCTTCTATTTTGTTTCAATAAAACACAGATAAAGGAACTTCTGAAGTTTAATCTTGGTATATCTGTACATCCACTAAAAGGCATATGATCATCAATCAGCCGTTCGCTTGTAAAAGAAACTAAACTATCCCTTGACCATTACAATTTGTGAGAATATTAGATTCTTCGTGCCTTCTAAACATCCTTTTTTTTATAAACATTTAGGACGCTACTGGGGGAAACAGTTTAAATTGTAACATTTTTGTTGCTAATTGTGTGGGATTTTGCAAGAATTATCGTTACTTAGCTAGATGTATCATAAATGTTACATCTATAACTAATTTTCACGCTAAACTTAGAATATGTACAAAAATCTAACTCACCTTTGTATTTGGTTGCTTTTTACCATTCAGCTTGCTTATGGACAGCAGCGAACAATTACAGGAACCGTGGTGGACCAAAAAACAAAAACACCAATTGCGGGAGCTACCATTCGTATTGATGGCACCGAAACGGCAACATCGACCGACGATGCAGGAGTTTTTACGCTAGAGATCCCGAACGCGGCAACTACCCTTAACATTAGCGTCATTGGCTATGTCTCGACCAGCCAGACAGTTACTCCACAAGACAAGACTATTTCTGTTTCGCTGGATGCAGACAGCGAACGAATTGATGACGTTGTGGTCACCGCTTTAGGAATCCAGCGGAAGGCCAAAAGTTTATCTTATTCTACCCAAACAGTAAAGGGAGAAGAGTTAACCAAAGTGAAGGATGCTAACCCGATGAATAATCTTACAGGTAAGGTTTCCGGAATGCAAATCAACCGCAGTTCATCGGGTATCGGTGGCTCGGTAAATATCATCCTTCGTGGTTTTAAATCCAATCGAAATAATCAACCACTTTATGTTATCGATGGTCTTCCTATTACCAATACAAGTGGTAGCGGCTCCTCGGGACCCTTCGGTGGGGGAGCAGACCGAGGGGATATTCTAAGTAGCCTTAATGCCGACGATATTTTGAGCATTAACGTGCTAAAGGGAGCGTCGGCGTCAGCTCTATATGGTAGTCAAGGTGCAAACGGTGCGATCATGATTACGACAAAGAAAGGTGCTGAGGGAAATTTAAAAATTGATGTTTCATCTGGTATTACGGCCGACGAAGCGTTCTATCTACCGAAATTCCAATATCGCTATGGCCAAACAGCAGAAGGGAGTGAAGAAAGTTGGGGTGAGAAGGGAGATTATCAGGTTCCAGTCGAGGATTTTTTTAACACAGGAACGACCTTAATAAATACGGTGTCTCTAAGTGGAGGAACCGAGCGAATGCAGAATTACTTTTCCTATGGTAATACGACTAATAACGGGATACTACCAACAAATACATTTAAACAGCACTCAGCAACATTTCGCAACTCGACAACGTTCTTCGAAGGAAAGCTTTCCTTCGACGGTAATATGATGTATTCTCGGCAAGATGTAAAAAACAGACCAACCTCTGGACTTTATTTCAGCCCCGTCGCCGGTTTGTACTTGTTTCCTAGGGGGTTAGATTTCAATCAGTTCGAGAACTATGAATACCTATCAACAACACGTAATCTCCATCTCCAAGACTGGTGGAACGTTAATGCGGATAAGGGATTAACCGGGACACATCACTCCCAAAATCCGTACTGGGTACTCAATAGAAACCCGACTTTTCAGCAACGTGACAATATAATTGCGCAAGCACAGTTAAAGTTCAATATCAATGATTGGTTATCGGTAAGCGCTCGTGGAACAATGAACAAACGCTGGGATAGTTGGGAGCGTCATGTGTATGCGGGTACGCAAGGTGTGCTTTCAGGAGAACGTATCGAAGGTGCTTTGGAGGATAATGGTCGATTCATGCGTGATCAATCCGAAAACACAGCACTCTATGGTGACCTTCTTTTGATCGGTAATAGAACTTTTGCCGAAGTTTGGGATTTGAATTTCACGGCAGGAACCTCTATTAATGACACCAAATCCGATGCGTGGAATATTGATCAACGAAAACTAGCGGTGGCTAATAAATTCCTTTTGAGTAATATCTATCGGGAGGCACCGATTAATGTATTGACTGAAAGTATCAGCAATCGTCAATTGCAGTCGGTCTTCGCCTCTACTAATTTAGGTTATAAGGATAAAATATTTTTGGATTTGACAGCAAGAAACGACTGGTCATCCACGTTGGCCAATACCCCGAAAGAGAAAGAGGGATATTTCTACTGGTCAGCAGGTCTATCGACAGTGTTATCCGATATGATAGAAATGCCTTCATTCATAACATATAGTAAGATTAGATTAACGCTGGCCGAGGTCGGAAATGACGTTGGTATTTACAGTACGATTCCAATAAACACGCTCTCGACAGGTGTACTTAATGCAAACGTATCGGGTCCTTATCAAGGATTGCCCTTACGACCAGAAATCAGTAGAAGTTATGAGATTGGTTACGAGGGACGGTTTTGGAATGATCGCGTAAATTTTGATCTGGCATTATACAAAACGAACACCAAGGATCAGTATTTCTCTTATCAAGCGCCTGTTGGTCAGGTCAGTACCACTGTATTTTTAAATGCGGGCAATGTGGAGAACAAAGGTATAGAGATCGCATTGGGTGTTGATGCCATTAAAAAAGATAAGTTTACCTGGAATACTGCGGTGAATTTTACGGCTAATAGAAATAAGATTTTGGAGCTAGCTCCGAATTTGGGTGAACGTTACTCTATTGGCGGGAACTTTAATGTATTACGGTTGAACGGTTCCTTTGGGGATTTTTGGGCGCGGACATTTCTGCGTGATGAAAATGGTGTGATGGTTGTCGATGATCAAGGGCGGCCGCAAATTGGCCCGGAAGGCTATATCGGAAATAACACCCCTAAATCTATCGTTGGGTGGAACAATACATTCAACTATGGCAGCTTTGGCTTGAGTTTTACGATCGATGGCAGGTTCGGTGGACAGGTAATCAGTATTACTGATGGATACTTAAACTCATTTGGTGTGAGTGAAGTGAGTGCTGCAGCACGGGATGCGGGAGGACTAGACATTCCTGCAGTGAAAGCTGACGGTACAGCTTGGGAAGGAAAAATTCCTGCACAAGCATATTATACAGCCGTGGGAAATCGCGATGGTATTATCGAGGGTCAGATCTATGATGCGACCAATATCCGTATGCGGGAGATCTCATTAAGTTATGGGATTCCTGTTAAATGGGAGGGTATAAAAGCCGCATCAATCTCGCTTACTGGGCGGAACTTATTTTTCTTCAAAAATGATGCGCCGTATGATCCTGAATTGAACACGACAACCGGAGTAGGAGGGCAAGGATATGATAGCTTTGCCCTTCCAGCAACACGTAGTTATGGTTTGAACCTAAAAGTATCCTTCTAAAGAATGAAAACGATGAGAAATAAAACAATAAATAAGCTATTTATAGTAACAATATTGAGCGGCCTTTTGAGCGTGAGCTGTACAAAGAGCTTCGAGGAGTTGAATACGAATCCCGCGGGAGTGACCGACGAGGAGGCAATGGGTGACTTTGCATTGGTTTCTGCATTCCTTGCACAAGCACAGCGTGATATTATTCCCGAGACTGTTGGGGAATATCAACTGGGGAATAACCTAACAAGTGATGCATATGGCGGCTACTTCGGTGCGCAGGCACCTTTTGTTGGTAACGCGAATAATCTAACTTACAGCTTAGTTCCTGGTTGGTATTCGTCGATTTGGGTAGATCGCTACATCCGTGCGATGAATCCTTTATACCGGGTGGAGCAAATCACGCGCGCAGATGAGACGATGCAAGACGTCTTTGCTTTTGCAAAGATCCTGAAGGTTTCCGCGATGCATAGGACATCTGATAAGGTCGGCCCTATTATCTATAGTCAGTACAATATGCCAAACCAAGCAGATGAAATCCATTACGATTCACAGGAAGACGCTTACACGAATTTCTTTTTGGATTTAGATACGGCGACGACTATTCTGAAATCTTATCAAGGAAAGGAGGTCTCCTCGGCGATGAAAAAATCAGATCTCGCCTATACTAGTAATAATTACGAGCGCTGGTTGCGGGTGGCCAATACCCTTCGGTTAAGACTCGCACTCCGCATTGCCTATACGTCTCCTGCGCAAGCGAAGGCAGAGGGAGAGAAAGCACTTAACCCGGACAATGGAGGCTTGCTTGAATCTACGGCAGACAATTGTTTCTTTAGTTTAAGTGTTGACCATCCACTAAATATTATCACGAGCACTTGGAGTGACACCAGGATGGGCGCCCCTGTTGAATCAATTTTAGTCGGCTATAAAGATCCAAGGCTCGCGAAACTTTTCGCCAAGGCGACGGATCCAGCGGTAAAAGATCAGTATAAAGGAATACGTTCAGGAATTGACATTGATGCAAAGAGCAGGTATGATAATTACTCAAAGTTATTGTCCTTACCCAACAATATGCAATTTATGGTCGCCTCAGAAAGTTGGTTTCTAAAAGCAGAAGCAGCCTTGCGTAATTGGACAAATGCAGGGAACGCAAAAACAAATTATGAAACAGGGATAGACAAATCTTTCGAGATGTATGGCGTTAGTGCATTAGCCGACGCGTATAAAAATAACGCGACAGATAAGCCCATTCCCTATATTGACCCGAAGGCAAAAACTGCTGGACAGAATGATGTGAAAGCGGGATCACCCGATTTAAGTACGATAACCATACGTTGGGAAGAGGGGGATACGCAAGATAGAAAATTAGAGCGCATCATCACCCAAAAATGGATTGCTATGTTTCCCGACGGAGATGAGGCATGGGCTGAATACCGTAGATCAGGCTATCCAATTTTATTTCCCGTTGTTGTCAATTACAGTGGGAATACCATTCCTACCAAACCTGGTATCCGTAGAGTACCTTATCCGGAGCGCGAATACAACAGTAATAGTGTTGCCGTTAATGAAGCTGTATCCATGTTAGGCGGAGCGGATAACGGAGGAACAAGATTATGGTGGGATGTAATAGATAAAAAAATGTAACCGTGGTGTAGAGAGAAAATAACTAAACATTAATCAACAAGAGGCTGTGACGGCCTCTTCTTTGTGTTCATAGCTGAAGTATATAACTAAACATATGATCATAAAACCTCGGACGAACCTTCTATTTTGTTTCAAAAAAATATAGATAACATTTGGAATGCCCATCCTCCAATTTTGGATTATCTTATTATAAACTTTGGAATATCTGGAGTTTAATCTTGGGATATCTGTAAATATTGTTGAGATAGAATTAGCAAATCCATGCTGGACGCATTTTGTTTAATGTGCGTTCTGCAAGTGGGATAAGTTCACTTGATATTGACTGGAGTTGTTTCTTGGTGAATGCGACCTACGAGCTGGAGATCAACAGCAATAAACTCAAAAAGATAAAAATCATTACTTTTAAAAGTCCAATTTCCTTAATACTGATCATTATTAAAGCGTACAACATTTTTTAAATTAAAATCAATAACAAAATGAAAGAATTTATGCTTTTGTTCCGCCAACCGAACTACGACTACAGCAATGCCTCGGCAAAAGAAATGCAGGACCTTACACAAAAATGGCACGATTGGGTCGAAGGCATTACCTCGCAGGATAAGTTAGCCAGCCAAGGCCCACGACTGGCTACGGAAGGCAAAGTACTTAAACCTGGTGGTGTTATTACCGATGGTCCCTTCGTTGAAATTAAAGAGAAATTGGGGAGTTTTATCATTGTAAAGGCAACAAGTCTGGAGGACGCTACAACCCTCGCTCATGGCTGTCCGGCACTGGATTCCGGTGGAAGTGTAGAAATCAGACCAATTTTTAAATAAATTCAAAATTAGGCATCAGGTCCACAGGGATGCAAACGCGGATCCAATGCCTTTTGACTATGACGAAAGAACACGGTTTTTTAAAGGATTTGTTCCAAACGGAATTCGCAAAAATGGTGGCGGTTATCAGCAGGCTTTTTGGATTGCAGCA
Organism: Sphingobacterium sp.; assembly: GCA_052092145.1. Classification (GTDB taxonomy): domain Bacteria; phylum Bacteroidota; class Bacteroidia; order Sphingobacteriales; family Sphingobacteriaceae; genus Sphingobacterium. Next base: position 172,625 of record JBQDCW010000001.1, on the reverse strand, counting down.
TATCGAGTTAGCCGAAGACATTGTTAGCGAAACGTTTTTACAGGCATCGGAAACATGGGGTATTAAAGGTATCCCCAAGAATCCAACTGCTTGGTTATATGCCGTTGCTAAACAAAAAACACTTTATCATTTTAGAAGGGATAAAATTTTTAACGAAAAAGTAGTCCCGAGGCTAAGTCGGCAGCATGAAAAAAGCAATACGATCGGAGAATTGAATTTTTCGAAACAGCATATTGAGGATAGTCAGCTGCAAATGCTTTTTGCTATTTGTACACCTGCCATCGCCAGTGAGGCGCAGATAGGCCTCGCGCTCCGAATACTTTGCGGTTTTGGAATTAGTGAAATTGCAGAAGCTTTTTTATCCAATAAAGAAACCATTAATAAACGGTTATTCAGGGCAAAAGAAAAATTACGCGCTGAAAAGGTGCAGCTGGGTTTGCCACCTGAAAACCAAATAGAGGGCCGTTTGGACAATGTTCTACAGATTATATATCTGTTGTTCAATGAAGGCTATTACTCGAAAACGAAAAATCAGACTTTAAGAAAAGACCTGTGCCTGGAAGCCCTTCGTTTGTGTTTGATGTTGACCGTGTACGATAGAACAAACCTGCCAAAGACCAACGCTTTGGTGGCGCTCATGTGCTTCCACGCTTCCCGCTTCACCGCTCGACAAACTAATGCGACTGACTTGCCGGAATTGATTTTATATGATCAGCAGAATAAAGCGTTGTGGGACCAAGCACTTATTAATCAGGGCATGCATTTTTTAAATCTTTGCGCACAAGGGGAGGAGATTAGCTCCTATCATCTAGAGGCAGGTATCGCTTACTGGCATTGTGTAAAAGAAGACAGTCCCGAAAAATGGGAAGCAATACTGGGTTTGTACGATCAACTACTACGGGTCAACTATTCCCCTAGCGTTGCGCTTAACAGAATTTTTGCATTGTACAAAGCACAGAACTGGCAAGTGGCTTTGCGTGAGGCCGAAAAGCTGAAAATGGACAATAATCATTTTTATTTTGTACTCCTTGGTGAGCTTTACAGAAACGTCGATATTCGAAACGCCAAGCTCAATTTTAAAAAGGCGTATTCACTTGCTAAAACACAGGTAGAAAAAAAGGAAATCCTGGCGAAAATTAACGGGATCAATTGATTGATTACCAAGCCAGTTTTTTCTCCCGTATCCTACTTGGGTCGCGCATACTTCCGGGTCCCAAATGGCGATAAAAATAATCTATCCGATCAACGAGTTTATATAAAAATGTTGTAACTGATGCGAGCGATGTTCGGTTCGCGTAGCGGTACACCTTAGGACTAAGCGTATGAGATAAGTACAGGAAGTGTTTTTTAGTAAAACACAGCGCGTTTTATTTCCTCGTTATTCGCGACGTTTTAATAACAGACTATCCACCTCCAAATATTTCTCCTTCATTGTTCCCAACGCAAAACAGGCTGCTGAAACGGCTAAGACAGAAAAGTCGAACACGCCTTTAATGCCCGTTGAGAATGTCATTGATAGGGCAAACAGCAGTAATAAAACACCACTGAGTTTAGCAAACAATTCGGTTTTAAAACCAATCAGGAGAAACAATGCGAATAGCACTTCAGCTGCTGTGGCAATAAAACCAATTGCCGGAATCAGACCCGCTGGGACCAAAGGGTTTAATACTTGCGTGTATTCCAAAAAATTGTCCCAATTTCCCCAGTTGGATATATCGTTACTCCACCAGCCAAACCTGTCGGCACTTGCTGATAAGAAACCGGCGGCGATTGCCAGTCGTAAATATAGTTTGATTGTTTTTTTGTACATGATGTCTTTGGGCATTAGTAGTCTTTAGTGATTAAAAACGGGCCTGATCTCAACACTTTGCCGTCCGTTGTAGGTCTTGCGTCGTGTCTTCTGAATGTCCCTTCTGTTTCAAAGCTAATGGTCTATTCTTGCTATTTTTTAGCCAATGTTTGCATTCTTGCGGGCGACGACTGATAATAATCGTAACCGATCGGTCTAGAATAAAAGTAAGAATTCTTTCATTGGTATGCGTTTGGTAGACGTTACAGATCTAATCTACATCTAATCTTAAGTAACTTTATTTTTTCTTTCGAAAAATGTTTCGGGATCTAATTAGCAATAGGTGTTTGTAACGCAAATTTGAATTTGGGATTTAAAAGGCAGGAAGTAATGGCTATTCCAGCAACCATTAACGGCGGGAGCGCATCCACTGGAGCATTCATAGCAATATGTGATAGGACTGCACCAATCGTAGCAAATACCAACCCTGCATACGCACTGATTTTAAAAAGAAGCGGTATTTTTGGTATGCTCAAAGCAAGAGCTCCTAGAATTTTTCCGCCTCCGATTATCGACATCAAATACAATGGATAACCCAGCTGGTCGAAAACATCAACTTGGTAATTAAATCGAAAGAATTGACTGGATCCGCCAATAAATAAACCGATGATGGTGATCCCCGTCGTCATCTTAAAGATGATTGTCCGCATTTTTTCTGAACGTGTTTTGGATTTGTTTTGTATGTTCGTCATTTTTAAAAGAGGTTGTTTATCTCTCTAATGACTGAGTTTGCTACAATTGGACAATAAGAATCGCATAAATTTTCAAACTTTCCAAGTTCATCTTTAAAATTTGCCGCTCGACTTTTGTTTTTGCGACGCCAAGTGCGTTTTCATCAGCTGATCTCACCCTGGAGTTGTCAATTTTTATAAATAAATCGCCAAAAAGGTTAACCTATAAAATGGTACGGAAAATGCTATTTGGCCTCAATATCCATTCTCCGTAACAAGCTATCTTGTAAGGTGTAAATGTGTTTTACTCTTCCCTCAAACAATAGGTTTCCTTCCAAATCCTTCACGATTTGGTGAACAATAACCGCTAAGGTCCCGTTCTCCCTTTCGATGAACTCGACCGGTTGAACGTTGGGGTTGATCTCTATCCATTGTCTTGTCCAATATTCTCTAATTTCTGTGTGCCCATTTATATACCCCCCTTCGAATGCTTTTGGCCATTCGATGTTTGGGTGCATAGTCGAAAGTGCCGTATCGATAGCTCTCGCATTGAAGGCGAAATATGCTTTTTTGATTAAGTCTTGGATTTGCTTTTCCATAATATATGATTGTTGATCGTGAACTTTGGGTCTACGATAGGACTGGTCTAGCGTTGATCCAGGAATTCCATAATTAAGTTTGCCGTTTCCTTGGGCTTTTCCGCCAGTATAAAATGCCCGCTACCCTTTATTTCTTTAAGTTGCAGGTCACTCGCGGTATTGGGTAGTGAGGTCTTTAACATTTGATAACCGCTACCCCCAATCCCAATCACTGGCATCGTGAGGGTATCGTATGCCTTACTATCTTCAATGTCTTGCGGAAATGCTTGATACCAAGCATTTGATGCCCGAATTGCATCTTTGCTGTTGTAAGCGGAAACGTACACGGCCTTGTCAAAATCGCTTACGCTATTGGGGTCGACAAGTAAGTTTTTAAACAACCATTCTATAACAATATCCATGCGTCCCTCTAGAAGTTGTTCCGGAAGTTCTTTCACTTGGTTAAAAGAAAGCCACCAAGGATAAAGGTATTTTGCCCCAAAAACAGGTAACATCGGCAACTGATACATTCCTGCATCCGGATGTGGCGTGTCTAAGATAATTAATTTCTGAACTGCCTCTGAGTAGTTAGCTGCAAAGCTAAAAGCTACATGTGCGCCGATGTCGTGTCCCCCAATGTACACTTTTTCAAACCCCAACTGCTGTACAAGCTCAAAAATATCTTTGGCCATATTCTTTTTTTCATACCCGTCAATTGGTTTGCCTGAACTTCCCATTCCCCGCATTTCGACCACAATAACACGATATTTTGCGGCTAGTATTGGCATAACTTGATGATAAGTCCACCAGGTTTCAGGATAGCCTGGGACTAGGACTAATGGGGGACCCTGTCCGCCTGCTACGTAATGTAGTTTCGTGCCGTTTACATCCGCATAATTATTGGTGAAATTCGGCAGTAACTTGATTAGCTCTTCATCTGCATATTGTAGTTCCATATCTTGTAGTTTTAGAACGTCTATAGCTTACTTTTTGAATGGTAAAATTAAAGACTATTTTTGCAACCAACAAGTATGCAGCATACTACATAGTTTGACTTTTTTTAAAAAAAAAATGATGAAATTGATTAGCCAACTTTCCAAAGACACAGGAGTACCCATCGGAACAATACGTTTTTATGAGAAAACCGGGCTTTTCAGTGGGGAAACCATAAAGGAAATCACCACCAACAATTATGTTTATTACGGTGATGATGTCGTTGAGAAACTTAAGTTTATACAAATGGCGAAGGCTGTTGGATTTACCTTGTCCGAAATAAAAGAAGTGATTGACGCCTGGTATAAAAAGGAACTTTCTAAGAAAGCAAAAACGGAAGTTCTCAACAGAAAACTGAATCAAATCGATGAGAAAATGAGAGAACTGAAAGCTGTCAAAAAGCAAATAGCGCTTTGTAAATTCAATATCGAGAACGATATTAGTTAGCTTGTTTCGTCTTTCATTTGGTGCTTATCAAGGCTGGATCAACATATTAAACAAACTTAATGTACAACTGAATAAATAAAGTCAAGAAAACCTCACTCAAATGAAAAGGACAATCGGATATGCTGTGTTAACAGGTTTGATATTATCATCGTGTAGTGATGAAAAACGAATCAACTCAAAGCAAAACAAAGTTGAAGATGCCCTCGTTTGCAAGAATGGCTATGAAGAGGTTAACGGGATTAAAATGTATTATGAAATCTATGGAGAGGGCAAACCATTGGTTTTGATTCATGGTGGCGGTTCGACTATTCAGTCGAATTTTGGTCAGGTGATTCCGATGTTTGCTAAAAATAGAAAAGTGATTGCTATGGAGTTGCAGGCGCATGGAAGAACCGCTGACAGAAATGAGGATTCATCCTTTGAGCAGGACGCGGATGATGTGGAGGGTCTTCTGAGAAAACTAGAAATTCGTAAAGCCGATTTTTTAGGTTTCAGTAATGGCGGGACGACAACAATTCAAATAGCTCTTCGCCATCCGGAGATCGTTCATAAAATTGTTTTGTGTTCAGCCCTTTCTAAACGCAATGGTATGCCCGCACAGTTTTGGGATTTTATGAGACAGGCGACCTTAATAAATATGCCGCAAGAGCTAAAAGACGCTTATCTGACCGTAACACATAATCTTGAAGGTCTACAAGTCATGCACGATCGGGATACCAAAAGGATGGTAAATTTTAAAGATATCGCTGATGCTAAGATTAAATCTATTAAAACCCAAACTTTAATCATAATAGGCGATAAGGATGTCATAACGCCCGAACACGCGATTGCAATGCACCGGCAGATTGAAGGCTCTGAATTGGCGATCATTCCGGGTGGACATGGTGACTATATTGGAGAAATAACAACAGTACGATCTAATCCAAAGGCAAAGAACTACGTTATTCCAATGATTGAAGATTTCCTTGACAAGTCAGAAAGCAGAAAATGTGATAGCGATTAACTCGCTGGCGATTCAATTTAATAAAACTAAATGGATGAAAACGACCGGCTAATACCTTGTCGTCTTGCCATTTATAGTAAATTTGATCTAGTGCAAATACACATTAATATGAAAATAGCCATATTGACATTGGGAACAAGGGGAGATGTACAGCCCTACGCTGTACTGGGGAAAGCACTGAAAGCCAGGGGACATGAAGTCGTTTTATCCACGGCAAAGAGTTTTGAAAGCCTTGTCGATTCTTATGGACTAGACTTTGTTCCCGTTGATGCAAACTTTCAGGCCTTGCTTAATTCGGAAGAAGGAAATAAAATCAGAAAAAATCCATTCCTTGCCCGCAAACATCTGAAAAAATTTGTGTACCCGATGATGCAGGATGCTTTCGGGAAGTTTTACGAGTTGGCAAAACAAAGTGAAAAAGTGTTGTTTCATGTCAAAACAATGGCAGACAATTTTGCAGACCAGTTTCCGGAAAAGATGATTAAAACGGATGTGGTTCCTGCAAGCCAGCCAACAATAGCATTTCCCAATCCTGTGTTTAGTGCATTTTCTTTGCCGTCGTTTCTAAACACGTTCACTTTTAAACTGACTGAATTAGGGTTAAAGATGTGGAAAAAGCCTATTCAGGAGTTTCGACAAAGTGTAGGACTCCCCATGAAGTTCAATAAACCTGATTTGATGTCTATTTATGGTATAAGCGAGCTGTTGTTGAAAAAACCGGATGATTTTCCTCACAATAGCTTCTTTACAGGTTTTTGGCTGGATGATTCCCCTGCCGCATTAAGTCAAGCGCTTATTGATTTTATAGCAAATGGTGAGCCGCCATTGCTTATCACATTCGGAAGTATGCCTTTTGACAACAATCTTGACATTCCCGCACTCATCAATACGTTAAGCAAGCAGTTAAACATCAGAATAATTGTAGTGAAAGGCTGGGGATTTTCCGATACGGAAGTACTGAACAAAAACCCGGATATACTAGTGATTGATGCCGCTCCTTATGATAAATTATTTCCGTCGGTTAAGGCGGTGGTACACCACGGAGGTATTGGAACAACAGCCGCGTGCCTGAAAGCAGGAAAGCCTTTTTTGACATGCCCTGTCTTGCACCCGCTTGGCGATCAGTTTTTTTGGGGAAAAATTGCTTATCAAAAGGGGGTAGGCGTATATCCGTTACCCTTAAAAAAACTTACAGCCGACAAATTCTTGGAAAGTGTCCGTGGATTATTAACGAATGAAACACTATACCTCAATGCTGCATTGATAGCAGAGGCTATGTCAATGGAGGATGGGGTGATGAAGGCAATAGAAATAATTGAGGGAAGCAAAAATGAAAAATGCTAACAGGAGGCGTAGAATTAAAAGATAATTGATCGAAAACCCTCAACTGTCGTACGTTTAATCCTTCATATTTGGTATATTTTTTTACCTTAGCGGCTGAACTGCTTGTACTTGAATTATATTTAAATGAATACCCTAAACATCACGTTGGTTCGACGAGTTCTCAATCTAGCTATTGTTTTACACGCATTAGGATTGATCATTGTCTTCTTCCGCGCGCATCATACCAATTTTGGAAATTATATGTTTATGGTGATGGAAATTGATCATGCCCGAGCTTTCGCCATTGAACGAGTAGCGATCTCGATTTTCGGGCTTCTGAGCCTTGTTAATTTATTCTTTCCCCGAATATTTTTTTTGATACCAGTTTTCCTCTATATTTTGTTCGAAGCCTGGGCGGGATATTATCAGGGGGGATACCACTTCAGTGAATGGACCTTAGGTGCACACGCCCTCCGCTATACTGTTCCGTTTTCGGTCATTTTCCTGCTTCCTTGGCCATTTTCCAGGGTGCTCTCTCTGAAGGCTCGAGCAAGTATAACATCTTGGTTGTTAAGGATTGGTCTTGCAGTCGTGTTCGCCACCCACGGACTAGAATGCTTGATGAAAAATCCGAAATTTATTGATCTCATCATCGGCTCGATGAACAATATCTTTGAAGTTAGATGGAGTGAAGCGACAGCCCTGCAGATTATGCAGGTTATCGGCTGGCTGGATATTGTCGTCGCTATTGCCGTGCTTTTTAAACCTCATAAATACCTTTTAGCTTGGCTTCTGTTTTGGTCCACGCTAACTGCGTTTTCAAGAATGACAGCTTTGGGAACGGGCGCCTACACCGAAGTCTTGATGCGAGCTTCTCATATTCTAGCCCCTTTGGCCGTTTATATGCTTAGCCGACACCTATATAACAAATCTCACAATTCCGATAAAATTAATCAACAACATGCTGAATAACAAACCTCACCTTGGTCTGCTCATCTGCTTTTTCCTATGGGCTTCGATTGTTCCAGTTGCTCTAGCTCAAGATCCACATATCGTTGCCCTTGAGAAATCAACCAAACCCATGCATCTGTATGTACAGTTCGAAAGCCATCCGGATCGAGAGGCCGTCGTTTCATGGGCAACAACCTTACCCGGGAAGAATCATGTGCTGTATTACGACACAAAAGCTCGAAACGGAGATACACAGCTATATGCTAATCAATCTGAAAGCATCCACTCCGGTGCCTATACCCTTGAAAAGGAGGAGAAGCCTATGGAGTCCTACTACCATCACGCTTATCTGGATAACCTGAAACCTTCCACTCGCTACTATATTACGGTGGAAAGCGACGGAGAGCGTCTTGGAGAATATTCATTTATTACAGCTCCAGCGGATGATAGCGACGTTATGCTGTTTGTAGGTGGAGATTCCCGTCTTGGAGCCGACCGTGTACAGGATGATAACGCGCGTAGGCGTATGAACACCGTTATGCGGAAGCGCTTTGAAAAGAATCCCGGTGTTATTGCTCTCGCGCACACCGCTGATTATACCAACAGCGCTCACTGGTCACAACTGCACTATTGGCTAAAAGACCATTTTGAAAAAACAACTACCGCTGATAAACGTCTCCTGCCTATATTTCCTTCCCGAGGAAATCATGATATGGATATCGGCTTTGAAGAAATGTTTTGGTGGCCAAACCGCCAGAACGATTTCTATTATACCGCCAATCTCAACAACAACACGGCCCTGGTCATTTTGAATACCGAAATCAGTATCAATGGAGATCAACGGGTATGGTTAGAGAAGGAACTGCAGACCTTGAGACCCAAAAAGCATTGGCTCGGTGTCATGTATCACCGTCCGGCTTATCCCAGCGTTCGTGCCTATGAGGACGGTGAATCAAGGCGCCGAGCTTGGGTTCCTTTATTCGAAGAACACAAAGTGGATTTGGTATCCTCAGGACACGACCACTCAATGAAACGCACCGTACCCATCTTAAATGTGAAAGCCAACGCCAACGGCATTGTCTATATTGGTGATGGTGGCTTAGGTGTTCGCCCGCGGGAAGTAGACCCAACACGTTGGTATCTGAAACCTCCGGGCATTGCGAAATCCGTTCATAACGTACATCTGGTAGATTACAGCGCCAAGCGGATCACCATCAAGGCCTTTGGAATCGACGGGCAGACACTTGATTATTTTGTGATTCCAGCGAACCGTGCTGCAAGAACCAAACATTATCAGAGCTTATTGGATAAAGCCAATTAATAAGTCGTTTGACCCATTTATAGGTACCGCGAATTGTTTGTTTTATGGCAAAAAAAACTTAAGAGCTGACAGCAATTATCCTAAATAAATAAAAATGTGTAAGGTTTATTCGTTTTTCTAGGTTTAGGCAAATGAGTTAGCTAAAAAAAGGGATTTCGCTTTTGACTAGAGCAAAGTAGACAACACGTGGAAAGATTGGATAAAATAGCAGCATCAAGCATTGTTCTCATTACGGGTATTATGGCGAGCGGAAAATCAACGATTGCCCAGTTACTTGCAGAACGCTTGGAGAGATCTGTGCATTTAAGAGGCGACATATTCCGGAAAATGATTGTCAGTGACCGAAAAGAAATGAAACCCCAAGCCAGCCAGGAGCAAATGGATCAGTTGCGTCTCCGATACCGGATAACGGCACAAACTGCGGATATGTATTACGAAGCCGGTTTTACGGTTATTGTTCAGGATGTTATCATTGGCCCTCTTTTGAACGACTTTATCGCAGCGATCAAAAATCGTCCGCTTTATGTGGTCGTACTCTGTCCGAATATTGCAACTGTCAGTCAACGGGAAACTACTCGAACAAAGAAAGCCTATAGTTCCTGGACTGTTGAGATGATGAACGATATTTTGATCCATGATACACCACGGGTGGGCTACTGGATGGACAATTCGGAGCTTACAGCCGAGCAAACGGTTGATAAAATTCTTATCCACGGCCTGCAAAGCACCCCAACTAACTAGGCGAGCTCTTACCTACAGCACGGAGCCTAAAAGAGGTGAGCTTTCATTATATCTCCGTATTTTGTTTTTAGGTTAATTGTTCGACCTGCAATCTGTTTTCCGGTAAGTGTTATCCGGAGGATCTTACTATCGGAAAGGTTGCCTTTTTTTAGGACAAACATGTTTCGGTGTCTTTTCTTAAACTCCACCAATGGTTGGTCTTGTCACAGGGCTTTGATGTCAACGGTTTATACGTTCGTTGCTTTGGTGATTTTCTTGACCTTAATGAAAAACCGGAGCTCGTCTACATTGTAAAAAAGGGTCGAAGTATTAATAAACGATACATCGGGAAAGATATAATCGCCCAATCCGCTGATACCGTTAAGCGCAACGCCTAGTCTGGCTTGCGGACATAGCAAAACAGTCGACATCAACCCTATACACCGACTTACTCGCATTGTCTACCTGTTTGAACAGATTCCCGACATTCTCTATTTTAAGTTCCGTTTTCTCAATTCTTTTTTCAGCGCTTCAAATTTCTTCGGTTTTTTCAATAAAGCATAAATTATAAACACAGGCACTAGGGTTACAAGGCCCCAAGTGCTTGCGACAACGCTATACGTTATTATTCCGACTAAAATTCCAATAAGAAGCGCATCTATTATTGGGGATGGCTTGTCTATTTTCGCTTTTTCTAGCAGTTCTTTGTCGCTTAATTGAGAGAGATCGTTTTGGTTCATTTGTGCTAATTTTATTTAATTGATTTGTTTTATAACAGTAGCCAACATTCTTATAAATGTATCAGTACATTTATTTCTACTTTTAGCGTATTCCATAACAGGTTTCAATAGGCTCATTTTATTCAGGTGTGGGCACGTGTATAAACTCCTGATCAACGCGAATGAGACCTAAGTATTCACGCACATTACTGACTATAAACTAGCTTCCATTAGCACTCCTAATCACCACACTTTCTGGATATTGATAACTCTCAAACAGTTCAGAGAGCAGGATTATGATCTGGGCCTGTTTTATAGTAAAAGAAAAATTCTTTCAAAATTCTAACGGTGTAGCCTTAAAAGGCAGCGTTGTACAAATTATCACTTTAAAGAACTGCAGTAATCTTCACAAACCTAATCGTTTATCAATGACAAGGTATATTGTAGGGTTTAGTGTAACGATTGTAAATAAAATCCAATTGTTAATCCAGGAAGCTCTCATTTCAGTTTAAACTGGTTAACACTCGCAATCTGTTTCGCAAAATATGGCCTTTACTTTAAATAACAAAATTAATAGATAGTTACTAAGTATCTCCTGGCGATACAAACTAAACGATTTTTCGTATTCATAATGGATGTCCCTAAACATTTTCGATATTTCCTGATGTGACTCTGTATCTAAATATCGGTTTACAGTTGACAATCGCTGAAAGAAACCGAATAAGTTACTAGAGGATCTAGCATTTGCTTCTGAAATGAAGCTCGGTTTGAACAAAATACTGAAACCTTCATTTGAAAGCGTATGATAGTATTTCATACCTTGTGCAGGAGTGGTGTGTTTTAGTTGAGGATTAGCGATGACCACATCCATTTGTGGTCAGCAAAGGTCTCCCGTTCATTTCAACAGTAAAGAGCTCTCACGGCATAAATTCTCTTTCGTGCCTCAGTCCGATTTATTCCATGGTCTCTTGACAAGTTCATTCACTTAAGAGATAGGAGCTTTAACAAAAGAATGGGATGGTTGTAGTAACCGGAAAAGAACCCACAAGAGATCTGGAAGGCTCTCTTGTGGGTTGGCGTCTCTTGAACCTATTTCAGTGCCTGTTGAATTGCCGCCACCACTGGGGCAACATCTGGGTTGGCGCTTGTTATTTTCAATTCGTTCCGTAACAGCAGGGGCGGCTGAGCCATGAATTTCGGCGATCTTCCTTTATGCGCTTGAGCTGAATGAGCTAAAAATGGATGACATAAGTAGATTGTACCGGCTTTTCCTGTCGCCTGGACAGTGTCTTGAGTAGGTAGAGTATGCAACCTCTCTGCGAGCTCCATAAAAGAGAGCCCCTCATCTCCTTTGCCTGATAAAATGCAGGCAACGTCCATATGTGATCCTTTATAGATTACGGTTGGTGCGTCCTTTTCTGAAACATCAGAATACAGAATCAACATCAGTAAAGCCCGTCCTTTTGATTTTACATTTACGCGCCATTCAAATAAGTTTGACGGATCCTTCCCTGGAAAACTTGCGTCAACATGAATTCCGGTGTCATTGGACTCGCTGGCTACTGGAAATCTAACAGGAAACGATCCGACGCTTCGGCATGGTAGCCAATTATCTTGGCCAACTAACTGGTCGAAGATTTGATGTAATACCTTGCTGTTCACCGAGTCCAAAAATGGTTGCTGGCTATACATTCCCAACCAAATTACCGGTTCGGTCCATTGTTCTGGCTTTGATTCTTCCAATGGAAGGTCATTCCACAAAATTTGTCTTGCATTCATTGCAACTTCTTCTGAAAATGCATTATCGATGCGAATAAATCCATCTTGAATAAATTGCTGGATTTCTTTGTTGTTTAATAAGTCTGACATGCTTATAATAATTTAAGACCATATAACATGACATTAACGTCTGTCGTAGCCATTGAAATAAATAAAACGTTGGGTAATAAAAGACAGCTCTGCGTTTTTACACAAAGCAGATTGCTTAAGGGATAAGCAAGAAAGAGATTATTTTAGCATTACTGTCATTCTCATAACACAAATATATTGATCAAAACGATGAAAGACAAATTATCCTCGTTGGACCGATTTCGGATATAAAGTGTTGATGGAATTCCTATTTGATGTTGTCAACAACATATGAGCTCATTCTTACGATCTTATCGTCTTTAAACTGATAAATATCGCAAAAGTTGCTCTCATATTCCGTGCCGTCTGCCTTCTTATTCGTGCTTGATCCTTGCACGGAGGCCCGATCTCCTTCAATCACGATGATGCTAAACCGAAAATTGGTATGTTCCGGCATATCGCTTCCATCCATCTGACTAAGCTCTGCCGTTCCATTAAAGGTAGTATGACCTGAGGATGAAGTATACATGTCCCAAACGACGTCCTCTGCCAAATAGTCCATAAACGCCTCCATTCTGTTTTCAGTAAAGAGGCGATTTATCTGTTCGATAAGTTCTTTTGTTGTTGCCATAATAATCACAAAACATTCGGTGAGAAAATATTGTTTGTGATCTTCACAAAAATTTTAGGATATCTAGAGGTCAATTTTGGATTATCCGAGCCTGAATTTTGGAATATCTGTAAACGTTGTAGTTTTAAGACAAAAAAACGGAAGTTATCCGTTTATCTTGTCAAATTATTACATTTTGTTATGGATATTATCCGGACGATAGGTCTCCATGCCGATCAGCTGTTGCCACATCAATTATTGTTGTCGTGGTTGAAGGATTATAGAAGACCCAACGCTAAAATTCTAGCGTTGAAAGCTCAGGGATTTCTAGAACCTTTGAAAAAAAGGGCCTGTACATTGCCGGACCGTTCTAACTTCCCACTTATAGGTTTTTAATCTAAGTCCATCAAGTTTATCTTTGTTTGGGGAATAGCCGAGGTCACCATTTTTAAAAAAGTCAGATACATGTTCCAAAAATTGAATTGTCGTTAAAAGCAGTTGTTTCACTGGCGTCGATAGATATTTCAGTGTTGTCGGAGCTCTTAACGTCAATGTGATAGTTTCCGCTGTTTTCCAGCTACGTTGAATTTTGCGTAATAGTGGTTGCCAGGAAATAGTCGTCCGCCAACAAAAACGTTTAATTTCAATGATGTGTCTCTGCGAGGGATGTAAACGCCAGATTTCGTTACACCATTTTCGTCCCATTAGACGGCAATTCTATGAACACCGTTTTCAGAGTTTACTCCGAAAAAGTCAGGAAGACCTTTGGGTTTAATATTTTTCGGCCTAATTAAGCACATTCCGACGATAGCTTTTTTCTTATAAATTTTGGTTCTAAAAGGAAGGGGAACAACTTTTTCCACCAGTTTTGGGTCAGCTGTGAAATTGATTAAAATTCTCCTTTCGATATATCCGTGTATCGTTATAATCTTCATTGTTGAGTTGGTTTATCTATAACCGGTACCATGTTCCAAGGCAATACCTGTACATTGCTTCGAACTAAAGATTGATCGCCACCATAAATCAGGTGCGGCCGAACAGCGTGTGGCTCCACTATTTCGGTGAAATGTTGTAGGCTTTTAAATAGTGCGCCGCTTAATGTCTGGGTTGATTTAACCTCATATACGTCAAACGCATTTGCAGTTTTTAGCAACAGGTCTATTTCCAATCCATTGTGATCTTGCCAAAAATAATAACGGAGATACTGGTATCGATTTTCATTAAACTTTTGGAAATTAGCAATCACGAAATTCTCAAATATATTACCCTTGAGTCTATTTACGGCCAATTCTTCAGGTTCACGAATTTGCAATAAATGGGTCAATAAACCAACATCATAAAAATACAGTTTAGGCGTTTTCACCAAGCGCTTATTGAAGTTATCATGATAAGGATAAAGTAAGAAAACAAGATAACTGCTTTCTAAAACAGACAACCAGGCCTTTGCAGTCGGTTGAGAAATATTACAATCATTAGCTAGTCCGGTCAAGTTCAAAAGTTGACCGGACCTTGCTGCACACAAGCCGAGGAACGTTCGGAAACTATTCATATCACGAATGTTGATCAATTCTGTCACATCCTTTTCAATGTATGTGCGAATGTAGTTGGCATAAAAATCCGTTGGATCTAAACTTCTATGATAAATAGCGGGGTATCCTCCCTGAATACAGGCATCTAAATAATTAGCGGGCAATTTTTTAGCTTGATCTAGTTCTTGGGTATCCAGGGGTAGAAGTCGGAAGAGAGCAACGCGCCCGGCCAATAACTGAGTGATGTGCTTAAGTAAATGAAAGTCTTGCGATCCAGAAAGGATGTATTGCCCCATTCGGCCAGATTCATCAACCGCAGTTTGCAAATAGGAAAACAGTTCTGGTACGCGTTGAACTTCATTCAATATGGTGTTATTAGCATATCGTTGAAGAAAGCCGTTTGGATCTTCCTGGGCAAAAGACCGATGATCAGGGTTTTCAAGAGACACATACTCATAATCGGGAAACAGCGTTTTAAGCAAGGTGGTTTTGCCGGATTGTCGCGGGCCCGTTACTGCCAGTATCGGGTATTGTTTAATCCGGTTCCTTATCTCCCGAGCCATTGTTCTCTCTATCCATTCAGACATAGCATCTATTTTTTTCAATCAAATATAAGCGGACTTTGGAACATTGGCACTTCAATTTTGGATTATCTAAACATAAGCTTTGAATTATCCGGGGCTTTATTTTTGAATATCTTAAAGAGATGGGATTTTAAGTTCGTAAATCGACTTTAAAAAGCTGACACGAATCCGCATGGCCACGAAGCATGTGAAGTCAGTGTAACCAACATCTTGAATGTTTTCTACCCATAGACTTGATACCGTTGGAGCGCCTGCTTTTTTAAATAAGTCACATACACCGCCTTGGGCTTTTTTAGGTTAAATAACATTTTCGAATTTCGGGTCTTTTTCAATGGCTTCATTTAGTCTAGTCCTGTTGTCTTCTCCCCACTTTTCAATGTTGAGAATTAAGGGCAAGAGACATTCCCCCAAATTAGTGAGTGCATATTTGACTTTTTGCAACTTTCCTTCTGATACTGTTTTGGTAAGGAATCCGTGCAATACCAGTTCTTCTAATTGTTTGTTCATCACGCGTCTATCTACCGCTGGAATTACCCTTTGTAATTCGCTGGGACGTTGATATCCGATAGATATGTAATATACCAGCATCAATTTCCACTTTCCGTTAAGGAGTTCTTTAAAAAAATGCAAACCGCAATCTAATCGTAAGGGGATTTTTTTCTGAAACATAGCCTAATCTTTGAATTTCAAATTTACGAAAATTGTAATCCTATGCCTACGCATAAATTTGTGCGTTATTGTCTACGAAAAAGAGATCTATTTACTTTGCATAAAAGTAAAAATAGAAAGATATGCTTAAATTTTCATTCATGATTCGGAAAGTTGATCGTATGACGCAAGACCTTTTTGTCGATCATCACCGTAATCATCACGCACCATTATTTATGTCCATTCCGGAAACTAAACAGTACGTCAAAAAATATGTGGTATCTCACCCCGTTGAAGTGCCCGGATTTCCAAAACCTTTGTACGATGGCGTAACAGATATTTATTTTGAATCGATGGATGATTTCAATGCTTTTTATGCAAGCGATAACTATAAAACCAAAGTGCATCCCGACGAAAGCAACTTCATTAAACTTGATGAGGTGGTAACCCTTGTTACTGATGAAAAAGTGGTAGTGGGATAAGTTTTATAACAGACGTTATCAATAGGCTTTTTTACAATCCCTTCTTGGAAAATTTCAAGGAGGGATTGGCCTTTTCCAAAATGAGTCGGCTTGCTTAAAAGTGTAACTGCAATCCGAAAATTGCTTCGGCTTTTTCTCCAATTGGTATTTCCGATCAATTCTTCACCTTCATCCGAATTGGTGAAAATATGAGCGATAGAAGGGCCTGCATAAATTTCCTAATTCGGCGACACAAGGTAACGTTAACAATGATTTTTTACCCTGATTTCTTCCTTAGAGACGCCATGTCCTCACTGATCTTCTTTTCCAACACCTTTGCATTGATCTGCGTGGTGGCTATTTTGATATGCCTTGCCAGATGGAAAGTTATGTTTTTCTTGATGCCGCAAATCTCCGCAATTTCCTTCAGGTAAGCGTTTACCTTTTGGTTGGATATCGCGAAAAAGACGGTATCGGTGACTGCAGCCCTGAGATTATGTTTGTATTTCTTTAATATTTCGATGGCTTTGGACAGGAGTGAGGTGGTTACAGGGGTATCTTTTTTTCAAAATGGACGCCAAATGATTGTGATGTTTTCATAAAAACACTCTTTAATCTCCATAAACTTGATTTTACCCGTTTTAAGGACATTTTAGGAACACAGATTTTCTGTTTTTATGCCAATTAATAAATCTAAAAACCGTCCTTTTTTCAAATTTGTTAGGCATCATTCGACTGTTATACAGCGCGTTGCAGCGTTTTATGTTACCTAGTTTAAACATTTAAAATAGGTAGTCGGATAGGTAACGAGAATGAAGGATTCTTATGGATTAATATGAACTACATAAAAATAAAAAACCCTGTAAATCAGACTATTTACAGGGTTTCGGACTAGCGTGAACTAGTGCTTCGTGCGCCCACCTGGGCTCGAACCAGGGACCAAAAGATTATGAGTCTTCTACTCTAACCAACTGAGCTATAGGCGCAGTTATTGCTGGGGAATATAGGGTATCCCTTTTGACGTTGCAATTATCGATATTTGAGACGAGAAAACAAAATTTTTGTATGCAAAAAATCAAAAATATAATTTTGGATTACGGAAACGTAATTTTCATGATAGACTTCGCCTTAGTGCATCAGGCGTTTAAAAACTTGGGGATCAAAGACGTTGACAATTTTTTCGCGCACCATGGGCAGGACTCATTGTTTGACGACTTTGACAAAGGAAGTATTACCGTAGCGGAGTTCCGTGATGGGGTTCGGGAGCGGGCAGGGAAGAGGGATCTAACCGATGCGCAAATCGACCAAGCTTGGAACTCACTTTTGGTCGGTATCCCTGAAGGTAAGCACGATGTCCTCAATGAAATCAAAAAGTATTACCGTACATTTTTACTCAGCAATAATAACGAGCTTCATTACGCTCACTGTATGGCCGAGCTCCAAGAAAAATACGGAATACCCAATAATGATCATTTTTTTGAGAAATGTTATTACTCTCACTTAATAGGAAAGCGGAAACCGGATCTTGCAATTTTCAAGCAACTGATCGACGAACAGGAATTGATACCCAACGAAACGCTCTTCATCGATGACAGTCCGCAGCACCTAGAAGCAGCCCAGCGGTTGGGAATTCGGACCGAGCTGTGCACTAAAGAGCGACCGCTTGAAAAAATTATAGCTGAACTCGATTTGCTATAAATCAAATTTATTGTTGTATAGCCCTCATATTTTTCATATCTTTGCAGACCAAGAAATTCACGACGAAAGGAGGTATTAAAGCTATGATTATTATCAATGTAAAAGAAGGAGAATCTCTAGATAGAGCTCTTAAGCGTTTCAAGAAGAAATTCGAGAAAACTGGCGTGTTACGAGAACTCCGTTCCCGTCAAGCTTATGAAAAAAAATCAGTAGGTCGTCGTATACAAGTAAAGAAAGCGGTTTACAAGCAATCCCTCCAACAGGAGAATGCATAATGAAAAAATAGCGCATCTAACATAAGGAGACACTGAAGAGGTTCTTCTTTGATGAGATGACTTAATAAGCGGTCAAGTAGAACTTTGTTTCTCTTGACCGTTTTTTGTTAGTCCGCTCTGTTATTTGCTCTATATCCCATCCCATGATTTTATGCCGATTAAATAGCCTGTAAAGTTTATTCCTCAACCGAGCATCAGTAATCATTTTACCTTCGTGAATAGCGCTTTTAATTGACCTTTCTGTTTTCAGTTCGATAGGCTTGGATACGATCAACGCGATGAGATATTAATTGGTTCTTCTTTAACGAACGACGGAACCTAACTTATCTACTCGACTACTCACGAATTACAGGGAAATAAAAACGGGAAGTCACGTCTTTCAGAACGTACTTCCCGTTAAGTACCTGCGGTAGGAATCGAACCTACATCATCAGAACCGGAATCTGATATTCTATCCATTGAACTACGCAGGCAGCAGGCCAAAAATAACACTTTTTATGGGTTTTATGCAACAATAGCTTGCTAAAAGTAGCAAGCTATTGATTTTGAGCGCTTCAAATTGCATTAATGATCGTGATGATGTTCTTCTTCCACCAAATGTACCTCAAATTTCAAGTCCAGATCAGTGGCACCTTCAAATTTTGTAAAGTCATTATTGAATATATCGACTTTTGGATCGATGGTCTCTTTAACGCCTGGATTGAGGTGTCTCATAACGTAGCGCAAAACAAAGGTCTCGCTTAATTCAACGACATTGATATAGCCTGTGATACCCACCTTGACCTTCTCCTGGTCGCTCCTTAGATCCGCATATTCCGCGGTGAGGCTGCCTTCTGGTACATCTGCTAGAAACGCAAAATGTTGATCGTCACGATCGATAAAGGTTTGCTGACTCTCACGACCAGCAAAGTCGCGCACCGTCAAACTAAACCGGTACGATTTGCCGACTTCCAAGTGAAGATGCGCACCCGGGTCGGGTAAAAATTCCGTTCCCGAAAACACGATGCTATCGACCTGTGCGCCTTCGATATCATGATAATGATAATGATCGCCGTGACTTTCGGCTTCGACCTCAGTAAAGAATAGGGTAGCCCCGCTTACTTCTTCTTGATCAGTTTCAGGAATGGGATCATCTTTGGAACACGACTGGAATACCAAAAACAGACTTAAGATTGATAATGTTAATAGATTACTTTTCATTTTTTTAGTTTTAAAATTTAAGATTGAGAGAAAGTGTAATATTTCGTCCTTCTCGATGTGCATAATATCGGAACCGGTCCATATAATCTTTGTAACTACGGTTCATTAGATTGTCGACCCCAATGGCCAAATTGAGTTGATTTCCATTCCAAGCAACTGGATAGGCTAGATGCATGTGAAGAAGATGGTAAGCTCCTGGCGGTGCAGCGAAGTCAGTTCCATTTTCATATCGGTCCTGACGAGCCACGAATTCATGAGTGATGCTGAGGTAGCTCTCGCGGTCTTTTTGGAAGCTCCAGCGAATGCTTTGTTGCAACCTATCAGAGGGGATATAGGGAAGATAGCGGTCCTCACTGATATTTCTAGCCCTGACCAAGCTGGCTGACACATCATATTCCAGACCAGTCAAGATCGTCCATCTAGCCTGCAAATCCACCCCATAAAACAGGGCGTTATGCTGCTGGTATCCGAAGATTGGAAATGTTCCACGAATGGTTTGCCTGACGGAGTCCGGGTGGGGCTGGGCATAGATATAATTATGAATCCATTGTCCATAGAGTTCCCCTCCAAAATACCAACGCCCGATTTCCCGATTGATTGAATGCACCCATTTTAAAGCCTGCTCTGGCTTGAGATCAATTTTTCCAATCTCATAAATCGCTGCACCATGATGCAGACCATCACTATAAAGTTCATTCGCTGTAGGCGCGCGCCATGCAAGACCTAAATGGCTTTTGTATTGCCATCCAGCCGAGACGGGAAAGGCAACACCCAACGATCCCGAGAAATTATGAAATTTCCGCTGATCACTCATCAGATATTGTTCTGGCAATTCACCGTCAGGATAGCGATAGCGATAACCCGCAGCATCAAAATACCGAAAATCGTAACGCCAACCAGCCTCCAATATCGACCGGCCAAGATTAAAACTATGAATTCCAAACACGCCGAGTCCATACTGATCATAATTCGGAATAAATGGGGTGGTGCCGGTGCCGGCAACATTGTTATTGACCTGATTGCTCGCTTGCAGACCAAAACGGTGATCTGCAACTTTTAACATCAAATCAACCTGATGACTGCTAAGCACCATGTCCGACATCGGCACGTCGTCCGCGACCGTCCTGCGCATATCGTATTCTTTCCGATGATTGCGTTGCCAGGCATATTGCAATTGCAGCTCAGCGGTCTGACCTAACAAACCTTTATACGAAAGCTTGCCTAAATCATGAACGACCTGTTGCATGGGCGCGTCAATGCTATAGTTAAAGTCATAATCTTCCCGCGGTCTACCATGCTCTATGCGCGCCAGCACATCCTCTACGGTTCCAATATGAGCGCCATAGAAGACCCCAAGCTTTGTCCCAAAACGGCTATAGTAAGCGTCCCATTGCCTGCCGGCTTTTCGGTATTGCAGCGTCGTTGAGAAATTCAATTCGGATAAACCGGTATTTCTGAGAAAATAGTCTGCGGTTTGACTATCTCCTAACCGTCGTGCAGAGCCTTGCGCACGCCAAGCTAAGCCAGGGATCGTTGGTATGCCACCGGTCAATTCCAGATTGAGCGCACCTCCACGACCATTACTTTGGGCAACAAGGTCAGCCCGTCCCTGTAGATGATCCGGATCAAGTGGTTTGGATTTAGCGACTAACACGCCTCCCAACGCATCAGCACCGTAGCGAACAGCTTGAGCACCTTTGATTAATTCAAATTGATCCGCGGTGAACGGATCCAACTCCGGAGCATGTTCCAGTCCCCATTGCTGTCCTTCCAATTTAACGCCTTGATTGAGAATCAAAATGCGATTACTGTGAAGTCCGTGCAAGACTGGTTTATGAACTCGATGACCTGAACTCAATAACGAGACGCCGTCCAAACTGGCAAACACCTCCGCTACCGATTCTCCTTTACTCTGCCCAATCTCTCGTGATGAAAGCCTACTTATAATTGCTGTTTTTTGCTCAAGTTCTTCGCCCTGTACGTGAACTTCTTCCAATTGTTGAGTTTGCTCATCCAACACGATAACGAGTGGCTGGTTGCCGATCAGCTCGACAGTGGTATCTAAGGTAACATACCCCATCGCGGTCACCTGGATGTTGGTGACTGTTCGATCGCTAAGCATCATCTCGAACACACCGTTTTCATCGGCGACACTCGTGCTTGACAATTCCGTTGACGCAATACTGGCTCCGGCAATCGGTTGATCCAAATGATCCACAACAAGCCCGCTAACTTTAGAGGGGGTAAGGGACTGTCCCGTCACAAACATAATGGATGCGAACAGCAGGAGTGTCCATAAAAATTTTAACATGGGTAAATTTGTAAGAAAAAAATAGTTGCTTCTAGGCTACATCCAAGAATGGAAATTATACCACAGGAGGTCCGCGTAGCCCCACCGTATAGGACGGTCGAAGGAAATAAGGAGAGATGGGCTCTCCAATAATAACGGGTACCAAAAGAATTTCTGCGGGGGCTAACCTCCACTGGAAACTGGGCAGGCAATCGATGCTTTGTTGAAAGTAAAGAAAGCAGTAGGCACAGTCCTCGACATGCTGATGGTCTTCGTCGTGTTGCTCTTGACAATGATTAGAATCAATCGCTATCGTATCATGCCGGTGTAGCGCGAGAAGCCCTATAGACATTAGCATTAAAGCTAGCCACAGACGTCCAATCCACTTTCCAAACCGATGAATACGTGTAATCACAAAGCAAATATACGTTAAATGCAACTTTATTGCAAGATATACCGATCAAAGTTGCTTCAAGATCTGGGATGGTATTGGGTAATCACGCTCCGCAGGTATTCTCGATCAATATGTGTGTAAATTTCTGTTGTCGTAATACTCTCATGTCCCAACATGTCTTGCACCGCCCGAAGGTCAGCGCCACCCTCGACGAGATGTGAAGCAAAACTATGCCGGAAGGTATGCGGACTGATCTCTTTTTCAAGACCAACCTTTGCCGACAGATCCTTGATGATCAGGAATATCATCACTCTGGATAAAGGATTCCCACGCCTATTTAAGAATACGAAATCCTCTTTTCCAGGCTTAATAGACAAGTGCACTCGAATTTCTTCAAAATAAATGCTCAAATATTTGATCGCCTGATGTCCGATCGGAACCAATCTTTCTTTGTTACCTTTACCTTCTACCTTGATGAACTCGACATCTAGAAACAGATTTGATAGCTTAAGGGAACAAAGCTCCGAGACCCGTAAACCACAACCATAGAGCACTTCTAATATTGCTCTATTTCGCATTCCTTCATTGCTTGAAAGATCAATGGCGCCGATGAGTTGATCGATCTCCTGAATGGAAAGCACCGCTGGAATTTTCCGGGAAAGTCTGGGCGTCTCGAGCAATTCAGTGGGGTTTACTTGCAGTTGGTGCTCCAGGGTCATAAAAGCGTAGAAAGTCTTGATCCCAGAGAGTATCCGCGCCTGAGAAAATGCCGAAATTTCAAATTCATTAACCCAACGTAGAAAGTCCTGCAAATCTCCTGTATTGATCTGATCTGCCGTTAACTTCGCTTGTTCCGCATAGCTCTCGAGCTTTTGTACATCATTCATATAGGCGGCAATACTATTTTCTGTTAAGCCCCGCTCCAATAAGAGGTAGCGTTTGAAATCCATTTTTAGTATATGCCAGTCCATGGCCTAAAATTACGAATATTCGCTGGTCCAAAGAATATGTTTTAGTGGTACAATTTTTTATTGTAGATTGGCCCCCGAAAGATTAATTATAACCACTCAGTAATTTCGTTAATTGTTAATTGATTATGAAAATTTTCAAACCCTTAGCTTTAGCATTCGTGCTGCCTTTTGCAAATGAACCAGCCAGTGCTTATGATCACCGTATCCTTTCCACTCATGTCCAAGAAGTTTTAGTACATGATTCCTTAAAATGGGACACTAAACTTCCTTTTGATGAAGGCGTTATTCACGGAAAAATGGAAAATGGATTCCAATACTATATTCGGAAAAATACAGAACCAGAAAATCGAGTGACCATGTATTTGGCGGTAAAGGTGGGTTCTATTTTAGAGACCGAAAATCAACTAGGATTGGCTCATTTTCTAGAACACATGAATTTCAACGGCCTAAAACATTTTCCCAAAAACGAACTTGTCGATTACCTCCAGCGCGCAGGTGTCCGTTTCGGATCGGATTTGAATGCGTATACCGGTTTCGATGAAACGGTTTATCAATTGCCCATCCCATCAGATGATCCCGAACTACTGACCAATGGACTACAAGTTATGCGCGATTGGGCGCAAGATGCATTGTTAGAGACGGAAGAAATTGATAAAGAACGGGGTGTAGTCATGGAGGAACTGCGGGGTAGTCGCGGTGCCATGCAACGCATGCGGGACCAATATTTCAAAGTCATGTTGAATGGATCCCGTTACGCAGAACGCCTTCCAATTGGAACCCAAGACGTCATTATGAACTTTGACCCAGAGGACATTCGGGAATTTCATGCCGATTGGTACCGACCAGATCTACAATCGCTAATTGTCGTAGGTGACGTCGATCCGGCCTATATCGAAGGCGAAATCAAGAAACTGTTTGCAGACATGACGGTTCCGGAAAACCCCACACCACGCACCGAGTACAAGGTGGATTTACTTAATAAAAATCAGTTCATCAAGGTCACTGATCCGGAGATGTCGTATACTGTGGGACAAATTTTCATCAAACACCCCGAGGAAAATGTGGAAACCATTGGCGACTATCGGAGAAGCCTATTGAAAAGTGTGTACAATCAGATGATTAACGCGAGATTGGGTGAGCTCAGCCAATCCGCAACCCCGCCTTTCATTCAAGCAGGGGTTGATATTTCAGAGTTTATCGGTGGATTGGATAATCTCGGTGTATTTTTCGTATCTAAACCAGGAGGGTTTCAGGAGGGTTTCAAAGCGATGGTACGAGAAATGGACCGGATAAGTGAATTTGGTTTCACCGAATCTGAGTTTCAACGGGTCGTCGGGTCGATTTCAAAGAACAACCAGACCGCCTATATCGAACGCGATAAACGCAAATCAGGCAGCTATGTAGACGCTTATTTGAACCATTTCCTGAAAGGTAATGCAGTACTGGGGAATGAAGAGCGTTACGAGATTACGAAACAACTTTTACCCTCGTTGACGCTAACCGAGGTGGAAGCCATTGGAAAGGAATATTATCTGGATGAAAATCGCGATGTTTTAATTCTTGCTCCCGACGCAGATAAAGAGCAATTGCCTGAAGAGCAGGATATCAACGCTTGGTTCGCGGAAATCGATCAGGAGGAATTACTAGCTTATGAAGATAACGTTTCAGACCTTCCCATGCTTTCTGTGGAGCCAACTGGTGGAACTATCACATCGGAAAACGAGATTGAGGCGATTGCTACAAAAGAAATCGTGTTAAGCAATGGTGTCAAAGTACTGCTAAAACCCACCACTTTTAAAAACGATGAAATTCTTATTCAAGCTTATAGTCCCGGTGGAACCTCACTCTATACTGATCAAGACTACATGAGCGCTTCATTCGCCTCTCATTTAGTTAACAGCAGTGGGGTTGGGCAACTCAGTACGATAGATCTTCAAAAATACCTCACGGGCAAACAAGTCAACATCAGCCCGTACCTTAATGAGCGATGGGAGGGCCTGAGTGGTAGTACCGATACAGAAAGCTTGCAGGTCGCTTTCGAAATGATCTACGGTTATTTCACCGAACCGCGCGTTGATGATGCTATTTTCCAAAGCACCATTAGCAAACAGAAGGATATGCTTGCCAATCGCGACAAGGATCCCAATTTCGTGTTCAGCAATGAAATCCAGCACGCACTATACGATGGCAATCGAAGACGCGTACCTTATTCGGTCAATGATCTCGAGGAAATCAATCAGGATCGTGCTTTAGAGATATATCAGGATAGATTTGCCGATGCCTCCGATTTCACTTTCGTCATCGTCGGTTCATTCGAAGAAGAGGAAATAAAACCCTATCTGGAAAAATACCTCGCAGCACTTCCCGTTCTCGATCGCCAAGAAGAGGGCAAAGATCTGGGTATCCGAGAAACAGATCAAGCATTCGAAAAGATCATCAACAAAGGACAGGAATCTAAAGCAATGGTTCGATTAAGCATCTATGGAGACTATGATTATAGCCGAATAGAAAATGCAAATATGTCCGCGCTGGAAACGATCCTCACCAATAAACTAATTGAACGTTTGCGTGAAGATGAGAGTGGAGTATACGGTACCGGTGCACGTCTCTCCAAAAGCAAACAGCCGACTCCGCGTTATAGCTTCCTAGTTGCCTTTGGAACGAGCGTGGATAAATACGAAACCCTTATCAACTCAGCTATCGATGAGGTCGACAAAATAAAAGAAAATGGGCCAACGCAAATTGACTTGGACAAGTTTATCATTGAAGAAAAAAGACAGCTCGAATTGCAGGTCAAGGAGAACAGCTTTTGGCTAAGTCAACTGGTAGGAGAGGGACAAAATCAAAACGATCTAACCTACATCACCCGGTATTTAGAGAACCTAGAAAAAGTCACGCTAGAAACGGTAAAGGAGACCGCTAATAAGTATCTCGACACCGATAATATGTTCCGCTTCATTCTATTGCCTGAAAATCAGGCCAATTAAAATGACCCTGAAACGACCGTTAATATTAAAGGGGTGTGAAAAACGCCCCTTTTTAACCTTCAGGTATCCGGTGATAAGTATGGGTAAAGCAATCCCAACAATCTTCTCTGAGAACCAATGTGCTGTCTTTTCGTTCGACAAACACCCTTTCGCCTGCCCCCTCCATCATCCAGCCCGCTTGTTGAGTCAAACTAGATTCAGCTTGCACCAGGCGATAAGACTCCGCCTCTAACAATTCACCACTTCGATAACTAAATAGGCTATCTGCAGTAATTTGCATTTGTTGTGTGGTATTGGTGGTCGTCGGTGTAGATGTTCTGCCTGCAAAACCACCAGTGGTTGACACCCATTCCCAATTACCCACTATCTCGGGCGGACGATTGGTTGAACGTGTACTCACACATGCGGTGATCAGCACTACAAACACAAATAGATACCATACTTTCATAAGACTTAGTTTTGATTTGGAGATCGCTTTTCCAAGAAACGAAATGATCCTCCTTTTGTTTTATTCTTCGTATTCAACACATAAAAAAAAGCTCGGGGTTGGCCGAGCTTTCTTGTCAAAAATAGCTGAAATTAAGCAAACCAAGCAAAGACCTCGTCTTTGGTAGGCATGTTCAAATCGAGCTTCAATTTTTTACGCATGCCGCCTAGATCGTTGAATACTTTATTGGGATTTGCTTGCTTAAGTGAATCGATCGTTGTCAACCCCAGCTTTTGAAGGACAGGTACCCATCCTTCCGGAATCCCCAAAGCAAGATACTCATCGGTTGAGGCCACTGTCGCTACTTTTTCTGGACGCATTTGAGGAAAAAACAACACCTCCTGAATCGATGCATTATTCGTCAGAAACATCGCTAGACGGTCCATTCCGATTCCTAGACCCGAAGTAGGTGGCATTCCGTATTCCAGAGCACGAAGGAAATCCTGATCGATAAACATCGCCTCATCATCGCCTTTCTCTGATAATTTAAGCTGGTCTTCAAAGCGCTCACGCTGATCAATGGGGTCATTCAACTCCGAGTAAGCATTGGCGATCTCCTTACCACATACCATCAATTCAAAACGTTCAGTAAGCGCAGGATTATCCCTATGCTTTTTAGTCAGTGGTGACATCTCGATAGGGTAGTCCGTGATGAAGGTGGGTTGAATAAATTTGCCTTCACATTTTTCTCCAAATATCTCATCGATGAGTTTTCCCTTTCCCATCGTATCGTTGACTTCAATTCCTAATTCTCTGGCGGCCTGGCGAATTTCTTCTTCAGTCTTATCCGCTATATCGAAGCCTGTAAACTGTTTGATCGCCTCTGTCATACTGATCCGGGGATACGGTGCTCTGAAATCGATCTCCTGTTCACCGAAAACCGTCTTAGTCGTTCCATTTACCGCCAGGGCACAATGTTCTAGTAGATTCTCAGTGAATGCCATCATCCAGTGGTAATCCTTATAGGCCACGTAGATCTCCATTACCGTAAACTCGGGATTGTGCGTACGATCCATTCCTTCGTTACGAAAGTTCTTCGAAAATTCGTAAACCCCGTCAAACCCCCCAACGATCAATCGCTTCAAATAAAGCTCATTGGCGATACGAAGGTAAAGTGGAATATCTAATGCATTATGATGAGTCTCAAACGGTCGCGCGGCTGCACCACCCGGAATAGCCTGCAATACGGGTGTCTCGACCTCCATGTAGCCGGCGTTATTGAAATACTCCCGCATCGCATTAAAAAGCTGTGTACGCTTAACGAATACATCCTTTCTTTGCGAATTAACGATCAAGTCAACATAACGCATCCGGTAACGTTGTTCCGGATCGGTGAACGCGTCGTAGGTCTTCCCGTCAGCTTCCTTGACAATCGGCAAAGGTCTCAACGATTTCGTTAACACCTTCAGGGATTGTACATGTATGCTGGTTTCTCCCGTTTTAGTGCTAAAAACAAACCCGGTGATACCTACAATATCACCGATATCCAATAACTTCTTGAATACCGTATTGTAGAGCGTTTTATCTTCATCCGGACAAATATCATCCCGTTTTACGTAGGCCTGAATTCGGCCGGTGGAGTCTTGCAATTCTAAAAAGGATGCACTGCCCATAACCCGACGACTCATAATTCGCCCAGCAAAACTGATTTCCTGAAAGTTATTCTTTTGGGCGTCAAAGCCCTCTAGAATTTCTTTGGCGTTTGCATTTACCAGATATTCTTCGGCAGGGAAGGGGTCAATCCCCAAGTCGACCAGGGCTTTTAAATTTAGCCTTCTTTGTTGTTCTTGTTCAGATAATCCGATACTCATATTTGAAAGGAAACTATATTGAATTGCAAAAGTATGAAATTTAACCATCGATAGGAAGAAAAAAGGCATAGAATCAACTAGTTTTCGCTACCTTGTGCTGGACGCAATAGTAGACAAACGAGTTTAAATGGTAAGCAAAGGCGAATTATCCACAGCTGTGGAATTCGAAATATACCTGGCTGTTGTATTTGAGTGAAAAATAAATTATCTTTGCACCTCGATTGTTGAATTATATAGTAATTATAAGATAAAGATGAAAAAAGATCTGCACCCCACGAACTACAGATTAGTTGTTTTCAAAGACATGTCAAATGACTATTCTTTTATGACTAAATCTTGTGTCGAAACAAATGAAAGTGTTACTTGGGAAGACGGTAACGAATACCCATTGGTAAAATTAGAAATCTCTCATACTTCTCACCCGTTCTATACCGGCAAGATGAAGTTAGTGGATACTGCTGGACGTATCGATAAGTTCCGCAGCCGCTACGGAAAGAAATAGATATTCTTTCATTTCATAATATGAAATTGTTAAAATCCCGATAGAATTCATTTGTCGGGATTTTTTACGTAATTTTAGCCCCATGTCGCTGACCGTGATATTATTCGATAAAGCTAATTG
Source organism: Sphingobacterium sp. (assembly GCA_052092145.1). Taxonomy (GTDB): domain Bacteria; phylum Bacteroidota; class Bacteroidia; order Sphingobacteriales; family Sphingobacteriaceae; genus Sphingobacterium. Next base: position 143,635 of record JBQDCW010000001.1, on the reverse strand, counting down.
GCGCAAGCGTCTTTATCCGTTTGTCACCACGCGACCGGTTAGCAACCTTCGAGTGGGAATCCGTACTTTGGACGAGAAATGGGCGCACGCTCTGCATGCTCCTATCACCCACAAAACCTGTGAAAATCTTGAAAATATTTTCCCTTTTGAGGACCATAATGCCGATGAGTTTCTCGTCATCAGAGCAAACTTACTCCCTGGAAGTGACGTGGTTAATGAAATCACATCGCTCAAACTTGGCGAGATACTCTTAGATGGGCAGCACTGGATGGCTTTCCGAACAAAGGACGCCCATTGGGACACCGAGAACTTACGGAATGATTTTCGTGCGGTTCGCAGTTCCTGCCAACCACGATATCTGGAGGTTTTGGAACACATTTTTCTCCATAATCGGGAACAATTGCTTTTTGATTTCAAGAACCTGACCCATAACAGATCCTCACAACCGATTAGCCCAACTAATCAGGTGTTTGGTGAGCAAGTTTTTGTGGAGCAAGGAGCTCAAATAGAAGGCGCTACATTAAACAGCCTGGATGGCCCAATCTATATCGGAAAAGAGGCCAGGATCGAGGAGGGTAGTTTTCTCAAGGGCTTCGTTTCCATTGGCGAGCGTGCTCGTGTCAAGACGGGGGCTCGTCTGTATCCAGCGACGAGTATTGGCCCAGATTGCACCGTCTCAGGCGAAATCAATCAAACGGTGTTTTGGGGTAACAGCGCAAAGAGTCATGAAGGTTACCTAGGTTGTTCCGTGATCGGCGAGGGATGTAATATAGGTGCCGGGAGCAGCAATTCTAATTTAAAAAACACCTGGAACCGCGTACAATTATTCGATTACCATGACTTGAGTTATCGATTAACCGAGGAATTCAAATGTGGCTTATTTATGGGAGATCATTCGATGTGCGCCATTAATTCTTCTTTTTCAACCGGTACCGTTATTGGTGTGGGAAGCCAGATTGCAATTTCAAAATTTATTCCCAAATTTGTCCCGGACTTCACCTGGATGACCGATGCGGGTACAGGTGCTTACGAATTTGATCTTTTTTTAAAGATGATCGACCGTAAACAACAGTTATCTGGCAAAACGGAAAACAAAAACATTTCCTCAATTTGGAGGTATATATGGGAGGAGTCCACTATTTTAAGAGCAAACAATCAACACTTAAACAAATAACATTATGCGAAAAAACATCGTAGCTGGCAATTGGAAAATGAATTTAGACTACGAACAGGGGCTTAGCTTGTTCTCTGAAATGGTGAACATGATTAAAGACGAAGTTCAAGGAGACCAACAAGTCGTCATATGTAGTCCTTTTATTCATCTACCGGCTCTTGCTAAGCTAGGAAGCTCCGTTAAACAAATTGCTGTTGGAGCCCAGGATATCAATCAAAATGAAAAAGGAGCATATACCGGAGAGGTTTCTGCGGCACAAGTAAAATCTACCGGAGCGGAATACGTAATATTGGGTCATTCTGAGCGTCGCGCCTATTTTGGTGAGACCGATGAACTCTTAGCTCAAAAAGTAGACGCGGCGCTTCAGCATCAGCTACGTCCAATTTTCTGTATTGGGGAAACCAAAGAAGAGCGAGAATCAGGAGACTATTTCGAGGTGATTAAATCTCAGTTAAATCGTGGACTCTTCCATTTAGATGCAACTGCATTCCAAGCGATTGTATTGGCATACGAGCCCGTTTGGGCCATAGGAACAGGTCTAACCGCCACGCCAGAACAAGCACAAGAAGTACATGCATTTATCCGAGAAACCCTAGAAGAAAAGTACGGTCATGAGATCGCACAAAACACCAGTATCTTATATGGTGGTAGCGCTAATCCCGGTAATGCGCAAAGCCTTTTTTCGCAGCCCGACATTGACGGCGGTTTAATCGGCGGAGCCTCACTAAAGTCTCGTGACTTCCAAGAGATCATTAATGTGTTCAATCAATAAATAATGAAATATACGGCTGTTAGCTTTCGTTCAGACAATATCCAAGACTGGCAAAAAGATCTATTAATTGCAGAACTGGGGCATTTGGGTTTCGATAGTTTCGAAGATCAGGAACAAGGCTTCGTTGCCTATATTCCTGATGCTAATTTAGACCTTCAAGCGCTGGAAACGTTGTTAGTGGTGGAGAGTGTTGGTTACGCTATTGATTTCGAGGTTCAAGAAATTGAACACCAGAATTGGAATGAAATCTGGGAAAGCAATTTCCAGCCGATCACCATCGGTCAGGACTGTTACGTAAGGGCAACCTTTCACGAAAGCCGTCCTGACTTTTTATACCAGATTATTGTTGACCCCAAAATGGCCTTTGGCACCGGACATCATCAAACAACGTCGATGATGCTCGCCTACATTTTGGAAAATGATTTTCAGGATAAGAAAATATTAGATATGGGTTGCGGAACCGGAATATTAGCGATTCTAGCCAAAAAACGAGGTGCAGATTCAGTTTTAGCAATCGACTTCGATCAAACGTGTATAGACAGTGTTGAAGAAAACAAGAAACGCAACGACGCTGAGGATATCGAAACCAAATTAGGCTCCAAAGAAGTTATCCAAGGGAGGCATTTTGACATCATCTTAGCCAATATCAATCGTAATATTCTATTGGATCAGTTACCGGCTTATGTCGAATCTCTCAATCCAGATGGAGAATTATACCTATCGGGATTCTATGATAATGGAGAAGATCTAGAGTTGCTGCAACAGGACGCAGCACGTCACGGAATGCGATTTATCGAAAAAAAGGTACTGGACACTTGGTGTGCAGTTAAATTTAAAAAAGGGAATTAAATGCGCATACACTTTATTGCTATTGGTGGCAGCATCATGCACAACTTAGCGATCAATCTTGCTGAGCAAGGACATCAGGTCTCTGGATCGGATGACCAAATCGTTGAGCCTTCTAAGTCCCAATTGCGGGAAGCCGGTTTATTTCCAGAAGAGCTTGGTTGGTTTCCGACTAAAATTACCGATGATATAGATGCGATCATTCTCGGGATGCATGCCGAAGAAAATAATTCTGAGTTGGCCAAAGCCATCGAACTTGGCATTAAAATATACTCTTACCCAGCGTTTGTTTATGAACAAAGTGCCGAAAAAACCAGAGTAGTCATCGCCGGCTCCTATGGCAAAACTACGATTACCAGTATGATCATGCACGTACTGAAGAAATTGGGTAAAAATTTTGATTATTTGGTGGGTGCCCAGTTAGAGGGATTCGATAGTTTGCTGCGTCTAAAGCCGGAGAACGACTTGATCATTATCGAAGGAGACGAATACTACGCCTCGCCGGTAGATAAGCAATCTAAATTTTTAAAATATCACCCTAACTTTGCATTAATCAGTGGGGTAGAATGGGATTCGTTTAAAGCAATCATTAGCGAAGAAGACTATTTCAAACATTTCGAAGATTTTATTGGTACAATTGCTCCAAAGGGAACATTGATTTACAATAAAGACGACAAAAACACGCATGATATCGTTGAGAAGACAATGGATATCAAAATTAATCGACACGGATACAAACTGCCGGAGTACACTATCAATAAAGGGGTTACTTATCTACGCGTAGGCGAGCAAGATATCCCACTGAAAATTTTTGGAAAACACAATCTTTCCAACATCGCAGGTGCATTCACGGTGTGCGAATGGCTGGGTGTGAAAAGAGACGAGTTCTATCAAGCGATTCGGGACTTCAAGAGTTCAATTCGTTATTTAGAATTTGTGGCTAGTCAGAATGGAAGCGTGGTGTATCAAGACTTCGCCCACACGCCTGGAAAGCTTAAAAGGAGTATACACGCGGTGAAAGAACAGTTTCCCAGCCAGGCTTTAGTCACTATTATTGAGCTCAATGCGTATGACAGTCTGAATGCAGAATTTCTGAATGACTACCGGCATTCCATGGACGAATCTGACCATGCGGTTATTTTTATTAACACCGCTCTTATTAAAGAAAAAAATATAGCAGAAGACAAGCTAAAACAAGATTTGATGCTTGCATTCGAACACCCATCCTTCCGGGTTATTACCCAAATGACCGACCTAGAACACTTTTTAGACGGATTTAAATCAAATGGCCATAATTTACTTTTTATGAGTTCAAATAATTACAACGGAGTAAATATGGCTAGCTTTGCTGATAAATTTTTGATAAATTTTTAAGAAAATTTCGAGTCACCAACATTGTTTAACACGAAAGGTTTTGAAATATCCTATATTTCCTTAATTTTGGTTATTACTTAATAACTAAATCTTTACACAATATTCATGAATGCATTAGGAAAAAAAATAAGGTTACTCAGGCATCAGAAGGGCTGGAGTCAGGAAGATGTCGCCCAGCGTTTAGACATTTCTATTCCGGCATTTTCAAAAATCGAAACAGGAATTACCGATGTCAATCTATCCCGACTCAATCAGATTTCTAAGCTTTTCGGACTTTCACTGGTACAATTACTTTCCACTACAGATCCCGAAGAAGACAAGCAAATTCAGAACGAAGTGCAGGACCTTCAGAAGCGCTTGCATGCGCGCGAGGTCGAGGTGATTGACCTGCAAAAAAAGGTGATCGGCCTATACGAACAATTGCACAACAAATAATAGGACCCATCTATTTTTAACAATGCTCTGTATCCCGGAAAGATATGGAGCCTTTTTATTCTCGCCACCACTGACATACAAGAGAGTGACATTACCAGAGGGGTCAACCGAAATAAAAAAAACGCCGGGTTCACCGGCGTTCTATCATTTCATTCATTAAAATACTTAAGAAATTATCCTAAATAGGATTTCAGAATCTTACTCCTTGAGGTGTGTCGTAGTCGCTGCAAGGCTTTATCCTTAATTTGGCGGACACGCTCACGTGTTAAACTGAATTTCTCACCGATCTCCTCTAGCGATAGTTGATGGTTTGCGCCCAATCCGAAGAAAAGGACAATAATTTCTCTTTCGCGCTCAGTCAATGTAGCTAACGATCGTTTAATTTCCTCGGAAAGAGACTCATCAATCAGCGTGCTGTCCGTCTCTGGATCGCTATTTTCTAACACATCCAACAGGGTGTTTTCTTCCCCCTGCACAAAAGGTGCGTCCATCGAAACGTGACGACCCGAATTGCTTAATGTGTCTGAAACCTTATCGACAGTCGTTTCCAATATATCAGCAAGTTCTTCCGGCGATGGTTCGCGTTCATACTCTTGTTCTAATCTAGAAAAAGCTTTGCTAATCTTACTTAAGGACCCAACTTGATTCAAAGGTAAACGAACGATACGAGATTGCTCAGCGATCGCCTGAAGGATAGACTGACGAATCCACCATACCGCATAGGAAATAAACTTAAAACCCTTTGTTTCATCAAAACGCTTTGCTGCTTTAATCAACCCTAAATTTCCTTCGTTAATCAAATCGCCCAAAGTAAGACCTTGATTCTGATATTGTTTGGCGACAGAAACAACAAAACGTAGGTTGGTTTTAGTTAATTTCTCGAGGGCAACTTGATCTCCTTCACGGATACGTTGCGCTAAAATGACTTCTTCTTCCGCAGAAATCAAGTCAACCTTTCCGATCTCGTGCAAGTATTTATCAAGCGACTGCGACTCACGGTTCGTGATGGATTGTGTAATTTTGAGTTGTCTCATCTAAATATATAAACCTTTCAAATCTGGAATGTTTGCAAACATAACAAATTTATACCAAAAAATTCTAATCTAATTGTAAATTATTAACTCATTATGAGTTAGTTAGAGATGGTGAGTTGACCTGATACTATCAGCAATAACCATTCCAAAAAATCAAAAAAAACTATAAACAGGCTTCTTAACATAAATTTTACATCAATTAATGATTTCTAGCGTTCTTATTGGGTTAAAAAACAATTTGGTACAACAATTGTTTTTGCTTTAATACAACGTTATTCAAAAATCACTTTTTATGGCTATCCGAATCCATTTAGATGAGGTCATGTCTAAGCAGAACATGTCACTCAACGAACTAAGCGCACGGGTCGGTATTACCTTGTCGAATCTATCGATCATTAAAAATGAAAAAGCGAAGGCCATCCGGCTGCGAACTCTTGAGGCGTTATGCAAAGCGCTCAACTGCCAGCCTGGAGACTTGCTTCGCTATGTCGAAGAAGACTGATCGTCGCTACCTATTCGGTAGCCCCGAAGGAAATCTTGCGTGCGCATGCGTTTCTTGCCCGCAATCTGTAGGTCCAAAACGTCAATGTAGCCATCTTGAGTGGCGAACTTCAAGAACGTTTTCCCATCGCTGTGGTAGCTTCCCATCTGATGGTTGTGTTTTTGGAGACACCTTTCCGCCTGAAATATCTTCAACATCATTCCGTCGATAAACGTAAAAGCAGCGGGGTAGGGACTCAATCCTCGAATCAAGTTATAAACCACTTGTGTTTTCTGATTCCAGTCAATTTGACAGTCTTCCTTAAAAATCTTTGGCGCTTCCCTCAGCTCCAGGCCGCTCCGAAGCGATTCTTGGGGAATAGGCTGGTACTGCCCGGTTTTAAGTGCAGAAACTGTTCGAAGAAGCAGTTCTGATCCGGCGCTCATCAACCGGTCGTGCAAGATACCCGCCGTATCCGTTTCACCAATTGGAACGGGTTGAGAAAATAGAATATTGCCCGTATCGATTTCATGACTTAAGATAAATGTGGATACGCCCGTTTGGCTTTCACCGTTTATAATGACATGATTGATTGGCGCGGCTCCACGATAATCCGGCAAGAGCGAAGCATGTACATTTATAGTACCTTTTTCTGGCATTGCCCATACCACCTCGGGCAGCATCCTAAAAGCAACAACGACTTGTAAATCGGCTTGAAATTTCCGCAGGTCCTCAATAAATTCCGGGTCACGCAACCGAACAGGTTGCAATACAGGAAGGCCCCGAGATACCGCAAATTGCTTCACAGCAGATTGTTGAAGTTTGCGGCCTCGCCCAGCAGGTTTATCGGGCGCTGTTACCACAGCTACAACATGCTCACCTGCCGCCAGCAGCGCTTCTAATGAAGCGACAGCAAAGTCGGGTGTTCCCATAAAAACGATACGCATAGATTATTAAATTATTTCTCAGAGTAATCGTCACATGGTCAGACGACATTTTTTGTTAACTTTGCGAAGTTACAAATTTAATCTGAGCTTGAATTTTCCATTTTTCCTTGCAAATCGGATTACCTTAGAGGGGCGGCGCACATTCTCTAAACTAATCTTGCGCGTCACCATTGGCGCCCTAGCCTTGGCAATCATGGCGATCATCCTCGCTGCAGCTATCTTGAACGGTTTTAAAGGAGAGATTACGGATAAACAACGTGGTTTCTTTGGGGATATCATTGTTTTGAACGATCATGCGGGAGATTCGTACACCGATCAACCACTCTCACTGTCCGCTCAGCAAATTCAAGCGATTCGAGAAAAACCCAATGTAATCGACATCTATCCCTTTGCAACCAAAGCAGGAATCATGAACGTCAAGGGCGAAGTAGAGGGAGTGCTACTCAAAGGCATTGATGAACAATATGATCAAGATTTTCTTTCAAAAACAATCCTAGAAGGTGATACTTTAGATTTTTCAGCCGAAAATGCAGACAATCAACTACTCATTTCTTCCTTGCTGGCCAATCGGTTGAATATCGGTGTTGGGGAGAGCTTCATCATGTATTTTATTCAGGAACCCGTGCGTAAGCGGCGGTTTACTGTGAGGGGGATATTCAGCACGAATGCGGAAGAATTGGACAAAATTTATGTTATTGGCTCCTTACCTTTGATTCGACGCTTAAATAATTTAGCGTCTGATCAATCTGGAGGGTTTGAGGTGCGTGTGGATGATTTCGAGCGACTGTTTGAAACGACTGAACTCGTGAATTCCAGCTTGCCTGGTGGACTTTACGCCAGCAACGTAGTGATGCAGATGCAAGATATTTTCAACTGGCTGAACATGCTCGATATGAACGATAGCATTATCTTTGTATTGATGGTCATCGTGGCGGTAATTAACATGATATCGGCGCTGTTAATCTCTATCCTGGAACGTGCACCGATGATCGGTATATTGAAGGCTTTAGGCATGCAAAATCGGAACATTCGAAAAATCTTCTTATACAACTCTCTGTACCTAATAGGCATTGGTCTTTTTTTAGGAAATTTGCTTGCCTTAAGCCTTTACTTGTTCCAGACGCACACCCATTTTTTTCAACTAGATCCAAGCGTATATTACATCCCGTATGTTCCCATGGAAATTGGCTGGGTCACGGTTTTAGGCCTGAATTTCGCGCTGCTCATCATTGCATTGGTAACATTAGTGATACCCTCTATGTTGATTTCACGGATCTCACCAATTAAGACTATTCAGTTCAAATAGTTAACAGTTTATCGACATCCATCTTCATTCTGTAGCCATCAACCTACGTAATTTATACTATAATTTTATTATCTTTCGACGTTAATTGGGGCGCTTACGCGTCTAGATATAAATTATAACTACACAATATGGGCAACAACATTCTCGAACATTTGATGCACGCGTTTGAGGCACCATTAACCAATCCTGTACTAATTTTTTCATTGGTGCTCTTTATTATTTTGCTATCGCCGGTTTTGTTGCGACCACTCAAAGTTCCTGGAATTATAGGATTAATCATCTCCGGCATGATCATCGGGCCACACGGTCTAAACTGGCTAGAGAATAATTCAGCGGTTGATCTTTTTTCGACAATTGGCCTCCTTTACATCATGTTCATTGCCGGTCTAGAATTGGACATGAATGAATTCAAAAAAACCAAGCATAAAAGTGTGCTGTTCGGTTGTTTTACATTTGTGATTCCGTTATCCATTGGATTTCCGGTATGTTATTATCTGCTCGACTATAGTTTCTTAAGTAGTATATTGATTGCCAGCATGTTTGCCACCCACACGTTGGTTTCTTATCCGATCGTGAATCGGTACGGGATCTCCAAAAACGAAGCGGTAGCGATTACCATTGGGGGAACAATCTTAACGGATACGGCTGTCCTGATCATCCTAGCCGTAATTAAAGGGGCTTCTCAAGGAGATATCACCGGTGAATTTTGGGTGGTCTTAGGAATTTCGTTCGCGATTTTCTTGTTCATTATGTTCGGCATTATACCTAAGCTTGCCCGTTGGTTTTTTGAAAAAATTGAAGGCGAAAAAACAAGTCATTATATTTTTGTGCTGACGGTTGTATTTTTCGCTGCTTTTTTAGCCGAGTTAGCCAATCTTGAACCGATTATTGGTGCCTTTGTTGCCGGGCTCGCGCTCAACAAACTCATTCCACATTCTTCGGCCCTTATGAACCGGATCGAATTTATCGGAAATGCTATTTTTATCCCTTTCTTCTTGATTTCCGTAGGGATGATCGTCGATTTGGGGATGATTACCAATGGCTCGGGCTGGACAATATTCTATGTGGCGGGGGTGTTAACTGCGGTTGGTATTGTCGGAAAATTCCTTGCCGCGCAGATAACGCAATGGGCGTTTAAGTATTCAAAGAACCAGCGAAACCTGATTTTTGGACTTAGTAACGCTCACGCAGCGGCTACCCTTGCCGTGATTATGGTCGGCTATCAGAATGAGATCATCGACGAGAACGTTCTCAACGGGACCATTATGCTAATCTTAGTGAGCTGTATCATCGCCTCGCTGGTGACCGAACATGCGTCCAAAAAAATTGTTATGGAGGGGCTTCAGCACAAGGAACACATGGAACAGGTTGAAGCACAGGATGAGCAGATTGTGATCCCCATCGCCAACTTAAATAATATGGAAGCGATCTTAGACTTCGCAGCGCTTATTAAATCTAAAAAGTCTCCGCATCCGTTGAATATTCTCAGTGTCGTACACAATGATCAGCAAGCTGCAACGAATTTAGCACTGGCACGACAAAACCTGGATAAAACTGCGAAATACGCCGCCGGAGCGGAAACTGAAGTGAATTTAATCACTGCTGTCGACTTCAATATAGCAAATGGAATTGGCCGTGTCTCTCAGGAAGCCGCGGCGAGCTGTTTAGTACTGGGATGGCCGCGAGCCAGCAGTTTCGTTGAAAAAATAGTCGGGGAAAAATCAGAGAGTATTCTAAATAAGACCTACGCAAACTTACTCATGTGTCGTTTAGAAAAACCGCTGGTCACAAACCAAACGATTACTATTTTTGTTCCTCCATTGGCGGAGGCCGAAGTAGGATTTCCCTATTGGATGGAGAAAATGAATATCCTTGCCCAGGAGCTTTCCATACCGATCAAGTTGGTCTGTAATCAACGAAGTCAGTCTGCGATTGAGCAAATGTTAGAAGAACTAAACAGTAGCATTGCTACCGCGTTCGAATTGTACAATGATTGGGATAATATTTCTGGTCTAGCCCTGTTTACTTCTGCGGATTCGCTGCTGGTATTTGTATCGGCTCGATACGGGGATTTATCTTACCGAAGCTCGCTCTACGGATTGGCTAAACGGGTTGGGAGGTTATACACCGATCAAAACGTAATTCTCATTTTTCCATCGCGCTTAGAAGATGGACATATCGATGAGTATGAAGACGTACAGGGTGCCCCAATGTTCCGTCGCCTTAGTCGCGAAATTGGTAATATATTTAGCAAAGATTAATGGACATAACAACTAGATTATGAGCACATTTGAAAAAGCCAGTGTTGACCAAAATGGCCAGTTGAAAATTCCCGACCATCTTATTATTCCGTTTATCATGGGAGATGGGATTGGACCCGATATTTGGAAGGCTTCGGTCCGGGTTTTTGACCGAGCTGTAGAAAAAGCCTACAGCGACACGCGAGGAATTCAATGGAAAGAAGTACTGGCTGGAGAAAAAGCATTCAACCAGACCGGCAATTGGTTACCCCAGGAAACCCTTCAAGTTTTTAAGGAATATTTAATTGGCATCAAAGGGCCACTGACCACGCCAATAGGCGGGGGGATTCGCTCGTTAAATGTAGCGCTCCGCAAAGCGCTTGACTTATATGTTTGCCAACGCCCAACCAAATGGTACCCCGGGGTCCCGTCACCTATTAAGCAACCGGAACAGGTAGATATCGTGGTTTTTAGAGAGAATACAGAAGATATATACGCCGGAATTGAATTCGCGGCCGGCACGCCAGAGGCCGCGCGTTTACAGGCGTTCTTAAAGGATGAATTAAATACGGAATACAATTATTCCTCCACAACAGGAGTGGGGTTAAAATTTGTTTCCGAGGAAGGCTCAAAGCGTCTGGTTCGGGCGGCCATAAAACATGCCTTGGCTGAGCATAGAAAAAGCGTGACCCTGGTTCATAAAGGCAACATTATGAAGTTCACCGAAGGCGCCTTTAAGACCTGGGGCTATCAGGTCGCTGAAACGGAGTTTAATGATCGGGTTTATACCTGGAACCAATGGGAGAGGACCAAAGAGAAACAGGGGCAAGATGTGGCCAACGCCGAGCAGAAAGAAGCCGAACAGGCGGGAAAATTGATCGTAAAAGACATTATTGCAGATAACTTTTTACAACAAATTCTTCTGGCGCCACAAGACTACGATGTGGTTGCCACCTTAAACCTCAACGGCGATTACATTTCCGATGCCTTAGCGGCAATGGTCGGCGGAATCGGCATTGCACCCGGAGCAAATATTAATTACCAATCTGGACATGCGATATTTGAAGCAACCCACGGCACGGCTCCTCGATTTGCCGACACCAACACCATGAACCCTTCATCGGTTATTCTAAGCGGAGCAATGATGTTCGAGTATATGGGTTGGAACGAGGCTGCCGATAACATTATTCAAGCGCTTTCCACGACCATCAAAGCTAAAACAGTCACCGTTGATTTTTACAATCTCATGGAAGATGCCACCTTACTAAAAACGAGTGAATTTGCTGATCATATCATTCGGCGCATGGACTAACAATAGTCCGGGGCACCTCTGCCGAAGGAAATCAAATAGCTTCGTTCGGTGTTTATGGAAGGTTGTCAGATCCCTTCCTGTATCCCAGAGGCGCGTATTTTTTCGGACGACGACCTAAAACGGTTTGTCAGCAGTAAAGGGTTGCCTACGGAAGCGGAAATCGATGCCTTTCGATACCAAGCGCAAGCGCTCACGAATACCTTCATCGGTGATGCCCGTAGTTGATCAACCCATCAACTGACCACAGCACGTGAATTTCTCGTTGAGGTTAAGTCTTGCAAGCCTGGAAAATTACGTTGCTTTAATCAACAACAAAAAGGTTTCCCTAACCACAAACGAACAACTACTCTTAAGGATAGCACTCGTCCTATTAAATATATACAATAGGTAAAACTATAGATACACTGTATATCAACACCTTATTGATTAAAAAAACATCAATACACCTCCACACCTTTCCTCTAGACGAAAATGAAATCGCGGACAAACATCTCCGCACAGGCATACAGCGCGGCTACTGCACGTAATTCTGCGAAGGAGCCAAAAACCAAATCTGCTGCGAGTGCCTTCTATTTTGTGGGCTAAGGCGGTCAGTGAATACGCCATGCCTAGATCCAACGAAATCGGCATCCGACGCATCTGCACATTACGGAGACATAGGAATCTGTATATCAGTTAATTGAACAATCCTATCTTTATTGATAAGTAAGAATACACCAAAGGGGGACCGTTCGTCTTTTTTTAATTGCTGAACCCATCGGTTATCGGCGCTACCTATTGAACTGGAGAGCCACACCTGTTTGTTCTAATGAAGCATCTACTGCGGCTGAAGGTATCACGGATGCCTTCAGCCGCAGCGGTAGGGGCGCGGTGCACATCAGGTCCTTCGGCGTTAACATAAATACATCCCCTCTGAAACTCAGGTCAATATTTTTCCAAACCCCGTTTATGCAATTGATCATCGCCATCATCCTCAGTGGCCCGTATGGGACAGACAGGTGTGCTATTTTTCTAAAAACTGGGCCGAATTCGATCAAGATCCCTTGCGGAAAAGGCGGCCGGAACAATTTCCCAGAAATGGATAGAATTCATTTGTGGCAAAATTCTGTTACAAGGGACAGAAAATAGGATTCCCGGTAGCGAATCACCTTATTTTTACGTATTTTCGTAGCTTAATCGGGGATATGTACAATAGAATATTTCTCATCCTATCACTATGCTTACTGGTCATTGCTACCAAAGGAGAGTCCTATCCAGAGGTGGTGTTCGACAACAGTCTAGTCAAGGGTTCCTATGCACGTAGCCAGGTCACCTATTCAGGTACCAGCTGGGTCGAAAACGTACAGGGAAACCTGTTGGTATCCGACAGCCTATTTTTCACCCCTGGCAACGCACTTTCTCTTCAATACCAATCTGCTCAGCAGGGCGATTGGGATGTTCTGGTTCGTTATTCACGACAAAAGTTTCACTATCGAGTGAGTAGCGATGACGTTCTGAGCTTAAAGTTGTTTGTGACCTCCTCAAACACCACCGCCGAGGATCTTCCCTCTATATCGATTCAGCAAGGGCGGGGACAATCTGTTAGCGTTCCTTTAGGAGATTACATTGAAGATTACAACCACAGCCACTGGATTAGTATCAAGATTCCGCTCAACGAATTCGCAGGGCTGAATATAGATCGGGTCATTTCTGGCATTCGTTTTCGTCAGCTACAAAGCGGTGAGCAACTACATCACCTTTATTTGGACCAAATCGAGTTTCTGCCAACCCAATATTCGGAGGCACCATTAACTTCAAATGCTATTCTATCCAAGGCAACCGCACATGGGCAACATGTCGAGCTGCAATGGCAAGTGCCGTTGACACCGAGTATACGCTATGTAAAAATATATCGGTCTGAGGATAACAAGGAATTTGACGCCGTTGCTATTCGGCCAACCTACATGCTCAGTGGTTTGGATCGAGTGCCTGCACTGGACAAGAAATATTACTACAAGATCGCCTGGGTAGATTACAATTACCGAGAGTCTCCTTTTTCCGATGTTTTACAAGTCGAAACTTCTGCACTAAACGATCACCAGCTTATTGATCTGATACAGTTAACAAGCATCAACTATTTTATTGACAACTACGATGTTAACTCGGGTATGTATATGCCCTTCCGTATGAAAGACAAGGCTCCGGTTTCCGTTCAAGAAACTGGCGGCGCACTACTCAGCTTACTCATTGGGGTAGAAAAAGGACAAGTAAGTCGGTCGCTTTTTCTAAGCAGGGTCCAACGCGTGGTTGATTTCTTGGAAAATGCGCAAAATAACAATGGTTTTTTTCCAGCCTATTTCGATGGACGCAAAGGACTTCCTATATATCTGGACGATCAACCGCGCTACGATATCACGGCGAGTAGTGCCCTAATCGAATCTTTACTGATTATCCGGCAATACCTGGTTGAAGATAACGATCGAGAAAACCAACTTAGAGCAAAAATAACATCGCTTTGGGATCGACTGAATTGGCAAAATGTAACGGTAAAAGAAGATTCATTGCTTTTGCGCTCCTCCATTGATATGGTGGACGAGATCGTGAATGAACAACCCTTAGTAGGCATTAACTCGGGGCTGACGGCTTACATGCTGGCTATTGCTTCACCGAAAGCCGGCATTCCCGCTGAAGCATTCGGACATGCGATTCAGTTCCGCGTGCCTAAGAACGAAGTCCCTCTAAATGATATTCAACAAGAGACTGCCGATTCGGACGCACCAGCCGCGGACTCCTTAGAGCACAGTGAGACTGAGGAGATCGCGACCGTGTTCGAACTATTCGACTCAAAAGCAGACACGTTACGTCTTGATTCGGCTCGTCAGGACACCAGTATGTACGGGATTAAGCTGCCATTTGGCCCACCACATGTTAGTTTATTGGAAATGTATAGCGCCTTCAAAACCATCTCACCTGAACAAGCGGTGGTAAACGGCTTCGATCTCAATGAGATTCTGCTAAAATACACACAGGTGGTCAAACGGAGAGATAATGAGATAGGTGTTGGGACCACCCATGCCGATATATGGGGATTTTATCAACGAAGTGATAACCTCGGATCCTATCGGATCAATCCGTCAATTTCCATCTCAAGTATGTTCTTAGACCAACAACAAGCGAACCGATCCCTGCAGTCTTTGTATGACGAATTCGGAAAATTTCTCTTTTCTGAATATGGTTTTCGAGCATGGCTCGACCTTCGTACCGATGATGTATCCGATGAATACCTTGGTGCAAACCAAGCGAGTGTGGTTATCCTTTTAGAAAATGCACGCACGGGTTTGATTTGGAATTTGTATCAGGAAATACCTGAAATAAGGTCAGCAAGAGAACGAATTTTCAAGAAGGAATCCGACTAAATCGATAAGTCAGAATTGTGAACGCCTTTCTTTGGATTTTTAGGGCAATTTTAGTTATAATATCCTTATATTTACAACAAGCAAAACGATAAAGAAACACATGAAGAGAATCAACTATCTAACCCTGATTTTGATTGCGGCAATTAGCTTATATTCCTGTCGGCAACAACAGTTGGTGATCAACCCGGGGGCTGTGGTAACGCAGGACGGGACCGATGATGGACTCAAAAATGTAGAAAGAGAATTCGACGATGTTACGCAAACCGATGAAGGCATCTTGGTTTCCTTATCATCAGACCTACTCTTCAATACGAATTCTTCTTATTTGAGCGATAACGCCAAACAGGAACTCAGCAAACTGGTCAAAGTATTAAAAAGCGGGGACCACAGTAGCGCTAACGTCCGTGTCGATGGACATACCGACGCCACAGGAACGGCTGAGTATAACGAGTGGTTATCAGAAAAAAGGGCGGTATCTGTCGAGACGTTTTTGGTTGATGCTGGAATTTCCGCTAGTCGAATCAGTACAGCAGGTTTGGGACAATCCGAACCGATCGCTGATAACAAAACAGCGGACGGTCGACAAAAAAATCGTCGAGTGGAGGTCGTGATCCTGAAATAGGAAATAATAAACTGCAAAAGGGCAGGAGCGCAATTCCAGAAACAAAGGAATTGCGCTCTTTGTTTGTAAAAGAAGCTCACTACGATGGACTTAAGAAACGGACACTAAACGACCAACATAATCCCGGGGAAATCAGTAGATTTGTTGTTCAGATTTTTAATATAGAACGCGGCTATGTATTTTATTTTCGACACCGAGACGACAGGATTACCGAAGCGATGGAATGCACCAATTACTGACACAGATAATTGGCCGAGGTGTATACAGATAGCCTGGCAGCTGCACGACGAAATGGGGCGCCTGGTAGAGCATCGGGACTACCTCATCAAACCAGACGGGTTCAACATCCCTTACGACTCAGAGCAGATTCATGGAATTTCAACTGAATTAGCGGAAAAAGAGGGGGTGCCCTTACCACAGGTTTTGGAGGAGTTTAATCAAGCATTGGCCAAATCGAAGTTCGTTGTCGGGCAAAATGTGGGGTTCGACGTCAATATTATGGGGTGTGAATTGCATCGATATGGTGTCACTAGCCCACTGATCGATATGCCCGTCTTGGACACCTGTACAGAGGTAACAGCTGATTTATTAAAACTACCCGGGGGTCGGGGCGGACGGTATAAGCTTCCAAACCTAACCGAACTGCACGCATACTTATTCCAGGTACCGTTTGCCGAAGCCCATAATGCGACCGCTGATGTTGAGGCGACGACACGTTGTTTTTTTGAGCTGGTTCGTAAAGAAGTATTCACAGCGGAAGAATTACTGGTCGATCGCGGATATTTCGTTGAATTCAAACAGCACAACCCCGATACCGTAGCGCCGGTCGGATTAAAACACATCAATCTTAAAGCTGCCTCAGATGAGCTCAGGATAGCGGGTCAACCGGGTATAGATAAAATCGAAATCGATGCGGAAACGCAAACTGCATTGAATCGGGCCGAATTCGTTCATTTACATAATCATACGCAATTTTCAGTCCTGCAGTCTACGATTTCCATCGATGCCCTTATTCAAGCAACCGCCAAGGAAAACATGTGTGCTGTAGCGATGACCGACCATGGTAATATGATGGGTGCGTTCCATTTCGTCAGCAAGACAATGGCCCACAATAAGGAAGTGGAGGAAAAAGCAGCAGAGGCAGCAACAAAAGGAGAGGTTTTCGATCAACACCTCATTAAACCCATCGTAGGTTGTGAGTTTTATGTCTGTGAGAATAGAAAAGACAAAAGTCGAAAGGACAACGGGTATCAAGTCGTTTTCTTAGCCAAAAACAAAGCAGGATATCACAATTTAGCGAAGATGGCATCTGTGGCCTACACCGAGGGGTTCTATTATGTTCCGCGGATTGACCGAGAAGTCGTCGAGCGCTATAAACAAGACTTGATCGTTCTTTCGGGTAACCTACAGGGTGAGATCCCCAATAAAGTATTGAATATCGGCGAGGCGCAAGCTGAAGAAGCATTGTTATGGTGGAAGGAGCAATTTGCTGGAGACTTCTATATGGAACTTATGCGTCACGGGCAGGAAGATGAAGATCGCGTGAACGATACGCTGGTTGATCTGGCGCATAAACATAATGTCAAATTAATTGCTACCAATAACAGCTATTACCTCGGCAAATCGGACGCTCATGCGCATGATATCCTGCTATGTGTTAAAGACGGAGAAAAACTCTCGACACCCAAAGGGCGCGGTCGTGGCTTCCGTTTCGGACTCCCGAACCAAGAATACTATTTTAAATCTGCAGAAGAGATGAAAAAAGTATTCTGGAATTTACCGGAAGCCATCATCAATATTCAGGAAGTACTCGATAAAGTTGAGATTTATTCATTGCACCGGGATGTCCTTTTACCGAAGTTTGAAATCCCTGAACAGTTCCAGTTCGCCGAGGATCTACAGGATGGGGGAAATAGAGGGGAGAACGCATTTCTCAGGCACCTAACGTACCGGGGGGCAGAAGGGCGTTATTCGGAAATCACCGATCTCATTCGAGAACGGCTTGATTTCGAATTGGAGACCATTGAAAACACCGGGTATCCTGGTTATTTTCTAATTGTCCAGGATTTTATTTCAAAAGCGCGCGAGATGGGGGTATCCGTAGGTCCCGGTCGTGGTTCGGCCGCAGGGTCCGCCGTGGCGTACTGTTTAGGAATTACCAATATCGATCCGATAGCCTATGATTTACTATTTGAGCGCTTTCTAAATCCCGATCGAGTTTCCATGCCCGATATTGATATTGATTTTGATGACGAAGGTAGAAGTAAGGTCATGCAATATGTGATCGACAAATATGGGGCATCGCAAGTCGCGCAGATCATAACCTATGGAACCATGGCAGCCAAATCATCGATTCGGGATACGGCTCGTGTCTTGGATCTTCCTTTAGCTGATGCCATGGAGATTGCCAAATTAATTCCTAATCTGAAGTTAGCTAAGATCTTCAATATGGAAGAAAAGGCTTTGCGAGAGGTGCTTCGGAGTGAAGAAATGGAAGGAGTTCATCGATTAAAGACGTTAGCAGACGGTGCCGGTATAGAAGCGGAAACCATTAAGCAGGCCCGTGTGTTGGAAGGATCGATGCGAAATACGGGTATACATGCTTGTGGGGTCATTATCACGCCCGATGATATCACGAATTTTGTACCCGTATCATTGGCAAAAGATTCCGATTTGTACGTCACGCAATTTGACAACTCGGTTGTCGAGAATGCGGGGCTGTTGAAAATGGATTTCTTGGGGTTAAAAACATTAACCCTGATTAAAGACACAGTTGCGAACGTCAAACTTCGTCACGGCTTAGAACTTGATCCTGACAATTTCCCGATCGATGACACCAAAACCTATGAACTATTTCAAAGGGGCGAAACGGTAGGCATTTTCCAATACGAATCGCCGGGCATGCAGAAATACATGAAGGAGCTTAAACCTACGGTTTTTGCCGACCTGATTGCAATGAATGCCCTGTATCGTCCCGGACCAATGGAATATATTCCCAAGTTCATTAAACGGAAGCACGGAATAGAGCCTATCGAATACGACTTAGATGCCTGTGAGGAACACTTGACGGAAACTTACGGAATTACGGTCTATCAAGAGCAAGTGATGTTGTTATCACAAAAACTCGCCGGTTTTTCCAAAGGCGATGCGGACGTGCTCCGCAAAGCGATGGGTAAGAAACAAAAGGTGGTGCTCGATAAAATGAAGCCAAAGTTTATTAATCAAGCGGCTGAGAACGGGCATGGAAAGAAGGTGCTCGAAAAGATTTGGACAGACTGGGAGGCGTTTGCCAGTTACGCTTTCAACAAATCCCACTCGACTTGTTATGCCTGGATTGCCTATCAAACGGCTTTTTTAAAAGCGCATTATCCTGCGGAGTACATGGCTGCGGTATTATCTAATAACATGAATGATATCAAGACAGTCACGTTTTTTATGGAGGAATGCCGCCGTATGGGACTGACCGTTTTAGGACCGGATGTCAATGAATCTCACTACAAATTCACAGTGAATGATGAAGGCGCAATTCGTTTCGGCATGGGGGCGGTCAAAGGCGTCGGCGCAGGAGCTGTCGAGACCATCGTCAACAATCGCCACCAGGAACATTATAAATCGATCTTTGATCTGGCCAAGCGGGTTGACTTGCGAATGATCAATAAAAAGGCATTTGAAAGTCTCGCGTATGCCGGAGGGTTTGATTCTTTCCTAAACACCCATCGCGCACAATATTTCAATTCCGAGCCAGACAATACTACGGGCATCGAAAAGGCAATCAAGTTTGCACATAAATTCAAAGAGAATGAAAATTCTTCTCAAGTCAGTTTGTTTGGCGCCGGTGGTGCGGTTGAATTACCGGAACCCATAGTGGCGCCGTGTCCGGCTTGGGGTTTGATCGAAAAACTTAAGTACGAAAAAGACGTCATTGGTATTTATCTCACGAGTCATCCGTTGGATAACTATAAGTTTGAGATTCGCCACTTCTGTCAAAACAGGGTCTCTGACCTCCAATTAATTAACAAAGTAAAAGCGACAGAGGTCGAGCATGAGGTACTTCTGGATTTCAATCGCATTAAAAACCGAGAAGTTGTCATCGGTGGAATTATTGCAATGGCCAATCATCGGGTTGCAAAATCCGGCAAACCCTTTGGTTCCTTTGTCATCGAAGATTATTCCGATTCTTTCGAGGTCATGGTGTTTGGTGAAGATTACGTCAAGTTCAAGGGCTATTTGCAAGAAGGCTATTTCGTCCAAATTCGGGGCTTGGTACAAGAACGATTCAAGCAAGTCGGAAACTGGAGCTTTGAACTCAAAAATATTCAGCTGTTATCCGAGCTTAGAGAAAAAATGGCAAAGAGTTTCACGATTCAATTCCCGCTTCAGATTCTCAATCCGACCTTTATCCAATCGCTACAACAACTGCTTGAGAAAACCGAAATGGACGGCCAGCAAGCGAATTGTCAATTGAAATTTATGATTATGGACTTACAAGATGAGCTCGCCATTGAGATGCCCGTAAAACGCAAGAAGATTTTTATCACCAATGAATTTTTGGAAGGCCTAGAAGCACTCGAGTCTGTACGTTATCGATTAAATTGATAGGCCATCGAAAAAATAATTGTTCGATTTAGAAGGCAATCATAAGTGAATCCTTATATTTGTATTCTTATTTGTAAACTAATAAAACATTTAACGATATGGCATTAGAAATTACAGACAGCAACTTCGACGAGGTTGTCTTGAAGTCCGATAAACCGGTTTTAGTCGATTTTTGGGCGGAATGGTGCGGACCATGCCGTTTAGTTGGACCTTTGGTAGAAGAAATCGCTACTGAGTATGAAGGTAAAGCGGTAGTCGGAAAAGTAAACGTGGATCACAATCCTGATATTTCCGTCCGTTTTGGTATCCGTAATATCCCGGCATTGTTATTTTTCAAGGACGGAGAAATTGTTGATAAACAAATTGGTTCTGCTCCGAAGTCTATATTGGCGGAAAAATTGGACAAACAACTTTAAAGACTAACAATAGAAAAGGTTCTCCTTTCTAGGGCAAGCCGCTGATCTTTTTGATGATCAGCGGCTTGTTTTTTTCCTTGCATTCCATTGGTAGCGGATACCGACATTTGCCCATTGTCCTAACATGGGGACGGCACCAACCTCCACATATTGTGCATCAAAAATATTCTGAATATCACCATAAAAATTCCATCCCTTCCAATGATGACTTATGCGCGCATCTGCTACAAAATAGCGATGACTAGAGGCTCGTTCCAATACGCGACCGATCAACGAACCGGTCCACGGTCCGCTCCGTATATTCATTTGTCCAATGGCCTGATGTTTCAGGTTGTCTATTCCGTATTTAATTTGTGAGGAATGTACCCGGTTCAACAACGAGGCTTCAAGATAGCTATAGGATAATGTACCAGAAATCGATGCCTTTGAATGGAATCTAAGGGTTGAGGCAATGGATCCATACAAACCATTTACGCGATTCTCACCCATATTCTGCGCTTGGAAGGGCTCCTCCGGAGTCGTTCGAATCCAATCAATGAAATCCTTAATATCCCGGTGAAAGTAACCCACTCGTAACCGGGTTCCTTTGTGATGGTAGGACGCGCTAAATTCGTGTTGCCAGGCATTCTCGCTTAACAAAGTTGGATTGCCCAGATTTCCAGGACGTTGATCTAAATAAAGATCAGTAAAGGACGGAATGCGCTGTGCAGAGCCACTGCTAACGGCTAATTTCCATTGATTATTCACCCGAAAACTTAAATCCGCGCCTGGATAAAACTGCCAGTCATAATCCGTATTATAATTGGCATATAGTCCCACGTTAAATAAAAATCGTCCAAATAGTCCACTTCGGTATTCCGAGAAAAATCCGACATTGCTACGTCCGTGGTGACCGATATTCGAACTGGCAATCGTTTCCCTACGGGTTTCCAAACCAAATCCAAAATCACCTATTTCGCTCTGTCTGGTGGCGTGAAGTTCCCCGGAGAGGACGTGGGTATAGTGTAAACTTCGCGCCTGATCAAGATCATCACGAAAATAGCGGTAGTCATCTTGATTATAGCGATAACTTATTCTAGGATTTAAATACCAAAACTTTCCGATCTGGTGCTGAGAGGCAACGGCAGACACGAAGGTTCCTACAAGCTCCTCGGATTCCCGGTCTCCCGGTGCTGCATAATAACCGTTAGCTCCGAACCGGTTATTGATATATCCTGTCATCGCCTGGAGACGATGATCAGGATCGAAAATAATTTGGTTTTGATAAAAAATCCGCTCATTGTCACTTGCTGTATTGTACCGCTGCCCGTTACTCCGTTCTTTTCCTAAATAGATTTGATGTTGATGCCCTGGACGAAAAAAAGAACCTCCAAACTGTATACCCGTGCCATAATAGACACCTTGCTGATCCGCTTCTTCAACGGGCTGAAAGGATGAACCGGTGTACAAATGGGCGAAAACTGAATGATTATCTATTTGTTTTGTGACAATATTAATGGCCCCCGTGAGACTATTGACCCCATAAATCCTAGAGGCAGGACCTCGTAAAATTTCAATACGCTCAATGGCTTCCAAAGGAAGGGGAAGGTTTAGCATATGGTGACCTGTCTGAGGGTCAGATAATTTGACACCATTGATCAAAACAACGGTTTGCTCAAAACTCCCTCCGTCAATCCCAATATCTGCTTGTGTGCCAAACGGACCGCGTTGGCGAAGATCTACTCCTGACACATAGCGAAGAACTTCATGAATGCTCCTGGCCGGCAAACCGGCAATGTCTCGCTTGGTTAATACTTGTAAATTTCGATTGTATTCGTCAAAAGGGATCTGAAATCGGTTCTCCTGAATGAACACCTCATCGATCGTTGTCGTATCGTTTTCGCTCGTTTGTGAATAACAAAGCAAAGGAAAAAGGAATAGCAATGAAATTACTGATTTTCGCAACATTCAATTCAAATTTTTCAAAAGTAGGTAAATTGTTTTGTTGTACCTAAGAATCTTCAGGGCCAAAAGGCTCCGTACGGCAAGCGATCAAATAATTCATCGGCAAGATTATCCTATTTTGTAAGGAGTTATTCTGGTAAATTTGTTAATTTGCTGCTTCAATAAGAACGTAAGATGAAAATACTATACGCTGTACAAGGTACTGGAAATGGACATTTGTGCAGAGCGATTGATATTATCCCTTGTCTTCAAGAATACGGACAGGTGGATGTTTTGGTTAGCGGTATCCAAGCCGACATCGAGCTGCCATTTGAAGTCAAGTATCGATGTCATGGCTTAAGTTTTATTTTTGGAAAGAATGGCGGAGTGGATCTCTGGAAGACATTTATGAGTTCAACGGTCCGCAAGTTTGTCAAAGAAGTAAACTCCGTTCCTGTTGAGCAATACGACTTAGTGATCAATGATTTTGAACCCATTTCCGCCTGGGGCTGTTACTTTAAAGAAAAGAGCTGCATTGGTTTAAGCCACCAAATCGGGGCATTTGATCCGGCAAGTCCGAAACCTGAGGACACGGACATGGTTGGCCGGTTTATTATGAAGAATTATGCACCTTCGAGCCATTCTTATGGCTTTCATTTCAAAACATACGCTCCACATATTTTTACCCCCGTCATTCGGCAATCGGTCAGGCAGCTGGAAGCACGCGACCTTGGTCATTATACCGTCTACCTGCCTTCTTACGATGATGCGCATCTACTGAAACACCTTTCCCGATTTTCCGATATCCGTTGGGAGGTATTTTCAAAACATAACAGGAAACCCTTCAAATTAAAAAATGTATCAATAAACCCCATAGACAGCGACGCGTTCGTCCAAAGCATGGCTGATTCTTCTGGTATTCTTTGTGGAGCAGGATTTGAAACTCCTGCAGAAGCGCTATACCTCGGAAAAAAATTATTAGTCATACCCATGAAGAATCAATACGAGCAACATCTTAATGCCGCTTCTTTGGAAGAAGTCGGGGTACCAGTCATCCACAGTCTGAAGAAGAAATACGACCTAGATATCGAGTCCTGGCTAAACGCCAAGTCAACCGTCGTAGTGGATTACCAAGACTGCACCCAAGATATTGTCCAAAAGATTATTGAAAAACATACTACCTAATGAAATCATTTACTTTTATCATCGCACTCACCCTGTCTATTGGATGCGGTTATGCTCAGGATCAGCTAGCCCCCAACGACTCGCTTTCCTACGCCCTGGGTCAGGATTTAGGATCCTATCTGAAACGCATGGATTTTCCGATTAACAAACAGCAGCTTATCCAAGCGATCGAAGACGCACTTGATGATCAGCAGCCTTTATTCAAGCCCGAGGAAAAAGACCAAATCATCCGAGCGGGCATGCTGCGATTGCAAAATAAAAAAAATGCGGTATTAAAGAATGCTGCCGAGGATTTTATGGAACAAAACCTCGCTAACTCGAACGTAAAAGTGACCCCCGAAGGCGTGCAGTACGAGATTCTCCAGTCGGGATCTGGAGAAAATGCAAAACTTACCGACACGGTACTTGTTCATTATGTAGGGAAACTGGCAACGGGCAAAGTTTTTGATAATTCTTATGAAAGGGGAGACCCGCTCTCGCTAGATTTAGAATCGGTTATCGAAGGATGGAAAATTGTAATTCCAATGATGAATAAAGGTTCCAAATACCGTTTCTTTATTCCCTACCAACTAGGCTATGGTGAACAGGGCAGTGGCCCGATTCCACCATTTAGCGCATTGGAGTTTGAAGTGGAATTACTAGAAATCAAAAAAACGGAAGAAAATGCACTATAAAATATTGGGTAAATCCAAACTCAAAGTTTCTGAAATTAGTTTAGGCAGCATGTCGTTGGATGCTAATGATAAGCAGACAGCGGGTTATATCTTAGAACAATTAACAAATCTCGGGATCAATTATCTCGACACAGCTGATTTGTATGACCAAGGAAGAAATGAAGAACTATTGGGTGATCTCTTGGGCGCCCATCGCAAAGATTGGGTATTGGCTAGCAAAGTTGGAAATCGATGGCGAAAAGACGGATCAGGTTGGGATTGGGCTCCCAGTAAATCTTATATTATAGAGTCGGTAGAGGGTACATTGGGTCGGTTAAAAACAGATTATCTTGATCTGTATCAACTACATGGCGGTACAACAGACGACCCCTATGACGAGATCATCGAAGCATTTGAACGTTTAGTTGAGCAAGGAAAAATACGCTATTACGGCCTATCATCAATTCGACCAAATGTTTTTTTAAAATATGCAGAGGAAAGTGCTATTGTTTCTAATATGATGCAATACAGCTTATTTGATCGTCGACCCGAAGAGTATCTAGACGAAATGGATTCACACGGAATTGGAATCATCGCTCGCGGATCGCTCGCTCAAGGTTTACTGGCAGGTAAAACGGCGAAAGATTACCTGGGGTATTCTGAAGACCTGGTTTCTGAAATCCAACAAAAAATAAAACATGCTACCTCAGATCTCGGGGTTTCCAGTCTCACTTTCGCTTTGAAATATCCATTATTGCACGAATCCGTTCGTACGTCCGCATTGGGTATCCGTACTCGGGAACAGGCTGACTCGTTAACCAACGTGGTAGCACAGTGGGACCGCATTCATGCCGACGACTATCAATCTATTATTGAAGCCTTACCGCCGATACGTTACGATTTGCACCGCGAATAAATGCAAGGGCGGTCACTCAAAATATCGACGAACTAGAGCCTGTAAATCCTCGGGAGTATCAACCGGTTCATTGGTGTGATTGGACAGAGTCGTCTGAATGCGATACCCGTTGTCTAACCAACGTAATTGCTCAAGAGACTCGCTAGATTCCATTTTAGACACCGGCAATTTTGCAATTTCTTTCAATATGTCTACTCGGAACCCATAGATACCAATATGATTATAGTAGTCCGTCGTACTCAACCAATCGGCTAGCTTCTTGCCGCGACAAAAGGGGATGGGTTGCCGCGAAAAGTACAGTGCTTCACCCTTGGCATTCAAAACAACTTTCGGTTTATTTTCATTTTCCAAATCATCAAGAGTCGCGATTTTCCGAACCAGCGTTGCAATTTGTATGGCCTCCGATGAAAAACAAGAAGCTAATAAATCAATCTGTTGCGGGTCGATAAAGGGTTCATCACCTTGAATATTAATTGCCAAATCGAAACCAGAGACTTTCTCGATGACTTCAGCACATCGATCGGTACCCGAGGTGTGATCCCGTGCCGTCATTATCACATTTCCGGCGAAACCTTGAACGTGTTCGTAAATACGTTGGTCATCGGTTGCCACCACAACCTCATCGAGACGATCGGCATGTTTCGTCTGATTATACACCCGTTGAATCATACTGATCCCGCCGATTTCGATTAATGGTTTTCCTGGAAATCGACTCGATTCATATCTTGCTGGAATTATACCAATAGTTCTCATCCGTTCCAAATTCAAGAAGCCATAGGTTTCCCTTGGCTTTAATCAGCTAGTAATGTTTAAAATAGTCCAAATAATTCCGCTTCTATTTTTTGTATGATTTCACCCAAGTGTTCTTGATTATCGGCGAAATCGAGGGTATCCTTATCTAAAATCAACAGCTTACCTTCTTTGTAATTGGATATCCATTTTTCATATTTATCATTCAATTTTGAGAGGTAGTCTAAGCGAATTCCGGATTCATAGTCGCGTCCACGTTTTTGAATATTGTTAACCAGTGTGGGTACCGAGGCCCGCAAGTAGATCAGTAAATCCGGTGGTTTAATATAGTGAATGATACTCTGGAATATATCGCTATAATTCTCAAAATCCCGGGCACTCATCAGCCCCATATCGTACAAGTTTTCTGCGAAGATATAAGCATCTTCATATATGGTACGATCCTGAATCATATTGATCTCTCGACTTTGGAGGTCTACAATATGACGAAACCGACTATTCAAAAAGAAGATCTGCAGGTTGAATGCCCAACGTTTCATATCGCTATAAAAATCCTCTAGATAGGGATTGTTCTCCACCGCTTCATATTGAGGTTCAAAATTCAGGTGTTTGGCCAAACGCTCAGTTAGCGTGGTTTTGCCAGCACCAATATTTCCCACAATGGCTATATGCATAATATTAATACAATTTTTTTAATCCGATGATTTCACGTACTTCCTTAAGCGTCTTACTTGCACTAGCATGGGCTTTTTCAGCGCCATGACGCAACACCTTTTTAATATAATCCTCATCCTGGTTAATTTCCTCAATCCGCGAACGCACCTCATGAGTAGCTTGGACCATGTCTTCAGCAAGTTGCTTTTTGAAATCTCCGTAACGGATGTCGCAACCATTATACCGTTCTTCAAAATGTTCCAGTGTATCTAAGCTAGAAACAACCTTCATCAAATCGAACAAGTTCTGAATAGCTTCGGGTTTTTCTTGATTAGCCTGTGTTGGGCCTGAATCAGTGACCGCCCGCATAATCTTTTTTCTAACCGTTGCTTCGGGATCGGACAAATAAATACAATCGGCATCTCCATTCGATTTTCCCATTTTCCCCTGCCCGCTAAGTCCGGGAATTTTCACGAGTTGTTCGCCATAAGTAAAAGCAAATGGTTCGGGAAAATAATCAACCTCGTACAATCGATTGAATCGATTGCCAAATGTCCGGGTCATTTCCAAATGTTGTTCCTGATCCTTTCCCACCGGCACCTTGGTCGCATGATGAATCAAAATATCGCAAGCCATTAAGACCGGATATGTTAATAAACCTGCGTTAACATTATCCGGATTGCTCCTGATTTTATCCTTAAACGCTGTGGCCCGTTCCAGCTCGCCCAAATACGCGTTCATGTTCATATAAAGATACAATTCGGCTACCTCGGGCACATCAGATTGCACATAAATTGTGGATTTATCCGGATCAAGCCCAGCAGCAAGGTATTCCACGACGACCTGTCGAACCGTTGTTCCGAGATCTTGGGGGGTCGGATGGGTGGTCAATGAATGTAGGTCAGCAATAAAAAAGAAGCAATTATACTCGTCCTGCATTTTGACGAAATTACGAAGTGCCCCATAGTAATTTCCTAGATGTAATTTTCCGGTACTTCTAATACCACTAACAACGGTTTCCATATGAGCACGAAGTTAAGGAAAAATCAGGAATTTCCGACAGGCAAAATGCGCAGTTATTCCGGGTAGGAACGATTAATAAATATTAGGGTTTTCGAGTAAGTCCGTTACGTAACCCAATACCTCGGCATCATGAGCTCCGTCTTCCAACATCGAAAAAGTTAAATAAGCCGCGTAGATCTCCGCACTGAACATCACGTGTTTATCCGACACAATCATTTCAATAACTCCCTCGCGAACATCAATACCAATATGATCCAGTTCATTATGCAAATTTAATGCAATGCTTTCATGATCCTCTCCCGAGGCGAAACCGACAATGATATGCAAAATCAGCTTGTCAAAGGTTTCCGGTTGCAGATTTTTAAATTTGTTCGAATAGAGCTTCACGTCGAATCGACTCTTTGCGCTGGAGACAATTTTGTCCCAGATCAAGTACTCGGTTGTAGTCTGCATAATCGAAGTTTATAAATAGTTAACGTAAATATAATTAATCCACTACATATATACAACGAACGGTTCGAACTATTCTTATAGAGCTGAACCAAACTTATTTTAATCTAAAAAGTTCTATAGGTAGAAACAAAACATTAGCATCATGAAAAAGCACAATGAGAACAAAAAGCCCCCCATTGATCAGCAAGATCAGGGGCCAGAGGAACCACAAGACTTGTCGTATAATGAGCAGGAAGATAGCTATGAAATGGATGTGAACGATGCGGATCCAGACTGGGAGCATCCGATGGACTACGACACGATTAGTGAAGGGGCACAAGATGATGATTCCACCTACGATGAAGCCAATCCTTTTGTCGGCGAAGAGTATGCCACCAGGGATGAATTACAAGAAGACGCTCTCCAGGATGACCAAATGCACATTGATCGAGGGCCAATCGTCCATTTGTCTACCGAGGATGAAAAACTCGCTGAAAACCAGGAAGACCAGCGTGAGGATCTGGACGAAGAAGGTTACCCGAAAAAAAATGACGAATAAACAAAGGATGAACTTGGATCACCGATGACTAATTGCTATTTTCAGCATAAAAATTATCTCAATAATGCAAATTGAACTTAATGGGCGCAATGCCTTGGTCGGGGGCGCTTCCGGTGGTCTGGGCTTGGGTATTGCCAAACAGCTCGCGGATTGTGGCGCTAGTATTTGTCTGATGGCAAGAAACGAGGAAAAATTGAATCGAGCTTTACTGGAATTGGATACCAGTAAAGGACAGCAACACAGCTATCTTTTGACAAACTTCAATCAACACGATGAGCATGTCGAGCGACTCGAAGCTTTTTTCCAACAACACCGAATTGACATTTTAATCAACAACAGCAATGGACCGTCTGCTGGCGGCGTCTTGAATAAATCGATGAAAGATTATCAGGAGGCCTTCGATCTACTTTTCCAAAATATCGTTTTTACGACCAATCTGGCTCTTGAACACATGCGCCGGCAACAATGGGGTCGAATTATCAATGTATCCTCACTCACCACAAAACAACCGCAGGACAATCTGGTTCTTTCCAACACCATGCGTGTGGCTTTAATCAGTTGGGCCAAATCACTATCCAGAGCCGTCGCCGAACAGGGCATTACGGTCAACTCTATTTTGACTGGTTATTTTTCCACTGATCGTCTAACCAGTCTTATGGAAGGGCAGGCTACAGCGGAAGGTGTTTCATTGAGCACTGTCCAAGACAAGCGTATTGAACAAATCCCGGCCAAAAGATTGGGAAAACCGGAAGAATATGGGCAACTAGCGGCTTTTCTAGCCTCCGAGTACGCTGCATATTTAACCGGAGCATCCATTCCATTGGATGGTGGGTTGTCGGATACTGTACTGTAAGAACGCTTCAATCGGATTCTAATTGACGCTTATACAGGGCTTTTTCATTTTCAAAGCTATCGGGCATTTCAGGGTATTTGATATCCGGAAGCTCGGAAAGCACCTCATAGATGATTTTAGCCACTAAATATCGCGCTACGGGCTTGCTATCAGCGGGAATGATAAACCAAGGAGCTTCAGATTGGCTAGTCTTCTGTATGGCCTCTTGATAGCAAGTCATGTATTGATCCCAAAGGGCACGTTCTTTTAGATCACCTGCAGAAAACTTCCAATTTTTCTCCTCTTTTTCCAATCGGCGAAGCAATCGATATTTTTGTTCCTCCTTGCTTAAGTTTAGGAAAAACTTAAGGATGATCGTACCGTTTTCGTGCAACCGTTTCTCGAAAGAATTAATCTGTTGAAACCGTGTTGTCCAAAAGGTGTCCGGCAAGTCGTCCACTTGGTCCAGCCCGGGTATTCGTTCATTAAGGAGGAGTTCTGGGCGGACCCGTGTGACCAACACATTTTCATAGTGGGTACGGTTAAACACAGTGAATTTACCTTTTTCAGGTAGTTTGATTTCATGTCGCCACAGGTAATCATGCTGGAGTTCTTTTTCACTGGGACTTTTGAAACTCTCTACGTTCACTCCCCGAACATTCATCTGCTTGAACACCTCACGAATTAACGAATCCTTACCTGCAGTATCAATGCCTTGCAGGCACACCAACACGCTGTAGCGATCATGAGCATACATAACGTCTTGCAGCTTCGCGAGCTTTTTACGGATTTTTTTAAGCTTTTTCTTTGCCTTTTCGGGCGATATATCCTTGCGAATATCGGTCGGATGTCCCGCCAGCTGAAAATTACTCTGGACAGCGAGACTTTTTGAATAACTCATATCTAGTGTTAAAAGGTGTATAATTGTTCTCCTTGATCGATAAAGAGACCGCAAGCCTAATTTAAGGATATTTAATTTTGAATCCAACTTGTCGAAACTTAATAAATCATTAAAATAGATGATAATCACATTTATCATTAATATAAGTGATAAATATATTTATCAGTAAATTTGATGATAACACAAAATATCACTACATTCGAGTAATATAAAATCCAATCGGCTTATGGAAGACCGCGTAATTATGACTGGCGATATCATACATTCCCGTTTGTTCGATTCCGATCAATGGATGTCCCAGCTTGAACAGGGACTAGCAAAGTACGCCCAATCTTACGATATTTTTCGGGGAGATAGTTTCCAGGCTGAGATTGCTATAGAAGATCTTTTTGCAGCCGTATTTTATCTCAAGGCGACGATGAGACAATTCGATGGAATGGATGTGCGGATAGGCATAGGCGTGGGGGATATAAAGTTTCGAGCCCAGGACATTAAAAAATCTAGTGGAGAGGCATTCGTTCGATCAGGTAAAGCCCTTGACAGTCTCCAAAAAGAGAGTCTAGCTTTTCAATCAAGTTGGCCAGAGCTTGACGAACGAATCAATTTAACGCTCAGTTTAGCAAGCCGATTGACTGATCAATGGACAGCAAATATGGCACAAACCGTTAAGGCTGCGATAGATCATCCTAAAGTAAATCAAACCCAATTATCAAAAATTGTCGGTAGAACACACCAAAGTCAAGTGAGCACGGAACTAAGAAAAGCCAACTTGACCAAAATTCTGGAAGTCGTCGATTATTGCACAAACGAATTGAAACGATATGCTAATTAGTCTTTTAAAAATGCTCATCTGCCATATTTTAGGGGATTTCGTTTTGCAGCCTCATTCTTGGGTTGAAAAACGGAGAAATCACATCCGTTATCTTTTCTATCATTTGGCTGTACACGCCGGACTTCTGTTTCTTTTTTTTCTCACGGATCTAAGGGCCAACTGGCAAAATATTATTTTCCTTTTAGCAGCCCATTTGGCCATTGACAGTCTTAAGATTGGCTGGGAGCAACGCTTTGCTGGTCACCGAACCTCCGTATTCCTAATAGACCAGCTACTGCATTTGATCAGTATCGTTGCTGTATACTTTTTCAATTATCCCGAGGTGTGGGCCAGCTTGACGCAGCAATTTTCCGCCGAACACATCTTGTTATCCGTTATCGCTATCAGCCTCATCGTGTTCGTTATTCCCATTATCATTCGCATATTTTTCAGTAAATGGGAAAGCGAAAAAGAATTTGGGATACGCAAAACGGATACGCTTTTTGATGCCGGAACCGTTATCGGTATTATTGAGCGGGCGATGATTTTGGGGTTTGTCTTATTGGATTTTATGGAAGGAGTGGGCTTCCTATTGGCCGCTAAATCAATTTTTCGTTTTGGTGACCTCAGTAATGCTAAGGACACCAAATTCACCGAATATGTATTAATCGGCACCTTACTCAGCTTCGGGCTGGGATTACTCGTAGCCATTGCACTAAAACAGGCGTTAATAGCACTATAACTAAGACCATTATGAATTTAAAAACTGTTACAACACTTTCTGGAATTGCGCTCAACGCATTCCTCTTGACTGGCTGCCAAACACAGCAGCCCTCGTTTGACGACAAGCTTCAAGAGATTGCCGAAAAACACCAAGCCGTTGGTCTCGCCATGGTCGTAGTCAAAGATGGGGAGCCCATTTATGAACATGCTATCGGCTACAAAGACTTGGAGAACCAGACGCCCTTAGGTACGGAGGATTTATTTCGAATCGCATCAATCTCTAAATCGTTTAGTGCTACGGCCATCATGCAACTCATCGACCAGGGGAAAATTTCACTAAACGATGATTTTGGAGATCTAGTCGGTTTTCCTGTACGCAATCCGCACTATCCCGATACCAAAATCACCTTGGAAATGATTTTGTCACATCGCTCCAGTATCAACGATAAAAATGGTTACTTTACACTAGACATCTTAGATCCGGCGAAGAATGATAAGTGGGAAGAGTCGTATAATGACTACGAGCCAGGAACCGACTATGAATACTGCAATCTGAACTTCAATATGGTGGGTGCAGTATTGGAACGCCTCACTGGGGTCAGATTCGACAACTACATAAAACAACAAATTCTCGATCCGCTTGGGCTTCAAGCAGGGTATTGTGTCGATTCACTACAGCAAGACAGATTCGTTAACCTGTATGCAAAAGAAGGAGAGCAATTCGTTCCGCAATCAGCAGCATATAACCCGCGATCTGAAGAACTAAAAAACTATGAAATTGGTGTGTCAGCTCCCATTTTTTCACCAACTGGCGGCATGAAGATTTCTGCGCACGATTTAGCCCAGTATATGCGAATGCATATGAACTACGGTAGCGCCAATGGTGTTCAGATCCTCTCGGAGAATAGCGCAAAGCAAATGCAAAAAGGTCTTTCAGAAAAGGCTCATTATGGGTTGGCTTTGCAGGAAACAGAAGATCTAATCCTAAACGAGCATCTAGTTGGTCACACCGGTTCGGCATATGGTTTGTACAGCAATATGTTCTTCGAACCAGAGAAGAAATTTGGTTTTATCGTCATTACCAACGGTTGCGTGCCCAGCTATGACCAGGATGAGAATCTAGTTCTTTCCACCGAAGTCATTAATTTGCTATACGACGAATTTATTGAAGGCAATACCGAAAACAACCCTAACTAACTGGTTATCAAAAAACAAACAAGAGTGAATTTCCAGATCCGGACCAAGCGCGTCCCATTCCTTGAAATTTTAACTACTTTTGTAACTATTATTGAACTTTCAGACGAAAACTAAGATGATTATTCAACCAAGAACTAGAGGCTTTATTTGCTTAACAGCCCATCCAGAAGGTGCTGCAGAACATATCAAACAACAAATCGAATACGTAAAATCGAAAGGCCCCATCAAAAACGGTCCTAAAAAAGTGTTAGTAATTGGCGCGTCTACGGGTTTTGGGATCGCTTCGCGAATCACCGCTGCTTTTGGAAGCGATGCTGCCACCGTTGGTGTATTTTTCGAGAAGCCAGCCTCCGCTGGCAAACTTGGAACGGCCGGATGGTATAATAGCGCCGCTTTTGAAAAGCAAGCCCACCAA
Organism: Sphingobacterium sp.; assembly: GCA_052092145.1. Taxonomy (GTDB): domain Bacteria; phylum Bacteroidota; class Bacteroidia; order Sphingobacteriales; family Sphingobacteriaceae; genus Sphingobacterium. The sequence goes on along the minus strand of JBQDCW010000001.1, from coordinate 109,711 downwards.
GCTGGGTTGTACGCAAAAAGTATTAATGGCGATGCGTTTTCAGATGAAGTCAAACAACAAACCATCGACTTAATAAAAAAAGATCTGGGTCAAATCGATCTGGTAGTGTATTCTCTAGCCTCGCCAAGACGAACACATCCGAAAACGGGCGTTCAGCATTCATCCGTTCTTAAGCCGATCGAAAATGCATTTACAGACAAAACTGTCGACTTCCACACGGGAGTGGTTTCTGATATCACCATCGAGCCCTTAAACAACCAAGACGACATTGCCAATACGGTAGCTGTTATGGGCGGTGAAGATTGGAAGTTCTGGATGGAAGAGCTGAAATCCGCAGGTGTGCTAGCCGAGGGTGTCAAATCGGTCGCCTATTCCTACATTGGCCCAGAATTGACCTATCCGATTTATAGGAATGGTACTATTGGTCGTGCAAAAGACGATTTGGAAGCAACGGTCCCGGCTATCAATGACTTAATTAAAGATTTAAATGGAGTTTCCTATGTATCTGTGAACAAGGCTTTAGTAACGCAATCCAGCTCAGCCATACCAGTTGTACCGCTTTACATCTCTCTACTTTACAAGGTGATGAAGGAAAAAGGCATCCACGAAGGAACCATCGAACAGATGCAACGACTTTTCGCTGAACGACTTTACACCGACGAGGCACCAGCGTTGGACGAAAAGGGTCGTATCCGTGTAGATGATCTGGAAATGCGAGCCGATGTACAGCAGGAAGTAGCGGAGCTTTGGAAACAAGCGACCACCGAAAACTTGCCAGAAATTTCTGATATTGCTGGCTATCGCAACGCCTTCTTCCAATTGTTCGGATTCAATTTTGAAAATATTGACTACGAGAAAGACACGAGTGAGTTGGTATTAGTTCCCAGCTTGGAGCACTAAACGAACGGTCACTACCATATACCTAGCGCTGAACTTTCTGTTCCGCGCTATTTTTTTGTTCCAAGTGGGTGAAAACGCGGCGAAAATGAATAGAAATAGGCATCGGTGGTGGATATTGAATATTGATTCAAATTGGGGGGCAAGTTTTGGCTTCAAATTTAGAATAAGCTCACTTAAATCAATTATATTTGCGAATTAATTCGAAGGGATAAGAACCTATATGGAGCACATACGCAATTTCTGCATTATCGCACACATTGATCATGGAAAAAGTACCCTGGCCGATCGTTTGCTTGAAAAAACCAAAACCATTACCCAGCGTGAAGCGCAGGCCCAACTTCTAGACAACATGGACCTGGAGCGGGAGCGAGGTATCACCATTAAGAGTCATGCAATACAAATGGAATACCTCATTAATGGTAAACAGTATGTGTTAAACTTAATTGATACCCCGGGACACGTTGACTTCTCGTATGAAGTATCACGTTCAATCGCGGCCTGTGAGGGCGCTTTACTGATCGTAGATGCATCGCAAGGAATTCAAGCGCAAACCATTTCGAATTTATACTTGGCCTTAGAGCACGATCTGGAAATTATCCCGATCCTCAATAAGATGGACCTCCCGGGAGCAATGCCGGAGGAAGTCAAGGATCAAATCGTTGAACTTATCGGTGGAAGCCGAGAGGATATCATTCCGGCTTCGGGCAAAACCGGTCTAGGCATAGAAGCGATACTAGAGGCTATTGTGGAACGCATCCCAGCGCCAATGGGAGATCCGAAAGCGCCATTACAGGCCCTGATCTTCGACTCCGTTTTCAATTCCTTTCGAGGAATCATGGCGTATTTCAAGGTGGAGAGTGGCGAGATTCGAAAAGGAGATCGCGTCAAATTCGTGGCCACGGGTAAAGAGTATACCGCTGATGAAATCGGCACACTCAAGTTAACTCAGCTACCCAAATCAGTTATTAAAACCGGGGACGTTGGTTATATTATTTCAGGCATCAAAGAAGCAAGGGAAGTCAAAGTTGGAGATACCATCACGCATAAAGACCAACCCTGCGAACAAGCAATACAAGGCTTTGAAGAGGTAAAGCCCATGGTCTTTGCGGGCATTTACCCTGTGGACACCGAAGATTACGAAGAGTTACGGGAGTCCATGCACCGGTTACAGCTTAATGATGCGTCAATTGTTTTTGAACCGGAATCATCAGCAGCACTTGGTTTTGGCTTCCGATGTGGTTTTCTGGGGATGCTCCATATGGAGATCATCCAGGAAAGGCTAGAGCGAGAGTTCGACATGACGGTGATCACCACCGTTCCGAACGTATCCTATCGAGCTTACTTGACCAAAGATAAAGAGGAGGTTGTTGTTCATAATCCGTCCGATTTACCAGACCCCAGTAAATTGGACAGTATCGAAGAGCCTTATATCAAAGCAAATATTATTACAAAAGCTGAGTTCGTCGGATCTGCCATGTCGCTCTGTATTCAAAAAAGAGGAACGATTGTCAATCAGTCTTACCTGACCTCTGATCGCGTCGAGTTGGTATTCGAAATGCCGATGGGGGAGATTGTTTTCGATTTCTACGATAAACTCAAAACGATTTCTAAAGGTTATGCCTCGTTCGACTACCATCAAATAGGCTATCGCCCATCTGATTTAGTAAGACTGGACATCCGCTTAAACGATGAGCCTGTCGATGCGCTTTCATCGCTAATCCACCGTAGTAATGCCTATGATTTTGGAAAAAAGATTTGTGAGAAACTTAAGGAACTTCTACCCAGACAACAGTTTGAAATTCGAATCCAAGCTTCTATTGGAGCTAAAATTATCGCGCGCGAGACGATATCTGCTTTACGGAAAGATGTAACTGCAAAATGTTATGGTGGTGATATTTCCCGAAAACGTAAGCTATTAGAAAAACAGAAAAAAGGTAAAAAACGGATGCGGCAGGTAGGAAACGTGGAAATACCACAAAACGCCTTCATGGCTGTTTTGAAGCTCGACTAGTAAAAAATCAACCCTTCTAAAAATATAACATGAATCTACTTGACGGAAAAGAAGTATCTGCAAAGATTAAAGAAGACATCAAAAAACAAGCAGCTGAACTAACCGGACGTCTCGGCAGAAAACCCCATTTGGTAGCTATTTTGGTGGGCAATGACGGAGGAAGTGAAACCTATGTTGCCAGTAAAATGCGTAACTGCCAACAAGTTGGCTTCGAGTCCACCAACCTACACTATGATGCGGACCTGACCGAAGAGGCGCTATTGAGCAAGATTGAGGAAATCAATCAAGACGATTCTGTTGATGGATTGATTGTTCAATTACCACTTCCTAAACATATTGATCCCGAGAAAGTAACCGAAACGATTGACTACCGAAAGGACGTGGATGGCTTTCACCCCATCAATCTAGGAAGAATGCAGCGGAATTTACCCTGTTTTATCCCTGCCACGCCTTATGGTATTCTCTTAATGCTTAATCATTACGACATACAAACCTCCGGCAAAAAGGCCGTTATAGTCGGTCGCAGTAACATCGTTGGTTCGCCGATGAGCATTTTACTGGCTCGTAATGCAAGCCCAGGGAACTGTACGGTAACCTTGACACATAGTCGTACAGAAAATTTAATCGACGAGGTGAAAGCGGCAGACATTATTGTGGCAGCAATAGGACGCAAGCATTTCGTTACCGCCGATATGGTAAAAGACGGTGCAATCGTAATCGATGTAGGGATCAACAGAGAACGGTCCGAACTGACCAAATCGGGTTACAAACTATTTGGCGATGTGGATTTTGACAACGTCGCACCCAAATCGTCTTGGATTACACCTGTTCCTGGTGGGGTGGGACTGATGACAATTATTGGCCTACTAAAAAATACGTTGGAAGCGGCAAAAGGCACAGTATACCCCAAGTAACTATTTTGGTACAAATATTGCGACAGATTCAACGACAAAATAATTTATGACCTTAATTAATAGAAACATGAAAAAAATTGCCGTACTAGCCGCTGTTGCTTGCGCATTTTCAATGTCTGCTTGCAACAATAACTCCTCCATGGACAAGAATAATGATGGCGATACCACGCTAGGGGAACACCTGGATCATTCTATGGAAACCACAGATGAATCGCTTAACGAAATAAAGTCAGATATTGACGCAGATCTCCAAGCAGCTGAGGAGCGGGCGCAAAAAGCGCAGGCTGATTTGGACGAAGCTGTAGAAAACGGAGACGAACAGGCTAAAACAGCCGCTCAAAAAGCCCTTGATGAGGCAAATGAAGCTTGGGAAAAGACCAAGGAAGCCGCAAAAAATACAGGGGACAAAATTAAAGAGGGTGCAGGCAATGCGGTCGATGCTACGAAAAGAGCTGGCGAGCGTACCGGAGATGCCATTGACAATGCCGCAGATAAAGTCGGAGATAAAACCAAAGAATTATCAGGCGATGCAAAACGCAAAGCCGAAGACCTCAAAGAGTCTCTTAAGAACTAATTAAAAAGATTCCAATAACAATTTGGTTATTAAATTTTTAATCGAAGCGTCAACACTGTTGGCGCTTTATGCTTTTAATACGGAATGGCAGTAGACAAAACTCGTATCGTACAACATTGTGTGGACCAGTGTGAACAAAAGCGCTCTGAAATCACGACTGCGGTCAGGATCGCCGAAGAGACTATTCTGAATGATACCAAGAGTAGCATGGGCGATAAATATGAAACCTCACGTGAAATGGCGCAACAAGAACTGAATCGTCTACAAAAACAAGCGAACCAAATTTCGATCGAATTGTCAAGAATCCGAGAACTAAAACTCGCTGCCTCCGATCGAATCGTCCCCGGTAGTCTAATCGAGACGAACCAACATACTTATTTTATCGCCATTTCTTTAGGCGCTCAAAACATCGACGGAAGAAATTACATGATCATCTCTCCAGAATCGCCAATTGGCGGTTTGCTATTTGGTAAAAAAGAAGGCGATTCCGTTCAGTTTCGCGACAATACGATCAACATCCTGCAGGTAACATAACCCGTTGCCGTTACATCGATGGAAAACATGGACCATGCCGACCTGCAAGCTAAAGCAAATAGCCTCGTCAATGAGTTGCTAAATGTGGATGATAGTCGCTGACGGTGTAGTTATGGTGATAGATGGCGTCAAACACGCGCGCGTCGCAAAATTACAAGGGGGCCTAGACACGCAAAATCCCACCCGGGTTGACGCAGTGGATTGACGATCAAATGAACAGCAGAATCGTCGAATACAGACAGTCCGCCGATTTTTTTGACCCATTTTTACACATAACAATAGATTGATCAATCGACAACATAAACAACTCAATATCAATTATTTAAAAACACAAATAGCTTCCAATAAGATCAGAATTTCTGCTTCAGATCTTATTCTATTTTCACGCCTAAAGCGCTGTCACCTAATCCTGGATACATCCTTTCACAGGTTATTTCATTATATTTGTGTTTTACCTTACCCAGGTTAACCACCTGTGTAAAATCTACAAACAGGCTTTAATAAAAATATGAGTTTACAAACGAAATATCAGACATTGATCGATACAGCAAAAAGTTCGGGGATGATGGACCTGGTCATAGCTGAATTAGATGGTGTGCTGCACATTCGTGGGACTGCACCGAATGGCGACGTAAAAAACAAACTTTGGGATGTCTACAATCAAATTGACCCCAATTTTTTCTCTAGGGATATAGAAATGAACGTGTATGTTTCGCCCGCTGTAGTGGGATCTCAAGTTCGCGTAATTATCGATCAAAGTAATCTCAATATCCGCAAGGGACCCGGCACGGATCTCCCCATTATTGGCTACGCCGCCAAAGACGAAATCATCACTTTAATAACCCGCGCAACGAGTCAATGGTGGTTGGTTAGAACGGAACAGGGGGAAGAAGGGTATTGTTATGCGCAATACCTCCAACCCGTTGAGTAGCAATTAATATACGCTATAGCTGTTTCCCGCAGGCGGCACCGAAATCTGATCTTATTTAGAATCCAGAAGATGAAGTTTGACGACATTCCCGTCGCTGCCAGCTAAATAGATATGTTTTCCGTCAGAAGATACAGCAACTACATTGAAACTGTCCGGTGAAATAAGATTCCAGGTTTGCCCACCATCGCGAGAAATATCAGTCCCTGAGGTCCCCGTTGCCACGAGGGTATTTTGATCAATATATTTCACACACGATCGGTAACCAGAAACTGGAATATCCGGTTGGGACCACGATAACCCGGCGTTGCTAGTCAGCCAAATATTATTTCTATTATCCTGATCCTTCTTATAGTCGCCACCAACAACAACACCTCGACGAGCGTCCAAGAAATCAATCGAGAATATCCCCGTACTTTGGGTTCCGGACCAAATCGGGACATCCACGACATCCAAACGATTTTCTTTTTCGTTTCTTTTCAGTACACTTGAATATTTTCCTCCAGAACCGATATAAACCCATTGACCAATTACTTGAATAGAGGTGCCACTAGCTGCAAACGCAACCTCACCGGGTTCTGAAAATAGATGGATGGCCGCAGAGACATCCTGCCAATCACGTCCTTTATTGGTACTCTTTAACAGCTGAAACGTCCCATCAATCGGGTCGCCCAAAATATAACCGACACGTCCTTGGAAATCCATACCATCTAGAAAGATATCGGGATCGTCATTTCTATAGACTTCCGTCCAAGTATCACCGGCATCTCGCGTATGAAGCACAACCGCTGGTGAGCCTGCACTTACAACAACCGCATGATTAGCTCCAAAAGCCTCAATATCTCGAAAGTCATAATCTTGGTAGCCTGTAGGGGAAACCCAAGACCAGGTTTTTCCCGCATCCACAGACCGACCTATTGTACCTTTTGTGCCACTGATCCAAACGACCTTCTTTTTATGCGTGTCTAGTCCGCGAAAAGAAACATCCGTTTGTTCAGTTAACGGCTCAAATTCCTGTGCGACCGCTATTTGAAATAGCCCAATGGTAAGTATTCCGTAAATTATCCTCTTCATCCCAGTTGTTTTAACGCCTTAGCTCAATTCCCGCATCAGCTTATCAAATTCTTCACGAAGGGCGGTAAGTTCATCTTCCAATTTCGTCACACGTTCTTCTAACCGTAGTTTCTGGTTCGGCGCCATCAACTCTGAAGCGGAGTGATCTTCGACTGTCGTCTCATCGAATACCTTAAACAGATGAACATAGCGAGTCTCTTTCTGCCCGGGTCCTTTCGCTAAAGGCCTTAGATATCGGGGCGTATCGGAGTTTAGTTTTTCAAGAATTTCATTTACTTCTTCCAGCCCCTCGTATTCATAGAGGCGCCCGGAAATACTATTAATTTCTCCGGCAGTTAAGGGTCCACGGAGAAAAAGCAAACCAATCACCACCAATTCTTGCGGTAGTAAGGGGAATTTGATCGCCAAATTATGTTTGTATTTGGTCACGCGGCTACCACCACCCACAACCGTTGAGATCAATCCTCTTTTACGAAGACTATCCAAACTTTGGACAATCGTCGATTCATCGTATTGAACGACAGGTTTTCGAGATGTCTTCTGATTACATGCGGTCTGTAAACCATTTAAGGTCATTGGATAATATTCTGGTGTTGTACGAGATTTCTCAATTAATGAGCCCAGCACGCGGATTTCCTCGTCACTCAATTGGGGAAGTAGGTTTTCAGTCTGTTCCATAGGATTTTTTGCAATGGGTTAAATATACATATTTCTGCCTTAACACGGCGGGGGAACTGGCCCCGCATCTCCGCATCGCAAACACAAAAGGATCAGCGATCCCGGTCTACTCTAAATCTTTTATTCACGACGGATCGTGGCGTGCACACTTCGTCAAATAGCTGTTACAATACGGCCCTTTAATTACCTGGAATAATCCCATCTGTACGGGCGACCTGCGGCCTGGATCATTGGTTTTATTTTAGCGCTATGGCGTCCCAGGAGATGTTTTCACGAATGCCAACCAACATAAATACGTTGCACATTCCGAAAATACTTTGGATTACGTGGGCTTTGTTTTTATATTCACCTTCATTAACAAAACACTAATTTATGACCAAAAACTAAACAAAAAATCTAATTCAACTTAACAAAAACCTACTAATCAATCTGCTATAAAAACCTAGCAGAAAACTAACTGATATCAAACATGAACCAAAAAAAAACAGTTTTTTTTGCGGCAAAACCACTGTCGTGGCTTGGCTTGTGCTTATTGCTAAGTTCCCCAGAGGTCTTTGCGGAAAAAACGAACGCGTTTCCATCGGCGATTAGTCAAGCTCAACAGGAAATTCAAGGAACCATCAGGGACGGGGAAGGCAACCCGATTTCTGGCGCGACCGTCCTCATCAAAGGCACCACCAAAGCTACCAGCTCGGATACGGATGGTGCTTTCAGTATTGACGCTGATGTAGGCGACATCATTGTTTTTCGAAATCTAGGCTACAAAACCCAAGAGATTACTATTTCTGCTCTCGAAAGCCTATCGGTTACCCTGGAAACTGATAACGCCAATATCGACGAAGTTGTCGTGGTAGGGTATGGAACCCAAAAACGATCGAACATTACCTCAGCGATATCTACCGTCAATGGCGATGCGCTGAAAAACGTTGCACCGTCCAATTTATCGAACGCATTAGCCGGTCGAGCTCCGGGTGTAAAGGTAACCGGGACCTCGGGTCTAGCCGGCGCTACATCACAGATTCGTTTTCGGGGTAGCTTCGCTGAGCCCTTGTTTGTTATCGATGGAATCGTACGAGACAAAGCCGCTTTTGATGCCCTAGAAGCCAACGAAGTGGATCAGATGTCATTTCTTAAAGATGCGGGAGCTGCCGCTGTATATGGTACTCGCGCGGGAAATGGGGTGGTGATCGTTACCACTAAAAAAGGGGTTATCCAAAAACCAGAATTTAATATTCAAAGCAATGTGTCAATTGGGGAAACAACGATGACACCTCTTGCCGATCTAACCACAGCGACTGACGAGCTAACCTATCAAAATCGGGTGGCGGAATTCCAAGGTCTCCAGATCCCCAATGGCGAGGAAGAATTTGCCTATTTTGAAAATCGAAACTATAACGCGAATGACATTATCTGGAGAAATCCGATTAGCCATAGGCAATCGATTTCAGTTTCGGGTGGTAACGAACGAATCACCTATTATAACTTGCTGAGTTTTCGAAATGAGAATGGGTCTTACCAATCGCTAGATCATCAGAAATTTAACCTGCGGTCGAACGTTTCGGCCAACATCACCGATGCCTTCAGTATTGATATGAATATATCGGCTAACCAGCAAAATTCCAATCGATTTTTCTGGCCATTTAGTACTTCAGCGGACGATGACGACTTTGATGTATCCGATTTCTATCGCGTGACGTTCAATTGGCCAAAAATGTATCCGTTTTATCTCACAGAGGATGGCACTCCCAGTGACACCCAAACAGATTTCCCCGTACAAACCCCCATGGGTAGCTGGCAAGCTTGGAATGTCATCGATCAGGTGGTTGGCGATCGTTATATCGATCGCAAGGTTCGGCAAATCAACCCCATTTTGACCTTAAACTTGAAGCTTGATAAACTAGTACCGGGCCTGTCAACCAAGCTTGTGGGGAGCTATATTGCCGAGGATTATTTGCGCAAACGCTACATGAGTTTCCAAAAGAACTACACATTCACTTCTTTAGATCCTGACGGGAACCCTTTTATCCCTGCACCGCCCTCGGAGGATCGAACCAATATTTTCACTTTCAGTCAACAGGAACCATCCATGGATTATGCGACCGAGCGTAAGTGGGAATATCAATTGAACTTCTTCATCAACTATATGCAAACCTTCGATAAACATGATGTCGGAGCTATGTTAGTTTTTGAGCAAGGAGAATTGGGATTCACGGAGATATCTTCCATGGCGCAAAGTCCGATCACGGCGCTGGATCAAATGCACGTTTACCCCACAGATCGGTCTTTCAGATCCACCGACGGTCTGGAAGGAATAGATGCACGACAATCCATTATCGGTCGATTCAATTACGCCTACGACGGTAAATATTTAGCTGAAGCATCCTTCCGTTATGATGGTGCTGCCCTGTTCCCTGAACAAGAGCGATTCGGATTTTTCCCCGCTATTTCGGCGGCTTGGCGAATTTCTGAAGAAGGCTTCTTCTCAGAGATAAAGGATAAGGTATCGGATCTGAAATTACGATTCGCCTACGGAGCTACGGGAAACTACCTGGATGTATTTGGCAATGTCATTAACCCATTTTCCTACGCCGAAAAATACGGCACTACGAGCGGGTTTATCTTCGGTGATCGTTATTACAATGGGTTGGAATATGGAGATACACCGAATCCCAATATCACTTGGACGCGTTCAGAAAGCTACAATTTAGGTGTCGACTTCGGGTTTATTAATAATAAGTTGAACGGTTCATTTGAGGTTTTTAAGCGATCGGAATCGAAAATCCTGGGACCGCGAACGGTTTTGTTGCCAGACACCTACGGGAGAGATCTTGCACCGGAAAATTATGCCGCTCGCAGTTATCGAGGTGGGGAAATTTCGGTCAACTGGAATGACCAAATTGGAGAGGTTCGTTATGGAATCTCGGGGAATCTTGGTTATGCAGTAGATCGGTGGGATATTTACGATGAGCCTGCAGCCTACGCCGAAGGAGGAAAAGAGCACTTCAATTCACGAGTAGGTCGTCCAGAAAACCGCTTATACGGTTTGACATCAGTCGGATTAGTACGAACCCAGGAGCATTTGGATGAACTTTTGGCAAACGGCTTTAAATCCTACGGTCGGGATCCTTATCTAGGGATGATTTTATACGAGGACATCCGTGGGCAGGGCTTCTCGGATGAACCCGATGGAATCATTGATGATAACGATGTAACCCTGCTATCCACAGACAATTCCCCGCGTTGGGACTACGGTATTGGCCTGAACGGTTCTTGGAAAGGATTCTCGATCAATGCTTTATTCCAAGGTGTGTTAAAATATGATCGGATGATTTCAAATCAGGAGGGGGGCGGTATTCGCCAACACGGCGGTACATTCAGACCGTATTATCCGATTTGGGCCGACGATGTGTGGACGCCCGAAAACCCCGATGCAAAATATCCGCGAGTTGTTGGTCACAATTGGGCAGAATCAGGAACTAATCCCTCGACATTTTGGATTCGAAACGGCGCTTTCTTTCGTCTGAAAGACTTAAACGTGGCCTATGCGTTGCCCACAAGCTTTACAGATAAAATCAAGATGAATAGCGTGAATGTCTTCTTTAATGGGACCAATCTATTGGTGTTTTCACCGATGACGGAATTTCAAGATCCCGAACAACTGAATTATGACTCTTATCCGATCATGAAGACATTTACATTTGGATTGGACATTAAATTTTAATCGGAACAATATCATGAAAAATATATTACCAATATTTATCGGACTATCGCTCGTGCTCACCTCGTGTAAAAATGTACTGGACATTGACGATTTACAATCGTTGGACGAGGAAAAGGTCTGGCACGATCCGAATTTAGTCAGCGCCTATATGGCCAATCTTTATACCATTTTTGGCAACTGGGAGGCCGGAAAAGACCGGTACAGCGAACAATTAGTAGGCATACCGTTTCAACTCAACACGATTACACCGACAGCACCTTTTACTGGGACCACATCGGTATTTAAGATTTGGGACTACGCTCACATCCGTAAGATCAATACGGCCATACAAAACGTGAGTGAAAGTGAAACACTCGCGCAAGACTTCAAAGACAAAACCCTAGGTGAGGCGTATTTTATTCGCGCGTATACTTATTTTGAAATGTTACGCTTGTATGGGGGAATTCCTTACATTACCATTCCACAGGACGCTGAACAGGATGATTTAAATACGCCACGGAATTCGACCGCGGAGACTTTTGATCTCTTGATTGCTGACTTGGATGAGGCGATCGCGTTATTACCGGAAACCATCGAAAAGGGCTCCGACGAATACGGTCGTATCGATGGCAATTTTGCTGCTGCATTCAAAGCAAAAGTGCTCCTTTACAAAGCATCTCCGCAGTTCAATCCTTCCAATCCGTTTAACAACAGCCATTGGCAGGAGGCAAATTCAGCCAACAAACTGGCTTATGAACAGTTAATAGAAAATGGATATGCACTAACGGATGATTATGCAAATATCACCTTGCAAGAAAAGGGACCCGAAGTCGTGTTTTCAGTCATCAATACCTACCCGAATAAGGTAGCCAACTGGGATAACGGCGTGCGTCCGGGCTCGGAGAGCCGGGGAGCGGCCAATGCCGTACCGACTTGGGAGTTTGTCAAGTCATTTCCAATGAAAGACGGCAAGTCCTACCTTGATACAGATGGAAAGTACCATAAAACAGAAGAGGAGTTTTTGCAATCCTACTGGGAGAATCGGGACCCTCGATTCGATAAGTCGATTGTATGGAACGGAAAGATATATGAAGTTTCTGGTAAGGTGGGTAAGCGTCAATACACGTCATTGGGCATTGCCGATGCATTGGATAATTTCGGTGTGAATCCGCGCGCGGGTATCAACTCCACCAACCAAGACCGATACAGTGGCTTCTTTATACTGAAAAACTCCAAATTATCCCTAAAACAAGCGGAGGCACAAACGCAGTACGACGTAGACTATGTCTTGATGCGATTGGCTGAGGTGATGTTGAACTACGCGGAAACGGCAAATGAAACGGGAGATTTAGCCACCGCCGAAGGGCTGCTTATCGAATTGAGAAAGCGGGCCGGAATCGAAGGTGGAGCAGATGGAAAATATGGTCTGACAGCCCGCAATCGTGAGGAGATGCGCGAAGCCATACTGGCGGAAAGAAATATTGAACTTTGTTTCGAAGGCCATCGATTCTGGGATTTGCGGCGCAGCCGAAAACTCGATGTATTAGACGGTGGCACAAAACATGGCGTGGAAGCCATCGCCATTAACACCAACGGATCGGAGATGGATATCAAGCAAGCGAATGCTCTTGCTAGTGCCTACGAATTGGTGGAGACGAACTTCAAATACAACGTCTTGCAAGTGCCGCAAAACGGCGTTAAGGTCAGTGTCGTGCCGGACAGCTACTACTTCTTCCCGATCGAGCAATCCATCATTGACAGGAACCCGAAAGTCTTGCAAAACCAAGATTGGGGCGGAGAGTTTAATCCAACGATGGAATAAGCTTGTTTTTTGTTATTGTAAAAGGGGTGATTTTCCAATCACCCCTTTTCTATTGCTAATGCTTTTTGCGCATTGACGAGTATTTCTACAGTCCTATCGCCTGATCTAGTCCACTTTACCTCTTTTTTATAATCAGTAATGGCGTTTTCTGATTGCTGAGCAACAAATCGTTGGTCGTGCTGCCGATAAAAAGCGAGGTTAAATTATTAGCGCCTCGGACGGAAATAACGATCATATCGAAATCTCCCCGTTCTGCTTCGCGTTCGATCATTTCCACCACAGAAGATTCTTTCTTGTCGATGTACTTGAAATGAACCTCTGAAGGAAGGGCGTGTTTTTTCCGTAATTCGAGGAATCGATTATCCAGATGTTTTCTGGTCTCCTCAAGTGCTTTTTCGGTATCTATATACGGAAAGTAGAAAGAGGGGATACCATAAACATGTAAGGATTCAATTTTACCGCCTGATTGCCTTGCCATCATCAATGCGGCCTGCAAAGATAAAATGGAGTTGTTGCTGAAATCGGTGGGTGCGAGAATCGTATTCAACGCCGGACGGGTTTCTTCAGGAACAAGCAACAAATGCGAGCTCAGCATGCGGACCAATTTTTGGGGAAGGGCTCTGGTTCCTTTAAGTTCAGATTTGTTCCCCACGACCACAACATCTATCGTATACTCTTTGGCGAGATCAGTCAAAGCGCCTTCGGTATATAAATCACTGGTCACGACAAGTTTATGTGCGGCCGAGCCCTCATAATTCTTTGCGATCGTTCGTTTGAGTTCCTCTTCAACAATTTCATCTATCGCAATGTCATCGTGGAGAATATCTTCATATAAAGTGTTTAACACAGACTGCTTGATGTTGTGCACAAAATAGATTTGTTGGACCGAAAATATACTGTTCAAGAAACTCACGTAGCGCAGTAAAACGGCGTCCATTTGCGTCAAATCCAACGCCACCATGATATTCAAGCTTTTATCTAAGGTATTTTTCTTATTCATCTTTCTTCGAGGTATTATGGTCTGTCGGGGGCGCTTGATTTTTCTGCAGGCGCTCCTCACGTTCTTTGTTGACTAAGTCCAAAATATTTTTTTGATAGGATTCCTTTTCTGTCAGTAGTTTTTTTCTTTTGTCGTTCTGGTAATCTTCTTTTATCCCGGATAATAACGAGAAACACATCATCACCAGTAAGATGGCAAAAGGAAGCCCCGAAATGGTGACCGCAGTCTGGAGCGCACTCAATCCCCCTCCATACATGAGTACAGCGGCGATGACACCGGTCGCGACGGCCCAAATGACACGTTGAAAAGCGGGGGTCTTGATTTTCCCGCCTGAGGTAATACTGTCTATCACTAAGGCGCCTGAATCTGCAGAAGTGATGATAAAACTACAGATAAGAATAAGGCCAAGGACTTTCAGGACGATAGCGAAAGGGAACTTGTCAAAAAACACATAAAGCGCAGTAGAGATATCATCATTCACCGCATTGATAAGCGCAGTGTCACCCGCCAAAATATCTTTCATGGTTGTGCCGCCAAAGGCGCTAAACCACAACACCGTAACCAAAGCGGGTAAAATCAAGACACAAAGCATAAATTCCTTAATCGTACGCCCTCGCGAGATCCGTGCAATAAACGTACCTACAAAGGGTGACCAAGAAATCCACCATCCCCAATACATGATCGTACGTGTTTTTTGCCATTCACTGTCTCGCAAGGATTCTGTCCAGGTAGACATTTCCAGGAAGTTTGTTAGGTAGCTCCCGACATTCTGGACGTAGGATTTTAGGATGAACGTGGTGGGCCCAAGTATCAACACCAGCATAAAGATGAGCATGGCCACTCGGACATTCAGTAAGCTTAGCATTTTGATGCCTTTATTGAGTCCGCTAAAGGCCGAAAGGGTGGCCACCAGTACAACGCAGATAATGATAAGCACTTGATAGAATAGGGACGAAGGAATGCCGAACACGTTGCTAAAACCGGAATTAATTTGTCCCACGCCAAACCCAATGGTTGTTGCCAATCCAAAAAGCGTGGTGATCACAGCCATGACATCAATAACATCCCCGATCCATCCATAGATACGATTTCCCAATAGCGGATAAAATGCAGAACGTAAAGTGAGCGGCATCTTCCGGTTATAGGTGAAATAAGCTAACGATAAGCCAACAACCGAATAAATCGCCCATCCGTGGATACCATGGTGAAGAAACGAAAAGTTGAGTGCTTCCTGAGCAATAAGCACAGGGTTTTCTCCAGCAAGTCGAGGGGGATTCAAAAAGTCCCGAACCGGGTCAGCTATACTGAAAAGCACCAACCCATTACCAATACCGGTACTAAAAAGCATCGCAAACCAGGCCGTTAGATTGAACTCTGGTCTTGCGTTTTCACCACCAATCCGGATAGATCCATACTTACCAAAAGCCATATATAGGCAGAAAACGATAAATATATTAACCGCTAGGGTATACACCCAGCCTCCGTGAGCAGAAACATACCTTTGCCCAAGATCAAAATAGTAATCAGCCTGCTCTCTAAATATTAAAGTAAGGGTTATGCTAATAACAATAACCGCAATCGACGATAAAAAAACGGTTTTGTTTACCACCAACCCTAAGAAGTTCGAAGTAGGGTCCTTTCTACTCGCTTTTATTGACATAATAAAAATATTCAGTTATACGGGCAAACATACCCTTATTCGTGATGTTCTGCAAGCTACCCCAGAGATATAAAAACACGCTATAAAGGTTAGTACATAACGTGCTTGACAACAAATAGTTTGCTCTTTGCATGAGATTCCCTTCAAGAGAGATTAAAACGTTCGGACCCGCTTAGAAATGAGTAGTCGGACCGCACACCTTTGATTCTTATCGTGTCAATATTGGGCTCATTTTCTAGGTTAAAGATTCCGCGATCGAGTACAGGAAAAACAAGTAAGCAAATCGATTCCAGATGGCACCTTAGTATCAAAAGGGGAGATGATCATTTTGGCTTGGTACGGTATCCAGCCGGAGGAACTCAAAATTCAGCGATTCCAAGAGCTAAAAGACGCAGGTTTTACCCATATCAGAACCGTTTAAAGACAACAACATGATGGAGGAGGTATTGGATTTGGCGATGTTTTGGTATTCTCGTGGTTGAAATAAAGACATCGATTGACTTAAATCGAGACTCGGGGTACGACTGCGTATTTATTGTTAATTAAAAAATATTTCCAGGGCGATAGAAGCAACAGTTCTAAAGGTTTCTATTCCTTCAGCGACACGTATCATTCTCAATCAATTATCGTCCAATCAACGTCGATTTAGTACAAGGTGGCAGTTCAACAAAAAACGATCAAGTAAACAGGATGTTTACTTGATCGTTAATTAAAGCTAAACGGTGAACGTTAAAGAACGCTCTGTTCTACTTATTCAATGTTGGTGAAGTATTAGATCGCAATGATCGGCCTTCGAAATTCGTTAGTTTAAGATAAATTTAAATCCTAACGTAAATCTAGAAGCTTCGAAATGAGACCCATGAGAAAGATTCCACCATGGTTTCCAATCGAAATGGAATCCTAAGGGTGCAGTTGGGATTTTATATTCCAATCCGACTGCTGGACGAATCGCGAAATCAACGTGATTATCGTCATCCCAGTGATCTTTATGCTTCTTGTGATTGTGATACCAACCTCCGTGATCAATGATTGCAATCTGAGGACCGACACCGACATACCAGGAAAGGCCATTGGTTCCTGAAATACGTTTGTTGTGCGACCAATCCGCACCAATTACGGTAATGTTGTCACCAAATAAAACTTGTGCATTACCGGCATTAAAACCACCAAAACTATGTTTGATCTGGGGCCCAAATAATGTTTCTCCATCGCCCAAATCAATACCCAATCCCAATGCGGTACGATAAGGTGTTTGCGCTTGAGTCGGTGAATGGACGGCCAATAAAAAAATAAGTAAACTAAAAATAGGTAAAAATGCTTTTTTCATAACAATAATTAATATTTGTTTCAATCTACAAATGTTGAATATAAAAACTTAAGTTGTTCAAACAAATAGTTTGCCAAAAGAACAGCTAGAAGGATTAAATTCTCTAGTTGCCAGATAATGAGCAGATTTTTATTTTAAAGTTTTGAGGGGAAAACCGAATCGGTTGAATACTGGATTTTTATATAGATTATCCAAGAAGTCAGGTAATTATTTGGCAGCGGTGCAAGTTGCTTTGTATTTCAACGTGTTTCCGCTAGCTCATTATACGTCTTATTCAAACATCATACAGCGCAAATTATTGAGCGATTAAAAGCAAGAGGAATAAAAGGGTATCATTGGTGGGTTGACCAATAGCCGTCTCAATAATGGAAAAAAAACAAAGCTCAGTTAATATTGTACATGCGTCATTCGGATGAATTGCCTAAAATTGAGCGCTTTATAATATCTGCCAACATTTCCTACGGGTGGACGCATCTCTATCCCACCACAGGAGCATGAGATCGGTTGCCGAGACCTAAATGCAGAGGTACGTACAAAAGCCCCAATAAACAATTTTTCTATCTTCATGAACATAAATAGTATTTGCAAAATTTAAAAGAGGTTTTTAATTTCCTGTCTTAGGCAAAGTTGATTAAAAAAGAATGCGCTCATATTTGTAATATACAATTACACGGAGATATGATAACAAAAGCAACGCAAATAACGATTCTGGTCAAGAATTTAGAAGAGGCGAAAGCATTTTACACGGAAAAACTGGGTTTTAGTGTATGTGCCGACCAAATGTTTTCTTCAGATTGGCGGTACCTGACAGTTGCCCCACAAAATGACAATGCTACGGTATTTGAACTTGTTAAAGCTGAAACTCCCGAACAACGAAAGCTAGTTGGCAATCAATCAGGAGGGCAAATTCTTGTTATGTTTCACTCTGACAATATAGAAGACGATTATACCACGATGAAAGAAAAAGGAGTCATCTTTCACGGAACACCGGCGAAGGTCCCAGGGGGCAACGGCGTAGGTTTTGAAGACCTGTATGGAAATCAATTTGATTTATATCAACCTGATTAAACGATACCAAAGTAGCATCACCGTTTCCTTACCTCCGCTAGCGTAAGTGCCCTCATTCGTTTCCCATATAACAAAGAACTATTTCCACCCTTTACTGAAAGAGGAAATCTACCGGGGAGACGACCAAGTTTGCGAGATGCTTCACTAAAGTGATGGGCAGTGCCGTTTTATTAGGAGAAGCTATAAAATTTGACTCCGCTCTTTTGTCAAACGCCAATTGCGGTGTCGTATTTTTTATTCACTAAATTCTTTCGGATATTCAACTGTTCCGCTAACTCCATCAAGACTATTTTCGGTCAATTCAATAGCCATACAATTTTCTTTTGGAACCTCAAAAGGCAATTCAATTCCAAAATTGTCTGCTTGCTTGTAACCAAATTTCGGATAGTACTTTTCGTGTCCGAGTAATATTATTGACTGGTGTCCTAATTCTCTTGCTTTTTTGTGAGCCTCTTGTATCAACATTCCGCCAATTCCTTTGCCTTGATATTCTGGAAGTACAGAAACTGGTGCAAGAGCTAGTGAGTCAAATTCATCTTGTCCATTCTTTATTTTCAGCTTAGTAAGCAAAATATGTCCGACAATTTTATTTTTGATTTCAGCTACCATTGACAGTTCAGGAACAAATGCAGTTGATTCTCTCAATCTCTGAACAAGGAACTGCTCTCGGTGGTCGCTTAATGTTAGCTTTTCAAAAGCTTTCTCGATTAAGTCAAACACCGCAGCATAGTCAGTCTGATTCTCCTTGCGTATAATAATTTCCATTGTTTCAGTATGCTTTGGTTTATCTACCTATTTTATACCAGTTACATCTTATGCCGTCTAGCTCAAAGACGTTAACAAATGTAAATCCAACTTTGGTCAAAATTTTATTTGACCCCTGGTTTTCACAATTTGCCATGGCATATATCTCCTTTAGATCAAGCATTTTAAACCCGTATTGGAGTGACGAAATAGCGGCTTCCGTCGCAATACCTTTTCCCCAATATCGTTTTACCAAGCGATAACCTAGGTCATAAAAGTAGCGATGTCCATTCATTTCTTCCGTAATGTATTTAAGACCCGACCAGCCTACGAAATCATTGGTTTCTTTATCGACTATTGCCCAGCGTCCTATACCATTATCAATATATTGCTGTCTAATGGAATCGATTATCTCGGAAGTTTGGCGTTTGTCACTTACAGGATTATTTCCTAAATATCGGTGTACATCAGGATCGGAATCTAGCTCGTACATTCCTTCAATATCCGTTGGCAGTATTTCTCTTAAAATTAATCGTTCAGTTTCGACGAATGTTGTCATGGGGAATATTATTATTTCTAATATCGGTTTTTTTTCAATCTTATCCTAAGAGCGTGATTTTTCCTTCGATCTTATGTGGTTTCGCGAGCTATATAATCCCTTCAAATCAAGTCGTATTTCAGACACCGATTTTCAATTCCGTGAGCTTCGCTTCCAGCATTTGTAGGATAAAAATGTCGACACTAAGTAATGCTATATATCGATCACTTCAATATCAAAAAGTCCAAATAATTTATCATTATCTGCATTTTAATCTAGCAGGAGCGCGTGTACATTTGCTTAACTAAAAAATGCATCCTTTGATGCCCAAATAGAAGCCTGCAGAAACGCTGCATCCTTATTACTGACTGATTAAAAATTGAAACTAATTAATATTTAATTTTATTTTAATCTATTTCATCGCCGCGCGTTTATTCATACCCCATCCGATAAACCGCTTTTATTGAATGAAATATTGGACAAATAGAAATTAGCCACAAATTATGAAAAGAAGAAATCGTTTATTTTTTCCGGCATACAAGTATTTCTGGAGAATCAGGACGCTAACCACGACAATGTTAACTGGTATGCTAATTTTGGGTCCAGGGATTATGCTCTCTGCAAAAACCACCATTTATCATATTTCTAAAACTAATGAAATTAACTTTCGGATTAGTCGTATTGTTTCCGGCATTGTTTTAAATGAGCAAGGGGAGCCAATTTTAGGGGCGACCATCCTGGAAAAAGGAACAGGAAACGGCACCATGACAGATGCTGAGGGAAAATTTTCGCTAGAAATTGAAGAGCATTCAACCTTGCGGATCTCGTATACTGGCTTCCTTCCACAAGAGATTGAAGTAGGAGAACAACGTGATTTGTCGATCACGCTGTCTGCAGATTTACAAGGATTGGATGAGGTGGTCGTTGTCGGTTACGGAACCCAAAAAAAGGCTACCTTAACGGGCTCTGTGGTTTCAGTTAAAGGTGATGAGATAGTTAAAAGTCCCGCTGCAAATATCGCCCAGTCGCTTGCAGGGCGTTTACCTGGTGTCACCATCAACAGTCGGAGTGGAGAGCCAGGAAGAGACGATCCGTCGATTTTGATTAGAGGCCGAGGGACCACGGGTGCAACAAACCCATTAGTTATTGTTGACGGAATTGAACGAGGCGGTTTGGGGCAAATAAACCCGAATGATATTGAATCGATATCGGTATTGAAAGACGCTTCTGCTGCCATTTATGGATCACGTGCTGCGAATGGGGTTATACTCATTACGACCAAGCGCGGTGTTTCTGGCAAACCCTCTATTAGTTTATCTTTTAATCAGGGGTTTAGTCAACCGACCAGGAACCCAAAAATGGCTGATGCTTATACCTTTGCAAAGATATCAAACAATATTGAAATAGATGAGGGTAGGGAAGCTATCCATTCTGACCAAGAGCTTGAAAAATACAGAGACGGTAGTGACCCCAATTACCCCAGTACGGATTGGTACCCCTATCTTGTACGCACAGCGGCGCCTCAACATCGCAGCAATGCAACTGTTTCTGGTGGTGGTGATCGGTCAAAATACTTTTTCTCTTTTGGTGAACTTTCCCAATCCGGCCAGTATAAAGGGGGCTCAACCAAATTTCGTTCCTATAACTTGCGTTCCAACATTGACGTGGAAATAACTGACCACCTTGATGTCGGCTTAAATGTGTCGGGGCGTATTGACGATAGACACTATCCGTTCAGAGCCAATCAAGAGCTTAATAGCCATATCTATCTTTATCAGCCCAATTGGCAACCTTACTGGCCGGGCACTGACTATATGCAACCGCTTAGAGGAAGCGAGAATGCACATAATTGGGTTACCGATAACGCTGGATTCCATCAAGAAGATACAAGAACCGTGCAAAGCACCCTATTTTTTAAATGGGATTTACCCTGGGTCGAAGGATTATCGATTGATGGAAGCGGTAGCTATGATTTCGGAGGTGTATATTCCAAGAAATTTGAAACGCCAAGTTATGTGTATCATCGGGATAGTCAGTCCGGCGAGTATACGAAGGAATTGTCTGGTATGAGCCCCTCATTGGCGCGATTAAATCAGACCAGTAATTCAGTTACTCAGAGTTATGTAAACACGAAAATTAACTATGTGAGACAATTTGATCAACATAACCTGGACGTAATGGTTGGCTACGAACAAACCCAAATTAAAAACTCAACGTTGGAAGCAGGCAGAACTGATTTCTTGTCCATTAGCCTACCCGAAATAAATATGGGGAGTAGTGATAAGACCAAACAATCCAACGCTGGGTTTTCGGGCCAAGACGCAAGACAAAATGTATTCTCGCGGATAAATTACAATTATGCCGAAAAATATATGGCAGAAATCACGGTAAGAGCCGATGGCTCTTCTAAATTCCCTAAAGAAAGAAGATTTGGATTTTTTCCGGGAGTTTCCGTAGGCTGGAGATTATCCGAAGAACATTTCATGAGCAATCTGGATTTTATCGACAATCTCAAGATAAGGGGGTCATACGGTAAAATGGGAAATGATGCTGTTGCGGCGTTTCAGTACATGATGACCTATGGGTTTGGCAACAACTATGTCATTGGGAATAATGATGTCACGGGATTGGTCGAAACCAATGTACCCAATCCCTTCATTACTTGGGAAACGGCTCAAACTTGGAATGTCGGTTTTGAGGCTGGTTTATGGAATGGTTTATTGGGTGTCGAATTTGATTATTTCAACTCTAGGAGATCCGATATTCTTACCAAACGTAATGCCACTGTCCCCGATTATACGGGCTTGACGCTACCCGATGAGAATATCGGAATTGTGGACAACAAAGGTTTTGAATTGGTGCTATCGCACAGAAACAATATAAACGCCTTATCTTATAAATTATCAGGCAATGTATCCTTTAGCCGAAATAAGGTTGTATTTGCCGACGAGCAGCCAGCGGCCGAACCGTATCAATATGCTACCGGTAGACCATACGGGGCCGCATTATTATACAACTCTCTAGGCGTATTTAGAGACCAAGCGCAAATTGACGCTACACCGAGCTTACCCGGTACTCGGCCCGGAGACTTAATATATGAAGATGTAAACAATGATGGTGAGCTTAATTCCCTAGACCGGATCCGAGTTAATCAAACAAATTCGCCTGAGGTATCCTTTGGACTCCATGCTAGTGTGGGTTATAAAGGTTTTGAGTTGTCTGTTCTTTTACAAGGACAAGAAAATGCGAAACAGTATTTCGGCGGTTGGTTCCCAGTGATGAGCCATACTTTCGGCAATTTTCTTGATTGGCGCGCAAATGATAGCTGGTCACCGGATAACCTGGAGGCGACCATGCCTCGAGGAAGTACAGCGCTGTGGACTACCAGTACAAATAGTTCCTATGCGTCCACTCACTGGTTGAGGGATGCCGGGTTTCTACGGGTGAAAAACGTAGAAATTGGTTATAACCTACCGTTAAATATCTGTGAATCTATTGGGGTAAAAGCGTTACGTGTAAACGTTAACGGAAGCAATCTCTTTATGATCTACGATAATATGAAAGAAATGGGTTTTGATCCTGAGACCCAGGATTTCTGGTACTATCCACAGCAACGTGTGTTGAATTTTGGGGCGAATTTGACATTTTAATTTTATAATTAATCTTAACAGAGATGAAAAAAGTAATCTGTATTTTATTAGTTTTCGCCACGCTTTCCTCTTGTGATACGCTGGATTTAAAACCTTTGGATAAGTTGTCTGAGGATGATACATGGTCGGACGCGGCTTTAGTTCAGTTATATGTAAATGCCAACTATAATGCCATCCTACATGGGTATGTAGATGATGTTTTTGCGGCAGCGAGTGATGAATCCTATAATTTGCACAATCACGGAAATATGTTTGTTTTGCAAAAAGGTGAAGTGACTGCTGATAATATCTCAATGCTCTCGGGTCGAGTTAATTATTGACAGTTGGGGTTCAGTCGAATTCGAAATATGAATGTGTTTTTCTCAAAAATTCAAGAGGCACCGATTGATGATGATGCTAAAGCGCTGATGATCGGTGAAATGAAATTCATAAGGGCATTTGTTTATGCCAATTTAATCTGGAGATACGGGGGAGTGCCCATTATCACCAAGGTATATGAATTGAACGAAGACTATACGTTGTCACGTAATTCCTATGAGGATTGCGTCGAATTCATCGTTAAGGAATTAGACGAAGCCATTCAACTCTTACCTGCAAAACAATCAGCGATTCAACTCGGTCGAGCATCAGGAGATGCGTGTAAAGCGCTCAAATCTCGAGTGCTATTGTATGCGGCCAGTAAGCTGAACAATCCGTCAAATGACAAATCGAAATGGCAAAGAGCATCGGACGCTGCCAGTGAGTTGCTTGGGGCATACACGCTTAATCCTGATTATCAAAACTTATTCCTAACGGATAACGATGAAATAATATGGGCACGTTCTTTTACACAAGCGAACGCGACGGATTACAATTGGAAAAATGGACGGAATGGAGATGATGGCGGTAATTATCAGGGGCCAACCCAGAATTTGGTGAACGCCTATGAAATGAAAGACACAGGGCTTCGTCCATATCTTAGGCAAGGCAATGGGGAGTTAACCCTTAATCAACAATCGGGATATGATGTCGATGACCCGTATGCAGGTCGTGATCCCCGATTTTACGCAACAATCCTTCATGACGAATCCGTGTGGATGGGTCGCGAAACGGAGACCTTTAAAGGCGGGTTGGATTCTCCAGAAAGTAGTATCCAACCTTGGAATGCTTCTCTGACGGGTTATGCTTTAAAGAAATTTCTAAATGAGAATATACCGCCAACTGGGAATACAGAAATGCCCACCAATCCATGGATATATTTCAGATATGCAGAGATTCTACTGAATTATGCAGAATCTGAGTTCGAACTGGGTAACCAGGAGGTTGCTCGGGAATACCTCAATAGGGTACGAGGAAGACCAAGCGTTCAAATGCCACCAGTAGATGACGCCGGGGAAAAGTTAAGGGAACGAATTCAGAATGAACGCAGGGTTGAACTAGCTTTCGAAGAACACCGTTTTTTTGATATCAGGCGTTGGATGATAGCGGAGGAAACAGCGAATGTGGATTTGCTAAAAATGACCATACAAAAACAAACCAACGGAAAGAAAAGCTATTCGATAGGCGTCTTATCAGGAGAGCGTGATTTCAAAAAACATCATTACCGCCTTCCCATACCACGAGCAGAGGTCGAAAAAAGCTTAAACACATTAGAGCAAAATCCAGATTATTAATCGCCAATACGTTTTGGCAACCCCCAAAGTCGTCCCTGTTAATGATCTGCTGGATATTGAATAAACTGATAATAAATCCTATTTAAACAATGAAAAATGGAGCGTAAAAACCGATCAACACTTCTTTATATAGTCGCCTTTCTTTGCTATGTATCTGCAAATTCTTTGCTAGCTCAAGTTCCGAAAGCGCCACTTATGCCGTCATACGAGGATCTTCACGCGCCTTTCGGCGACCATGACGAGATCTCGTTTCAAAAGCCACCAAAAGTTCATCGTCCGGAAACTTGGTTTCATTATATAGGGGGAAATGTGTCTAAAGAAGGGATCACCAAAGACTTGGAGGCGATAGCGACCTCGGAGTTTTCGGGTATCCATCTTTTTCATGGACAGTTCGGTGGCCCGTGGCCAGGAGTGGAGCCTCAGGTCACCAGCTTGAGTCCGAATTGGGATGACGCTGTGCGCCATACAGCAAAGGAGTGTGAGCGGTTAGGATTGCGGTTTGTCATGAATAATACGCCAGGATGGGCCACCTCTGGCGGCCCCTGGATTGAGGCTTCTAATGCCATGCGTCACCTGACAATGAGCCGTACCGATGTAGCAGGAGGGCCCATTAATCAGGTTTTGCCATTTCCTGAATTCAGTAAGGAGTCCGATCGCGACTACAACGAAATTGCGGTTCTTGCTTTTCCTACACCACTTGATGATACAGGCAAACCCCTTATACCGACGTTGATAAAAAGTAACACCGATTTTGAATGGGAATCCTACTTTTCCGGACAAGCGACTAAACCGATTCGGTTGTCACCTACTTCCGCTAACGCACCGCATTGGATTGAAGTCAGTTTCGATGATCCTGTATTGCTTCGTTCTGTGGAATTGCCGAGCATCAATAGCTTCAATCATGGGCAATGTTATGAACCAGGGGTTAACGTTACGGTACAAGCGCTTCTACCTAATGGGGAAATCAAAGACATCCTTCAAACGGATATGCCGCAATCAAACTGGCAAGATGACAAGCCCATCACCCTAGCGTGTTCTGAAATTGCTGGCGTGAGTACATATCGTATTTCCATTGTCAATAAATTCGATATGGATGTTTCCTCACTCCGTCTTTTTTCCGCCGCTCGAAAGAACAGTTGGGAATCGGAAGCGGGGTGGACATTGCGGAGCATTGAACGTTCGGCCCAGTTTCCTGATCAATCTTCAGCAGCATTCGTTTCGTCTGAACAAGTACTGGATATTACCGATAAGATGGATAAAAACGGAAACTTAAAATGGACGGCGCCTGAAGGTAAGTGGACTATACTTCGGATCGGTCACATTAATACGTTAGCCCGTAATGGCCCAGCTCCCGCTGAAGGCACGGGTTGGGAGGCGAATAAACTCGCCCAATCAGGAGCCAACGCACACTTTGCCGGTTATATAGGACGACTTGTTGATCAGGGAGGACCGCTTGCCGATGGGATGCTGGATGGGATGCTTATTGATAGCTGGGAATGTCATACGCAAACTTGGACAGTAGGGATGGAAGATGAATTCCGTCGTGTCGCTGACTATCAACTTCGCAAATGGCTTCCCGCAATGTTCGGTTACGTCATAAACGATCACGAAACGACCGCCGGATTCTTGTATGATTGGCGAAGGACGATTAGCGACCTTGTAACACATAATTTTTATGGGCGCTTGGCCGAATTAGCACACCAAGAAGATTTATATATTACCTATGAAACAGCTCCCGGTGATGTTTTTCCAGCGGATATTATGGAATATTTTAAATTCGCTGACGTGCCCATGTGCGAATTCTGGTTGCCGATGTCTGATGGATATGTTGGATCCCTAAATTTCAAACCCATCAAGCCGACGGCATCCGCTGCAAGAATGTATGGAAAACCACGTGTGGCAGCAGAGGCTTTTACCGACTTGAGCTTAACGTGGGATGAACATCTCGAGGACCTTAAGGAAGCGGCTAATATTAACAGTATAGAGGGTGTTTCACATTTTGTATTTCACACCTATACGCATAATCCCCAAACTCCTTTTCTGCCCCCTGGATCATCATTTGGTGCGGGCATTGGCACCCCGTTTCTCCGGGGACAAACCTGGTGGGGGTACGTGCCTGATTTTCAAGATTATTTGGCGCGATGCAGCTACCTGCTCGAGCGTGGGAAGCCCGTAGCTGACGTATTATGGTATCTCGGGGATGAAATAAACCATAAACCTGACCAAAATGCACCGTTTCCAGAAGGGTTTAAGTACGATTATTGTAATCCTGACGTGCTGTTGAACCGTCTAAGTGTAGAAAATGGGTTGTTGGTTACACCCGAAGGAATCAAGTACCGTTTATTGTGGCTACCGGACGTGCCGCGCATGTTGCCCGAGACGTTGGAGAAAATCCAATCACTAATACGTGATGGTGCAACGGTTGTGGGCAACCCACCGCAAGGGCTTGCAACTCTTCAGGGCGGCGCTGCTGGAAAGCAACGTTTTGATGCTGCGGTGAAGGGGATCTGGAAGGAAGGAACTGGCAAAAAAATAGAGAAAATAGGAAAGGGCCAGGTCCTTTCCGGTATGCCGCTTGAAGAAGCGTTGTCCGCATTGAAGATCGCTCCTGATGTGATTGGGGGGGATGCATTGTGGTCACATAGACAGATTGAAGGTGCTGACTGGTACTTTGTAAGCGCCCCCCGGGGACGTGGCTTTAAGGGTACCCTTGATTTCCGAAACAGCGGAGAGGTGGAACTGTGGGACCCGGTAACTGGTCGCTCCATGCCGGTTGAGAGTGTCCGTAACGGTGAGCGTACGACGGTTAAGATTGATTTGGCGCGTTCAAGTGCCGGTTTTATCGTTTTCCGAAACACTGAAGACGGTCATCAGTCCGTCGATTTTAAGGAAAAACCTTTGGTCTCTTCGCTACCCATTGAAGGGGATTGGACCCTTGAGTTTCCTAAAAATTGGGGGGCTCCTGCGAGATTAGATCTAGCGGAGCTAAAACCTTGGAAAGACCTCGATATCTCTTCAGAAGGAAAAGCCTTTTCAGGAACAGCAACCTATACGACGACTTTTGATATCACGAATATTGATCCAGATGAGGATTATATACTGGACCTTGGGGATGTTGATATGGCTGCAGCTGTATCTGTCAATGGGGGAGAGCCGTACAAGTTATGGGCGGTCCCTTTTCGCCTCGACATAACGGATAGGATTAAAGTCGGTAAAAACACGCTTTCTATCGAAGTCACTAGTACGTGGTTCAACCGTCTGGTGTATGATGCGGGAATACCTGAAGATAAGCGAAAAACATGGACTGTCGCAGCACCGGATAAAGAATCACCGTTGCGGAAGACCGGATTGTTCGGGCCCGTAGCGTTACATATTCATCAGGGAAAATGAGGTCACTTTCCCTGGTGATTTTTGATTATACAAAAAATGTATGCTGACTGGTAACGCAGCTCATTGTCGAACTAGCATACAACCGTTTTTTATAAAATTAGCGCAATGGAAATTAAATTGCTTAGCCCACTTTGGGGACATGAACATGTAGAACAAGGGGTATTTTTAGATAAAATCCGCTTGGCTGGCTACGACGGAATCGATACCTGGTTGCCCGATGACCTTCGATTAAAACAAGAATTGTTTGATTATTTGCAAAAACATGAGTTGGTCATTGTGACCCACCAGCATCAAGCTGCCGGACGTACTTTTAAAGAATTTAAATCCTCTTTTCTTAAAAACCTTAAGATTTGTGCTGAGCCTAACCCAATCTCCATTAATTCCCATACAGGAAGGGATTACTTTTCATTGGAACAACATTTGGAACTTATTGATATTGCGCAAGAGTTTTCAGAAAAAAGTGGAATTATGGTTACCCATGAAACGCATCGAGGGAGACTAGGATATTGCCCCCAAATGATCGAGCAGATTTTTAGCGCTCGATCAAATTTTTTGATTACTGCCGATTTCTCGCATTGGGTATGTGTAACGGAAAGTTTCTTGGAAAATTTTTCCGAAACCTTGAACGAAGCGATCTCGCGGACGAAGCATGTACATGCCCGAATAGGGTATGAGCAAGGACCGCAAGTGGCGGATCCAAGAGCACCTGAATGGCAGTATGCGCTGGATAATTTTCTTGTTTGGTGGGATCGTATCGTTCAGGTAAATGCTGATAATGGGGTGGATATCTTACCATTTACAACTGAATTTGGTCCACCGCCTTATTTGCAAACAGAACCCTTTAGTCAAAAACCTGTTGCAGATCAGTTTCAGATCAACTGTTATATGAAAGATCTCCTAAAGCATCGTTATCCCCACTCGTATTAGGTAGCGTTAAACGGTATTGGCGAGGCGATTTACCTGTTTTTTTCTTAAATAACCTGGAGAAATAATACAAGGAATCAAAACCTGTCTGATCCGCTATCTCTGAAATGTTTAGCGTTGAAGAGGTGAGCAGGTTTATGGCCTTTTTTAAGCGTAAGTCGAGATGATATTGATTGGGTGATACCCCTGTAACTGCTTTAAAATATTTTCTGAAAGAAGAATATCCCATGGGCAGATTTTTAGCTAATGTTTCCATATCAATGGGTCTCTCAAGGGACTCTTGTAACAAGAATTTAGCTTTGTTAATTAATTTTAAAACAGGATCACCCTCTTGTTCCCTCGTCATGGAGGTACTGTTTAAGATCCCCAACATTTGCAAAGTAATCCCAGTGATGATCTGCCTATAACCCGGTGATGATTGTTGCACTGTTTCAATTAAACTATGGAAAAGTTTCAATATATCGAAATTCAAACCCACGCTGACAAACGGCGTTTTTACATTAAAGAAAGAATGCATCAATCTGTCGGGGTAGGTTCCGTTAAAGCCTATCCAATATTCTTCCCAACCCGAATTGGCATTCGGCCTATACCG
The DNA here is from genome assembly GCA_052092145.1 of Sphingobacterium sp. GTDB lineage: Bacteria > Bacteroidota > Bacteroidia > Sphingobacteriales > Sphingobacteriaceae > Sphingobacterium. Next base: position 80,031 of record JBQDCW010000001.1, on the reverse strand, counting down.
ATGCCAAATTCCGGGGTATAAGAAAAAACAGGTCCCTTCGTCTATTTCGACCGGTTCAGTCGCAGCGGATTGGAAAATCCCTCCGCCTTTAGAAATAAAGACTAAATAATAGTCACTAAGGATGCGACCATTATCCCAATTAAAGGAATGGGTTTTTGGATGCTCTTTTGAAATCGGATAGGACTGATGAGGATTTACTTTACAATGTCCGACGGTATTGATGTAAAGACCCCACTGCTCGTCCAATTCACTGACATGAAGATATTTATGATAGCTCATATTTTCAGTTGAAAAATAAACATAAATATCAAAAAGTGCAACTTTAAAATAGTTTATCCATTTTAAATAAGAGTGCCAGGCTGTATTTTAGAGAAACAAAAAAGATGAAATTATGAAAACCGATCTAACGCAAGACCAAGTGGACTCCTATTCAGAGAATGGTTATCTCATTATCGATGGTTTTTTATCCCCAGACGAATTAGACCACTGGCGAACGGCTGTGGATTCGGCTGTAGCAAGTCGGAATGGAAAAAAAATGCCGGGCAAAAATATAGCTGTCGGAGCGGATGATGGTATTAATGAAGATACCGCCTATTTCAACAATGTTTTTGACCAACTCCTCAATTTATGGCAGACAAACGATGAGGTCAAGGATATTATGCTTGACCCGAGAATAGGAAAGATGGTCGCTACCCTTGCCCAGGTTGAAGGCGTTCGTATCTGGCACGATCAGGCGCTTATAAAAAGACCGTGGGCCAATCCTACATCTTGGCATCTAGATACACCGTTTTGGTCATTTTCTGATCGGCGTGCATTATCTATTTGGGTAGCTTTAGATGATGTTACCTTAGAGAACGGTTGCCTGTTTTTTATCCCCGGATCACACCAAAAGACAACGTTTCAAAAAACAGAGATTGGAAAGAATATAGGTGGGATCTTCGAGGCATATCCTGAATTTAAATCCTCTGCAAGTCAGCCGGTGGTGATCAAGGCGGGTAGCTGCTCCTTTCACAATGGTTTAACGATACATGGGGCTCACGCCAACATGACTCCCGGATTTAGAAGAGCAATGACCTGTGCTTATATGCCCGATGGAAGTACATATAACGGTATACCAAATGTTTTGCCCGATGAATACCTTCATACACTTCGTGTTGGTGATCTACTAAATAACGATTTGCAGAATCCCTTAATCTATAGCCGGGGATGATCGTATCTTCCCGCAATTAGGAGATGTAAAAGGTGTTTAATTGGCTCGACAAACTTTGCAAGTCATGAAAATTATTGCTCTGGAAGCGTTGGGGGCAACCGGTCGATAATGAATCTGATACCAGACACCTGTTTCATGATCAATGGGACATTAATACATTTTCTATAGATGAAAACCATAAAAATATGATCCAACAGATAAGTCGGTTACTTTTTCTCTTCTTCATGTCTACGCTGAGTTCAGTAGCGCAAGAAAGGGACACGTCGATTTCAATCCAGCCATTCGAGCTACTAACACGGGTGAGCAAATACCTTTCTCACCCGATCCGTTAGTGAATTATCGTTGGGCTGATCCTAAAGCCACAGATGGGCTAGAGGTTTATACCCTGAAACCAACGTCTGTTGAGGTGGATCAGCCAACCCATGCTGACATTCGGGATAAATCGGAAATCATTGCCTCGGACTCCTGTGAGCTTATGTTTGACTTCGGCCAAGTGAATGCCGCGTGGTTTGAGTTTGACTCACCCGGATTTGATAGTGAAATTGAAATGAGTATAAGCGAATTCGCAGAACCGGCTGTGTTTAATGAAGGGTCCCAACATCCAAAAAAACAGCCAAGCCTATCCGGCATGGTAATACCTATAGATTAGAACTGAACAAGGAACTTTATGAAGGGGTCCGGTTTGCCTGGATACACATAAGGGATTGTTCTTCAAAAATGAATCTGATCCTGATCCCGCTTGATCCCTGAATCCCACTAACAGAAAAACCGCTTCTATCACCGATAAGAGCGGTTTTGGGCATATGCATTACTTAACCATTTTAATGAACAAAAAAAGGAAGTATTGAGGTTTCCTTTGAATTAGCGATCTTGACGCTGTGCCCTGCCGAGGCAAACTGTTGGGTAAAGTGCTACCTATGTTTCTGCGCCTAAAATTCCGATTTTTAGACTTTTTGTGTTCATTTTTATTATTTTATTTACAATTAAGCATTTGCTTAACTTTTGATTTGTTCCTTCACAATTTGTTTTTTCGCTATAATTTTGCTTCGATGTTTAATCCCCCAATCCTTCATGGCATAAATGATAGGCGTTAAGGTATCTGCATAAGGTTCATGGGTATAGGATATTTTTACTGGGTAATCATCTACTACTGTTCTTTTGATGAGTTGATTCTGTTCTAGCTCTTTTAGTTCTTTTGCCAATATTTTAGGACTAATACCTGGAATACTCTCCTGGATATCGGTAAACCTATCGTTGCCTACACCTATAGAAATGATAATAGGCAATTTCCATTTTCCACTGATTACATCTAAAGTATCCCGCACTGGTTTTACTGTGTTTATGCATTCGGTGTGCATTTTTTTTGCTGCCATTTTTAATCAATGTCTAATTACATTACTTTCCTTTGGGAAAGTACTATACAAAGTAAAGCATTTTTTTCGGAACTTTGCCAGAGTTATTAAACACAATTTAAACAAGTACAATAAAATGGTTTCTGAAAAAATTGCATATTCCATCCTCGAACTTTCTATGGTTTCGCAGGGACAATCCTTTAAAGAAGCACTAAACAACTCTTTGGCATTGGCCAAGGAAGCTGAAAGTCAAAATTACGAGCGCTTTTGGTTTGCGGAACATCATAATTCTGAAAATGTTGGGAGTAGCGCCACCGCTGTACTTATTGGATATGTTGCAGAAAACACGAAAAGAATCAGGGTGGGTTCTGGCGGAATTATGCTTCCCAACCATTCTCCATTAATCATAGCAGAGCAGTTCGGTACATTAGCAAGCTTATATCCTAAGCGAATAGATTTGGGATTAGGACGTGCTCCAGGAACAGACCAAGAAACCGCCCGCGCAATACGCTCCGATTTTATGCAGGCAGCCCACTCTTTTCCCCGGGAAGTAGCCAAAATTCAACAATATTTTTCAGCAGAAAATAAAGAGGCTAAAGTGCGTGTTCCAATTGCTGAAGATACGGGGGTTCCTATTTACATTCTTGGTTCTAGTACAGACAGCGCACATTTGGCCGCTAAAGAAGGTTTACCTTATGCCTTTGCCAGCCATTTTGCCTCAACGCATTTGTATAATGCATTACGAATTTATAAACAGGAATTTCAACCCTCAGAGTCTTTAAAAAAGCCCTACACAATTGCTGGCGTAAATGTTATTGTGGCAGATACCGACGAAGGAGCCCAACAACTTTTCACTTCATTAATCAGAATGTTCGTGGGAGTTCTAACAGGTGCAAAAGATCCGTTATTCCCGCCCACCCAGATGACGGAAGAAATTCACGGAATGTTTAACCATCCTTCTGTTCAACAGATGCTAAAATTTTCTTTTGTGGGAAGTAAACAAACCGTAAAAAAACAAATAGAGGGATTTCTTAATGACACCGAAGTGGATGAACTCATCGTAGTATCAACCATGTACAATTTGGAAGACCGATTAAAATCTACCCGATTATTTGGAGAAATTATGACGGAAATCAACCAAGGGAGGCACCAATTGGAAAAGGCAGACTAATACAGTTACACAGGTCTTTCTAAATGCTCCTTATGTATCCATAGGACTCCAATTGAAATCCTTAAAAGAAAAAAGCTAAGTAGCGATTTATACATTTTCAATCCAACAAACGCTTAAAAAGAATCAATCATGATTGAACAAAATTCAACTGACAACCTTGATATAAGCACAACAGAATCAGCGTCCTTTCACGATGTAGTTCGCAATAGGACATCCTGTCGTGGGTTTCTACCAGATGTGGTTCCTTCAAATATCATAACATCTGTATTGGAAGATGCGGCAATGGCGCCTTCCAATTGCAATACACAACCTTGGGAAACTCACGTGGTTTCGGGTGATAAACTTAAAATATTATCAGAAGCAATCCTTAAAGCAAACGAAGCGGGAAATATTTCTCCAGATTTTAGTTTTGATTTAGACCATTATTATGGACGCTTTAAAGAACGTCAGTTTCATCAGGGCAAAACCTTTTACGGAGCTTTTGGGGTGGAGCGTGGTGATAAGGAAGGCCGAAACGAAGCTGCTAATCTCAATTATAATTTTTTTAATGCCCCACATATTGCTATCCCGTTTATGCCATCATTTGGTGATAATGTACGAGTAGGTGGAGATATAGGCATGTATGGACAAAATTTTCTGTTATCACTTACCGCTCATGGACTTTCCGGAATTCCGCAAACAGCATTGGGTTTTTTCGCTGATACTATTAGGGAAATTCTGAATGTGCCAGACGAGCTTAAAATGTTATTCGGAATTTCTTTCGGATATGCCGATCCAGATGCACCGGGCAACTCTTTTAAATTAGGCAGGGACCCGCTTTCTAGAACCGTGGTTTATCATCAGTGATAAGCTGAAGGTTTTATCTTTCGGCGAAAGCGGAAGAACACGCCTGATCGAAGATAAAATTCACTTTAAAAATTAAGATTCAATCGTGATACATAAAAGAAAAAAACTAAAGATGGGAGCCGTTTTAGACGGTTTGGGATGGAATTTTATGGCGTGGCAACATCCTGACATGCCTTCAGATGCCAGTGAGAACATCGATTTTTACATACAGCAGGCACAGCTTGCAGAAGCAGCAAAGTTTGATACGCTTTTTTTGGTGGATGTAAGTCATGTTGGTCCAGGCAACATCCCACATTACCTCAGCATGTTTGAAGGGGTTTCCATTATGTCGGCTTTGAGTATGAAAACCAATAAAATTGGTCTCTCTGCTACCATTGCATCTTCTTATGGAGATCCTTACAGTACTGCCCGGCAAATTTTATCGCTCGATAAGATCAGTAAGGGTCGAGCTTCGCTGAATGCGATTACTTCAAATCCGGGCGGCATGGTAAACTTTAGCCGAGGTCATTTGGGTAAGGCAGATCAATATCCCATGAATAAAGAATTTTTAGAAATTTTAATTGGTTTGTGGGACACCTATGAGGATGATGCTTTCATACGAGATAAGGAAAACGGGATTTTTTTTAATCCCCGCAAAATGCACAATGTCAACTATCGTGGAGAGTATTTCTCTGTAGATGGACCGCTTAATTTAAGCCGCTCGGTGCAAGGAAGACCTGTGTTGTATACCGCTGGCAGTTCTGAAAAATTCATGGAGCACGCCAGCAGCTATACCGATGGTGCTTTTACGCATGGCGCAACCATGGAGGATACTGTTGCCATATCAGAAAAAATAAGAGAAAAACTAAAGAAAAAAGGCCGTAGGCCTGAAGATTTTATTGTTGCTATATCTCAAAACCCAATTGTCGGCAGAACAGATCAGGAAGCGGCAGGAAAATACAGAGAATTGCTGGAGTTATACCCTTATAACAGTTTGCCAAGACCCCAGTTTTTCGGCTCTGCAGATAGGGTGGCCAATCAAATCCAGGATTGGTACGAAGCCGGAGCGATGGACATGTTTATGATCCGTCAGGACCATCCGCACGGCATCGGTGACTTTACCGAGCTGGTGGTTCCTATTTTACAAGAACGTGGAATCTTTAGAACTGAATATGAGTCAGATACACTAAGAGGAAATTTGGAGCTTCCAAAACCTCCATTTAGAAAAGTATTTGCAGAAAGTGATTTAGCAAATAGGGTAGCGGATTAATTCACAATAATTGGATTAGTGAAACTAAATATACAAAAAGTTTCGCCGCTCCAATGGATACTGGGGTACCGTGAATACACAAAATAAAGAGCAAATGATTTATGAGCCTCGCGTATACCAAGAGTGGTTTAATAGCCTGCAAGCTGAGATAGAGCGCAGAAAAGCATTGTTGAATTAATTCTACTATAAATTTATAATTAAAATAATATGGGATTGAAAACAGGACCAAAGCGAATTGCAACATCCACAGGTAAACCTGATCGAGGTCAGCGTGATAATAAAAATACACCTGGGAACACACCCTCCTTGAAGCCCTCAAAGAGTACGAATAAATAGGGGAAAAATAGGAGAGGGTGTTACCAAGGGGGCGTATCACCACATAAGCTGACGCGGATTATTATGAGAAAATCAAATAATTAAATCAATATAAAATTTCAGAAAAACTAAAAAAAGGAGCGGGAGTGTAAAACAATTTGTAACCTCTTGTAATTCATAATATTAAATCTTTTTATAGAAATTATTTTATAAATTTATCTAATAAATCGAAAACAAATCTTAACTAATTTTCATCACTAAAGACGTTATGAATGTATTGAGTGAGTTTGATTCAAATAATAAATAATCCTTTAAAACCTATTTTATGAAATCATACACTCCAACTATTATAAAAAATTTGTTCTTAATTGTCTTATTCACGTATCCATTAACAGGTCAAAGCCAAATTAAATCTTCAGATATAGAATATATACGGATTGCTGAGATAGAGTATTCCAATGATTCTCTTTTTCTCTGGCAGGAAATACGGCCTATGCTTAATCGAATGGACACAACTGGTGGAGTCTATCGTAAGCTAGCACTATCAAATGAAGAAAAAAATAGATTCCTTGAGCTTATCGATAAGATTAATCTTTTAGATATAAAGTCAAATAAGAAACAAACAATGGGATATTTACCATTTGAAATCACTTATAAGATTAATGGTAAAAGTTACCTTATTTCAGCCTATCAGCCCGAAATGTCGGTTCCTGAATCCGAAAGTTTCAAAAAATACTTTACTAAAGTTGGGGATATAATTGCCATGAAAAAGGTTAAGGAAAAAATTCTATTGTCGATGGCCGACGGGCAATATCAATTGAAATCCCCCAAGAGATACCAAATCAGGATAGGACCAAGCGGATGGGAATCTTGGGAAAAGAAAAATGGAGAATTAAAAAGAATTGGAATGCCGTTAGTATTCGTTGATGGCGTAGAAAGAAATCCAAACCTCATTGAAGAAATTAACCCTAAAGAAATTCAATCATTTAAAATACTTAAAAAAAATGAAGCTGATTCTCTTTATGGGGTAAGGGCAAAGAATGGAGTGATTGTTATCGCAACAAAATAAGAATAATGCATCCCTCTCATTTATGCCCCCAAGAATTCCGATTGATCCGTTATCTTGGATATTCAATACCACGATAGATAAGATGATAAGATATATGCTTTCACCAGATTGGCTGAATGGGCTGACAAGGTAGAACAGGCTGGCTTTAAATCATTTAACACCGTCTCAAGGACAATAAACATACATCACAAGAAGATACTGAACTACTCCGAGAACAAAAGCACCAATGCATCTGCAGAATCTTTCAATGCAAAAATAAAAGCCTTCAGAAGCCAGTTTAGAGGTGTAAAGGATATTAATTTTTTCCTATTCAGATTGACTAAATTATTTGCTTAGTCCACAGGTTTTGGACATGATCCTATTTAATCTCTTTTTTTTACTCCTTATAAAAAGAAAACCCTTGAATAACAATTTGTTATCAAGGGTTTCGTACCTAGGGCGGGAATCGAACCCGCACTCCCTTAACGGGAACAGGATTTTAAGTCCTGCGTGTCTACCAGTTCCACCACCTAGGCAACTGAGCGAAAGACGAGATTCGAACTCGCGACCCCAACCTTGGCAAGGTTGTGCTCTACCAGCTGAGCTACTTTCGCTTGACGTGGTGCAAATATAGAGAGAAATTCGAATTTCTGAAATTATTTTTTCAAATTAATACTATTAAAACCCGAATTCATTGTCTTTCAGGACCTCTAAAATTAATTGACTTTCGAATCCTCGTCCAATTCCGTATTGAAAAAGCTTATTTCGTTTCTTGAAGGGATCTTCCTCTCGAATAATCCGATTCTTTTTTTCAAGTACATCTATTAATTTGTTCATGTATTCATTCGGATCGATTCGATCCAAGGCAAATTTAATTAGTGGGGAAGAGACTTGTTTCTGTTTTAATCCACTTTTTATTTTTATTTTCCCCCAAGCCTTCATCCGAAACTTTCCCAAAACATACGCAGTAGCAAACCGTTCTTCATTAAGAAAATTTTCTTCAATCAGATAGCTGATGATGGATTCTACATCCGCGCGATGCAGTCCCCAGTCATACAGCTTATCTCTAACCTCTTGTTGAGAGCGTTCCTGATAGGCGCAATATGATTCCGCTTTCCTACTGGCCTCTTGCGAAGAATAGACTTTCTTCTTCTTTATTGGTTCGTCCATATTGCAAATTTTGAAAAAATAAGGAACTATAAAAAAAAATGATGAAATTCGTTACATATTTCCGGTATCATGTGTACAATTCAATCTATTTCTGAGGTATTACAAACCAAACCCCTAATCTTAGCAGACCAAACCCAATTAATTAGCGAATTAGCATACGACAGCCGTAAAATCAACCATCCCGATCATTCCCTTTTTTTTGCGCTCACGGCCACTCGTGACGGCCACGATTTTATTCCTGATGCCTACCAACGAGGAGTCCGAAACTTCATCGTTGCTCATCTTACCCATTTTCTATCGGATTGTCGAGATGTGAACGTTATCGTAGTTGCCAATCCGCTAGAGGCGATGCAAACTATAGCAACCGCGCACCGTCAATTATTCCGCCATCCAATTGTCGGTATTACAGGTAGCAATGGTAAGTCCATTGTCAAAGCTTGGCTATTCCAGTTATTGGTTCCGGAGAAAAGCGTATATCAAAGTCCCAAAAGCTATAACTCGCAACTCGGTGTCGCTCTTTCCCTTTGGAACTTATCGTCGCAATATGATTTAGCGATTATCGAAGCCGGGATTAGTGAGCCAGGGGAGATGTCTAAGCTGGTGGACATGATCAGACCAGACATCGGCATTTTGACGAATATCGGAATGGCTCACGAGCAGAATTTCCAGAGCAGTAAACAAAAACTGCAGGAAAAACTTCTTTTGTTTCAGAATTGTGAATTTATTATCGCGGGATCGGCCTATTTGTCTCCGTTGGAGGTAGGGGATAACACGAAGTTGGTGACATGGGGGAATAAAGAGACAGACTATATGCAGTTGACTGATATAGAAACCCAAGGAAGCCACAGCAACTTACACCTTCGAGTCGGTAAGGATATCTTTAAAGTTGATGTCGCTTTTAGCGATAAAGCGTCAATTGAAAATGTCTTGACCTGCATCACCTTTATGAGTCGGTTAGGGTACAGTACTGCTACTATCATCGAAAGAGTTCGGACGTTACGTCCGCTGGAAATGCGCCTTCAATTGAAAAAAGGAATCGGAAACTGTTCTATTATTGATGATTCGTATTCCAACGATATAGCCTCCCTTGGTATTTCGCTGGACTTTCTCGCACAACAAAATCAGCATAAACAGCGAACATTGATTCTTTCGGAAATGGAAGGGCTTAATCAAAGTGAAACCCTGCAAGAACAATTAGCTTCCCTAATCAATAACAGTGATTTAAGTCGGCTGATTTGGGTGGGACCAGAGTATAGCTGGTTTAAGGAGCTGCCAATAGCTGAAGTACTGATTTTCCAAAGCACAGAACAATTAATCGAACGCCTATCGACACTTGAATTCAAAGATGAAAGCATTTTAATCAAGGGCGCGAGGGTGTTTCAGTTCGAACGGATTGTTAAACGTTTGAGTATTCGATCTCATGGTACAGTCTTGGAAATCAACCTCAATGCGATTGCAAACAACTTGATGATATATCGATCGCTTTTAGCTAAAGATGTTAAGCTGATGGCTATGGTAAAGGCCTTTTCCTACGGTAGTGGAAGTTTTGAAATAGCTAACTTGCTGCAATTCAGCAAAGTTGATTATCTCACTGTGGCCTTCGCCGACGAGGGTGTTGAATTACGAACGGCCGGCATCAAGCTTCCCATTATGGTTCTTAGTCCCGATCAGGAAACTTTCCAGTCCTTATTGCAATATCAGTTAGAACCCGAGATTTATAGCTTAGAGATTCTCGATTCGTTTGTCGCTTTTCTTCGCGAGCAGCAGGTGGAGGATTTCCCAGCACACATCAAGCTGGATACCGGAATGCATCGTTTAGGGTTTTTGTCAGCAGAAATTGACACGCTGATAACGCGTTTGACGAATCAGAAGCAACTAAAAATTGCATCTGTTTTCACTCATCTCGTGGCTTCAGGAGACCAAACCCACGATGAGTTTACAAAACTACAGATCAAACAATACGCTGTTGATGCAGATAAACTACAGGCGGCACTTCGTTATCCTTTCATTCGTCACCTAGCCAATACCTCGGCTATCTCACGCTGGCCGGAGGCACAGCTCGACATGGTGCGCTTGGGTATAGGATTGTATGGCATAGACCTAAATAATTCCCTGCCCGGGCTCCAATTGGTCAGCAGGCTTAAAACCACGGTCACTCAGGTAAAACAACTTCCTGCCGGTAGTACTGTTGGTTATGACCGGAAAGGACGCATCCTGCAAGATAGCCAGATTGCCACCGTCAAGATTGGCTATGCTGACGGATATCCCCGTCGGTTCGGGAATGGTGTTGGCAAGATGCGTATCCAGGGGCAAACGGTTTCCACAATCGGCAATATCTGTATGGACATGTGCATGTTAGATGTTACCGGCTTAAACATCCGCCCTGGAGATGAAATCGAGGTTTTTCCGAATATTACACAGGCGGCCGATGCTATCCAAACGATCCCTTATGAGTTATTGGTCAACGTTTCCAATCGCGTGAAAAGGGTTTATTATTACGAATAAATTATGATCAAAAAGTTATTTCAAAAGTTCTTCTACTACCTCATCAAGGGGACCTTAGTTGTTGCTCCTTTAGCGGGTGCCATTTTGCTCATCGTGTGGTTGGTTGCTACGCTCGACGGAGCACTCAACATCACCGAACACTTTCTACAAGACGAGCAAGGAAGGCCGTTATACATTCCGGGGCTCGGCATACTCTCTGTTATCATACTATTAGCGCTAGTGGGACTGGTTTTCACCAACTTGGTGACCGACCCGATTCGAAACTGGTTGAGTAGGACGATTAATAAAATCCCACTATTTAGTACCTTATATTCGTCGATTAGAGATTTTACGGAGGCTTTTGTAGGCGATGCTAAAAAATTTAATGAACCGGTTTTGGTGGAGTTTAACGAAACGGGGTTAAAACGCATTGGTTTTTTAACTCAGCGCGACCTCAGTGGTCTTGGTCTAGAAGACCAGGTGATGGTGTATTTCCCCTATGCGTATTCAGTTGCGGGCCAAATTGCTATTGTGTCACAGGATCGTGTGAGAAAACTGGATATTTCTGCCACAGACGCCATGAAATTAGTAGTTTCAGGAGGAGTAAGTGGACTAGAAAATAAACGGGAAGGGAAGGAGTAATATGTTCGGTATTAAAAACAAGCGTGCGGTGGCCCATCTGCGTAAGGAATTGGCGTTCCGATCTGCTCAACTAAGCTTTCAATATGCGCAGGCCGACCGAAGTTTACTGCAGGCCTTAATTCAGGAAGAATCACCCGAATCGGAATTGTTTCTAAGCCTGACCAATTTCCAACGCGAACTTTGGAAGGTTAGCTTTGGCGAATTTTGGACTTTACAACAAGAGATTAATATCATACGGCAATTTATCGGCTTAACCGAATCATTGGGCCAGGGGTGTGCCCCGCAGCTGCAAACTAATTTGAAGCACTGCAATGACATCTCGTCGATCCGAGCCCTGACGCTCTTTCCATTGTTGCAGAATGCTATGAGATTTGCGTTCCATTCCACGAACTCGCCCCCCATAAAAATAAACATCATTTGCAGCGGAAATCTATTGCGATTGGACGTTAGCAATCAAACCAATCCCTATTTAACCAACCAAGCAGCTACGCCGATTCTAGACGCGTTCGATCAGGGACTGGACTGGTTCTATCCAGAGGGTGCTGAGCTGATTTGCAACAGCAACAGCAATCGTTTCAAAGCAACACTCATCCTAAAAATAGGGGCAAAAAAAAATGAAGCCAGTTAAACGACCAGCTCCATTTTTTTGAAATTTTTACGCTGTTGTTCTGTGCGTATTAGCGCGTACCATCAGCGGTCCAATTTTGACCATCTCGAAGATAGGCAATTCTCAAGGTTGATTCTGAGATTGTGATTGACCCTAGCGTACCGTCTTCGAAGAAGATCGTGTTGTTATCTCCTTTGGTCATGGTGATATTGTCCAAATCAGGGATGTCGCGGTCAAACGAGAAGGAATAGTTATCACCGCCCAATTTGGTAACAGTTACTTTTCCTACACCCCATTCGACGCCAATATCTGGATTGTTCGAATCAGCGTAACTCGTCTCGCCTTCATAGGTACCAACAAACAAATCGTTGTCAACCGGATCATCGTCCTTTGAGCAAGAACTTAACGTAAAAAACGCTATAAATAACAAGCTCATCAATTTCGCTGCATTTTTCATAAATTCTGTTTTAAAGTTTATATACCGTATTCACTGCTCCTATCCCAAAGCCGGTGCCAAGTCGGGTATATTTACTGCGGGTTAATAAAACATTTAACAATTGTTAACACGAATCCCCAAAAAGATCAAGTTGTGGACTTCTTTTTTGATTGAAGTGGGATAGATCGTACTCGAACGACTCGATGTTCAAGCCGTTGCGATTGCAGTGCAATTTAAATTGGTCCGTAATGATTCCCGCAAGTTGGCCCGTACCACGGATGCGATTTCCGAATTCGCTATCGTTCACCCGCCCTTGATGACAGCTTTCAATACTGTGCCAGATTTTAGCCGCTCTATCTGGGTAAGCGGTTGCTAACCAATCCTGAAACAGTGGACCAATCTCCCCGTTCAATCGTACGATCGTATAACCGGCCCATTTCGCTCCAGCTTGCTTCGCCGCCTGAAGAACGGCCGGGATTTCATGATCGGTTAGTCCCGGGATGATGGGTGCACACATAATCCCCACAGGAATTCCCTGATTGGAAAGTGTCTCAAGAGTCTTCAGTCGATGCCCTGCCGTCGCCGTTCGTGGTTCGAGTTTGCTCCGCGTTTCCTTACTCAAGGAATTGATCGACAGGAACACCCGACACAGTCCTTTTGATGCCAACTCTTTTAATAGATCAAGGTCTCGAAGTATGAGGTTATTCTTGGTAAGAATTCCGATAGGCTGGCCATACTCAAGCGCAATTTTTAGAATATTCCGGGTCAATTCAAAGCGACGTTCCAAAGGTTGATAACAATCGGTGTTTCCCGACAAACTGATCGGTCTCCCATGCCACCCCTTCTTAGTAATGAAAGACTTGAAGAGTTTTGCACTGTTGGCTTTGACCATAATCTTACTTTCAAAGTCAAGTCCCGCACTATACCCCCAATATTGATGCGAATTACGCGCATAACAATAAATACAACCGTGCTCACATCCTTGGTAAGGATTCGCTGAGTATTCCATCCCCACATCAGGACTGGTAACTTTGTTCACTAAGGTTTTAGGGTGCACAATGGTAACATGTGTTTTTGGAGATTCCCGTTCCCAGTCATCAATTGCCTCAACATGCTCTTTCTGATAGTCTTGCTTCTGGTAAATATTCTGGATATTGCTTTGAGCCCCCCGACCGTATAGATGCGTTTTACACATAAACTAATATTTTTATTAAAAATACTAAAAATATTAGTTTATATCCAAAAATCAAGCTGATTTATATTCCGGCTCGCTTCTTAAGGTATTGATGAATAGCGATCTGTGAGCGACAAATGGGTTGTTCATTTTTGACGTACTCGTTACGCTGCTTGTTACCCAAATGGCGAGCCTTAACATTGTCGCTAAGTTGAATTTCCAACATTTCCTTAACTTCCTTCTTAAGATGCTTATTGCGTATCTCAACCGCTGCCTCCAGTCGGTGATCGAGGTTACGGGTCATCAAATCCGCTGAAGAAATATAGACCACTTCCTTTCCTCCATGATAGAAATAAAAAGCACGTGCGTGCTCAAGGAATTCATCGACAATACTAATTGCATGAATAGGGCGTTTAAAGCCTTTCTGATTAATCGCACAATAAATGCCACGAACGATCAAATCCACTTGGACACCAGCTTTGGCGGCCTGATAGATTTTTTTAATGGATTCTCTATCGCTTAATGAGTTGATTTTAATAATCATTCTACCAGGATTTCCGGCACGAACTTCCTCAATTTCTCGATCAATCAGGGTATCCATCTGCTGGCGCATATCAATCGGGCAAACCATTAAGCTTTGATGTCCCTTAATAGACTCCTCCAATGGCACTTTTGGCTTTTGCAGGGCTGAAAAAATTCTATTTATATCACTCATGACCTGCTCATCGCAGGTCAGCAAGCAATAGTCGCCATATAATTTTGCGGTCTTCTCGTTAATATTACCAGTACTTATAAATCCATATTGTACGGTAGAATTATGTATACGCTTTTTTATGATACATAGCTTAGCGTGTACTTTTTTTTGCGGTAAGCCCACCAGCACTTTAACACCCTCGGTTTCAAAACTGTCCTTCCATTCTAGATTGTGTTCCTCATCGAAACGGGCGCGCAATTCCAACATCACGGTCACTTCTTTCCCGTTACGAGCAGCGTTCACTAATGCATTAGCAATTTTAGAGTTCCGAGCCATTCTATAGATCGTTATTTTTATCGATTTAACGTCGGGATCCATAGCGGCTTCACGCAGCAGGTCGATCAAGGGACGAAATTCATGATAAGGGAAGGAAAGCAAAACGTCCTTCTTCAGGATAACGTCCGTCACTCGTGCACCTGCAACAAAATCCGGATGCTCGAATGCCGAGCGTTCTTCTGGCTGATGATAGGAACGAAAGACTTCAGGGAAATCCATAAAATGTTTGAAATTATGAATCTTTTGTCCCGGAATTATACTATCTTTTTTAGCTAAGTTTAATTTTTTTGTCAATAGTTCCAGTAATTCAGGATCCATTTTCTGATCAAACACAAAACGGGTAGGCTTACCTTTACGCCGGTTTTTAACCCCTTTACTAATCTTCTCTGCTAGCGAAGTATTAACGTCATTATCGATATCAAATTCGGCATCCTTTGTCACTTTGAAGGTATGGGCGACAAACTCATCGAAACCGAAATAAGAAAAAATGTACGGCAAATTGACTTTGACGATATCCTCGACAAGTATAATATGCTTGTGATGTTTGGGTGAAGGTAGGATTACAAAACGACCCAGGTCGCGAGAAGGAAGTTCGATTACCGCAAATTTCCTGTCACTTTTGGAGCCTTCTTTCTGCATAGCAATCCCAAGATACAAGCTTTTATCACGTAGGTAGGGCATCGGTCGGTCTGCATCCAATATCAGGGGAATGATGTTGGTTTCTACTTCACGATCAAAATAATCTTTGACGAACTCCAGCTGCTTTAAATTTAATTCATCTGCAGACCTGATATGTACTTTTTCCTTCGCCATTTCGTTCTGCACCTGATTCCATATCCGGCCAAATTTTCGTTGCTGTTTGATGACCAACTCGGTTATCTTTTCCAAGATAACTGCGGGGTTTTTATAGAAAAAATCGTTCACCTCGGCGCTGTCTATTTCCGCAGCACGCTTAAGTGCAGCCACACGAACCCTAAAAAACTCATCTAAGTTATTCGAAAATATGCCCAAAAATTTAATTCTAAGGGGCAGTGGAACCGTAGGGTCAGCGGCCTCTTGTAGTACACGCCCGTTAAAGCTTAACCAACTAATATCTCTTGGAATAAATTTATTTCCCATCTCTGTACTCATAGCTCAAATATGATCGAGCACTATGTGATAATAATTAACAGACCGTTATCAAATCGTTAAATCTAAACTATCTCTAATCCTGGCTAAACCGAATTAGAAATAAATCGCCCCACATCCATTTTTCCAACTCAAGCATACCACCAGGTTCCTCTGTCTTGCGATCTATTTCCAGCTAGTCGGAAAATCCTCTCCGGCTCAAAATATTAATGGCTTCGTATTGATCGGAATCATAATGTGGTTCCTCTAATTGCAATTCGGTAGGATAGGGGGTGTTACTATCAAAAAAATAAATGCGTGTAACACTGCCGTAATCATTAACAGGAAACAAATCAGCACAAGCATCATATTGAGCATTTTGTGGATCGCCAACCGAAACGGCATAGATACGTATAACACCTCCTTTATTGTTTTCGTTTCTTACAAAAGCGACTTCCTTGAAGTCTCCAGGTAGATCTTCGATTGAAGGTTGCGTGTAGGCATCATATATAAAGTACGCCAAAACAATCACCAAACCAGCGGCGATCCACCAAATTTTCTTTGTTTGTCTCGCCATTATAACGATATTTCAATACCTAATAATCGATAAAATTCTTTCAAAATCTCTTGATGCCCTGGCCAAGCCGGTGAGGTGACCAAATTTCCATCAACCACTGCTTGGTCAGCTGGTATATTTTTCCAAGTACCTCCGGCAAGTTCGATATCTGGCCCCACAGCTACGTAAGCCGTAAGTGTGCGTCCTTTCAGAACCTTTGCCGCGGTTAACACTTGAATACCGTGGCAAATCGCTGCCACAGGTTTATCTTTTTCAAAAAACGATCGAGTTATTTCCAACACGCGTTCATTCAATCGGATGTATTCAGCGGATCTTCCACCGGCAATATACAATCCGTCATAGTCCTGCGGATTAACGGAATCGAAATCTTTATTGATTGCAAAATTATGCCCTCTGAGCTCTTTGTACGTCTGATCCCCAGTAAAATCGTGTACCGCTGTAGGTACTACATCACCGCTTTTGCGATCAGGCGCGACTGCGTCTACCTGGATTCCCACAGCACCCATCGCTTGGAAAGGAACCATGGCTTCATAGTCTTCGACATAGTCCCCGACTAATAATAATACTTTTTTTGCCATAATATTGAAATTTAAACTAATGTTATCGTGTTACCGTTATTGAGAGGGAAGATGTTCAGCCATGCGCCTTTTCGTTCTACGAACTTTGGCTTCCAGTTGACTGCGTAAACTCACATTTATCACACCCTTACCTTCTTGAAAATTAGTACTGAATTCTGGTAAAGAAAAGGTTTCCAGGACCGTTGCACCGTCTCTAGGCATACGGCTTTCAGCAATTTCCAATACGGTTCGCGCTCCACGCGTTCCTTCACTTGTTGCCAGGAGAAATACCGCCTTATTTTCAAACACTTTTCGTTTTGGAATACGGGAAATCCAGTCGATCGTGTTTTTATATCCGACGTTGTAATTTCCATTATTTTCGGCAAAGGAAATTAAAATCAAATCGGCCCAATCAATCTGTTCTGCAAACCTTACAGCTGTAGCGGGAATGCCGTCAACCTTTTCTCGATCTTTCGAAAACAACGGCATTTCAAAATCATTCAGGTCCAATAACCGAATCTCGTCATCTACTTCCTTATAGTATCTACTCACGCTTTGAACAAGCATTTTATTAATAGAATTTACGCTATTGCTTGCCGCGAAGACCAATATTCTCATGAAGTGAATTTAGCGAAAATTTTCGGCAAATCGATGCGCTCGCCAACGGTAGCTTGAAAATTCTTGCTATGAATGTCCGTTGGCAATCTCCTTCCGGATACGACTCAGTGAGGTGTCAGTAATGCCCAAAAAGGTGGCGACGAATTTTAAGGGTGCCTGTTGAATGATATGAGGTTTCTCTTCCAATAGGTGAAGGTAGCGTTTTTTAGCCGGCTCGGTGATCATTTCGGTTGCACGCTTTTTACTTAAGTACAACTCATACGCCATCCATGCACGCCCCCATTCCCTAAACGCTGGAATCTGATGAAAAAGATCTTGGAACGTTGGGTAATCAATCTTCCAGAGCTGGCAATCACTTAAACACTGTATGTATTCTTGAGTCGGAATACGCTGAAAAAAAGAAGAAATCTCAATGACCACCTCTTTTTCACCAATGAATCCGGTCGTAATATCGTGCCCATCGTAATCATAAAGAAAGCTGCGAACGAGCCCCCTCTCTAAAATATAATAGGTTTGGGCAATCTGTCCTTTTTCTAATATAAAATCACCTTTATGGAGATCTACACGTTGATGAGCGGCAAAAATCAAATCGAGATCAGCAGCAGAAAGAAGTGGATGTTGGTAGGCAAATTTGAGAACTTCCATGAAAAAAACTAATGTTCATCTAAAGTTCTGAAATATAATCCTAAAATGGGTCAGCAATTTCAAATTCAATCCATTGACGGGTTAGGGGATGTATAAACCCTATTTTCCCCGCATGAAGATGAAGCCTGTTTGTTCGACGACCGTAAAGATCGTCACCGACAATGGGTGTGTTCAATCCAAGAACATGTGCTGCATGTACGCGTAATTGGTGGGTTCGGCCTGTGACTGGAAAGAAGTGAACCCGTGTGTAATGGCCATCACGATTGACAACTTCATACAGCGTGCGGGCAACGCGCCCATATTGATTACACACAATTTGGCGAGGTCGGTCATTTAGGTCCACCCGGAGCGGTAAATTAATCTCGCCACGCTCTGACGAAATATCCCCATCCAATAACGCCGTGTAACGTTTCTCTACTGTTTGATCAGCAAATTGTTGTTGAAGAAATTGATGTGCCGATTTGGTCTTCGCCAATACCAATAACCCAGAAGTGGACATATCCAACCGATGGACGATCCATGGACTATCCAAATCTGGAAATAGCGTTTGAATTCGGGTTTGCACACTGTCGGTAATGTGAATGCCGGGAACGGTTAAAAACTCCGTCGGCTTGTTAATCACAACGATGGCCTCGTCTTGGTAGACGATTGGCAGTTCCTTTCCTTGAGCAGTATTAATCAACATAGGGTTGGGGTCTACCTGGAGTCCTTGAAGCATATGTGCGAGAATAGGTTCGCACTTTCCTCTGCATGCTGGATAGAAATATTTATGCTTTCGAACCTCAGACCGAGGCGATATTCCCCACCAAAACTCAGCCATGCAAATCGGCTTCAGTCCATGGATAAAAGCATGCTGTAAAAGTTTAGGCGCAGCGCATTCCCCAGCACCTGCCGGGGGGAGTTCCTGCCGAGCTGCTTCAAATATGTCAAGAAGGGTCTTACTTTGGCCTGCTGCATTTAAAAAAACATATTGCTCAAAAAGTTTGTTTTGCAGTTGCGCTGAGCGACTTTTCCGCTCCTGTTTTAAGCGATCAATTTCTAAAAGAAGCTTATTCAAAGGCGCTTCGACCGTCGCAATTGAATCGACACCAGCTTGTTTCAGGACTGCATATTCATGCTGATCCCGATAGCTTTGTTTAATCAGATCATCCAGTAGTTGCTCATATTCGTAAGACGATAGGCGATCTTTTTGATGGTCGCGAATCGTTTTTCGTTGTTGTTTATTCTGCTTGTGTCGAGCACGGGCCGCAGCCAGTTGATCACCGACTGTCTCTTTCTTATTTAAAAGAGCGGTTTGCATCACTTGGAGTTCCTCTGATGCCTGTAATTGCTCTAAATGGCGGTTAATCGCATTGATGCGCTCTTCTTCTTCCAAGAAAAATCCACCAGGATGGAGCATATCGAAAATGGGTGGTACAAAATATCTGTGCTGATTTACACCCGCAAGCTTTCCGGATACGGCGGCCAAAAAACCAAGATCTCCCTGTTGGTCTTCAACCACTAACACCCCAAACATTTTGCCTATGGCCTTTTCCTGTTCATCTTCTTTTAATCCAAAGAAATGGACAAAATCGGATTGCTGATTCAGATACGCCTGCGTTTGTTCCGCTGCTGCCTTGCTCAAAGCATGGGGTTCATAGGAAAAGGGGAAGGTAAACCTGATCGGTCGCTGACGGATTGGAATAGATTTTTCGAAACGATGGAGATAGCGCGTACTAGGAAACATGAACGTTTGATCGAGCGGCAAAAATACAAAATACAGCGGTATTTGTCCATCTTATAACATTCTTTTTTTGACAAAAATATGCCTTATTTATCGTGAATTAATAGACGTTTATTGTTAAATTGTATAACAGAATTAGAGCAATGAGTCAAAACTATAGATCCCTAGGAAGAACCGACCTTCAAGTGTCTCCAATTGTATTTGGAGGAAACGTATTTGGCTGGACGTTAGATGAAAGCGCCTCATTTAAAATCCTCGATCAGTTTATCGATCTGGGGTTTAATGCGATTGATACTTCGAATAACTATTCGCACTGGGTAGCGGGCAATCAAGGCGGCGAATCTGAAATGATCATCGGTAACTGGTTAAAAAGCCGATCGAATCGTGACCGGCTGGTTATTATGACCAAAGTAGGCGGAAGATTTGATTATCAAGGCCGCCCAAACACGACAGCAAAACATATCCAGCAAGAGATTGAAAAATCGTTACGTCGGCTAAACACCGACTACATCGACTTATACCAGACTCATTATGACGATCTGAGCACCTCTCCAGAAGAAACCCTCCGCACGTATGAGGAATTAAAAAAACAAGGTAAAATTCGACACATAGGTGTATCCAATATTTCCCCCGATCGCCTCGAAGAGAGTATGCGAATAGGGCACACGCTTGATCTGCTTACTTATGTTTCGCTTCAACCGGAGTACAACCTCTACGATCGGGAAGGCTATGAGCAAAAATATAGGTCGTTGGTACAACAACATCGACTTGCTGTTATCCCGTACTATGCTTTAGCCAGTGGCTTTTTATCTGGGAAGTACCAAACTGAAGCAGATTTCAGTAATTCAGCCAGAGGTGAGGGAATAAAAAAGCGATATTGGAATGATCGTGGGCGTCGCATTGCAACAGCAATCATTGAAGTGGCTGACAGCTATCAAAGCAAGCCGGCAGCTATCGCATTGGCCTGGTTACTCGCACAACAGGATATTACCGCTCCAATCGCCAGTGCAACAAACGACTTACAATTACAAGATTTCATTGCGGCTTGCCATCTTCAGTTGGAAAATAAAACTTTACTAAAACTAAATCAAGCAAGTCAGTATTAATACTTACGTATACACATCTTCAACAAATAATTAATATGAAAACAAATATTGGAATTAAAGAGAAAGACATCAAAGTCGTTTCAGAACTACTTAACAAACTTCTTGCAGATGAAAATGTTCTTTACACCAAAGTAAGAAATGCACATTGGAACATTGAAGGGTCTGATTTTCATGCGCAACATATCTTTTTTGAAGAAATATATGGAGAGCTTGCGGAATTAATTGACGAAGTTGCCGAACGGGTTCGTGCCCTTGGTCATTATGCAGTCGGTACTATGAAGGGCTTTTTAGAAATTACCCGACTAAGCGAGACAAAATATAAAAAGAATGATAGTCAAGGTTTTATCAAGGAACTTCTTAGCGATTTCGAAAGTTTGATTATCAGCATCAGAGAAGATATCAAATTGGCTGATGAGCATAACGATGCGGGAACAGAAGATTTCCTAGTGGGCATCTTAGCAAAACATGAAAAGACCGCATGGATGCTACGCGCGCATCTTGCCTAGTGCGTCCAGAACTCGGTTGAATTCTAAAAATCCACAAAATCCCTCTTGAGCATGAGAGGGATTTTTCCTTTCTTATCCCTATTTGTGAGTAAAATCCATTAAACCAACTTTGTTGCCAGAAAGTGCTAAACATTTTCTCTCGAAAGGGCCCAATTCACTTTTCTTGAAGTCAATAGATGTGAATAACTTCCATCTCGTATAATTTTTCATTATCATTTTTTGAAAACTTTGAGTAATTTCAGCCAAATTCCAATACCTCTAGATGTTTGACACGATCATTGAATACTTAGGAGAGCAACACCATATCGTTGCCGCTTTATTAGCCGGACTATTTACTTGGGGCGTTACCGCACTTGGTGCTGCTAGCGTATTTCTATTCAAGAGCGCTAACAAAAAGGTTCTGAATGGTATGCTTGGGTTCACTGGGGGGGTTATGATTGCTGCAAGCTTTTGGTCACTTCTGGCGCCTGCAATTGAAATGACTGAAGGGGAGGGGTTCCAGAAAGTGATACCGGCAGCAGTCGGTTTTTTGGGTGGCGCCCTTTTTATTTTTGGGTTGGATAAATTAATGCCCCACCTCCATTTAAACTTTCTAAAAACAGAAGGACCAAAGTCTTCACTTCGTCGAACGACATTATTAACGATTGCTATCGCGCTCCACAACATTCCCGAGGGTTTAGCGGTAGGTGTCCTTTTTGGAGGCGCAGCCACCAACGTGCCCGAAGCTACTATCACTGGCGCTGTGCTCTTAGCCATCGGCATCGGTCTACAAAACTTTCCGGAAGGGGTGGCTGTTTCCATGCCATTAAGACGTATGGGACTTTCTCGCTGGAAAAGCTTTCAGTATGGACAACTCTCTGCAGTTGTTGAACCAATTTTCGCTGTGCTAGGTGCTGCCGCCGTCGGTTTTTTTATGCCCATGTTGCCCTATGCACTTTCCTTTGCAGCAGGCGCCATGCTCTTTGTTGTCATCGAGGAAGTTATTCCCGAAACTCAGCAAGAGGAACACTCGGATATACCTATTTTAGGATTCGTACTTGGTTTCACCATCATGATGATGTTGGATGTCGCATTAGGTTAGCTAATTTTTTGAGAGCGCTCAGGCAACTGACGAACCCTTCTTCATTTCTTCATCTATCGCTGGAATAGCTAGTCTATTTACCCGTTCTTACAAAGTATGAGATATACCATCTCTATATTTCGTTTCTCGCTATTTCACAAAAAAAAGCTGCATGTTTCCATGCAGCTCTAAATATTTTCTATCGATGTCTGATTAATTCAGTGCATCAATTCTTTCTTGAATTTCCGCCGACTTGGCTTCATCATTCATGAAGTCGTAATAGTTTTTCAAATTACGCAGAGCGTCAGGGTTCTCTGGATCTAAATCAGAAGCCTTCTGTAGATATGGCACCGCACGGGCAATTTCCTCTTTGATATCCTCAACACGTTGATTATAGTCATCGCCTGAAACTGAGTCATCTTCATTCAGAGACATCAGTTTATCACGTCCTGCATTCATAATAACGACTGCTGCATTGGTATTCGCTTCAATATAATCAGGATCAATCTCCAATGCTTTTTCGTAAGCCTCCAATGCTTTTTCTGGTTCTCCAGCTGCTCCGTAAGCTAGCCCTAGGTAGTAGTGAAGACTTTTATTCTGAGGATCTTTCTCTACCTGAGCTTCGATATCTGATACAATTTTACCCTCATTTCCCGTAATCAGGTTCAATTCGATATTTTGCTGAACGGCATCATTATCATCCGGATAAGCAGCGGCAGCTTCCCCTGCAGCAGTTATCGCTGAGGCAGTATCACCTTTAGAAAGATAAAGCTTTGGCAAGTCGACCATAATCGTTTTATGACTAGAATATTCTTCGATGGGAACCAACTCCTTATATTTCTCAATTGCTTTATCATATTCTTGGTTTTGTACCGCCGCTAATCCTGAATAGAACGTTAACGTGGTATCCCCAGGAAGGTAAACCAAAGCAGAACTAAAATCATCATACGCTGTTTCGTAATCTTGTTTATCCCACGATGCTACACCTTGATTAAAAAGATATTGTCCCAAAGTTTGCCCAGCAACATTGATATTTTCGCTGTGTTCTTCATCGGTGTCCAGCTCTGTCGCTTTTTTAATCGCTTCATCCGCCTTGTTTGCCGCCTCTTCACCGCCATCCAAGTTGGCAAGATTAGCATAAACCAATGCATAATAGGTCCATGTCTCCGGATTTTCTTTTGTTTTGTCGTGGGCAATAGCATCATCGATAGCTTCTTGTGCTTCGGTTAAACTGGCCATACCAAGCTCCGCGGTACCTGCCGCTTTCAGTTCTTCGAATTTTACGATTGCAGATTTTGCCTTCCGCAATTTCCCGGACTGGGCAAATAGTGCGGTGGAACTGGTGGCAAACAGCAATCCAACTAATAGTATTGATTTTCCTAAATTCATATCGATTGTGTGTTTATTTAATTAGTGAGTTGGTTCAACAATAGATTCACACGGTCAAGTTGAGTCTCATCTTCAGCCTCTTCATAATAAAGTGCTAAAGATTTGAGCGCGTTAATCTCATAAGGTTTAATCTCGTTCGCTTTCAGCAAATGATCCTGCGCGTGCAACTGAGCGTCTTCGCTATCAGGCGTACCTAAAAACTCATTTAAATAGATTAGACCAAGCGCTAAATTGGATTCATAATTATTTGGATCCAGTTGAAGGACTTTCTCATAATAGTTCTTTGCCACTGCGACATTGTCTGCATTTTCGTTCGCATAGCCCGCCAGATAGTTTAAGTCAATATTTTCCGGCTCAAGCTTCAGGGCTTCATCAACAATAGGGACAATAGCGTCAAAAGCCTCATTTTGCGCATATTTATCAATCAGTAAAAACAGCAGATCCTTATCTTCTGGAAACTTAGTACGACCTTCCTCTAATGTAGAAAGGGCTAACTGAAGCTCGCCTGTCTGATCATACAGGTTGGCCAACTCGATCGTTTGTTTTGCTGAGATCTCACCGCTTTCAGCGATCGCGCCATAATAGTCGATAGCCTCGTCGGTCTTACCCGCTTTGGAGGCAAGCAATGCAAGATTATACGTTACATCTGTGCTACGAGCTCCCAAATCATCGACTTTACTAAAGTCCGCGAATGCCGCCTCAAATTCTTCTTTTTCAAGCGATTTGTTCGCTCGAAAAATCAACGCCGCCGCCAAATTCTGTGTCACATAATTTAACTCACCGGTATACCCAGCGCCTTCACGTTCATCCACACGCTCCAAGGTTTCGTATGTCAAATCAATCGGATCCATATGGAGTTCGATTGTTCTCGTGGAATCGGCATAGGCTAACGCACTCATGACCATCGCACGCAAGACGTTTACCCGGGTCTTCGAGGAGTCCCGTTTGGTCTTATAAACGTTCTCGATTTGCTTCCGGGCATTATCCAAGTTTTTAATATCACCTGTCTGCGTGTACAAAGCAAAGGCATTGCTCGCCTCTTTATATGCTGACTGCCCATACGTATTCTGTAGACCACCCAACAAAAAGAGGCATGCTATCGCCCAAATTATTTTATTCTTCTTCTTCATTCTCTGTACTCGTTGAATCAAGGTCTACTGGACTTTCGACCTCATCACCTTCGAACAATTCTTCTTCTTGATGTTCAACCTTGGTCACCGAGGCAATTGCATCGTTTCCTTTTAAGGTAATCAACCTAACGCCCTGAGTCGCACGCCCCATAACACGCAAGTTTTCTACCCCAATACGAATGACGATTCCAGATCTATTGATGATCATTAAATCGTCCTCGTCAGTCACCCCTTTAATGGCGACCAGTTGGCCAGTTTTCTCCGTAATATTGAGCGTTTTAACACCCTTACCTCCACGGTTCGTAACACGATAATCATCGATATCAGTACGTTTACCGTATCCTTTTTCGGAAACCACCAACACGGTTGTCTCTTTATCATTAACACTAATCATGCCAACAACCTCGTCCTTTTCATGTCCCAATCTAATCCCTCTAACGCCCGCAGCTGTACGACCCATAGGTCTAACCGTAGATTCATTAAATCGAATGGCGCGTCCGGAACTAAGCGCCATCACAATCTCACTTTGTCCATCGGTTAGATTCGCCTCGAGTAACTGGTCTCCCTCATTAATGTGAATCGCATTAATACCGTTAGCTCGTGGTCTCGAGTACGCCTCTAATGTGGTCTTTTTAATGGTACCTTGCTTGGTACACATAATGATAAAGTTGCTATCTAAATAATCTTGGTCTTTAAGATTCTTAACCTTAATAAACGCTTTGATCTTCTCTTCTTTAGGTACGTTGATGATGTTTTGCAACGCCCTGCCGCGTGAAGTACGGCTACCCTCTGGAATCTCAAAAGCACGTAACCAGAAACAACGGCCGCTTTCGGTAAATAAAAGCAGATAATTATGTGCCGTAGCAGTTATGATGTGCTCGGTAAAGTCTTCGTCACGAGTGGACGAGCCAATTGCCCCTTTGCCACCACGTCCTTGACGGCGGTATTCAGTCAACGGTGTACGCTTCACATAGCTATTATGAGAGATTGTAATAACGATCTCCTCGTCGTCAATGAAGTCCTCCATACGCATGTCTTCCGCTGAATGCACAATTTGTGAACGACGTTCATCCCCAAATTTTTCCTTGACTTCCTGCAGCTCGTCTTTGATAATTCTCATCCGCAGCGCCTCATCTGCCAATATCTCTTTCAAATACTCGATGGTCTTCATCAACTCCGCGTACTCATCCTTGATTTTATCTCTTTCCAGACCGGTTAGTCGTCTGAGCGTCATATCAAGTATCGCTCGGGCCTGAATATCCGATAGGCCAAAGCGCTCCATTAATCCTACACGAGCCTCTTCCGGTGTCGCAGAACCGCGGATCAATTGAATAACTTCATCTAAGTGATCCAGTGCAATGAGGTATCCTTCTAAAATATGCGCTCTTTTTTCAGCTTCTGACAATTCAAATTTCGTGCGCCGAATCACCACGTCATGACGATGTTCAACAAACTCATGAATCATATCCTTCAAATTCAATAACTGCGGCCTTCCTTTAACTAAGGCAATGTTATTTACTGAAAATGAGGTTTGTAATGCAGTTTGTTTATACAGGTTATTCAACACGACATTAGCGTTCGCGTCCCGTTTTATGTCATAAATGATGCGGATATCCCTGGTTGACTCATCCTTAATCGCGGAAATACCTTCAAGTTTCTTTTCCTGCACAAGCTCAGCAGTCCGCTTGATCATTTCGGCCTTATTTACTTGGTAAGGGATCTCAGTAACCACGATCGATTCCCGGCCATCTTTGCTTGTTTCGATCTCAGCCCGAGCGCGCATTACGATACGACCTCGCCCGGTTTCGAACGCATCTTTGACGCCGCTATATCCATAAATCAATCCGGCGGTTGGAAAATCAGGACCCTTTACATGGTCCATTAATTCACTAATCTCGATATCTCGATTCTCGATATAGGCGATCGTGCCATCGATAACTTCAGTCAAGTTATGCGGTGCCATATTCGTGGCCATACCCACTGCGATACCCGAGGCACCATTGACCAATAAAGCCGGTATGCGAGTAGGCAAAACGGTAGGTTCCTCCAGAGAATCATCAAAGTTTAGTTGAAAATCAACCGTATCCTTATTGATGTCCGCCAGCATCTCTTCTGTAATTTTACGAAGACGTGCCTCTGTATAACGCATGGCCGCCGGAGGATCTCCGTCAATGGAACCGTAATTTCCTTGTCCGTCCACTAAAGGATAGCGCAAGGACCAACTTTGAGCCATACGAACCATCGTGTCGTAAACCGAAGAATCTCCATGTGGGTGATATTTACCCAATACATCCCCGACAATACGGGCAGATTTCTTGTACGATTTTCCGCTGGTGACCCCCAAGTCCAACATGCCATAGAGCACACGACGGTGCACAGGCTTCAGACCATCTCGCGCATCTGGTAGCGCACGAGAGACAATCACAGACATCGAATAATCGATGTAAGCAGATTTCATTTGGTCTTCAATATTGATAGGGATGATCCTGTCGTCAGCAGGTAGTAAATTGTTTTCGTTTTCTGTTTCTTCAGCCATTATATTTTGGTTTCGATCAATATAATAAATGCGGCGTCTTGTAAAAGACACATAGCAGGCGAAGATACATATTTTTTCGTGTTTTCGACGCTTTTTGACCTATTAAAAATATCCACAATAACAAGAAATTACGTTTTTTTCTTTACTGGAAAACCACAAAGCTAGAAGACAAATCAATAAAAATATCATAGTAAATAATGAGTAATATTAAAATTATGCAAACAAACACTGATTTTACTTTAAAAATTTTTAAAAATGTTTTACCTTTGGGCATTCGAAACACAGTCAAACGTTTGCTTTAAGAACAACTGACTGATTAACAATTAATTACAACACTCTAATGAAACATAATTTCGGTGCAGGACCATGCGTACTGCCAAAGGAAGTATTCGAGGAAGCTTCACGGGCGGTGATAGATTTCAACGGAACAGGGTTATCGATTCTGGAAATCTCGCACCGTTCCAAAGCGTTTGAAGAGGTGGTTATCGAAGCTGAGCGACTCGCCAGAGAACTGCTCAATGTCCCACAAGGCTATTCTGTTCTCTTCCTTCAGGGAGGCGCTACTCATCAGTTTGCTATGGTTCCGATGAACTTACTCCCTGAGCAGGGTAGAGCAGTCTATCTCGACACCGGGGTTTGGGCAACCAAAGCTACTAAAGAAGCTAAGAAGCTTGGACAGATCGATATCATTGCCTCCTCAAGCGACCGTAACTACAATTATATTCCAAAAGATTTTGAAGTTCCGGCTGACGCAGCCTATTTTCACTATACGTCTAACAATACAATTTACGGCACCGAGACATTTATAAAGCCCAACTCACCAATCCCAACTGTTGTGGATATGTCCTCGGATATCTTTAGTCGCAAGATCAATATTTCTGAGTTCGACTTAATTTATGCTGGCGCGCAAAAGAACATGGGACCCTCTGGAGTCACGCTAGTCGTTATTAAAGATGACCTTTTCGGACGTTCTGGCCGGTCGATTCCGAATATTTGGAATTACGAAGCCCATGCCAAAGCTGGCTCAATGCTCAATACACCACCGGTATTTGCCATTTACGTATCCCTGCTAAACCTGCGTTGGCTAAAAGCCAAAGGTGGTATCGAGGTGATCGAACAAGAGAACATCATCAAAGCACGCACCCTTTATGAGGAAATTGAAAGAAATCCATTCTTCAAAGGTACAGCAGAAGTTGAAGACCGTTCTCGTATGAACGTGACCTTCGTCACGGAAAACCCAGCGTTAGAGGCGTCGTTCCTATCCCTAGCGAACGACAGAAATCTTGTGGGAATCAAAGGACACCGTTCGGTGGGTGGATTCCGTGCATCCATATACAATGCACTTACGATTTCCTCAATTAATGCCCTTGTGGATACCATGAGAGAATTTGAAGAACAGAATAAATAAGAATCAACGTCATACATGAAGATTTTAGCAAACGACGGAATTGATCCCGTCGGAAAACAGATATTAGAAAATGCAGGATTCCTGGTAGATACCAACCATATTCCACAAGAAGAATTGATTGGTCGGTTAAACGAATACGATGCTGTTACAGTCAGGAGTGCAACCCAAATTAGGCAACCTTTGATCGATGCTTGTCCAAATATCAAGGTGATCGCAAGAGGAGGTGTTGGCTTAGACAATATCGATGTAGAGTACGCCAAGTCCAAAGGAGTGGTGGTGGTCAACACACCAGCAGCGTCTTCTCATTCAGTTGCAGAATTAGTATTTGGCCATCTACTGGCTGGTGTCCGTTTTCTTTACGATTCCAACCGTAAAATGCCGGTGGAAGGTAGCAACAATTTCGCTGCGTTAAAAAAGGGATATGCCAAAGGACGAGAGTTGCAAGGCAAAACCTTAGGTGTTGTCGGATTCGGACGAATCGGGCGAGCGACCGCAAAGATTGCTCTTGGACTAGGAATGGATGTCGTTTACACCGATTTATTTGCCGGTCCCGAACAACTGTCCCTTACATTAAGTGGTGGTATCGAAGTAAATGTACCGGTACATCAGGTTGAGCTCAAACAACTTTTTGAACGCGCTGACTTCATCTCTTTTCATGTACCGTTCACAGACAAACCAGTAGTCGGTCGAGACGAGTTTCCGTTGTTGAAAGACGGTGTGGGTTTGGTCAACGCATCGCGAGGAGGAGTGATCGAAGAACTTGCATTATTAGAGGCATTGGATAACGGGAAAGTTTCCTTTGCAGCACTTGACGTGTTCGATCATGAGCCTACGCCAAAAGCTGAACTTCTAAAACACCCGAAAATGTCATTGACACCACATATTGGTGCGGCTACTAGTGAAGCCCAGCAACGCATAGGCGCGGAGCTCGCCGGATTGCTGATAGAGCATCTGAAACAGTAGTTCTTCCGCATCAAATAAAATGCGGCACAAAAGCTTTTATCTGCATTTGTGCCGCATTTTTATTAAAAATGGTTTATATTCACTCCCTTAAAATACAAGACGTTAATTAACTATGAAAATTCTTAAATTCGGTGGTACTTCAGTCGGAAGTGCAGAACGAATCCAGAGTCTTTTGGATATCGTAGATCCTTCCGAACGTCAAATCGTGGTCCTATCAGCCGTCGCCGGCACGACGAACGCTCTGGTGGACATATCTTCTGCGTTTTTGAATGGAAAAAAGGACGAGGCGAAGGAACTGATTATTAAGCTTAAAGAGCAGTACGAATCCTTAATCCGCGACCTGTTCAAAACGGAATCTGGGCAAAAGCAAGGCAAAGAATTGATTGACTATCATTTCAATCTGATCGCCTCGCTTTCCAACGACCTCTTTACGCCAACCGAAGAGAAGATTATATTGGCACAAGGTGAATTGTTGTCGACCACTCTTTGGCACCTTCATCTGAATGAAAGAGGCATCTCATCGGTACTTCTTCCTGCGCTTGATTTCATGAAAATCGACGAAGACAATGAACCTACAATACCCTATATCAAAGAAAAATTAGAATCATTGCTCGAGGAAACACCGGAAAATAAACTCTACATCACACAGGGGTATATTTGCCGAAACTCTTTCGGTGAAATAGATAACCTGCGTCGCGGTGGTTCCGACTACACAGCCTCTTTAATCGGTTCAGCTATTCAGGCCAATGAAATTCAAATTTGGACCGACATCAACGGGATGCACAATAACGATCCAAGGATCGTCAGTACGACAACGCCTATTGCAGAACTTAGCTTTGATGAAGCTGCGGAACTCGCGTACTTTGGAGCAAAGATCCTACATCCACAAAGTGTTTTCCCGGCTCAAAAGTATAAAGTACCTGTTCGTTTACTGAATACGATGGACCCCCAAGCGCATGGTACGCTTATCTCTCAGAATGGGGGAGCCAAAGGTAGTATACGAGCGATTGCAGCCAAAGACAATATCACGGCCATTCACATCCATTCCTCTCGAATGCTGCTGGCCTATGGTTTCCTACGAAGAATATTTGAGATCTTTGAGCGGTACAAAACGCCAATCGACATGATCACCACCTCGGAGGTGGCGGTATCATTATCAATAGACGACACCAGAAATCTTGACGATATCATCCGAGAGGTCGAGGATTTCGGACGAGTAAGCGTAGATCTCGGGCAAACCATCGTCTGCGTAGTAGGAGACTTCAGCGCGAACAGAAATGGTCATGCTGCCCGCGTGTTGGACGCTATCAAACATTTACCGATTCGAATGGTATCCTATGGTGGATCCGACTACAATGTATCCGTTCTATTGGATAGCAAACACAAAACTGAAGCCCTCCGATCACTGCACAACAGAATATTTTGACATTAACAATGAACATACATCGATTTGATCTGGATCAATTAAGAGATCGAGAAACTCCGTTTTATTACTACGACCTTCAAGTACTGGATGACACGTTACAGCGTGCGAAAACCGCAGCAGACAAACGGGGGTTCCATGTCCACTATGCACTCAAAGCAAACTTCAATGAACGGATCGTTGACCGAATTCAATCCCAGGGTTTCGGCGCGG
This sequence comes from Sphingobacterium sp., assembly GCA_052092145.1. Taxonomy (GTDB): domain Bacteria; phylum Bacteroidota; class Bacteroidia; order Sphingobacteriales; family Sphingobacteriaceae; genus Sphingobacterium. Next base: position 48,336 of record JBQDCW010000001.1, on the reverse strand, counting down.
ACTGTGTCAGTGGCAATGAGGTGCAATTTGCGGTTGACCGCGGTTTCCCCCCTTCAAAAATCACGTTCGCAGGTGCCGGGAAATCCGACCACGAAATTCGAACTGCACTCCAACATGGGATTTTTGCTTTTAATGTGGAGTCAATTCAAGAGCTTCTCGTCATCGATCAACTGGCGGCCGAATTGGATCTGCATGCGAAGGTCTCCTTGCGAATTAATCCGAATGTTGATGCAAACACGCATCATTATATTACAACAGGTTTAGATGAAAACAAATTCGGAGTCCCTAATTCCGAGTTGGAACAAGCGGCCACGGTTTTGCGTAAATGTACCCATATCGAACTGCTCGGACTACATTTCCATGTGGGTTCTCAAATTACCGACATGAACGTGTTCAAAAGTCTTTGCGTTAAAGTCAACCAATGGAAAAATTGGTTTGAAGAACGTGGGACAACTATTACTGTATTGAACGTGGGTGGCGGACTGGGGGTAGATTACCACCATCCGGACGAAAACACATTCGCTGACTTCGAAGCCTATTTTGACGTGTTTGATAAGTTCTTGGAACGGGGTCCTCATCAAGAAGTGCATTTTGAGCTCGGACGTGCACTAGTCGCCCAATGCGGGAGCTTAGTGAGTCGTGTGCTGTACACCAAAAGCGGTGTCAAAACTAATTTTCTAATTTTGGATGCGGGCATGACCGAACTTTTGCGTCCTGCGTTGTATCAAGCTTACCATAAGATTGAACGATTGGGTCGAACCAGTTCGGCGGATGACATCAACTATGACGTGGTCGGACCGATTTGTGAAAGCTCGGATTGTTTTGGTAAGAATGTAAATCTTCCGCATTCTGAAAGAGGCGATTTTATCGCGATTCGTACCGCGGGTGCCTATGGCGAGGTTATGGCATCCGCCTATAATCTTCGAGACGAATTACGCTACATTTACTCGGACGATTTGCTCGAGTAAACCATTCGATTCGTGATTAGCGCGACGCAGTCGATCCTTCATCAGAGACGCGCTAATCACTAATTACACGAATGAAGATACTGCTCACAAAAAGCAAAACTTATTAACGATCCTCGCTCGTTAAACGAATTTCTAACCCATAAAATTAAAGCCATGAACCCACAAGCCACCCAAGGTTTTCGTATGTTGTTCTTTTTTTTGTTCACGATATGCTGCGCAAATAACACCGCTTATACACAACAAAAGCCCAACATTATTTTCGTGTTGACCGATGACTTAGGATACAGTGATATTGGGGTGTATGGAAATCCTTCCATTGCTACTCCTTTTCTGGACTCTATGGCGCATACTGGGGTGCGTGCAACGCACTACGTGGTTATAAATCCCACTTGCACACCTTCCCGAGCCGGCTTATTGACCGGGCGATATCCTACGCGTTATGGACTCAGCGATCCGATTGGTCCAGGATCTAAGTTGGGTCTTCCACCCGAGGAAGTTACTATTGCGGAACTATTAAAAACCGTCGGTTACAATACGGCAACAATTGGGAAATGGCACCTAGGTGATCGTCCACATTTTCATCCCAATACCCAAGGCTTTGATTCGTTTTTCGGTATGCTCTATAGTCATGATTACCGATCACCTTATGTACAAACGGATACGACGATTAAATTATTCCATAACCATCGCGTGTTGACCGAACGTCCCGAAGATAGTTCCTTGAGCAAGATTTACCATGAAAAAGCGTTGGACTTCATTCGGGATCAAAGTGACGCTCAGCCATTTTTTCTGTATTATGCCCACAATATGCCTCATTTGCCTGTGGCGCGTGCGGTCAACAAAATTCAGGGCGACTCCCATCCAGCGGGACCGTTGGGTGCAGTTATCGAAGAATTGGACCAATCTCTCGGCCATCTTTGGGAAGTTTTACAGGAGCGTGGATTAGCGGATAATACTATTTTTATTTTCAGTAGCGATAACGGTCCTTGGATTGAATATCCTGCCAGGATGGAAGGAGACCAAGTCACTAAAAACTGGCATGTTGGAACCGCAGGCATGTTTCGCGGATCTAAAGCGCAAAGCCATGAGGGTGGGGTGCGCGTCCCCTTTATCCTCAACGGTGCTCCGTGGACGGATTCAGGACAGACTGTGCGCGCTGCGATGAGCAACCTAGACGTTCTTCCCACCATTATGGACTGGGCCGGTGTTCGTTTACCCGCTGAGCTTACCTTAGACGGACAGTCACTTGCCCCGCTTTTGAAAGGGGAGGTGTCAGACCAACAATTTCAACATCGCCCGATCTACATCGTCAACCATGGTAAACCAGAGGCCGTAAAAGTAGGCGATTGGAAATACCGAGAATTGGAAGCTGGAATCAATAATAATTCAGGGAAAGCATATCCCGCCTCAAAGGAACTTTTCCACGTAGGTCGCGATCCAAGTGAACGAACGAATATCATCGAGGAATACCCCGCCAAAGCGAAAGAACTCAAAAAACTGTTTGATAGTTTTGACGCCTATTAAATCAGGGCAGGTATCTCGACAAGAGAACCTGTTCAAAATATTGGATTCAATACGCAGCCACAAAGCTGTCAGATACATTTCTGACAGCTTCTTTTTTTAAGTACGCTCGCTATTGTTCATTTTTATTATTTTAAATTTTAAATATTTTTATAAAGTGTCTTGAAATAAATAAATATTTTTATATACTTGTACCATTAAATAACCGAGTCATTAACCAACTCTAACTAATTATAAATGCCGAACGGTCCTAGAAAACCTACTGGGGATTCATCGAATCATCCCGTCAATTCATCCCAAGTCGCTCAACTAAAAGAGTTATACCAACATGAATTATTAAACCAGGTTATTCCATTTTGGGAAAAACATTCTCCTGACCAACAATGTGGTGGTTATTTCACGTGCTTAGCGCGCGATGGCTCGGTCTTTGATACCGACAAATTCGTTTGGCTACAGGGACGACAAATTTACATTTTTTCGCTTTTGTTCAATCAGGTGGATCGAAAGGAAAACTGGAAGACTATTGCCATACAAGGAGCTGAATTCGCAAAAAACTACGCTAAGGACTCCGATGGAAATTGGTATTTTTCACTCACTCGGCAGGGCCAGCCCCTTGTACAGCCGTACAACATTTTCTCTGATTGCTTTATGGCAATGGGGTTTGGTGAACTTTACAAAGCTACTGATAATCCAGAATACCGTCAGATTGCATTAACTACCTATAGGAACATTTTAGAAAAACAGACGCTACCAAAAGGCAGTTACACCAAACAAATTTCTACTGCCCGTCCGCTAAAGAATTTCTCTCTACCGATGATCTTATCCAATCTTGCTTTGATCTTAGAAGATATTATTGGTACAGACGAAGTCGATGTGATGATTAGCCCACTGGTTCATGAAATCAAAGAAATATTCTATCAAAAGGATCTGGATCTACTGTTCGAAAACATACTAGCAGACGGTAGTCGTTCCGATAGTTTTGAAGGTCGACTAATTAACCCTGGGCATGCGATCGAAGCCATGTGGTTCCTCATGGACATCGGGTCCCGTTCAGGCGACCATGCCCTGATCGATTTCGCGGTAACAACCACACTACGAATGATTGAATATGGTTGGGATAATGAGCATGATGGTATTTTCTATTTTCTAGACTATAAAGGCCATCCAACGCAACAACTCGAATGGGATCAAAAGCTTTGGTGGGTACATATAGAGGCCTTAATCGCCTTAATTAAAGGCTACCATTTGACAAAAAATCCACGATGCTGGCATTGGTTTAAGAAATTACATGACTACACTTGGAATCGATTTCGTGACGACGAGTTTCCGGAATGGTATGGCTATCTAAATCGTCAAGGAGAACCTATTCTCAGTCTTAAAGGCGGAAAGTGGAAAGGTTGTTTCCACGTTCCCAGAGGCCTTTTCCAAATTTACCGTACGCTAGAACATATTGAAAACCAAGAAACCTCTTAATACAACCTAATTGTTTACCAAAAATTGAAACATAAATGACGTGTAACGTATTGAAAAAACGTAAAATCCAGCTTCGTTTTTGGCTTTTGCTGTTTGCATTCGTCTGTCTGTCATCCGCAAGGGCCCAAACCAATATCCAGGGACGCGTAACCAACCAAGAGGACCAAGGGGGTTCAAGGGGTTTCTGTTCGATTCTCTGGCACCCCGTCAGCCCAAACGACGACCAACCAAGATGGTATATTCGAGATTCCTGTCTCGGATCCCACTGGTCTATTGGAATTCACTTATATCGGATATCGGACACATACAGACTCTATTAACGATCGGACGTGGGCAACCAAAGAGGAAATTCAACGAATATATCCCTAGAAATCGATGAGAATAGCTTAAATATGCAGACGATCAAGTCCGATAAATACGAGATATGTTCTACGATATATTTCTTAATTTGCACCGTATAGACCTACTTGAGCGAGCAATATGACCCTATATCAATTTTTGAGCAGAAAACCGGAGTCCAGCCTGAATGGCGTAAAATGGTACACGTTAAAACGATCGATTGTAAATTTTTTACTCTCGCAAGATGATGCCACGATTTTAGACATGAGCAATCAACTGAGATCCAGTATTCCTACAGTGACCAAGGCCGTTAACGAACTATTGGCGGATGAGCTCATCATCGAATCCGGAAAAAATGTCAATACCGGTGGCCGGCGATCTGCCCTTTATGCTGTAGCGACAGATAAGACCTACTTTCTTGGTGTCGAAGCCACCAGATCTGGTACATCTTTCGGCATTCAGAATCTAAAAGATGAATTTGTGACCATTGAGCTAAACAAACCTTTTGTACTACAAAACAGCTATGAATCCCTTATTGAGTTCTGTGAACACATCAATCAATTTGTTCAAGATAGTCAACTAGGCCCCTATATCGTCGGAGCCTGCGTCAACCTATCTGGACGAGTAAATTCGCAAGAGGGGTACAGTCACAATTATTTTTTTAACGAAAACAGACCTTTGACTGAGTTAGTCGCCGAACAAATACATATGCCCGTTTATATAGAAAATGATTCACGGGCAATGACACGGGGCGAATACACCTGTGGTGTCGTCGAAGGAGAGAAGAATGTGATCTTTTTAAACTACAGTTGGGGCATGGGCTTGGGTATACTCTGTGAGGATACATTCGTCTATGGTAAGTCTGGGTATTCGGGTGAACTCGGACATAGCCCGGTCTTCGAAAACGAATTGCTCTGTCACTGTGGCAAGGTTGGCTGCCTAGAGACGGAAGTCTCTGGTTGGGCACTGGTAAACCAGTTTGAAAAAGCGAGAGGTGAGGGTCGAACCTCGGGGGTTAGTTTGCAAAAAGATAGCAGCGCTGTTCTAAAATATCAACAAATTTTATCCGAAGCACTTCACAAAGAAGACAGTTTATGCATCGAACTGATCACCGAGCAATGTGAAAAGGTTGGTCGAGCGCTTGCTTCGCTAGTCAACATACTCAACCCTGAATTGGTCGTGATCGGCGGGGATTTCTCGCAATTAGGAGACTTCGTTCTTCTGCCCATTCAGACCAGTATAAAGAAATACTCGCTAGGCTTAGTCAATAGAGATATGACCATTAAGAAATCAACGTTGGGACGGCGCGCAGGGGTAACCGGCGCTTGTCGAGTCGTCCGAGAGAAAATAATATCTCCATTGGAGGAAACATTATAATTCATTGCCCTATACACTAAAATACGTTTAGCAGCAATCAACTTATTCATAAAGGCAAGCGCGCTTATATCGACCCCCATTCTGAGTTAGCCGGAGAAATGCAACTCGCAATCCGGCTTACAAGCGACGTGGTACATCTAAACAACCTAGGCTAAGAACAAAGGGGTGTGTCATTGCCCCAATTTTGAAAACAATTAAAACCATTAAATAATGGATCGCTGACGATACAATCCAAACTGAATATGGAAAACAACAATAGACGAAACTTTTTGAAGAAAATGGGTTTAGGGGCCGCTACAGTAGCGGGGTTGCCTTTTAGCCACCTCGCTAAGGCTGAAACCGAGAATAGCAGCGCATCCATTCATCCGGATTTGATTGTCCCGCAACAACAGGGTTTAAAAATCACCGCGACGTTCATTGATGAGATTTCACACGATATTCCACATCAAAACTGGGGAGAAAAAGAATGGGATCAAGATTTCCAGCACATGAAGGCTGTCGGAATTAATACGGTAATTATGATCCGCTCAGGCTACCGAAAATTCATTACTTATCCCTCAGAATACCTTTTAAAAAATGGCTGCTATCGTCCTTCGGTCGACTTGCTAGATATGTTCCTTCGTCTGGCCGATAAGCACGGGATGAAGTTCTACTTCGGCTTGTACGACTCTGGGCACTATTGGGATACCGGAGATATGTCTCATGAAGTTACCGACAATCAATATGTTATAGAGGAGGTTTGGAACAAATACGGTAGCCGGTACAAGAGTTTCCAGGGCTGGTACTTAAGCGGAGAAATAAGTCGAGCGACCAAAGGTGCCATCGAATCATTCCAGACGCTTGCAAAACAATGTAAAGATATCTCCAGTGGATTGCCGACCTTCATTTCCCCTTGGATTGACGGGAAAAAAGCGGTAATGGCGGCCTCCGGCGAGCTCACCAAAACGGATGTGGTATCGGTCGAAGAGCACGAAAAGGAATGGGGTGAAATCTTTGACGGGATCAAAGACGTAGTGGATGCATGCGCATTTCAAGATGGTCAAATCGATTACGATGAACTCGATGCGTTCTTTGAAGTGAATAAAAAATTAGCCGATAAATATGGGTTGGAGTGCTGGACGAATGCCGAGTCGTTCGATCGTGATATGCCCATTAAGTTTCTTCCGATCAAATTCGACAAACTCAGACTCAAGCTGGAGGCCGCCAAGCGGGCAAATTACGATAAGGCGATCACTTTCGAATTCTCCCATTTTATGAGCCCGCAATCTGCCTATTTACAGGCCGGATATCTCTACAATCGTTACCGAGAATATTTCAATATCTAATCGATGGCTCAGCATATAAAAAACACTGGTATATATCCGATTTTGCTTGCCGTGACAGGCGCCATCGGTGGGTTTTTATTCGGTTACGATACCGCGGTGATCTCGGGCACTATCCCACACGTAACGGAGCAGTTCTCCTTACATGAACTCCAAACCGGATGGTATGTTGGCTGCGCATTACTCGGTTCGATCTTAGGGGTATTGGTAGTTGGCATCCTCAGCGATCGACTAGGTCGTCGACTGTCGCTGTGGTTGGCAGCCGTCCTTTTTACTATCTCATCAGTTGGATGTATCGTGGTGGAAAGTTTTGATGCATTGGTAATCTACCGCATCATAGGCGGTATGGGCATCGGTGTGGCCTCGGTTGTCTCGCCTTTATACATATCAGAAGTCTCACCGCCGAGAATACGGGGGAGATTGGTTACCTTATACCAACTGGCAATCACTATCGGAATTGTTGCTTCGTATATTGTTAATGCCCAGGTTTTGGTCTGGTCTAACAGTGCTGCCTATTCCCACGAATGGTTACCCTTGTACCTGATACAGGAACCTTGGAGAATGATGTTGGGGTTAGAGACCATACCCGCATTACTATTTTTCTTGTTACTCTTCTTCATCCCTGAAAGTCCCCATTGGTTAGTCGCTCAGAAAAGAATATCAGCAGCAGAACGCACCCTAACAAGATTATTTGGCCGGCAAACAGCAAAAAAGCAACTGCAAGAAACAATAGACGCGCTGGCTACGCAAAAAAATGTGAGTTGGCGTATCTTGCTTTCGCCTGTCTATCGAACACCTATGGTTATTGGTGTTTGCTTGGCAATTTTGGGGCAGTTTATGGGCGTCAATGCCATCTTCTATTACGGCCCCACTATTTTTCAGCAGGCAGGTGCTGGATCTCAAGGCGCCTTAGATTTCCAAATCATTGTGGGTGTCGTTAACGTACTATCCACAATTCTGGCCATGTATTTAGTGGATAAAATCGGCCGTAAAAAGTTAGTCTACGTTGGCGTAGGGGGGATGCTTTTTATCTTAGTGGGAATCAGTATATTTTTTATGAGCGGAATGAACAATCCAGAAATTTTATTGCTTATGATCCTGCTCTATATCTTTTTTGCAGCGATTTCAATTTGCGTGGTTATCTGGGTCCTTCTTTCAGAAATGTATCCCTTGAAAGTACGAGGCTTTGCCATGTCTTGCGCAGGTTTTTCACTTTGGATAGGAACCTACCTCATCGGACAAGTAACCCCGGTTCTTCTTGGGGGCATAGGGGCTGCCTGGACCTTTGGCCTATTTGCGCTGATGTGCTTACCTTATTTGGCCATTACCTATTATCTCGTTCCTGAGACAACAGGCAAAACGCTCGAAGAAATTGAGCGAATTTGGCAAACGAAAGCAGAAAAAAATGATCGAGCTCCATTCTCCTGAAGCTCGATCAAATAATTATTCCCTCTGTAAGGACGTGACGCCACTTGCTAAGGATTTAAATTAATGTTCTTGATTATCCTGGTTTAGAAATACGAAACGGCCTTCGAAAGCATCCAAATGGATTGCTGAATCTCGTGTTATTTTACCGGAAAGTATTTCCTTTGAAAGCTCGTTGAGAATCCGTTTTTGGATCACTCGTTTGAGTGGCCGTGCCCCATAGATTGGATCGTACCCCAATTGCGCTAACCAATCTAAGGCTTCATCGGAGGCCGTTAACGTGATGTGCTGTTCTGCTAATTGCCGCTCCACCTTCCGGAACTGCATCTTAACAATATCGCTGATTTCATCGCGGCTTAATGGCGTAAACATAATGATCTCATCGATACGATTCAAAAATTCTGGACGGATCGATTTCCGGAGCAGTTCAAACACAACATCCTTGGTTTTGGCAATAATTTCATCACGGTTATCTTCCTGCATCTCTGCAAAATTTTCTTGAATCAAGTGGGATCCGGTATTGGAGGTCATGATAATAATGGTGTTTTTGAAATTCACCACACGACCTTTGTTATCGGTTAGGTGTCCATCGTCTAGAACCTGTAATAAAATATTAAACACATCGGGGTGTGCCTTTTCGATCTCATCCAATAGTACTACTGAATACGGTCGGCGCCGGATCGCCTCGGTAAGTTGTCCGCCCTCATCGTATCCAATATACCCCGGGGGGGCACCAATCAACCTGGATACCGCATGTCTTTCTTGGTACTCTGACATATCGATTCGAACCATCGCGTGTTCGTCGTCGAACAAGAACTCCGCTAATGCCTTGGCCAATTCTGTTTTACCGACCCCCGTAGTCCCTAGGAAAATAAAAGATCCTATAGGTCGGTTGGCGTCACTCAGTCCAGCTCGGGAGCGACGGATTGCGTCCGATATTGCCTCGATAGCCTCATTTTGCCCCGCCACTCTTTTATGAAGCTCTTGTTCCAGATCCAGTAATTTTTCTCGCTCAGATTGCACCATTTTAGTGACTGGTATACCCGTCCAACGAGAAACCACGTCGGCAATATCTTCCGCCGTAACTTCCTCTTTTAACATGCGATTACTGTCTTGTTTTTCAGAAAGCTCTGCCTTTAGTTGTTCAACCTTATCTTGTGCTTCCTTAATTTTACCGTAGCGTAACTCAGCGACTTTGCCATAATCGCCGCCTCGCTCAGCCTGATCGGCCTGCAGTTTATAATCTTCAATATTCTGAATTTCCTGATTGACTTGATCGACTAAAGTTTTCTCCGATTGCCAAGAAGCACGCAAGGAGTCCCGTTGATTCGATAGATTAGCAATCTCCTCGCTTAATTCCGTGACTTTTCGGTCATCGTCTTCCCGTTTGATCGCTTCTCGCTCAATTTCCAATTGCATAATACGCCGTTCGATCTCATCAACAACCTGCGGAACCGAATCCATTTCTAACCGCAGCTTGGAAGCCGCTTCGTCCACCAAATCGATCGCTTTATCGGGTAAAAAACGATCTGTAATATAGCGTTGCGATAATTCAACGGCAGAAATGATCGCTTCATCCAGTATTCGTACCCGATGGTGGGTTTCGTAACGCTCTTTCAAGCCACGCAAAATGGAAATGGCGTCTTGGTTATCGGGTTCCTCGACCATAACTTTTTGAAAACGACGTTCTAATGCTTTATCTTTCTCAAAGAACTTCTGGTACTCGTTAAGGGTCGTGGCACCAATGGTCCGAAGTTCTCCGCGCGCTAAAGCAGGCTTGAGAATATTTGCGGCATCCATCGCGCCTTCGCCACCACCAGCGCCAACTAAGGTATGAATCTCATCGATAAACAAGATGATTTCTCCATCACTGCCGGACACTTCTTTGACGACTGCTTTCAATCGCTCTTCGAATTCACCTTTGTATTTCGCTCCGGCGACAAGCGCTCCCATATCCAATGAGAACACTGTTTTGGTTTTCAAATTCTCTGGGGCATCCCCTTTGATAATTCGGTGTGCGATTCCCTCTGCAATTGCCGTTTTCCCCACGCCAGGTTCCCCCACTAATATGGGATTATTTTTCGTCCGTCGAGATAGTATCTGCATCACACGTCGTATCTCTTCGTCTCGTCCAATGACGGGATCCAATTTGCCTGATTCGGCAAACTCATTAAGATTATTAGCGTATTTACCCAACGCATTGTAGGTCGCCTCTGCGTTTTGGTCAGTAACCCGGTTCTTCCCCCGAAGCTCTTTAATGGCCATTTTCAAATACTTCTCGGTTACACCCTGATCTTTTAACAATCTAGCGACAGGATCCCCAGAAGAGAGTAATCCGAGCAAAATATGTTCAATAGAAACAAACTCATCATTAAATTCTTTAAGGTAGCCCTCGGCCTTTTGTAAAACGGAAGTGCTACTGCTACTCAAGTACACTTGACTACCGCTTACTTTCGGATACGATTCTACCAGTTTATCGATTTCACCACTTAGATAGCTCAGATTCACATCCAGCTTCTTAAGCAAATGACTAACAATATTCTCATCAACGGCTAAAAGAGCCTTCATGATGTGGGCTGCCTCAACAGCTTGTTGCTGATTTCCAAGCGTAATCTCAGACGCTTTTTGTATAGCCTCCTGGGCCTTAATAGTATAGTTTTTAAAGTTCATATATGTCTGTTTATAGACATCAAATAACAAAAGAGATGCCCTCTAGGTTCTAAGGTAGCCGTAAGGACATTTTGACATCTCCACCCGTTTTTAACTGACATTATTTCAGTACATTAGGTCAAATTGCTACGCTGGATCGATCGAGCTACTGCTCGTTTAAAGGACGTGGTATCAACGCAACAGCATGACTTCTGGATGGGCTAGCACTTGACGGAACGTGGGTATATTTTCATCAAACAATTTTTTATGGTGTGGCGTAGGAATCAACACCTTCACCTCAAACTTATCGAGTGGAATAAAGACCAGCACGCCATGAACACTAAACTCTTCATCTGTAATCTGAGTATATTTTTCTACCGTTTGATCCAAACGCTTTAACGATTCTAATTTCTTAATCACTTGCTGTATCATCGATTCTGTTCTTCGTGGAAGACTAAGATAGGGACTTTGGAATGCAGCGCAAGATTATTACTCACACTACTATTAAATAATCGATCAAAGAAATTCTTATTCCGCTTGACCACCCCTAGAATATCTATATTATTCTCTAAGATATAATTAGCGATCGTGTTCTCAATACTTTCCACCTCGTCAATCAAGACATACTCGATGTTTTCGTCGTGAAAATCATGCTGCCACTGCTCGGTTTGAACAAGCACGTCCGACACCTGATTCGCTTGGAGCACGTGCAGACAGTCTATTTTCGCGCCCACAGCCTTGGACATCAATAGCATCTCCTTAAGTGCAGATTTATCTCGGTCCCTGAATAGTGTGGTAAACAAAGCGCGTTTGATCCCTTGAAACTGAGCGTGTGGGGGCACGGCCAAAACCGGATTCTTAACTGACCAGATAACGCTAACGGTATTGGTTCCGATTAATTTTGATAAAAACCCAGATTCACCATGTGTTCCCATAACCACCAAATGAATACGTTCTCGTTCAACAATATTTTTAACCACAGTAGCTACCGGTCCCTCTTCAAAAAGAAATACAAGTTCAACATCGGTTAAGTTCATTTTTTCAGCAACATCTCTAAGTTCTTGTGATTTTTTTTTGTACCGCTCAAATTGGCTCAATTCAATATTCTGATACACCTGGCCCAACATTTCCGGTTGACCGCCATGCGTTGCAGATAGAACTGGCTCCAGATAGGTGTAGAGCACATAAACCTTGGCATCAATCGATTTGGCGATATGCAGGGCGTAGACAAAGGCGTTAGCTGCGATGTCTGAAAAATCGGTTGGAAATAAGATCGCTCTCATAATCGTTATGATTTAGTTTATTAAATTTACCCAGAATTGCCCAAGCAATAATGACATCCATCATTATTTAATACCAACTGTAGCATGAAATTGTTTTATCTCGTTTCAGTCTCACAATACCGAAAGAAAGGAATGGTATGTACAAAGCATGGTTTCATCTATAGTTTTTTTGCGCCGGGCTACAGCTTAATTGGAGAAACGTAGGTGGGAATTTTGGGAAAATATGGAAATACGCAATCCCCAGGGAGTCTTAGAACTGCATTGGAACAATGTGCTGTGTCCAATTCCGAGAAGAGCAAAGCCTTTCTTTACCGGAAATTTTATGGATACATCATGGCAATCGTAATCCGGTATATGAAACATGAAATGGAAGCAGAAGAGATGGCCAATGAGTGTTTTGTAAAGATTTTTAACAAGATTACCACGTTCAGTTTACACGAGGATTCTGTAATTCTGGAGAAAACGTTTAAATCATGGATTGCCCGGATTGCCGTCAACACCTCGATCGATGCGCTTCGCGTCCGTAAGCAGATGCACATGATTGACGATCTGAGCAGCGGAGAAACTGCTCATCTTGCAGTTGAAAATGATAGTCGGCTGGAATACGATGATATTTTGGCGCTCATCCGGCAGTTACCTGACATTCAACGATCCATTTTTAATCTCTACGAAATTGAAGGGTATTCACATGAAGAAATCGGAAAACAACTCAATATACCCGAAAGTACATCCAGAACGTATCTAACCCGGGCTAAACAGAAGCTCCGAAAGTTATACAGCAGTCAACATGATTATAATACAACATCCTGATTCGATAAGATAATGGAAAAGAATAAAAAAGATATCGTAGAAAACATCGTAGAAAACCTAAAAGCGAAGCAAGAACTTCCTTATAGGGAGGGCGCTTGGGAAAACTTCCAACAACGTCACGGATCTTCTTCGAAAAAATCAAAGGTATTTTATTGGGCTACTAGTGCAGCGGCTGCACTAATTTTAGGCGTCTTAGGAGTTAACCATTGGTTCTTAAACCAACCGGAAAGCCAACAATTTATTAGCAACAATACACCAGAAGAAACCGGAAATTCGTACAGTGAGCCGTCTACGGAAAAATCAGGCGCGCAAGTTCCTCTGGGGGAAACATCGGAAAACATAGAAATCGACAATATGGACGAGTCGACTTTGGCATTTGAACAACCCGCTCAACGCACCGGAAACAACATCAACACCTTAATACCTGGCGAATTGACCTCACGGCACTTAGCTTACACACCTTATTCACTGTTTTCATCACCCAAGTCATTAGCAACCCGATCAATTGAATCAAGCCCAACTACTGGGTTATCAACGCTAGGAGGGTCAAATCACCGGCCTTCAACCGATGGGGATACGCACATCACACTGGCTCAAAGCAGCCAAGAGCAACAGGAAGTCGACGGGCAGCAACCGAATTTAAGGGATAGGCGTTTTAAAGTAATGGACAAGTTTCAGTTGGGATTATTCGTTTCTCCAAACTCCACGAACGAACGCTTTAACTTCGGTGGGGGCCTGTTATTGGGCTATCAAATCTCTAATAAACTGAGTGTACGAACCGGTCTAGCATATAACAAATATGAAGTGTCAGAAATGAGAGATCCTGTGGGCACACCCGAAATGGAGGTCCGAACCTCTTTGAACGGTTCTCAGATGCTTACCTCTAATGGATCCGTTCAAGCCATGTTGAGCAACTCATTGGTGTTGCCCAATGTCAATGCAATTACCGGAAATGTGCAAGCCTTAGAAGTTCCCTTGGATCTAAAATATACGTTTAACGACGGTTTCTATGCTTCCTCCGGAATAACTTATGCTGCTATATTGCAACAAAATAGATATGCACATTATATTGAAAACGCTAATCAAGAGCTTTTTCAAAACGGTTTGCCTGAAAACCAAACGGATCTACAAAGTGAAGTGAAGCAGATCTCAAGATCTATCAAAACCGAAGATGAAAATGTTCGGAGCAATCAATTTGGTGGTTTCGTCAACTTTTCGATCGGGAAAGAAATGCGGCTGAACAAGGGGGTATCGATGTCAGTTGAACCTTATTTCAAATTGCCTGTCGGAAGCTTTAAACGAGCAGATATGAATTATACCAACGGCGGAATACGCATCATTACCAACTTCTAGATCAGGGTTTAGATCTGATCAATGCGAACCCAGCCCATACCGGCTGCTTTAGCTCCAGCTACCCCTGGCTCGCCATCCTCAAACACCAAACAGTCTTCCGGCACGACATTTAATCGCGCTGCGGCTAATAAAAAGGGTTGAGGAGAAGGTTTACCTTCAGGCGTATCTCCTGCACAAACTAAAGTTTCAAACTTTCCCGCCACCTGGATGATGTCCAGAGTGATGCTGACTGTCGAACGACGACCTCCCGAAACAATTCCTATACGATGGGTATCTAACGAATCCAATAGTATTTGACGAACATAGTCCACTGGCTTGGTATGCTGTATATATTGTTCGATAAAAATGGCAGACTTCCTATCGGCAAACCGCTGACGATCCAATTGCACGTCATATTGCCTAGAAATTTCGTCGACCACGGCAACCGTCGGCCAGCCAGCGGTTCGATCAATCAATAATGGATCAAGCGTGACACCATATTCTTTGGCCGTCGAGACATATGCTGCTTTATGTGCATCCATATTATCAGCTAATGTACCGTCCACGTCAAAAAGAAGGGCTTGATAGGATGACGCAAGGGATTTAAGTTGCGAATATTTTTGATAGGAGATGTTGTCCATGCGGCAAAAATAAGAAAGTCGTCGAACATATCGAGACTTTCTTACGCTAGGTGAATTTATTTCTTTTTGCTGCGCCGTCTGTCCAGCTCATTGGTAATGAGCGTTAGCTCTCTGCCGGTCTGTCCCTCAACCGAGGTGTTTTCTTGCGCTCGCCTAAACAAATACGGTAATACCGCGTCTACCGGGCCGTAGGGCATATATTTAGCCACATTATATCCTGCAGCGGCTAAATTGAATGATAGATTGTCAGACATACCAAGAAGTTGAGCAAAATGCACATGAGGGTCGTTATGCGCAATTCCTCTGCGATCCAATTCATCGGCAAGCAAGCGGCAGCTTTCCTCATTGTGGGTTCCGGCCATTAATCCAAGACTATCCAAATGATCTAAAGCAAAATGGATGGCTTGGTTAAAATCAGTATCCGTCGCTTCCTTATCGGGTTGTATAGGAGAGGGGTACCCCATCTTCTTTGCGCGATCACGCTCTAGTTCCATATAAGCTCCCCGGACAATTTTTGCGCCTAAATGAAATCCTTGGGTTTTAGCGTAAGCCAAATCGGCTTTCATTGACGCCAGTTTATCGTGCCGGTAAAGCTGATAGGTGTTATAAACAATAGGCTTCTGGATATTGTATTTCTCCATCATCTCCCGAGCGATATCATCAACAGTTTCCTGTGTCCAAGAATGCTCAGCATCAATAGATACGGGAATATCGGCTTCATAGCTGGCTTGACAAATCCGATCACAGCGCTCGTAAAGACGTTGATACTCTTCCTTTTCTTCAGTACTCAAGGGTTCTTTAGCATCAATCTTTGCTAAAAGCTCGAACCGTCCAATGCCGCTCAGCTTGAAAACTGAGAACGAAATACATTCCGTGTTTTTTCCAGCCTCGATGGTGCGCATGATTTCCGCACAAGTTGCATCGAAACTCTGCTCGCAATTCTCACCCTCTACTGAATAGTCCAAAATAGTGGTAACACGGCCTCTAGCCAGTTCATCAATTGCTTTTCGACAACCTTCGATATTTTCACCGCCACAGAACTGCCTATAGATCGTCTTGCGGATGATCCCCTGAATGGGTAGGCCGATGCGTAAGGCAAAATTGGCGACTGGCGTACCAATTTTTATTAAGGCATTATTGCCTATCATCTTGAAAAGCCAGTAGGCTTTATTCAAGTCACCATCGCTCTTTCCTCGGAAGGCAATTTCGGTATTGTTAAAATCAAGCTTAACCCGTGAAGCTATCTCCATATTATAATGATTTAATGGCGCAAAAATAAACTAATTTTTCAATAAAATACGGGTCGAATTGGTAATTCAATTGCAATAAATTCACGTTTGTGAATGCAAACCTTTACCTTGAAGGAAGGGTAGAGGCCAATGATCCAGTTACTCAAAGCGTTGAACGCGGTAAAACATGGCGCTGTGGCGCAATAGAAGGCGATTTCGATCTTGTTAAAATCAAGTTTAACACCCGAAGCTGTCTCCATATTATACGGATTTAATGGCATATTATTAAACTATTATTTTTGAATAAAACGCGGTGCGAATTGGTAATTCAAATGGAATAAATTTACATTTGTGGATGCAAACATTTACATTGAAGGGAGAGTACATTCAAATGATCCAATTGCTCAAGGCATTGAACTGGGTGGAACATGGTGCTATGGCGCAATGGGTGGTAGAACAAGGAATGGTTAAATACAACGACAAAGTTGATCTACGCAAGCGTTTGAAAGTAAAAATAGGGGACCACGTAGAGTTCGACGGACAGGTGGTTAAGGTGATTTAACCATACCTAAGGCCTTACCTACTAAACCTAATCCAGCCATAAAATAAGACTTCTTAAAAACAGCAAATTGAATAAAAAAATGATAAAAGCGATTAACAGTTTGGGCTACGCGGTTGTTTTCGACGACCAACTAGCGGGACTTCGGGATTTTTTACAAAAGCATTCGTATTCACAACTGTTGATCCTAGTTGATCGAAACACCAACGATCACTGCCTGCCAGTGCTTCAAGCCGCAATTCCTGAGATGATCGACTACGATATTATCGAGATTGATCCTGGTGAGGAGAATAAAAACATTGATTACTGTATAGGCGTTTGGAAAACGCTGCTTGATTTTGGCGCCGATCGAAAAGCATTATTGATGAATCTTGGCGGCGGCGTTGTGACCGACATGGGGGGGTTTGCTGCCTCAACATACAAGCGCGGGATTGATTTTATTCAGGTACCTACCACTTTACTTGCCCAGGTCGACGCGTCGGTGGGCGGGAAAACCGGTATTGATTTAGATGAGGTTAAAAACATTGTTGGGACCTTCACCCAACCAAAAGGTGTGTTCATATCGACAAAATTTCTGGAAACGCTTGACGATCGGCAAATGCGGTCTGGGTTTGCCGAAATAATCAAACACGGTTTGATTCGCGATCAAGAACTCTATGCGCGTTGTAAACAAGCAAAACTACCTCACCTTCCTTCGGACGTAGTGTACGATTCGGTAGCCATTAAAAATCAGGTCGTCCTTGCGGACCCCAAGGAATCGGGACTGCGTAAAATTCTTAACTTTGGACACACCATCGGACACGCGATAGAAGGCCTTTCTTTACGCCATGATAAAGATCCGTTATTACATGGTGAAGCGATCGCTATCGGCATGATCTGTGAAGCGTATATATCCAGTAAAGTTGCCGATCTACCCCAATCGGAGCTAGAGGATATTGTGAACTATTTTTTATCGCTTTTCCCGTATTACCGTTTGCGGGAAGATGTGTTTCCAGAAGCACTTGAGTTAATGCGTAATGACAAAAAGAATGAACGCAACAAACTAGGTTTCGCATTACTGGAAAATATAGGTACGGCGCGTTACAATGTATACGTGGAAGAAGAGCTCGTTAAAGAGAGTCTCTCTTTCTACCAAACACTCGGAGGTTAAAATGTGGAAAATCGCCCTACAATTAGTCGCCTTTTTAGTTCTCGGCCAACAGACTGGGGCGCTAGCCCAAACCGACACCAATCATGTCCTGCTCTTTACAAAAACCGAAGGGTTCCGACATGACAATATCGAAGAAGGGGTACAGGTCATAACCACGTTATTTGCCAAAGATGGAATCCAAGTTAGCCATACTGAAGATGCCGATGTTTTTCTCTCCGACAGTCTGACAAAGTTCAACGCAATTATCTTCTTTAGTACGACAGGTGAGATTTTTAATCAGCAGCAAAAAGATGCCTTCCAGCGTTTTTTACTCGCTGGCAACGGTTTTATGGGAATTCACGCGGCAACCGATACGGGATACGAATGGACATGGTATGGTGATTTAGTGGGTGGATATTTTGCCAGTCACCCAGAGGTACAACAGGCAGAAATTCACGTCAAAGACCTAGACCATCCTGCAACCCGTCACCTCGACCAGGTCTGGGTCCATCGCGATGAATGGTATGACTTTAAAGATTTGCGGGCTGGACTTCATGTTTTAATGGAATTGGATGAAAGCACCTACCAAGGTGGCCAAATGGGTAAATTTCACCCGATCGCCTGGTGTCAAGATTTTCAAGGGATACGGATGTTCTATACCGGTCTGGGGCATACGCCTGAATCCCTCCATGAAGACTCGTTTCAAAAACACCTATTAGGTGGTATTCACTACGTATTGGATCGTCCCTAAGGTTTTCCCTCCCACGTGGGCCACTTTTCTTTTACACTTGGTGTCGCCATCGTGATTATGACCATAACAGGCACGGGACCATTCCGTAGGGAACCCGTTGATTTCAGTGTACAACATCATCAGTCCGAACACGCCTCTCTCTTCAAAAAAACACCTATTAACCTCGGAATCAAGAGGCTAAGAAAACGCAGTATATTCAGGCAAACTTAAAAGTAAAATTTTTGTTGCAAATCTCCTTGGGATTTTAAAATATTTCCCTAAATTAGTTTTACAATTGTAAGCTACATCCAGCGCTATCCATATTTCATCGGTACAGAAAATTCCGCATCACAAGGGAATTTAATTTCTTGAAAACTAAAAGTGTTAAAAACACACTTTCCTTTGCAATCGCTATTAAGATACCGACTGATAACGCGCGGTTTAAAAATATTACAGATACATTAAAACTAATTACTTTATGAACCAAAATTACTACACAAACAATCCCGAGCCCACCTAATTCGGAAAAAAACAACATTTATATCTTAAAGGAATCAGCATGGTTTGATTTCTAACGGATTTCCTATGCGCCATTATTAACCAAGAAAGTTCGGGATGGACCGAACTTTTAAATCAGGTATACACTTTAAAACAACTAACAATTTTCTATTATGGGAAGATCAAACAAACTCCAAGACAGCTGTTCCTTTCCCAGGAAGCTGTTCAAGCATGGCTTTGCGATCTCCATGGGTTTGCTCTGCATCGGTGGTACAGCTACCGGCGCCGATGCATCAATCTGGAATCGCATGGCGACAACTCCCTTGTCCGCCATGCAATCATCTATCAAAGGTCGGATAATCAATCAAGCCACTCAGGAACCTATTGTCGGCGCGACGATTAAAGTAGTGGATAAGACTTCAACAACCTCATCGGATGCCTCCGGTAATTTTGAAATTGATGCCCAAGCGGGTGACATACTAGAGGTTACCTATGTCGGGTTCGTGACCACGCGATACACGGTGAGTGCTGCAGGGGAAACTGCAGAAATCGCAATTAATGAGGACAGCAGTGATTTAGACGAAATCGTGGTGACTGGTTATAGCGCTCAGCGTAAAAAGGATTTGACGGGTTCCGTTGCTGTCGTGGATGTAACGGAGCTAAAGTCCCAGCCCGCAGGAAGTGCTGTGGAGGCCTTACAGGGACGGGCTACGGGTGTACAGATCGTCAATGACGGTGCTCCGGGATCGACCCCGCAGATACGCATCAGGGGTTATAGTACGATTAACAATAACGAGCCACTTTATGTCATTGATGGCGTTCCATTCGAGGGGAAACTCAGCTGGTTGAATCAAAACGACATCGAGTCTATGCAAGTGTTGAAAGACGCGTCTTCAGCCTCAATTTATGGCGCCAGAGCAAACAATGGGGTGATCATTATCACCACCAAATCCGGAAAGTCTGGGAGAACGAATATTAATCTGGATGCCTATGCAGGCGTGGGAGTACCCAATAAAAATGCATTCCCAGACATGCTAACGCCGCAGCAGATATTGGATATTGATAATGGTTTTAATGGCACGAATCTCGAGCTTCCTGATTATTTATTAGCCGGTTCGGCAACAAACTGGGATGTAACCCCGGAAGACGCTGACATGAGTAAATACAAATACAATGCAAAGGATAGAGCGTCGTTTTATCAAATCACCAAAGCCAACAAGGCCGGCACCAATTGGTTCGATGAACTCTCACAAAATGCGCCTATTCAATCCTATCAGCTGAGTGCAACGGGTGGTACTGAAACTGCCCAGTACGCGTTTTCAGGGGGTTACCTTGATCAAGGCGGTAGTCTAATCCATACCGGATTTAGACGATTTAATGTGCGCACCAACACCCAATTCAGTGCGTTCGATAAAAAGCTCCGTTTTGGAGAGAATATGCAGTACGCCTATACCGAAGGTTTCGGATTGGGCGTAAACCCGAACACAGCAGGCGGTTATCAGGGCGAGGGGTCGGTGCTCGGATTTGCTTACCGGATCCAAAATATTATTCCGGTATACGATGAAGGGGGTAATTTTGCGGGTTCTTTCGGAAAGGACCTGGGCAATGGACAGAATCCTGTCGCGATGGCTTATCGAACCAAGGACAACATGAACCGCTCCAATTTCTTTTTTGGTAATGCATTCGCAGAATACGACATTATCGAAGGATTGACCCTGCGTACCAATTTCGGTATGCGTTATGAAAACTACAACGGCGTGAGTTATACGTACCCTAACCCCGAGTTCTCCGAAGGTAGCTTCAACAACGGTATGAGTGAAAATCACGGGTTCACGACCGAATGGACCTGGACCAACACTTTAAATTACAATCCCGATCTTGGCGAAGACCATACACTTAATGTCCTGGTTGGTACCGAAGCGATCAAGAATCGCAACCGATCTATTAGCGGTGGCCGGAACGGATATTTCACGATGAATAGTCTTGATTTCCTTTATTTAAATTCAGGAAGCACCAACTTTAACAATTCGGGAAGTGGTTCCATCGGCAGCATGTTCTCCCTGATGGGAAAAGCGGACTACGCTTATTTAGATCGTTACCTGTTAAGTTTAGTGCTTCGTCGCGACGGTTCCTCGAATTTTGGAGCCAACAGCCTTTATGGGGTATTTCCCGGAGTGAGTGGTGCCTGGCGGATTTCCGAAGAAGAATTTGCACAAGACGCGGACTGGTTAACAGATTTGAAACTGCGTGCTGGCTATGGGGTAACCGGTAATCAACGGATTCCAGGATTTCAATACGTGAACCGCTATGAAGCCTCCTTAATTAACTCCTCATACCCAATCAACGACGGGGTCGTCAGCGGTATTTGGCAAAATTCCTACTCGAATCCAGATATAAAATGGGAACAAGTTTCATCGCTCAACGTTGGTCTAGATTTCACGGTGCTGGACGGTGATTTAGACGGGTCCTTTGATTGGTTCAATAAGAAAACTACGGATATGCTCTTCTTATTGCCCTTGCCTGCAGCGGCAACTGGACGCGCGGCCTCGCCGTATCAAAACGTTGGTGATATGAGTAATAAGGGGTTTGAGTTCTCCTTGGGCTATCACTATGGGTATCGCCAAGAAAAGCCTTTCACCTTAGATTTAACGGCAAATTTCTCAAAATATGTCAATAAAGTCGAAGCGTTGGCACCTTCAATTACCCAAGTCAACTACGGTGTATTCCGGAGCATGGAAACCTCGTTGCTGAAACGAGGTGAACCCTTCGGATCCTTCTACGGCTATCAAGCTATAGGGATTTACCAAAATGACGAAGATGTGCAAAACTCGGCCTCATACGACGATGCCCGGCCAGGGGGGTTAAAATATGCTGACCTCAACGGTGACGGGGTCATCGATCCGGAAGACCGAACAATCATCGGAAATCCTCACCCTGACTTTGTCTACTCGCTGAATATTAACGCCGCCTACAAGAATTTTGACCTATTATTATATTTTTATGGTTCTCAAGGAAATGACCTCTACGAAGCAACCCGTTACTTTACGGATTTCGGTGTCTTCCGTGGTCAAAAGAGTGTACGTGTATTGGACGCCTGGAGTGAATCGAACACAGGAAGTGATATCCCTTCTTTGCCAAATCCAGCGGATAAGACCAGTGCGATGGAATACGCAACCTCATCTTATTATATTCAAGACGGTAGCTTCTTAAAACTCAAAAATTTTCAATTGGGATATAATCTTCCTGCAGATAAGATTTTTGGACAAAACACGACATTTAATAAATTCAGAGTGTATCTGGGTGTAACCAATGTCTTTACGCTGACCAAATACGAAGGGCTTGATCCTGAGGTCTCCGCTACACCCTCGGACTATCCGGCGCTTGGTGTGGACTTCGGCGTGTATCCACAGGCCAGACAATATACTTTTGGTATCAATTTAGGTTTTTAACAAGGAGATGAATATTAAAAAAGAAAATCATGAAACATCATAAAATAATGATCCTTTTAGGCGCAGGAATGCTTTTGGCTAGCTCCTGTGGAAAGGAATTCTTACAACAACTACCACAAGGCGAACTCGCCGAACCACAGGTCAGTAATCAAGATGGGGTAGAAGGAGCACTAATGGGCGCCTACAGTATTCTTAACGGAAACGTGAGTGGAACCTGGGGAAATTATGCCTCCGCACCCAGCCAGTGGGTCTTCGGTGAAATGGCGGCAGACAACGCGCACAAGGGTTCCGAACTGACCGATCAAACCCCGATGAACATGATCGAATCGTACAACGTGATCAGTACCAATGACAACTTGAGTACGATGTGGCAGGTATACTTCGAAGGCATTTTGCGGTGCAATAATACGCTTCGACTACTGCAGGGTGATCAATCGGGTGATCAAGAGATCACCGAGGAACGCGCGCAAGAAATCCAGGGAGAAGCTCGCATGTTACGCGCTCACTATTATTTCTATCTCTGGCGGGTCTTCCGAAATATACCCATCATTACCGAGGCGACAACGACTGAAGAGGCCCAGAATATCCCGAACGATCAGGATGTATTGCCATTTATTGAAGAAGACTTGAAGTTTGCACTGGCCAATTTACCGGATGGTAAGATCAACGACGAGTTTGGCAGGATGAGCAAAGATGTGGCCCGTGCTTACCTTGGCAAGTTCTACCTATACCAAAACAAACATGCAGAGGCACTTCCACTTTTTAAGGAGGTAATGAGCGGTAAAGACCTGGTATCCATGCCATTTTGGAACAACTTTGATGTCACCACAGAGAATGGACCAGAAGTCGTCATGGTATCGAAGCATGCCATTAACGCTAACGGTTCCGCTGATAATGCGAATGTCGGTGATATGCTTTCGGGACTTTATGGCAACTCACCGGTCGGTTGCTGTGGATTTTATCAACCGACTATTGATCTGGCGAATTCTTATCAAGTCGATGCGGATGGACTCCCGTATCTAAACGACAGTTACCGCGATAATCCGTATCTCTCTGACTTGGAAAATCCGACAAGCTCTTACCAGCTCGACACAGACTTACGTGTTGATCCGCGCTTGGATTACACCGTCGGCCGGAGAGGTGTATCTTATCTGGACTATGGCATTATGCCAGGCAACGCTTGGATTCGCGCGGCGACCTACGCAGGTCCATTTGTTGGGATCAAGACTATGATTCCACAAGCTTTGTTTTCTACAGATGCCGCTCCTGGAGAAAACTACATTACAGGATTAGATGTCAATATCATCCGATTGGCGGATGTTTGGTTAATGGCTGCCGAGTGTGAGGTAGAAGCGGGTAATCTCACGGCCGCATTGAAGCTGGTCAACGACGTACGTCAGCGTGCCGCCAACTTGGAGCCTAAAAAGACGGCGTCAGGCGAAGATGCCGCCAATTATCTGGTTAAGCCCTATCCGTCGTTCCCGAACCAAGCCTATGCCAGAAATGCCGTGCGGTTCGAACGCCGTTTAGAGCTAGCGATGGAGGGTCACCGTTTCTATGATTTGGTGCGATGGGGCGTGGCCAAAGAGGTTATCGACTCTTATTCGCAATTCGAAGGAGAGTATCTTCCATCATACAAAGGGCTAAGCTTCGATCAAAGCAATGAATATTGGCCAATTCCACAAGGGGAAATTGACCGGAGTAATGGTGTGTTAAAACAAAACTAACAGACGAATTTAATGTGAAGTTAATGAGGGTTGATCAATTTCTGATCAGCCCTCATTGGTTTAAATATTTGCAACCATTTCCGAACGAGAGGTTTCTGCGATAACCATGAGCTAACGCGCTATTGCATGATACATCGGCCGCGATTTCGAGTAGATTCTTGTTTTAATTACCACGTAATTAGCGCAAAGAATGTATTTTTACACCCATGGAGTTTAATTAAATAATGAAAAAACAACTTTATGCAAAACTCAATGCTTAGCACGACGCCTAACCCATGCGCGCTGTGTTTTAGAGGTCATACGTTCACTTACCCGGATATCTTAAAAATCAATCATTCGTTAAAATTCTAGATCGCCATGAATTCCTTTCTTCCTAAACGCCTTATATCTACTTGTTTTACGTTAATGGTCGCCCTGGGGGTGAGCGCCCAACTCATGACACACGACCTGGAGCAACAATTACGTTCTCCTGTTCTAGATAAGCATTACGTTGGGTTTTGTCTCTACGATATGGACGAACAACGCTATGTGTATGGGCACAATCAGGATCGCCATTTCACTCCGGCATCCAATACCAAAATCTTCACGCTGTTTACATCCTTAACACTCATCGGTGATTCAATACCAGGACTCGCTTATGTGGAACGCGGCGATTCCCTGATCTTTTGGGGAACCGGAGATCCCAGTTTTTTACATCCTCACCTGGAAAACAGCCGCGTATTCGATTTTCTTAAAACGTCGGATAAAAAGCTTTTTTATGCGCGTGCAAATGCTCAAGAATCTTTTTATCGTGATGGATGGGCGATCGAAGATTACGATTTTTATTATCAACCAGAATTATCGGCTTTTCCAATCTATAGCAATTTGGTACAATTTAAAGAGCTATCCGGGCAATTGGAAACGACACCTAATTATTTTCAAAATACCCTGAAATTTATAGCGCCCGACTCCACGCGTCGATATCGAATTCATCGTCATCTGCAAGACAATATTTACGAAGTCAGCAATTTGCCGCTACCGGACAATTACACCAATCGCAAACCGTTTCGAACGGACGACTCGCTACTCATCACGTTGTTAGCAGACACGCTAAAAAGACCTGTAGGGCTATTAGAAGAGAATCTGCCCGATAACGCGCATTTATTCTACTCTGTCCCCACACTAGATGCGCTGCGTGAAATGATGTTGCCTAGCGATAATTTTATCGCCGAGCAGTTGAATATGGTGGCTGCTTTTCAAAAATTTCGCTCATTCCGGACAGTAGATCTGCGGACTTTCATGAAAGACAACTATTACAAACTTTTCAGCGATTCCATCCAATTACGTGATGGCAGCGGGTTGTCAACCTATAATAAAGTCACACCACGCAGTATAGTTGAGCTGCTACGTCAGATTGCGCAGATCATACCGGATACCGCCCAAAGGCACTATTTGTTTCCTGCAGGTGGATTAGAAGGCACGCTAAAAAATGTATATCCTACCCCTGGCGACAAACCCTTTATATGGGCAAAAACAGGAACAATTCATAGCGTGCACTGTCAGAGCGGATACATTATTAGTAAAACGGGAAAGCAGTATGCGTTCTCATTCCTAAATAACAATTACTTGGGAAGCGCTATCCCCATACGAAAGGAGATGGTCCGAGTCATGACGCATATCTACGAAAATTATTGATCATATCGGAAATCAAATGCTATATTCGCTCTACAAAACGAAATGAGAATCTTTAAAAAGAACGATAAACGGTTGATTCGAGCTTGGTCCATGTATGACTGGTCTAATTCGGCTTACAACTTGGTCATCACCTCAACTATTTTTCCAGTTTACTATACGACGATCACGCATACAGCAGCCACTGGTGACACCGTATCCTTTTTTGGCGTTGAATTTGTTAACACCGCTCTTTCTAACTTTGCGCTCTCGATAGCCTATCTGTTAATGGCTCTGGCTTTGCCTTTTCTGTCTGCGTATGCCGATGCAGCCGGGAAACGCAAATATTTCATGCAGCTGTTCACATACCTTGGTGCACTTGCGTGCATGGGACTTTTTTTCTTTCGCATAGAAACCCTGGAGTGGGGAATCATTTGTTATTCACTCGCCGCGATGGGTTATATTGGGGGGGTGGCCTTCAATAATGCGTATTTGCCGATCATCGCCACACCAGATCAACAAGATCGTGTGAGCGCACAAGGATTTGCCTACGGTTATGTGGGCTGCGTCACGCTGCAGCTTATTTGTTTCATTTTCATATTCAAGCCCGAGTGGTTCGGAATTCATGATGCGTCTTTTCCACCGCGGCTTTCCTTTCTTTTAGTAGGACTTTGGTGGATCCTATTTGCGCAAATCTCTTTTCGTTTTCTGCCCCGCAACCGGCCCAGTATAAAATCCGATCAGATACCATTCCTCTCCAAAGTCCGCAGCGAATTTCTAATGGTTTGGAGACAGATAAGACAAATTGAGGCAATCAGACAATTCTTACCGGCCTATTTCTTCTATGCAATGGGGGTACAAACGTTACTGATAGTCGCCGCCGTATTCGGAGAAAAAGTGCTTAATCTGGGCGCTAGCAAATTGATTGCGTCCATTCTTTTGATCCAAATTGTCGCTATTGGAGGCGCATACTTGATGTCGCTAGTAGCTAAAAAAATCGGCAACATCAAAGTTTTGATGGGGGTTGTTTTCTTTTGGATTTTAATTTGTGGTGCCTCATTCTATATGAGCCACGAGTACCATTTTTACGCGATGGCTTTTGCTGTTGGGTTACTTATGGGTGGAATACAGTCGTTGTCGCGCTCCACATATTCAAAATTGATCCCTCAAGACATTGAAGATACCACCTCATTTTTTAGTTTTTATGACGTAACTGAAAAAATAGCAATCGTTGTCGGGTTGTTCAGTTTTGGGTTTATTGAACAAATCACAAACAACATTCGATATTCGGCATTATTTCTGTCTGTATTCTTTATCATCGGCTTTTTGCTGTTGTTTCGTGTACTAAAATTTAATAATTTACAGCTTATTCAAAGCAATTAATGCATAAGGTAGAGTTATTTATTCCCTGTTTTATTGATCAGCTTTATCCAGAAACGGCTTTTAACACAGAAAGGCTTCTAAAGCGGGCCGGCTGCCAAGTTGTTTATAATCCAGATCAAACCTGCTGTGGGCAACCTGCCTATAACGCGGGCTTCTGGGATGAAGCTAAAAAGGTGGGACAGAAGTTCTTAAACGATTTTGACGAAAATAATCCAATCGTTAGCCCTTCTGCGTCCTGCGTCGGAATGATCCGAAATGGATATGATGACCTGTTCACCAATTCCATGGAACACAATACATGTCGTTCCATGCAGAAAAACATTTTTGAGATCAGTGATTTCCTGGTCAACGTTATGCAGACAGTGTATTTTGGCGCAGAGTTGGTCGGTACAGCAGTTTATCACGATTCCTGTGCTGCCTTACGAGAATGCCAAATTCGAGAAGAACCACGCAAGCTCCTGGAGCAAGTAGGTGGTTTAGAGATCGTGGAGATGCGCGACCAAGAAACCTGTTGTGGTTTCGGAGGAACCTTTGCCGTGAAGTTTGATGGAATTTCCTCAGCGATGGCTGAACAAAAGGTCCTCAATGCGATGGAAGTCAAAGCTGACTATATCATCTCAACCGATGCTTCCTGCCTACTTCAATTACAAGCCTATATTGAGAAAAATAAATTGCCGATCAAAACCATGCACTTGGTGGATGTCCTAACATCCGGGTGGGCCAATATCTAAACACTAAATTAACAATAATATGAATTCAAGAAGAGAATTTTTGAGAAACCTAGGGCTGGTTACCGCAGGGGTAGCTATGACCCCCTCATTGGACGTTTTTGCTGCCAAAAAAGAATGGTTCCAGATTTCGTTAGCGGAATGGTCGTTGCATCGCAAATTGAATAAAGGTGACTTGAAGAATATCGACTTCCCTGAATACACGGCGAAGACATTCGGCATTTATGGCGTTGAGTATGTCAATCAGTTCTTCAAAGATAAAGCGCAGGACATGACCTATCTTAAAGATCTTAAAAACCGCGCTAAGGATAATGGAGTGGATAACGTACTGATCATGATTGATGGCGAAGGTAACTTGGGCGACCGAGACGAATCGAAGCGTCAACTTGCTGTCGAGAATCACCATAAATGGATCGATGCCGCCCATTTTCTCGGCTGTCATGCTGTTCGCGTCAACGCGGCCGGTGAGGGTACTAAAGAAGAAGTAAAAGATCAGGTGGTCAAAAGTCTTTCGTCCTTGGCTGATTACGGCAAAAAGGGTAAAATCAGCGTCGTTGTTGAAAATCATGGGGGTATTTCATCTCACGGTGATTGGTTGTCTGATGTGCTTCGGACGGTCGATAAGAAAAACTGCGGTAGCTTACCCGATTTTGGTAATTTCTACGAATATGACCGTTACCAGGGGGTAGAGGAGCTAATGCCTTTCGCGAAAGGAATATCTGCAAAAGCCCATGCTTTCGATGCGGAGGGCTACGATACCGGCATCGATTACAACCGGATGATGGCTATCGTAAAAGATGCCGGCTATAAAGGTTACGTTGGCATTGAATTCGAAGGCGATAAAATCAGTGAAGATGAGGGTATCAAGCTGACCAAAGCACTCTTAGAAAAATACAAATAACCGTTGACATAAATTTTTAACACCTAATAATCGGCTTGTAATCAAAAGACGATACAACATAAACAGTCAGACTATATAATCTGACTGTTTATGTTGTAAAATGTCGGGCAGATGATAATAAGCGGGCTACACATTTGTCTAGCGCCTCCTAACGCGCAGATCTATGGTGTTTGATCATGGATGGTGTGTGCCCATCCGGCCCCAATCTATCATATGCGATCACCTGCCTTTACATCGATCGTAAAATTCTGCTTACACGTTAGCTCGCTTTTAGACCGCTGTCCTTCGCAAGGATTTCTAAGTTGACAGCAGAACCCCAAGTTTTGATTCACAATCCAGTAATCGCAATATTTCAGAAAAAAAAACGACTCATAACCAATAAGATATAGACGCTGACTCACGTTAAAGTCTAAGTTCGGATTCCGTCCGTTCTGGCGCTGCTACAGGTAGGGTAAATTGGAGAAACCGCGTCGGCGGACTAATAGGCAGTCGGGGGCAGGTACCCAAACAACTCCTTAAGGGCTACCTAATTTATATAAAAATTTGCTAATTTGCCCATCGAAAAAAATATTGTTTCGCTATTAATCGTAAATTAACATAAATTTCAAAATCCGATGAATCAAACAAATGACCAGGATTTGGTCCAACATCTGGCTAAGCAAGGTGTAGACGATAAGATGGTGATGGGACACCCTGCAAGTCTTTTTGTCCTATTCTTTACTGAAATGTGGGAACGTTTCAGTTATTATGGAATGCGCGCCTTGCTGACGGTATTTCTCATTACTGAATTAACCAAAGGTGGATGGGGATGGAGCAATGGTGATGCGATGAGTCTGTATGCCTGGTATACAGGTTTAGTGTACTTAACACCGCTTATTGGCGGTATGATCGCTGATAAGCTCACGGGCTATCGTAAAGCGATCTTACTGGGTGCTTTGGTCATGACCTTAGGACATGCCGCGATGGCGTTGGAAGAAATGAACAAGACTTTTTTCTTTATTGGTCTGGTACTGATGATTTTGGGGAATGGTCTTTTTAAACCAAACATTTCCTCCATGGTTGGACAGTTATATCCCGACACATCATCGAAAAAAGATGCCGGTTATACCATATTCTATATGGGGATTAACTCCGGTGCATTCTTAGGCATGTTACTTTGTGGATACATCGGTGAGCGTATAGGATGGCATTACGGTTTTGGATTAGCTGGTGTTTTCATGTTCTTCGGCATGATCCAATTCTACTTTGGACAGAAGATCTTTGGCGTAATTGGCGAGAAACCTGGCACCGAACACAAACCAGAGGAACAGGTTCAAAACCTACAAGAAACGGATGAAACTCCACCAAATGTAGTACGCGATCGCTTGATCGTTGTCGCTGTGTTAATGATATCCAGTATTTTCTTTTTCTTTGCTTTTGAGCAAGCTGGCGGGTCGATGACCATTTTTGCCAAGGATTATACGCAAAGAGTGCTTTCGGGTAATTCAGGCACAATTTTCAAATGGGTGGATGCCGCATTGACCATCTTTCCGATCATCATTGTGTCTTGGGTACTTTTCCTATTGTCTAAACGCATCTTTACTAAATACCCCTTGACGGTCATAGCAACGGCAATTTCGTTTTTGATTATTTGGGGTCTCGGCATCTGGAAAATAGCTCGAGAATTCAATTTGGAGCAGACCGAAGTAACAGTCTCCTGGTTTCAGATCTTAAATTCGTTCTTCATCATCGCACTCGCTTCGTCCTTCTCTAAGCTTTGGGAAAAAGTTTGGAACCCCTCTGGACCTGCTAAATTTGCTTTGGGACTCATTTTGGTTGGTGTTGGTTTCCTTGCGCTCGCGTACGGGTCAATGTCTATTCCTCAAGGCGCACAAAGCGCGACAGTTAGTATGGTTTGGTTGATTTTAGCGTATTTCTTTCATACGACAGGCGAACTTTGCTTGTCTCCAGTCGGCTTATCTTACGTGAGTAAACTATCCCCAAAGAAGTTTTTGGGTTTATTATTCGGTCTATGGTTCACCGCATCCGCAATCGCCAATTTTATTGCAGGTATGACAGGTTCTTATATTGATAAAATATCGCAAACCTATTCAATGAGTGTGTTTTTCATCATTATTGCCATATTGCCAATAAGCGCAGCTTTACTGTTGTTATTATTTAATGGTAAGCTGAAAAAACTAATGCACGGTATTCATTAAGATAGTTTAACACCCTTCAAAGCCAGTCCAAACGTGCCGTTTTGACTGGCTTTTTTTATTAATGCCTGTGACATCCGAAGCCCATTTATCTGAAGCAAGTAGGATAGCGCACCCAGTGAAAATTGGTTGCTTATCAGCTTCAACAAAAGCGTCGACCGGACTACAACCTCAGCGTAATACCTTGAATGCACCGAATACGTTCTAAAAACCGATAGAATTCGTTAACTTTACCAATTCAAAACGCAGACTGTGACAGATAGCTTAGTCATCATACCTACTTACAACGAGCGAGAAAATATTGATAGGATTATTCGAAAGGTTTTTTCCCTCTCAATGCCTTTCGATATACTAATTGTTGACGACTCATCTCCGGATGGCACGGCGAATATTGTGCGTGAATTAGCGGCAGAGGAATTCCAAGGGCGACTTTTCATCGAAGAGCGCGAAGGGAAACAGGGGTTGGGCACGGCATATATACATGGTTTTAGGTGGGCTCTGGATCGACACTATGAGTTTATTTTCGAAATGGACGCCGATTTCAGCCATAATCCTGAGGATCTACCTCGACTGCGTGACAGTTGCCGGAGAGACGGTGCAGATATGTCGATTGGTTCACGCTATATCCAGGGAGTTAATGTAGTTAACTGGCCCATGAAGAGAGTATTGATGTCATACTTTGCTTCTGCCTATGTCCGTTTAATAACGAGAATTCGTATCCAGGATGCCACGGCAGGCTTCGTCTGTTTCAAACGGCAGGTCTTAGAGACCATTCCATTGGATAACATCCGTTTTGTGGGCTATGCTTTCCAAATAGAAATGAAGTTCACCGCCATTCAATATGGATTTCGGGTAGTCGAGATCCCCATTATTTTTACCGATCGCACCTTGGGAATATCCAAAATGAATACAAAAATTTTTAAAGAGGCGTTCTTCGGTGTAATACAAATGAAATTAAATAGCTTGTTCAAGAAATACAAGCAGTAAGTGGATGTTGGATATTTTTAGTATTATTAATTCTGATGAACGAGAATCTTGACCCAAATTCTGAACGCCTAACTTCAACCGAGAAAGACTTGGAGAGGGTGTTGCGCCCGCAAACCTTCGAGGATTTTACGGGGCAAGCCAAAATATTGGAAAATCTCTCGATCTTTGTCCAAGCCGCTAAACTTCGGGAAGAAGCGTTAGATCACGTTCTTTTACACGGTCCCCCGGGTCTGGGTAAAACAACGCTTTCCTATATTATTGCTAACGAGATGGGGGTGGGTATCAAAATTACTTCAGGTCCCGTTTTGGACAAGCCTGGTGATTTAGCAGGTTTGTTGACGAATCTGGATGAAGGAGACATTCTTTTTATCGACGAGATCCATCGTTTAAGCCCGATAGTCGAAGAATATCTCTACTCAGCGATGGAGGACTTCAAAATTGACATTATGCTGGAGACGGGACCCAATGCCCGTTCTGTTCAAATCAGTCTGAATCCATTCACCTTGATCGGCGCCACAACGCGATCGGGCCTGTTGACTGCTCCACTGCGAGCACGTTTTGGAATCAACTCACGTCTGCAATATTACGATTCCAAATTGTTAACAGACATTGTCACGCGTTCGGCTAGTATTTTAAAGGTGCGCATTTCTGATGAAGGTGCCTACGAAATTGCCCGCCGAAGTAGAGGAACTCCCCGAATAGCCAACGCTTTGCTTCGACGAACCCGAGACTTCGCCCAAATTAAAGGAGATGGACACATTGATCGCGCAATCGCGCAATTTGCACTCAATGCGTTAAATGTCGATGAAAATGGCCTGGACGAAATGGACAATAAAATACTGAGTACCATTATCGACAAATTTAAAGGCGGACCGGTGGGATTGAAGACGATTGCCACCGCAGTAGGAGAGGATGAAGGGACAATCGAGGAAGTATATGAACCCTTTTTAATTCAAGAAGGATATCTGATGCGGACCTCACGTGGCAGGGAGTGTACTGAACATGCTTTCACACACTTAGGAAGGCTTCACCCCAGTAAAGGAAACACACTGTTCTGATTAATAACTCGGGTAGGTCCGGTTGAGCTTGGTCAGAATCCGAGCCCCACGACTCTTTATCGCGGCGGAGGGTTCTTTCTCCAGCGCGATCTCGATTTGCATCCGAAGTTCTTGCGCCAACCAATCAAACTCTTGAACCAATCCAAAAAGAATATCCCAACAATTTACTTTAACGGCCACAGGGCAGTCGCCACGCTCCACCAGCGAAAAAGATTTTTCGAGCAAAGATTCCTTGCTGTTTTGTCCTGCTTCTCGCCACCATTCACGCTGGGACAGAAGCACCATCACCAGTTTAGAATAACTGCGTAGAACACTCCAATTGCTCGCCGAAACGAAGTGATCCTGAACGAATGAACAATACTGTTCCAAAAGGACGGGATCCCGCTGTAACAAATGTTCTAAAGCCCAAGCACTTCGAAATGCAAGACGAGGACGGTTTTCCTCGGCACTGCATCGAAACAGCGTTTCAATCGACACACTTTCTCTAAGTTCATCGAAACTTGACGGACTCGATTCTAATATCAACGCTTTGAGGTCTTTCTGAGAATCACTCATTTTTTTGGTTTTTCGCGACTAATCTCGATCATATCTACCTGATGAGATTTCGAGCTACCCAAAAGATGCTCGCTGAAGTAATCCGCCATACTCCAGAAAAAATATTCTGTCATATCCCCAAATGCATGACGCTGTCCCGGTAAAAGTAAAAAATCGAATCGTTTGTTTGCACGAATTAAAGCATCGACCATACGGATGGTGTTGGCAGGGTGAACATTGTTGTCGATATCACCGGTAACCAACAGTAGTTTACCTTTCAGGTTATTGGCCAATTCCGCATTCCTTTGAATTTGATAAGTAAAAGTGGTGTCACCCTCATTATTGGCTAATTCCTTGACGCCATGGTGTCGTTCACTCCACCAGCGGTTGTAAATATTGTTTTCGTGATTTCCAGCTCCTGATACCGCGACTTTAAAGAAGTCAGGATAAACAAGCATGGCTGCAGTGGACATAAAACCGCCACCTGAATGACCAGTAATACCGACTCGGTCGATGTCGATAAAGGAATACCGGTCTGCCAATTGCTCAGCGGCGACCTTCTTGTCCTCCAGACCATAGTCTCTCAAGTTGCCATAACCGTAGGTATGATACCATTTGGATCGGGCGGGGTGTCCCCCTCGATTACCGACTGAAACGACTACAAACCCCATCTGCGCCAATCGGTCAATGCGATCCATACTTCGCCCGAAGCTCTTGTTTACCGCCTCCGTTTGAGGGCCTGGATATACGTATTCAATGATTGGATAACGCTTCGTTGAATCGAAATCAAAAGGTTTGTACATGACTCCGTAAAGATCGGTCATTCCATCAGCGGCCTTGACTTGAAAAGGTTCTGGAAAACGATAGCCCGCCGCGAACAGATTTTCCAGATTGGCTTGCTCTAATTCCATCACCAACTTGCCATTCTCGTCGTATAGATAGCTCTCTGGTACTGTATTTACTCTGGAAAAGTTATCGACGAAATACTGACCGCTTTCACTAATCTGAATTTGATGATCATAATCCCCGGGCGTTAATAACTTGGGTTCTCCTCCCGAAAGAGAAACGGAGTAGTAATAGGAATAGTAAGGGTCCACGTTTTCTTCCTTTCCATTCGCCTTAAAATACAAGCGAGAGGTTGCCTCATTATAGCGGGCAAGTTCCTCACAATGAAATTCGCCTCGGGTGAGCTGTCTGACTAAAGTTCCATTCTCCTGATATAAATAGAAGTGTCCCCAACCATCTCGCTGCGACCAGTGTATGAATTGGCTTCCATCGTCAATAAACTTAGGTTTTTTTATGTCCAAATAAACATTGGAGCGTTCTTCGACCAGGGTACGGGTCTGTCCATCTACACCGACGGCAACCATATCGATGCGTTTAAGGTCCCGGCTCGATCTAGCCAAATAGAATTCCTGTTCGTTACCCAACCAATAGTTAATGGGATACTCGCCCGTATGGGTCTTGCTGCTTCTGTCTTGGTTCCACAAGGTAACGGTCTGATTCTTAAAACGACTAACATCTATTTTACGTGCGTTTAGTGTGCTGGAATCAAATATGTAGAGCTCGACTTCTGTTGAATCAGCTTCACCCGGCATTAAATATTTATAGGTTTCTAGCGTCGGTCTACCGTCGGTTACATTGTTAATGACCCAAAGGGCGCTGTATTCCCGATTGTCTTTCCGGATCAAGGTAAAGTACTTTCCATCAGGGGACCAATTAAGCCGTACAGCTCTACGTTTTAAACGATTCTCTTTTTCAGATTTCCGGTCGCCGGTCGTGGTACTGTATTGATCGCCACCCCAGGCATAATATTGTTCTCCGTCGCTAGTAAATTGATGTTCTACAACAGTAGAATCTTTTTCGTCTTCCAACACCTTCAGGTAATTTGGATAATCCATCCAATACAAGTTATAGTTCTTGGCGTAAAAAACTTTGGTCGTATCGGGATTAAAAATCGCCCAAGACGGACGTTTCTTTCTCGCTTGGTTCTCATCAATTTCGCGCAGCTCTTTATTGGCCAAAACATATTCAAAATAAAAGAGCTTCTTTTTCATCGTATCCTTCTTATTGCTCAATTTTTCGATCTCCTTTTTGCTCTTGACCGTATCCTTACTGCTCTGAACCTGGAATTGCAATACATCACCGTTTTGATTAAATCGAAGATTTTTCAGGTCCAAATGTTTTGCCTCAAAAGGATCGCGAACAATCGATGTCAGTTTCGCTGCCATTTCCGCCCGGTCAAAGAGGACAGTTTTCTTTTTGGAAATCGGATCGACTACAAACCAATTCTTACCCTCGGGAGAGCGGTACTCGTACCAAAACTTTTCGCCGAACTGGATCCAATTCGGTTCAACCTCTGTTGAAAAAATCAAGTGCCGAAGGCGATCTGGAGAAAACTTGGCTGCCAGCGCATAATTCGGTTTTACAGCCTCGGTCAATTCTTGGGCGTCACTAAAAATAAAAGACAATAATAAAAGGAAACTAAAAAAATACTTCATGGATAAGTTGATCAATAATCGGGCGCTAAAATATCTTTTTATCCTGGCAAAATAGAAGTTCACCTGTATTATTTTTGATAGGTTTGTTCGGGATAGAATTTCTCACTGAAGTTGACCAGAAAAAGCTGCTGTGTGGCTCTAGTTAACGCAGTATACAACCATCGCATAAATTCAGTATTCAACATCTCATCGGTCAGATAGCCCTGATCAATAAAAACGATCGGCCATTGACCGCCTTGCGCTTTATGACAGGTAATCGCATACGCAAATTTAAGCTGTAAAGCGTTATAATAAGGGTCTTTCTTAATGGCATCAAGACGATCCCTTTTGGACGGTATATCCCCATAATCGTCAGCGATGCGCGCGTAAAGCTCCTGTTGTTGTTCGTAGGGAAGGTTCGGTGCGTCTGTGTATAGACTATCGAGCAAAACGCGGCAACGAACAGCATCTCCCTGATTATTGTCTAGAAATTCCAGATCCAAGTCGGCAAAGCGAAATCCATGCATTTCATGCAAATTGCTGACCTTTTTTATTGCGGCCATATCGCCGTTCGCAATGAATCCGGTATTGGTCTGATCATGTTCTCCGAGCCAATAGTAATTGTTCTTCACAACCATGACGATATCACCTCCCGTGATTTCCTCATCGCGAAACAGAATCTGGTTTCGAATGTGCTTATTGTAGAGGTTCGCTGAACGGTTCGATCGACAAATTACCATACAATTTTCCAGCCCGAAATTATCGTAGGCGTAATGCAAACCTTCGATCAGGCGATCACCGTTCATCCTAAACAGATCGGCAAAGCCTTTGGTCACAAACTGGGGATAGGAATACTCGAAAGATTGATTATCCAATCGAATGAGGTTGCGGATTTTCGTCGCATTAAATAGTATCCCAGAGTGTTTTTTTTGGCGCACGACATCGCTCATTTCATAGCCAAGAACATGCAATCCAAATTCTCTGTTCAAATAATCTGGGTCTAGCGCCGGACTTTCTAATAACCCCACGGGAGGCAATTGCGCCGTGTCACCCACAAACATCATGGCACAGTTTTTTCCCGAACTCACATAACGGAACAAGTCTTGGAGAAGTCCCTGAGAAAAGAAAGTCTGGCCTTGGTTACTAATCATCGAGGCTTCATCAATGACAAAAAGGGTGTTTTCGTGCGTATTTTCAGCCAAACTGAATTGTAGATCAACATTAGCCGCATTTTTCTTTCTATAGATTTTCTTATGTATCGTTAAAGCGGTACGTCCCGAATAGAAGGACATCACTTTTGCCGCCCTGCCGGTCGGCGCTAAGAGCACCGTTCGTTTACGTATTTTTGGCAAGGCGTTAACCAACGCGCTAATGATCGAGGTTTTCCCGGTCCCTGCATAACCGCGAAGCACAAAAACAGAGTCACTGCGAAAGGTTTGTAAGAATTCGGCCAAACGCGAGAACACTTCGTCCTGCTGCGGGGTTGCTTGATGAGAAAACTGCTCTAAAAGAATGTTTTTAAGCTGCACAACCCAAAGTTATCCAAAAGGTTGGTCAATCCAATTTTAAAAACTAATTTTGTCGAACAAGCAAGCCCATGCAATGAATTATACGGCTAAACAGTTTCACTTACACTATATTGATCAGTACCGTTTGATCGTTAAAACAACGTATCGATACGACATCATTTACGTACTGGATGGTGAAGACCAATTATTGGTCTACCAAAAATTCGAAAGCAACAGCCCAAACGAAGAAGCGCTTAAACTCTTGAGTTTGCCTTTTCAACAGGTCTATGTCAGTGTACCGACGACCAACATCACGTTCATACCTGAAGAGCTTTTCAACGCAGAGGACTTAGAGCGTTATGCAGAATTCATGGAAGATGCATCCCGAGAAATAGTTCAGACCGAACTCGACTTTCTGAATGCATATGCTATACACCAGTATGATGTGTTATTGCACCAACGTTGGAAGGCTTTATTCTCCGAGGCTAACTTTATCCCTGAGTTCAAACTTAACCTTCTTCAAGCTAGACCGCACATACCATTAAAAGGAGACGTGCTCGGGATCGTATCTCACCATACGACGACCGATATTTATTTGTTTGTGAATGGCCAATTTAAGTTCTACAACACATTCGAGATCGCAAGTGAAGACGATCTAAGTTATTTTGTGTTGAACGTGTTTGAACACTTTGCATTGAAGGGAAAGATATCAAAGATCCTGGTCTCCGGTACAGATATCGGGGAGGGCTATCTACAGAAACTTCAACACTTTACAGCAGCGGTGCAGGTCTTAGAAGCCGCTCATCCCGCTTTGACATTGGATAACCTAGACCGTTCGATCAGCAGTAGTTATCTTTTAGATTTGCCAACATGCGCATCATAGGAGGCAAAGCGGCGGGTCTACGTTTGAATCCGCCATCACAGCTTCCGGTACGCCCCACAACAGATCTGGCTAAAGAAGCGTTATTCAACATTCTAAACAACCGAATAGAGCTGGAGGGCAAGATCTGTCTGGATCTTTTTGCGGGTACGGGTAATGTATCTTTCGAACTGGCGTCTCGCGGTGCCCAGCAAGTTACCGCGGTTGACCAACACGGAAAATGCGTGCAGTACATCAAACAAACTGCACAAAAAATTGACCTCCTGGCCATCGACACCAGAAGAATGGATGTCTTTCGTTTCATTCAATCCGCTAAAGGTAGTTTCGATCTGATTTTTGCAGATCCACCGTATGACCTCGGGCAACTCCCGCAACTCGCTGGACTGGTTCTTGCGCGAGATCTACTTAAAAAAGGTGGCTGGCTTATCATAGAACATCCCACTAGCCGGAAATTAATCGATCACGATGCCCTGGTAGAAACCCGAAGTTACGGAAACTGTTCGTTCAGTTTTTACCATCTCGATGGGCAATGATCTTTTCTAGATACCCAGCCGCCGGTTTACCAAAAATTCGATATATTAGCATTATAAACTGATTTATGATCAGCTAATCCCAGTTATCGCCGACTGTTTTGACTAACAGGGTCTACAGGGATTCCAAGAAAGTTAAAATAGTACTATATGAAAATCGCTGTTTTTGCAGGCTCTTTTGACCCATTCACTAACGCACACGAGGATTTAATCAACCGAGCATTACCATTATTTGATAAAATCTATATCGCCATTGGGGTTAACAGCTCGAAAACAGGCCTGTTAGCCGTGGACATCAAGAAAAATGCAATCGCCGATCTTTATCAAGATCAATCGCAAATCGTGGTTGAATTCTTCAAAGGTTTAACCGTAGACTATTGCCGGCAGGTGGGTGCCCAATTTATATTGCGCGGACTTAGAAACGCCAGTGATTTAGACTATGAGGAGATCATCGCTCAAAACAATTTATTGTTGGCGCCTGAGATCGAAACCTATTTCTTATTAGCCAGAAGCGGACAGGCGCATATTTCTTCAACCGTGGTCCGGGACATTTGGAAAAACGGTGGAGATATCAGTCACCTGGTCCCCGCTAAAGTCTTGGCGCATATAGATCGATTAAACTAAACGAATTCGAACACGGGTTTTCTTAATCCGAGCTTCCGTCGAACGTCGAACGATTTCCGAAGCATTACCTCGACGAATGGCGACAAATGATTCTTCAGCTTTGACGGTAATTAATCCAATGTCGTCTTTTTCTACTTCCGTCAACCCTAACAAATAGCCCACGATATCAATTTTATTAATCTTCTGTTTTTTGCCAGCGTTAATGCGCAGTGTACGGTAAATCGGCAAACCGGGTAGCGGGTAATAGTCGTCCAGCGAAAGAAGTTGGGCACCACTAAAAAAATTAGGGTCTGTTTTCTCCTGGTCCAACAACCCATAAATATGACCTGTATCCCCATGACGACCGGCCCGTCCATTTCGGTGAAGATAATCCTCATGCTTCTTTGGCCACTGATAGTGCACGACATGATTCATATCTTCGATATCCAAGCCACGGGAAGCCAAATCAGTGGTGATCAACACCTGATGTGTGCCGTTACGCAATTTAATTAAAGCGAGTTCTCGGTCCCATTGTTCCATACCTCCATGATAGAATTGAGCGCGAATACCTTTTCCTTCCAAAATCTCTGTGATGTGTTCAGTTGTTTCTCGGTGATTACAGAAGACCAGAATACGTTGTTCACCGATTCGACAAATCAGCTTAAACAACATTTCTAATTTTAGACTGCTCGGGGATTCAATTCGATACGTATAGAGTTTGGGTTGCGCTGTTTCTGTTTGTAAATAATTGAGGTCTAATCGATCATTGAGTCGGATAAAATCGGGTAAATCTTGCAGATCCGTCGCTGAGGTCAAAAACGTGAGCCGCTCAGAAGAGCATCGATGCACAATCTCCGACAATTGATCTTGAAATCCCAGCTCCAATGATTTGTCAAACTCGTCCAGCACCAAAACGCGCAATTCGGCCAACAGATCGGGTACCCGTTCCAAATGATAGAGCAGTCTTCCTGGCGTGGCGATGAGAATTTTGGGATGCTGAGAAAGGCCATCCCTTTCTGTTCGGGTGGACTTCCCGCCGTATATACAATTCACTCCCAAACCGGTTTGCATGGTTCGAATCACCGATTCGATCTGTACGGCTAATTCTCTGGTCGGCACAACAATCAGTCCTTGAATCCCTTCGGTTGAACTGGCCTCTAAATTCTCGAGCATCAGCAGGATATAAGCCAATGTTTTTCCGGAGCCGGTCGGCGAAAGCAGAACAAGATCACGTTTGTGATCATACTTTTCAAGCACATCGGCTTGCATAGGGTTTAATTCTGATATTCCGATTTTAAGGAGGTAATCTTTAATCTGCTGCATAGACAAAATTACAATTAAAATGGGGTTAATCACATCTGTGCAAAAAAAAGCCTCATTAGTGGATGAAGACTGATTCTAGCCAGCAATAACCGGGTTTGTCATGAAGCTTTTCATCCTCAAAAACTAAAAAGGCATCCAATTTGCTAATGCTAGATCAAAGTATAGAGAGTTTAAACAAAAAAAAGTGTTATGATTAAAAGAAGTAGCATACCATTGCTCATGATGTCGGCTTTGTTAATCACCTCTTGTGGAGTCAAAAAGAAGACATTCTTGGCGCTGGAAACCCAGTACAAGGAATTGGGTGAGAAATATCATCAGAGTCAGATGGACTTGACCGAAAGTCAGGCACAAGTTAAAAGTCTGGAAGATCAATTGGCACAGGAGCGTAAAAACAATACTAGCCTGCGCGAGGCGCTTGCTCGTTTACAGGGCACACTCGACAATAGTATCAATCAAAATACGCAGGGAAATGTCAACATTTCTAAATTGGTCGATGAGATCAACGCATCGAATCGTTACATTCAGCATTTAGTGAATACGAAACAGAAAAGCGATTCCCTCAACATGGTCTTGACC
The DNA here is from genome assembly GCA_052092145.1 of Sphingobacterium sp. Taxonomy (GTDB): domain Bacteria; phylum Bacteroidota; class Bacteroidia; order Sphingobacteriales; family Sphingobacteriaceae; genus Sphingobacterium. Next base: position 6,539 of record JBQDCW010000001.1, on the reverse strand, counting down.
AACAATTTGACCAGATCACTTAGTCAAGACGAAATGCGTGACGTGGATGTTCAAGTGCTTAAAGGAGTCGTTTACATCTCCTTAGCAGACAATATGCTTTACAAATCGGGAAGCTATGAGATTTCTGATCGAGCGGGCGAAACACTATCGAAAATTGCTAAGATTATCCAAGATTATCGGGAATACGATGTACTCATCGAGGGGAATACCGATACCGATCCGATTTCACAATCCAATATCAGGAATAACTGGGATCTCAGTACCTTACGCGCATCGTCGGTCGTACAAGCGTTGCAGAACACCTACGGCGTCGATCCTAAACGTTTAACTGCCGGTGGACGCGGGGAATACAACCCGATTGCGAGCAACAACACCGCAGAAGGCAAGTCACGTAATCGTAGAACTCAGATTATCATCACGCCTAAGTTAGACCAATTTATGGAGCTCATTGATAAGGCCCCCGAAACTTCAGAGAACGCAGAAGTCCCTGCAGAGAACACGGAACCCCCTGTCGACACCATCGGGTTTTAATCCAAACAATCACACAAATAAAAGCCACCTGAAAATTTCAGGTGGCTTTTATTTTTCCAATTCCTGAGGGATCAACAGATAAGGGTTAACCAAATAATAACATCAGGGAAGCGACAATGACCAGTGCTAATATGATTATACGGAATTCCTTCTCTGGTATAACTTTCACCAACCGGATCCCGATATAACCGCCGAGTAGAATAAACGGAAATGCGAGTGCATTAAGAATCAATCCTTCCCAAGAGAGATTATCCCAAACGAGCCATTGCAATGGAATTTTAGAAAAATTCAAAATCATAATCAGCCACGCACCAGTGGCAACCAAGGTCACTTTGTCTAATCGACGCGTTAATAAATAAATCGTCAAAGCGGGACCAGCGGCATTGCCGATCATTGTGGAAAAACCCACGAGCAGACCGAATGACGGGGAATACCATCGCTTATTGGTTAGATCAGTCGTTGACAGGTTGGTTTTATTCGCTCGATGCGTCACCCAGATCATTAACAGGACGCTCAATAAAATACAAGCGCCCATAATGAATTTAAACGTTTGATCATTGATGTAATCGCCTACAAACAGGCCAATTATCAATCCGATTAGCGAAAACGGCAGCATACTTTTGATCTCTGACCAGAGTAGTTCTTTACGATAGTAAACTACAGCCAATACATCGGCCATGCAGAGCAAAATCAGCACAATTCCGGTTGAAAATTTGGCGCCGAACAACAACGCAAATAACGGAATAGCGAAGGTGCCAACGTTTTGAATGCCTGTTTTGGAAATGCCAATCAGTATGGCGCAAAAAAAATAAAGACACCAGGCCGGCGCAGACGGTAATAATGCAAGGGCACTATCCCACATGGGTTAAAAAAAGTTGCTGTAATTTCATTGCGTCTATATGGCGATAATCTTTAAGATAATCTAAGCAGGGCGGAAGTTCTTCACGGGTATGCGAACTGAGCACGCCAATTACTTTCATGTTCGCTTTTAGACCCGCAGTCACTCCGGAATAAGAATCCTCGAACACAAAGCACTGCATCGGCTCGACTTTCAGGTTCCTAGCAGACTTCAAATAGACCTCTGGATGTGGCTTATGTTCAATCACATCCTCACTACTTAACGTCGATTGAAAATATTCACGCAATTGCAGGGTATCCAACACGAGGTCCATATTCGCCCGGGGTGCGGATGTCGCCACCCCTAATTGAAAACCATTCGACTGGAGATCCGCTAGGAATTCCGCTAGATAGGGTAGAGGTGCGGCATGGGAAGCATATATCTCCCGGAATAAGCCCTCTTTTTCGGCTTCCAAGGAAAGCAACTCATCACCGTCGATCTGCCGTCCAAAAAAATGGCTCATGATATAACTATTATGTTTACCGTACATATGTTGCGCGAATTCCGCGTCTGAATAGGCGACACGATACCGATCGAAAAATAGTTCAAATGCTTGTGCATGGTAAGGATTGGTATCGGCGATTACACCATCCATGTCAAAAATTGCGGCTAGTTGTTCCATGCCGACAAAAATATATAAAATCCAGCGAATTTGTAAAAGGCGTAAATCAAAGTTCTGGGTTCCCGGAGATTTCATCGCCGAGCATCAAATAGGCTTGGCGAATAAACGCATTAAAAGCAGACCCAGAGTCGGAACGAGGGAGATCATCCACGTTATGCCCTAATCTCACGATAATCAAATCGTCTTGTGGAATGACAATGACATATTGCCCTAAATGACCATCCATATAAAAGTACGGTCTATCGGCATATTGTCCTATCCACCAACCATAACCATACTCCGGCGAGTCGTCAAAGTGGGGGCGTATCGATTGCGCTACATAAGCCGAATCTAGCAGCGATTGGCCGTTCCAATAACCATCTTGCAGATAGAGCTTGCCAAACCTAGCAAAATCTCGTGCATTGCTCGCTAAACAGCAATAAGCTTTTTCCATTCCTTTCTTCTCACTGTCAACTTGCCATAATGCTTCTTCTTGAGCCCCCATAGGTCTCCAAAAATAATCTGACATCAACTCAGAAAGTGATTTACCGGTCGCGCGCTGCAGCGCGATTCCCAAGACTTGGGTGTCCCCACTTTTATAAGAAAATGATTGGCCTGGCTTATCGTTTATAGGCATTTTAGGTAGTACGGACACCAAGTCACTGTCAAAATACAATTGCGTTGTTATGGAGAAAGGGTCGTAGTAATCTTCTTGCCAGTGCATCCCTGAACTCATCGTCACCAAATCGATCAATCGTAGCGAATCTGCATACGGACCGGTTAATTCTGGAACGAACTCACGCACCGGTTGATCCAAGCTTTCAATATACCCCTCTTCGATCACCTTTCCGAGTAGTGCAGCGACCACACTTTTTGCCATCGAAAAAGAATTCGACCGGGCCGAATCTGAATACCCCTCATCGTATGCCTCAAACCATACGCTATCCCGATGAATAATCACGTAGGCGACCGTGCCCCACGTCTCATGCACGCTATCCAGATCTTTCGGTCGCTCCACACTGTTGTAATCAACAGACTCCGCCCAGGGCTGTTCCGCACCTGTTTTCACCACATGATTATCAAAAAAATGGTAATCATCTAAATAAGCTGTATTGTGACCATGGAGATAAGTGACATAAACACCCTTCACTAGATACCCCGTCCCGGTCGCATAAAGGATCGCGATTATCAACAAAATTAAGGACAGTAAGCCTATAAATATCCACTTGATATATTGTAGTACGCGATGCATAGGAATTAAGGTTTATTGAACTTAAAGCTAACAAGAATGCGACGAGAAATCAAATTACTTTAGTCTTTTTGCCTCATTCCAATACGCATCCATTTCTTCCAAGCTCATGGCTTGAAGGTCGGTCCCCAATTGGGCGGCTCGATCCTCGATGTAGCGAAAACGTTTGATGAACTTTTTATTGGTTCGCTCCAACGCATTTTCAGGGTTAACACCGAGATGCCTGCCATAATTGATTAACGAAAAAAGAAGATCGCCAAATTCTTGTTCGGCTTGCTCCAAATCGATCGATCCTTTATCGGGATCGAACTCCGATCGAAATTCTTCAAGCTCCTCTAACACCTTTCCCCAGACCTCTGCTGAATGTTTCCAGTCAAACCCAACGCCTCGAACTTTGTCTTGGATACGGTAGGCTTTAACCAAAGCCGGCAAACTCTTGGGCACCCCTTGGAGTACCGAGGAATTTCCTTCTTTCAATTTGATCGTCTCCCAATTTTCTTTTACATCTTGCTCGTCATGAGCATCCACATTATCGTAAATATGCGGATGTCGACGAATTAATTTATCACAGATCTCGTTGAGTACCTCTACAATATCGAACCGGTTTTCTTCTTCGGCAATTTTTGCATAGAAAAGCAGGTGCATCATCAAATCACCTAACTCCTTTTTGACCTCCTGGTAATCTTGATCTAAAATGGCATCCGCCAATTCGTACATTTCCTCAATCGTTAAATGCCTTAGCGAATCCATCGTTTGCTTTTTATCCCATGGACAGTCCTGCCGTAGGGTATGCAAGATCTCCAAAAGACGTTCAAAAGCTTCTGCAGGGGTGTGTTTTGAGGCTGGGGGAATAGATGTCATTTTCGTTTGCGTTTAAACTCTTTAGTGAAACAATATCTAAAGTTAGCTGTTTTAAAGTTAGTTGGTATAACGAAATAATAATTTAGAAGCATATGGATACATCGCATAATTACGCCACCACAACCGAGGCATTAAACGATTTAGGAAAAAATGGATACACGGTTGACTACAACGTAGAATTTGATGGTTTAGTAGAAAACGCCAGCGATTATGAGATTGATTACCTCTATCGTTATGAAGGCCAAACAGATCCTGCAGATGAATCATCCGTATATGGAATTCGGAATACGATTAATGGTGAGAAAGGGATATTCGTCGCAGGTAACCTATCGATAATAGAAGGTAAGAAAAGAGACATCATCCTTGATTTGGAAATGAGATACAGGGAAAAGAAATAACACCTGCCAAATGTATTTTGCAAAGTCCGATTTTCGGGCTTTGTTTTTTTAATGTCTTTTTTAGCCATTCGTAGAAGAAAACCCTGATACCTTCATTACCTTTGTATAGGTAAAATCGATATCATGACGCTTGTACAACTTGAATATATTATTGCTGTAGACACTTATCGAAGTTTTGTGGCGGCAGCTGAAAAATGTTTTGTCACGCAGCCCACCTTAAGTATGCAAATACAAAAACTTGAGGAATCCTTGGGCGTTAAAATATTTGATCGCACTCGGCAACCCGTCATACCAACCGAAGTCGGTCTGAAGATTCTTCAGCAAGCCCGAATCATCCTAATTGAAAGTAAGAAAATCACCGAAATACTCCAGTCGGAAAAGGGAGAACTTGCGGGTGACCTCCGAATTGGAGTCATTCCTACGGTTGCACCGTATCTCTTGCCGACAGTTCTCTCGAATTTCATGCGGAAATATCCCAAACTGAAACTGCAAATTTGGGAACATACTACCGAGCAAATAGTTCAAAAACTTAAGCTGGGAACTTTAGATTGTGGCATTCTGTCAACGCCTATCCACGATTCAGCGGTACAAGAAACCCCCTTATTTTACGAAACATTTGTCGCATACGTTTCCGAAAGAAGTTCCATTTTCGATAAGAAAATGATTCAAACCGACGATATATCGAACGAAAAACTATGGTTACTTAACGAGGGGCATTGTATGCGCGGTCAAATGCTAAACTTATGTAATTACAGTCATAATCAATCTAAAGAAGGGTCTTTCGATTACAATACAGGTAGCGTGGAGACGCTTAAACGTATGGTCGATCTCAACGGAGGACTAACCATTTTGCCTGAATTAAGCATAGCAACCTATGACGAGGATCAACTGGCACATGTCCGCTACTTCCGTAGTCCCGAACCTGTCCGTGAAATCAGTTTGGTTACAACGCAGAATTACGTTAAAAAACAAGCAATCGACGCCCTAAAAAAGGAAATAATCGATATGGTCCCAGACAAGTTTAAGTCCAAACGAAAAAAAGAGGTGATGGGTTTTTCATTGTGATTAAGTAGAGTAGGAGCAGCATGCATCATGATCAGCCCCTTACTTCCTTCAACTTTGCAACATATTTCCCAATAATATCGAACTCTAAATTAACAGTGCTACCGATTTCTAGCGCTTTAAGATTAGTATGTTCCAACGTGTAGGGGATAATAGCAACTGAAAATGAATTTATACCCGACCCAACCACGGTCAAACTAATACCGTTAACCGTAATCGATCCTTTCTCCACAGTCAAGTTGCCTAACTTACTATCATACTCAAATGTGTATAACGAACTGCCATCTTGTGCTTCGATTGTGGTGCAAATAGCAGTCTGATCCACATGACCTTGTACAATATGGCCATCTAACCGGCCACCGATCTGCATGCATCGCTCCAGGTTAACACAATCATTAGCGCGCAGGTCAGCGAGATTGCTCTTTATCAACGTCTCGTGAATGGCGGTAACCTGATGAACCGCACCTTGCACGCCCACGACCGTCAAGCAAACCCCGTTATGCGAAACACTCTGGTCAATTTTAAATTGTTCAGAAATATCCGATTCGATAAAAAAGTGCAAATTACCTTGCTCCGCATGAATTTCTTTGACTGTACCTAGAGATTCTATAATTCCTGTAAACATACTCCTGAAGTTTCAATGATTAATACCAAAGATAAAACAATAGGGGGGTAATCGGAGTGCTAGAAATGATAATTCTAGAAAAAACAAAAAAGATTTGCAAATGTGTTATTTGTACACTATCTTTGTGGTATCATAATTTAGGTTTATAATTGGTTATTAAAGGTTTTCATTCTCCCCGTTTGAAAACCTTTATTTTTTTAACACAACACTCTGATTTCCAGATAGTTAAACTCTTTGCACTCGATAATACCTTCTAATTCTTAAAAAACACTTGGTGAATTAAAATATTTTTCCCTACCTTTGTATTAGGTTTA